>NZ_JBICVG010000015.1:0-38988 GCF_043198875.1 Streptomyces sp. NPDC048718
CCGTTCACTCCCTCGTAATGGATGACGTTGCGCATGGTACCCACATCGGACTTTCGGTGCGGGAGGGTGCGGGCGGCACATGACACCCCCACACGGTGCGACGTGTGACGGGGCGGGCGTCGTAGTCCCCATTTTCGTACTGTATCCCCTGGTATGCGCCCTGAATGCGGCGAGCCCCCGATCCCCGGACGCCGAAGGCCGGGCGAGAAACCCACAGGGGCTCCCCTGTCGCCGCGTTGACACCCACTCGGAAACCTGCCACGGTCGTAACCGTTCAGAACGGTTACTTGAGGGATCGTTCCTTTCGAAGGGGGCAGTGGGCATGGCGGATCAGTCGAAGAAACGGCACGGGGGAGGAGCCCCGGTGGGACGGCGGGCCCTCCTCGGTGTCCTGGCCGCGGGCGCGGTGGGAGTCGTCGCGGGACCTCCGCTCCAGCGGGGCTGGGGGAAGGCTCTGGCCGTCGCCTCCCAGGTGGACGGCACCGGACTCACCGGGCTGCTGCCCAATCCCGGCGGCTTCCGGTACTTCAGCGTCGTCGGGTCGGTACCGCGCAAGAGTGAGCGGAACTACGTGCTGACGATCGGCGGCCTGGTCGACCGCCCCGGCACCTACACCCTGCCGCAGCTGCGGGCGCTGCCGCGGACGCGGGTCGTCGGCGACGTGGTGTGCACCGACGGATGGCGGGTCGACGGCACCCCCTTCGAGGGGGTGAGACTGGCCGATCTGCTCGACGCCGCCGGTGTGCGCGGCGAAGCCGGGGCGGTGCGGTTCACCTGCTTCGACGGCGCCTACAGCGAGAGCCTCACCCTGGAACAGGCCCGCCGCTCGGACGTCCTGGTGGCACTGAACATGCAGGACAAGCCGATCACTCATGAACAGGGCGGTCCGGTACGCCTGTACGTCGCCCCGATGTACTTCTACAAGTCGGCCAAGTGGCTGTCCGGCATCGAGGTCACCGAGAAGGTGGTCCCGGGGTTCTGGGAGGAACGCGGTTATCCGGTCGATGGCTGGCTCGACGGGGCGGACCGTGGCGATGAAGCAGCCTGAACAGGTGGACCGGGTACGGCGGTTCGGGTCTTCCCAGCGTCATGTCCACCGGGCTGTCGGATGGCTCACGCTGATCTGTCTGGCGTCCGCGGCCTGTCTCTACCTCGGCCCGCTCGCCCAGCTCGTGGGCCGGCGCCCGCTCGTGACCACGGTGCACAGATGGTCCGGCATCCTGCTCCCCGTACCCGTTCTGCTGGGACTGCTGTCGGCCGAGTTCCGTGCCGACCTGGGTCGCCTGAACCGCTTCGCGCCGTACGACAGGCGCTGGCTGCGGGCCGTCCGGCGGGGCCGTACCGGTCCGCGGGATCGTCCGGCCGGCAAGTTCAACGCGGGGCAGAAGCTCTACGCGGGCTGGATCGCCGGTGCCGTGCTGGTGATGCTGGGCACCGGTCTGCTGATGTGGTTCACGGGCGTGCTGCCCTTCGTCTCCCGCACCGGCGCGATCTTCGTGCACGACCTTCTGGCCTGGTCGATCGCCCTCGTTCTCATCGGTCACACGCGGATGGCGCGTGCCGACCCGGAGGCGCGGCTGGGGATGAAGACGGGCTATGTCAGCCGATCGTGGGTCGAGCGGCGGCATTCCCGATGGCTGGCGGAGGAGCGCGCCGAGGGGGCGCCACCTTCGGCAAGTCCTGCCGGACCCGCCGGCCCTGCCGGACCGTCCAGGACAGCCGAATCGGCTGAATGATCCCGCCCGTGCCGCCCCGTTGAGCGCGTTCTCGCGCTTACCTCGCACACGTAACCATCTTGACCGGTTACGCGCATCCATGTCACTCTCTTCTCGCACTCGCCGTGCTGGGGACGCGCCGGCGTAGGTGTCACTACTTCGCATGCACATCCGCTCCTGAGGGGGAATCATGAGACGACGACTTCTGACCGCCGTCGCGGCCGGGGTGCCGCTGGTCGCGGCGGTGTATCCGCCGACCGCCTGGGCCGGCACCGGGACATCCGTCCCCCGGGCGTCCGCCTGCTCGACCGTCACCGTGCGGGCCCCCGAGGGCACCGCGGTGGAGAGCGTGGTGGCGGTCGCCCGGGAGGCCGGAACCGTCGACGTGCCGGAGATCCCGCCCCTCCCCGCCGCGCACATCCCCGACGTACCGGCCTACTGCGATGTGACGGTCACGCTGACACACCCCGGCGAGGGGGATCACGCCAAGGTGACGGTCTGGCTGCCCGAGACGGGCTGGAACGGCCGGCTGCAGACCCTCGGCGGAAGCGCCTTCGCCGCCGGCGACTACGGGGCCGGCCTCGCGGGCGCCGTCAAGAACGGCTACGCCACCGCCACCACCGACGCCGGCGTCAAGACCTACCTCGACAGCAGTTGGGCCCTGGACACGAAGGGCCGGGTCGACACCTCGCTCCTGAAGAACTTCGCCTCCCGCTCCGAGCACGAGGCCGCGGTCGTCGCCAAGCAGGTCATCGCCGGCCACTACGGCAGGACGGCCTCCTACGCGTACTTCAACGGCTGTTCCACCGGCGGCCGTCAGGGGTACGCGCAGGCTCAGCGCCATCCAGGCGACTACGACGGCATCCTCGCCAACGCGCCGGCCGTCAACTGGGACGAGTTCGAGGTCGCCACCCTGTGGCCGCAGGTGGTGATGAACAACGAGAAGACCTACCCGAGCGGGTGCGCGTTCGACGCCTTCAACACCGCCGCCGTCAAGGCCTGCGACGCGCTCGACGGCATCCGGGACGGCCTGGTCGAGAACCCCGCCCGCTGTGACTTCGACCCGCGCCGGCTGATCGGCGCCACCCTCGAGTGCGAGGGCAAGCGGGTGACCATCACCGCGGCCGACGCGGCTGTGGTCCGCAAGATCTGGGACGGCCCGCGTACCGCGTCGGGCGAGAAGCTGTGGTCGGGCGTCCCGATCGGAGCCGACCTGAAGTTCCCGTACCTCGCGGGAACCCTGCCGGACGCCCACGGCGACCTCAAGGGCCAGGCGTTCCCCGTACCGTCCGCCTGGGTCGCCTCCTGGGTGAAGAAGCAGCCCGCGTTCGACGTCTCGACGATCACCTACGCCCAGTTCAC
The DNA here is from genome assembly GCF_043198875.1 of Streptomyces sp. NPDC048718. Taxonomy (NCBI): domain Bacteria; kingdom Bacillati; phylum Actinomycetota; class Actinomycetes; order Kitasatosporales; family Streptomycetaceae; genus Streptomyces; species Streptomyces sp. NPDC048718. The sequence goes on from NZ_JBICVG010000015.1 coordinate 3,078, forward strand.
CGCGTTGTTCCGGCAGTCCCAGGCCGAGTACGACAAGGTCATCGGCACCGACGACCCGGACCTCTCCGCCTTCCGCGAGTCCGGCGGCAAGCTCCTGACCTGGCACGGGCAGCAGGACCAGCTGATCCCCACCCAGGGCACGGTGGACTATCGCCGGCGGGTCGAGCGGCGGATGGGAGGTGCCGAGCGGGTCGACGACTTCTACCGCGTCTTCCTCGCGCCGGGCGCCGCCCACTGCGCTCTGACCGGGCAGACCGACGACCTCGGCGCCCTGCGGGCCTGGGTCGAGCGGGGCAAGGCGCCCGCGACACTCCCCGCCACCCTGACCGACTCCACCGGCAAGCAGGTCGCCCGCGACCTGTGCGCCTACCCCAAGGTGTCCCGCTACCAGGGCCACGGCGACCCGGCCGCCGCCGACAGCTTCCGCTGCGTGTCCCCGACCCGTCACTGATCCGCCGGCTCCCTCGCGGCGACGCGATCGCGAAGACGCCCCCCGGCCCGCCTTCTCTCACTCGATGAGGAGGCGGGCCGGGGGTGTTCTGTACGGCGGCCGCGCGTGGCGCGGGCCGGAGCGGAGTTCCCGTCGGGTGTTCCGGCCGGCGGATGCCTGAACTCTTCACCCCGGGTGCACAACGGGACGGCGGAAGACTCCTGGCGAGCCCCCTGCCCTGCGGGATGCCGTCGGACGGGCGGTACCTGCCTGTGCCGTGACGCACGCGCCGAACACCCGTATGCGAAGAGCCGGGGCCGTTTCCGGCTCCGGCTCTTCGCATACGGGTGTTCGGCGGGGAACACCGGGTCACGGCATCCCCGTGCGAGGGGAACCGCCGATTCCCGTCAGAAGTGGTCCACGTCGACGACCGCCTGGGCGAACGCCGTCGGCGCCTCCTGCGGCACGTTGTGCCCGATGGACAGGGTGCGGTGCTCGTACGGCCCGGTGAACTTGTCGCGGTAGGCGGAGCCGTCGGCGGGCCGCGCCGTGAAGGGGTCGAGCAAGGGGTCGATGGCGATCGTGGGCACCCCGATGGCCGGGCCCGAGGCCAGTCGGTCCTCGTAACGGTCGTAGCGGGGCTCACCCTCGGCGAGGCCCAGCCGCCAGCGGTAGTTGTGGATGACGATCGCGGCGTAGTCGGGATTGTCGAAGGCCGCCGCGGTGCGCGCGAAGGTCGCGTCGTCGAAGTCCCAGGAGGGGGAGACGAGGTCCCAGACCAGCCGGGTGAGGTCGCGGCGGAGGTCCTGGCGCTCCATCGCCTTCCTGCCGCGTTCGGTGGCGAAGTAGTACTGGTACCACCAGGTGTGCTCGGCGGCCGCCGCGATCGGTTCCTGCTGCATCTCGCGGTTGGTGACGAGATATCCGCTGACCGAGACCAGCGCCTTGACGCGGTCCGGCCAGAGGGCGGCGAGGATGTCGCCCGTCCGTGAACCCCAGTCGAAGCCCGCGATCACGGCCCGGCGGATCCGGAGCGCGTCCATCAGCGCGATGACGTCGAGCGCGATCGCCGACTGCTGGGCGTTGCGGAACGTCCGGGAGGACAGGAAGCGCGTGGTGCCGTGGCCGCGCAGGTACGGCACGATCACCCGGTAGCCCAGGTCCGCCAGCAGGGGAGCGACGTCGACGTAGCTGTGGATGTCGTACGGCCAGCCGTGCAGACAGATCACGGCGGGCCCGTGGGCGGGGCCCAGTTCGGCGTAGCCGACGTTCAGCAGGCCGGCCTCGACGCGGCGCAGTGCGGGGAAGGCGGTGTGGGTGCCCGGGGCGATCTCCGGTACGAGGGGGGCCGTGCCGCCAGGGCCCGGCGTGGTGGCGTACGCGACGCCCTGGAGGCCGGCCGGCGAGAGAGCGGCCGCTCCGGTGCCGAGGCCCATCGCCCTGGTGAAGGTGCGCCTGTCGATCATGTGAACCCTCCGTGCGCTGTAGCGGTGCTTCCCGTGCCGTGCGGGAAGCCGTCGTGAACACGTGCCTGCATGTATGTGTGCGAGGACGACTCTGACACGTCATGCGTCACCCTTCAAGATGGTGACCGGTGATTCCGTGTCGTGTCGCCGACGGTTCCTCGCTCCCGCGCGGACTTCCCCCTCGGAGGCGGAGGGCGCCACCGAGGGGGAGGGGGTCGGTGTGGGGGTCAGTGCCGGTGCGTCAGGGCTCGCTGTACGGCCGCGGCCATGGCGCTCTCGCCTTGGGCGTTGGGGTGCAGCGGAGCCGCCGGGCTCTGCGGGACGAAGGGCTCGATCCACCGCGTGCCGGCCGGTGCGCACAGATCGTGCCCGACCGTCGGGGTGTACGTGTCCGCATAGGTCGCGCCGCCGAGTCGCGCCTGGCGGGCGAGCATGGAGTTCAACTCCTTCTCCTTGTCGCGCAGATACGGGAAGTCGCCGGCCGCGAGCGGCACGGAGGCGCTGGTGCAGCCGACCCCGTTCTCCGGGAAGAGGGCCGGGTAGCCGACCACGACGATCCTCGCGTGCGGTGCGCGGCGGTGGATGCCGCGGATGACCTGGGCGACCTTCGGCCCGGTCGCGGCTATCGACTCGGTGACCCGGTCGGTGCCCGAGCCGGTGAGGTACGCGCGGCACGGGGCGCCGGACGGGTCGGTCGCCCCCAGCTGCGCACATGTGCCCAGCACCGCACTGAAGCCGATGTCGTTTCCGCCGATGGTGAGGGTCACCAGGTCGGTGCGTCGGTTCACCGCGTCCAGCTGTGGTGCCGCTGTCCCCTGCGGGGAGGTCATGTCGACGGTGGTCGCCCCCGAACAGGTGACGTCCGTCAGGCGCGTCCCGACCGAGGAACGGGCCACCAGGGAGGGGTAGTTGTTGCTGCTGCGCAGGCAGTGGGCGTCGACCTGGTCGGGGACCAGAGGGGCGGCGGCGTAGGAGTCGCCGAGGGCCACATATGCCGCACCGCGCAGGGGGTGCGCGGGGTGCGCGGGGTGTGCGTGGTGCGCGGTCGGGCTCGCCATCGCGGGCTGGGCCGCGGCCAGGGCGCCGGCGCCGCAGATCAGGGCGGCACCCGCTGTCAGGGCACGCTTCAGGCTTGTCAGGGGAAGGCGTCTCGTCACGATGATTCCTCTCGTTTCCGGATCCCGCGCGGAGTCGGCGGGGTGTGAAGTGCCGATGGTAAGGGTGCGGTTGGGCGTCCCTGCTCGTCGCGTGTACCCGCCGCAGGGCGGATCCGCCGATCGGCAGGGGGTGATCGGCGGCGAGTGGGTCCCATCGGATTCATCGACTGCGCCTGTCGGAGTGTCAGCCGGGCAGGCCGGGGCGCGAACTCGCGCAAGTAACCGCCTTGACAGGTGACGTTAAGGATGGCAGGTTGATCACCACACAAACCGGTGACGATTGATCGGTCGGGTATGCCGGCCGCTCCGGTCTCGAAAGGGCGTGCATGGTGAACATCAAGACTGCGGGTAAGCGGAACGTGCTGACCGGGGCGGTGGCGACAGCCGTCGCGGGGGCCGCGTTCGGGGTCGTCGCCCTGACCGGCACCGCCACCGCCGACACGGGGGCCACCGTCCGGGCCGACCGGGACGGGCCTCGGCCCACCGTCGTACTGGAGCACGGCGCGTTCGCGGACTCCTCCAGCTGGAACGGAGTCGTCGCCCGGCTGCGCGCCGACGGATATCCCGTGGTCGCCGCCGCCGATCCGCTGCGTGGCCCGCACGACGACGCCACCGCTCTGCGCGGCCTCCTGGACCACATCAAGGGTCCGAAGATCCTCGTCGGCCACTCCTACGGCGGATCCGTGATCAGTGAGGCCGCCGCGAACGACCCCGACGTCAAGGCCCTTGTCTACGTGGCGGCCTTCCTGCCCGCCCCCGGCGAGTCCGCGCTGGAGCTGACCGGGAAGTACCCCGGTTCCACCCTCCCCGACGCGCTCGACCCGGTGTCCGTCACCCGGCCCGACGGCACCCGGGGCACCGATCTCTACATACGGCAGGACAAGTTCCGTCACCAGTTCGCGGCGGACGTCCCGCGCGAGGAAGCCGCTCTCGCCGCCGCCGGCCAGCGCCCCATCGCTCAGACCGCGCTGGAGGAGAAGGCCACCGCCGCCGCCTGGAAGACCATCCCCAGCTGGGCCGTCGTCACCACGCAGGACCTGAACATCCCGGCCGCCGCGCAGCGGTTCATGGCCGAGCGGGCCCATGCCCGCGTCACCGAGGTCGCCGCCTCGCACGCGGTGGCCGTCTCCCGCCCCGGCGTCGTCACCCGCGTCATCGAGGACGCCGCACGCGCCACCCGATGACCCGCCCGGCCGCGACCGCCACCTCCGAAAGCGAGAACACCCCATGGATCTGAAGCTCGAAGTCGTCGTCATCCCCGTCTCGGACGTCGACAAGGCCAAGGAGTTCTACCTCGACACGCTCGGATTCCGCGCCGACGCCGACTTCCCGATCCGCGACGGATACCGGATCGTTCAGGCGACACCCCCCGGCTCCGCCTGCTCGGTCATCTTCGGGGAAGGGCTGACCGCCCTCCCCGCCGGGTCGGCCAGGGGCCTGCATCTGATCACGACCGACATCGAGCGGGCGGTCGGCGAACTGACCGGGCGCGGAGTCGACGTCGAAGGACCGTTCCACGACGTCACCGGAGCCTTCCACCAGGCGGCCCCCGGTAGCCGGGTGCCGGGGCTCGCGCCCGGCACCCGGCTACGGCACCTTCGCCCGCTTCGCCGACCCCGACGGAAACGAGTGGTTCCTTCAGGAGGTCACCGAGCGCGCTCCCGGGCGCTGACCGTGACGGCCCGCCGCCCGGTGCGCGGGTGGGCGGACCCCGACCGGGCCCGCGGGGAGCCGGACCAGGGGCGAGGAAGACCGGGCCGGGCCGGCCTCGCCGGACTCAGGCCCGGCCCGGCTCCCGCCGTCGGCCACCGGCGTGTCGGCTCAGCCCTCGCGTACGCCTTCGATGAAGCGCGCGGCCGTGTCCAGCCGCTCGTCGAGGAGGCCGGGTGCCTGGCCGAGTTCGATGAAGAGTTCGTGGACGCCCGCGTCGGCGGCGGCCCGCGCGTAATCGACGTACTGGTCGAGCGTGCCCGACGCCGGCGGCTGCTGCGAACCGGTCCGCTCCCGGGTGAGGGTGGCGTTGAGGCGCAGCGCCATGCGCAGCTCCTCCGGGTTCCGTCCGGCGCGGTCCGCCTCCTCGCGGATCTGCCGCCACATCCCCATCAGCGCGGGCAGCGGCATCGCCACGGGCAGCCAGCCGGCCGCGCGCCGGGCCACCCGGCGCAGTCCGGCGGGTGTGAACGCGGCGAGCAGGACCGGGGGATGGGGCCGCTGGGCCGGCTTGAGGCCCACGACGGTCTCCGGGACGGTGAACAGCGGGCCGTCGTGGGCGAACGTCTCCTTCTCCCAGTAGGCCCGCAGGATGTCGAGCGTCTCGTCGAGCCGGGCGCCGCGCCCCTCCCACGGCACGCCCACCGCCGTGTATTCGTCGGGCATCCAGCCGAGCCCGAACCCGACGTCGAGCCGGCCGCCGCTGAGGAGATCGAGGGTGGTCAGCGACCGGGCGAGCAGTATCGGCGCCTGCCACGGACCGTTGAGGGTGCTGGTGCCGAGCCGTACCCGGCTGGTGTGCGCGGCGACGAAGGACAGGCTCGTGAGCGGATCCATGTGGTTCTCGAAGGCGCGCGGCATCTCCCCGCCCGGGTACGGGGCGCTCGGCGTCCGGGGCGCGAGCACCCGGTCGCCCGTCCAGAGCGAGTCGTACCCCAGCTCCTCTGCCGTCCGGGCGTAGCGGACGACACCGTCGAGATGCGCGTCGGTGCCGAAGGTGGGCAGGGACAGTCCGAGTCGCATGTTCATTCCCCCAAGGTGAGGTGCGGGTGCGGGTGAGCCGAGACGGCCGAGTGAGTGGCGCGTCCGGCACACGTTCGGATTGTCGCTCCCGGATCCCGTGGATGGCCCGTCGTTGATCCGGCGTGTCTCATGGACCCTTCCTTCCGTGCCCCGGGAGAGGGGGCACCGATCGACGAACCGACACACCCCATATCAAGTAACCGACTTGACTGGTTATGTGTGCGCGGGGCATAGTGAGGTGTGTTGGGACAGTGAGCAGAACGCGATCCATGAACGACGTACTGGAGGCTGACCATGAACACGGAACTCGCCCTGGACTCCGCCGCGGTGGCGCGTCACGAGCGGTTCGGCAAGCTCCCCGAGCGGGTCCGCTTCGAGAACATGACCGAGGAGAAGCAGGCCGAGCCGAACGCCCGGGCGGTCGACCGGTACAACCCCGAGGGCTCGTGGAACCACTACTCGTGCCTGGCCCTGGACCTGGGGCTCTAGAGGGAGTTCGCGCCAGTCCGCCAGTCCGCCGGTCCGCCGGTCCGCCGGTCCGCCGGTCCGCCAGTCTGCAAGCCCGCCGTCCGTGCCATTCCATCGCCCACGGCAGAAACCGAAGGGCCGCGTCCGCGTCCGTGTGAACGGACCGGCGGACGCCGCCGAAAGGGAGAAAACACGTGATCACCTACGACCGGCTCTTCATCGGGGGCTCCTGGGCGGAGCCGAGCGACCCGGAGCCGCTGGACATCGCCGCACCGCACGACCGGTCGGTGATCGGCCGCGCCACCCAGGCGCGGCCGGCGGACATCGACCGCGCGGTCACCGCGGCGCGGGCCTCCTTCGAGGCGGGCGAGTGGCGGCTGACCCCGCCCGCCGAACGGATCGCCGTGCTGCGCCGGTTCAACGCGCTGCGCGAGAAGAACGCGGAACGGATCGCGGACCTGATCTCGCGGGAGAACGGCTCGGCCGCCTGGTTCACCCGCGCCGGACAGGCCGGTCTGACCCGGCAGGCCCACGCCTATCTGACGGCGGCGGAAACCTTCGCCTGGGAGGAGACCCTGCCCCCTTCCGGCCCAGGCACCCAGGTCCGCAGTATCGTGCGCCGTGAGCCGGTCGGTGTCGTGGCCGCGGTCATTCCGTGGAACTCGCCCTTCTCGTCGGCCACTTCGAAGATCCTCCCCGCTCTGCTCGCCGGCAACTCCGTGATCCTCAAGGTGTCCCCGGAGAACTCGCTCAGCATGGGTCTGCTCGCCGATCTGCTGGAGGAGACCGGCCTGCCGGAGGGGGTGATCAGTGTGCTTCCCGCCGACCGGGAAACCAGCGAACACCTCATCTCTCACCGGGAGATCGACAAGATCGCCTTCACCGGCTCGACCCGGGCCGGCCGCCGCATCGCCGCGATCGCGGGCGAACAGCTCAAGCGCGTCAGCCTGGAGCTGGGCGGCAAGTCCGCCGCGCTCCTCCTGCCGGACGCCGACATCGGCAAGGCCGTCGCGGGCCTGAAGTTCGGCTCCCTGCTCAACAACGGCGAGTCGTGCATCGCGCAGACCCGGATCCTCGCCCCCCGCGCCCGGTACGAGGAGGTCGTGGCCGCGCTGAAGGAGCTGGTGGAGTCGCTGAAGGTCGGCGACCCGGCCGACCCCGACACCTTCATCGGCCCGATGATCCGCCCCGATCAGCAGCAGCGGGTCCGCGACTACATCCGGCTCGGCATCGAGGAGGGCGCCCGCCTCGTCACCGGCGGTCCGGGCATCTCCGAGGGCCTGGAGAACGGCAACTACGTCACACCGACCGTCTTCGCCGACGTCGACAACTCCATGCGGATCGCCCAGGAGGAGATCTTCGGCCCGGTCCTGGTCGTCATCCCCTACGACACCGAGGACGACGCGGTCCGGATCGCCGACGACTCCGAGTACGGTCTGTCCGGCGGCGTCTGGTCCGCCGACCGGGAGCACGCCCTCGCGGTCGCCCGCCGGCTGCGCACCGGCACCGTCACGGTCAACGGCGCCTCCGTCGCCTTCGACGGTCCGTTCGGCGGCTTCAAGGCCAGCGGCATCGGCCGCGAGTACGGAGCGGTCGGCCTCGGCACGTACACCGAGTACAAGACCATCACCGTCTGACCCGGGCTCGCACCCCCGCTTCCCTCCCTTGAAATGACATGTGTGCCCCGCACCGGATCGCTCCGGTGCGGGGCACACATGTGTCGATGCGGCCGGCTCAGCCGTGCACGGCCCGGGCCGCCGAAGGCTCCCCGATCCGTTCGCTCCCCGCCTCCAGCACGAGCTCGCGCCCCTGCCACCGCCGCCGCAGCCAGCGATCGTGGCTGGCGACGACGATCGCGCCCGGGCCCTCGCCGAAGGCATCCTCCAACTCGTCGCAGAGCCGGGGCGAGAGATGGTTCGTCGGCTCGTCGAGCAGCAGCAGCCGAGGCGGACGGGCCACCAGGAGAGCCAGCGCCAGACGCCGGCGCTGGCCCACGGACAGCTGTCCGACCGGCTTGTCCAGGTCCGCCTCATGGATCAGACCGAGGGCGGTCAGCGGCACCCTCTCGGCCCGCTCCGGACCCAGCGACAGCTCGTACGTGTCCCGGACCGTGCGCCCGGGCCGCTCGAACACGGTGTCCTGAGTGAGCAGCCCCACCGTCAGACCGCGCCGCCTGAGCACCTCGCCCCCGGCCGCGAGACGTCCCGCGAGTACGGCGAGGAGCGTCGACTTGCCCGCCCCGTTGCCGCCGGTGACGAGCAGCCGATCGTTCGCCGCCACCTCCAGCCGGTCCAGCGAGAGCCGGTCCGGCACCCGTACATCGCGCAGCGCCACCAGCGGCGAAGGCCGCCCTTCCGGCGACAGGGCCGCCGGATCGTCGACGGTGACGGCCGGCTCCCCGGCCGTGAACCGCAGCGGACGCGGCGGCTCGGCGACCTGGAGGCGCTCGCGCTCCTCCAGCCGCCGGGAGGCGTCGCGCACCCGGCGGGAGATCTGGTTCTGCACCCGGCCCGCGCGGTGGCCGTACCCCATCTTCTCGTGGTCGCTGCGGCCCCGGTCCGGGGCCAGCCGGTGCGCGGTCACGTTGGCCGAGCGGCGCAGCTCCGCCAACTCCCGCTGCTCCTCGGCGTATCGGCGTTCCCAGCGCTCCCGCTCGGCACGCTTCTCGGACAGATAGGCGGTGTAGCCGCCGCCGTAGCGCACCGGGCCGTCCACCGCCGGATCGAGGTCGACCAGGTCGGTGCAGACGGCGTCGAGGAACGCGCGGTCGTGACTGGCGATCACCACCGCCCCCGGCATGCCGCGAACCTGGTCCTCCAGGAAGGCGGCGGCGCCGTCGTCGAGATGGTTCGTCGGCTCGTCGAGCAGCAGCGCCGACGGGCGGCGTACGAGCAGCGCGGCCAGCGCCAGCCGGCCGCGCTGGCCGCCGGAGAGCGAGGCGAGCGTACGGTCGTGCGGAACCGGGCCGAGGCCCAGCCCGTCGAGCACGAGGGCGGCGCGGCGCCCGGCGTCCCAGGACTCCCGGGCCTGGGCCTGGTCGAGGCGGGCGGCGTAGGCGTCGAGGAGCATCGGGTAGCCGGGGTCGTCCTCGGGGACCCGGGCGAGTTGCGCGCCGAGCCGGTCGAGTTCCGCGAGATCCGCGCGGGCCTCGCGGAGCGCGTCGGCCAGCACCGTGGCGAGGGTCGCGCCGCTGTCGAACGGCATCTCCTGGGGGAGATAGCCGAGGTCGGCCGGGCGGGTGACGCTTCCGGCGTCGGGTTCGTCCACGCCGGCGAGCAGCCGCAGCAGGGTGGACTTGCCGGCGCCGTTCTCGCCGATCAGGCCGATCCGGGTGCCGGGCGAGGCGGTCAGGCCGACACCGTCGAGAATCCGGCGTCCGCCCAGGTCACGGACGAGGTCATGGGCGAGCAGAGCGTGCTGGGACATGGGGGTTCCTTCGGTGGGAGGTCGGTGGGCGGCCCGCCGGGCGGATGCCTCGGGCGCGGGCCAGATCGCACCGGCGGGTCACACCGAGGGCGCCCCCGTCTCCTTCAGCTCTCCATCGGCCAGCCGCAGCCAGCGGTCGATCCCGATCTGTGCGAGGAACCTCTCGTCGTGACTGATGACCATGAAGGCGCCCTGGTACGAGTCGAGCGCGCTCTCCAGCTGGCCCGCGCTGACCAGGTCGAGGTTGTTGGTCGGCTCGTCGAGCAGGAGCAGCTGAGGAGCCGGTTCGGCGCACAGCACGCAGGCCAGGGTGGCGCGCAGCCGCTCGCCGCCGGAGAGCACCCCGACCGGAAGGTGGGCCCGGGCGCCGCGGAAGAGGAAGCGGGCGAGCAGGTTCATCCGCTCGGCCTCCGGACGCTCCGGCGCGAACGCGGCGAAGTTCTGCGCCACCGTGAGGTCCAGGTCCAGCAGATCCAGGCGCTGCGACAGATAGGCGATCCGGCCCTCGCTGCGCTTGATCTCCCCGCTGTCCGGGGCGAGTTCGCCGGTGATCAGCCGCAACAGAGTCGTCTTTCCGGCGCCGTTGGGGCCGGTCAGCGCGATGCGCTCGGGACCGCGGACCGTCAGGTCGAGGCCGCCGGGGCCGAAGACGTCCTTGTCGCCGAGCCTCACCCGCATTCCCTCGCCGAGGAACAGGGTGCGGCCGGCGGGCACCTTGGTGTCGGGCAGCTCCAGGGTGAGACGCTGCTCCTCGCGCAGCGCACGCCCGGCCTCGTCCAGACGGGCCTTCGCCTCGCTGACCCGGGAGGCGTGCATCTGCCCGGAGCGCCCGGCGGCCTCCTGCGCGCCCCGCTTCATGTTGCCGGCGAAGATCCGGGGGAGCCCGGCGTTCTTGAGGTTCTTCGCGGCGTTGCTCGCGCGGCGCTCGGCCCGCTCACGGGCCTGCTGCATCTCCCGCTTCTCGCGCTTCAGGTCCTGTTCGGCGTTGCGCACGTTCTTCTCGGCGACCTCCCGCTCGGCGCGGACGGCCTCCTCGTACTCGGTGAAGTTGCCGCCGTACAGCCGCAGTTCGCCGCCGTCGAGCTCGGCGATGCGCTCCATGCGGTCGAGCAGCGCACGGTCGTGGCTGACCAGGAGCAGGAGGCCGTTGAAGTCCGCCAGCACGTCGTACAGCTTGTGCCGGGCTTCCAGGTCGAGGTTGTTGGTGGGCTCGTCGAGCAACAGGACGTCGGGGCGCCGGAGCAGCTGGGCGGCGAGGCCGAGGGAGACCACCTGGCCGCCGCTGAGCGTGCTCAGGCTGCGGTCCAGGGCGAGATGGGCCAGGCCCAGACGGTCGAGCTGGGCGCGGGTGCGCTCCTCGATGTCCCAGTCGTCGCCGATGGTGGTGAAGTGCTTCTCGTCGACGTCGCCGGACTCGACGGCGTCCAGGGCGCGGATCACCTCGGCGATGCCGAGCACCTCGGCGACCGTGAGATTCCCGGTCAGGGGAAGGCTCTGCGGGAGGTAGCCGAGGGTGCCGTCGACACTCACCGCACCGCCGGTGGGCGTGAGCTCGCCGGCGATCAGCTTGAGCAGGGTGGACTTGCCGGATCCGTTGGGGGCGACCAGGCCCGTGCGGCCGGAGGGCACGCTGAAGGACAGGTCGTGGAAGACCGGCGTGTCGTCGGGCCAGGAGAAGGAAAGGTTCGAGCAGATGATGGCGGCGTCGGACATGGTGAGACCTCGGAAGTACTGAGGGCGGAGTGATAGACCTCTGCCCTGGGCAGACGGGTGAAAAGGGGGTACGACAAAGCCGACCACCTCGGCGGCAGTGCTCTTCGGCACCGGCCGGTGGCCGTCAGATCCGGATCTCACCCGGAGATGTCGTCTTCACCCACCACGTCTGCGTCTCCTCTATGAACGGTCTACTTCTCCGGCAGTGTAACACCTTGCCGCGGAACGATGATCGTCGCGCCGGCCGTGGGCGCACACGTGTGCATATGCCGAGCCGGTCCGACAGGATCGCACGGTGTGTCGCGGGGTCGCACGGTGTGCCGGACCGTGCCGGGCGCGGCCCCCGGAATACAGGCCCGCGGGAGATGCGCCCGGCGTCTCTCAGGCGCCCTCGCGCAGGAACGCGGCGGCGCGCTCGGCGATGGCGTAGACCGTCGGGTTGGTGTTGTTGGAGGGGATCGAGGGGATGACGGATCCGTCGGCGACGCGCAGCCCCTCCAGCCCGCGCACGCGCAGAGCGGAGTCCACCACGGAGCTCTCGTCCTCGCCCAGGGCGCAGGTCCCGACGGGGTGGCAGTAGGACGTATACGCGGTGCGCGCGTAGACGCTCAAGGACGCGGCGTCCGTCACCTCCGGCCCCGGGGCGACCTCCTCCGGCCCCCAGACGGCGAGCGCCGAGGAGCGGGCGATCTCCCGCGCCACGCGGATGCCGTGGAGCGTGGTGCGCACGTCACGCTCGTCCGTGAAGTAACCCGGGTCGAGAACCGGTCGCGCGTACGGGTCTGCCGAGGTGATCCGCAGGGTGCCGCGGCTGTACGGCCGGATGGGTGAGATCCCGATCGAGAATCCGCTGTCCACTGGAGGCTCCGGGTTCGGGAACGGGATGTCGACGAAGATGAACTGAAGGTCGGGCCCGTCGAGTTCGGGCACGCTGCGGAGTAGTCCGATGATCTCGCCGTGGTTGCCCCGGGCCGGGGGCACCGTGCGGCGGGTGCGGTGGACGAGGGTGAGGAGCGGGTGGTCGCGCAGATTGCGGCCCACCCCGGGCAGCTCGTGGAACACCTCCACACCTGCCTCGCGCAGTTCCTGGCCGGGCCCGACCCCCGAGCGGAGCAGAAGCTGGGCCGAGCCGATGGCACCGGCCGTGAGGACGACCTCGCGCACCGCTCGCGCACGCGAAACCCGGCCCTGGACGCCGTACTCGACACCGACACACCGCCGGCCCTCGAAGATCAGCCGGTGGGCCGTGGCTCCGGTGACGACACGGAGGCCGGGCCGGCCGAGAGCCGGGGTGAGGTAGGCGTCGGCGGCGCTCTGCCGGCGCCCGTCGACGATGTTGAGGTCCACGGGGGCGAAGCCCTCTTCGAGCCCGCCGCTGATGTCGGTGGCGCGGCGCCGGCCGGTCTCCACGGCACCGGCGAGGCAGGCGAGCCCGATGGGGTTCGGTTCGGCCATCGGGGCGACGGTGAGCGGACCGGCCTCGCCGCGGCCGGGTGCCCCGCCGCGTGTGGTCTCGGTGCGCTGGAAGTAAGGGAGCAGATCGTCGAACGTCCAGCCCTTGGCGCCGTGCTCGCCCCAGCTGTCGTAACCGCTGCGGTGGCCGCGGGCGAAAACCATGGCGTTGATGGAGGACGAGCCGCCCAGCCCTTTGCCGCGCGGCAGCATGACGCGAGGAGCGGACTGCGGGGGAAGGGAGCCGGCGAGCTGGGGGACCGTCGTATCGCCCCAGTTCGCGGGCGTCTCGCCCAGGCTCATCCAGGCCGGCGGATCGGAGACGGCCTCCGGCAGGCCCGCGGTGTCGGTGCCCGGCTCCAGGACCAGGACGCGGACCCCGGCGTCCTCGGTGAGCCGACCGGCGAGCACACAGCCGGCCGAGCCGGCGCCGACGACGATGAAGTCGTAGACCGGGGCCTCGGCGTGGTCGGGTGGTGTGGCGGGTGTCGAATCCGTCGCGTTCCGACGAGACGTCACTCCATGCTCCCTCGGGTCGAATCGATGATCGTGGTGGATATCGCCGATGGGATCGATGATGGGTGACACTGCCCACGAAGAGGACGTCCACACGCTCGGGGGGAGGGGCAGGAGAAGAGGGACCGAGGGGGACCGCCGGTGGCGTGGTGAGCCGAACGCCTCTCGGGCGGACCGCGACGGCACGGCTCAGGAATGAAAGGACCGGCATGCGTATTCCTGGCCCCGAGCCCGAGGACGACGACGGGCCACGCGCGATCGCGGCCGCGGGCGGGCTGCACCGGTACCAGCTGTACCTGCACGAGCGCTACGGACCCGTCGTGCGCTTTCGGCTGCCGGGCGCCGACACGGCCGTGTCGGTCGCCGACCCGGTGCTCCTGGAGGCCACCGCGTATCTCGACAAGCGGCCCGAGGAACTGTTCGCGTTCCTGGACCCACTGTGCGAGGCGGGCAACCTTCAGGTGCTTCCCGCCGCCGAACACACGCCCTGGCGAAGGCTGATGCTCTCGGTGTTCGCCGGACGGCCCGCCCACGAGCGCCACTTCGCGCGCTTCACGGAGCAGGCACGGGAACTCGCGGACCGGTGGGCCCGGCAGCCTGAAGGCGAAGCAGTGGAACTGCAACAGGAGTTGACCACGCTGTCGCTCAGGATGATCGACGGGTTCGCCCTCGGCACTGGGGACAGAGCGGCTGAAGGGGCGGAGAAGGGCGACGGGACGGAGAAAGAGGAAGGGGGCGAGGAAGGCGAGGGGCGTGTCATCGAGGCGTTCGAGGAGGTACTCACGGAGCACCTGGGGCGGCTCTACCAGGTGCCGCGCGCCGATCCGCGTTCGGCGGAGCGAGCCGAGGAGGCCCTCGCGTATCTGCGGGGCAGGGTCGACCGTGCGGTGGCGGCGCATCACGCGGACGGCCGGACCGGCCGCAGCGATCTGATCGGGGCGCTCGTCGAGGCGGGGGAGGGTCCGGCGAGGATCCGGGACACGGTGATGGTGACGCTGCTCGCGGCGCACCACACCACCGGGGTCGCCGTGTCGTGGACGCTGCATCTACTGGGCCTGCATCCCGGCGCGGCCGATCGTGTGGCCGGCGAACTGGACCGGGTGCTCGGCGACCGCGCGGCGCCCGACTACGCCGACCTGAGGCGGCTCACGTATCTGGACCGGGTGCTCAAGGAATCGATGCGACTTTTCCCGCCCGGCCCGTACGGGGCGCGCGAGGCCACCGAGGATCTGCGCGTGGGCCCGTACCGGATCCCGGCCGGAACGACCGTGTTCTATCCGTTCTGGGCGCTGCACATGAACCCCGCGTACTGGCCCGACCCCGAGCGGTTCGACCCCGAACGGTTCACGCCGGAGGAGATCGCCGGGCGGCCGAGACTCGCCTACGTCCCGTTCGGGATCGGGCCGCGCGGTTGCGAGGGCGCCGCTCTGGCCACGGTCGAGGCCCAGCTCGTGCTGGCGGTCCTCCTCAAGCGCCTGCGCTTTCAGCCCGTGCCGGGGCACGAGGTGACACCGGTGGAGCGGTTCGTGCTGTGGGCGCGGGACGGGATCCGGATGACGGTACGGCCACGGTCTCGGAACGCCTGAGACGGGGGTGGGGCCGGCCGGGCTGTCGGCCGGCCGGCCCCACGGGACAGGTCGTGTCGTGGCGGGCCGCCGGGCTGGGTCAGCCCCAGGTGCGGATCGAGGAGATCGAGTCGTTGTAGGGGTAGTTGAGGGTGTTCCAGGTGTAGTTGTTCTGGAACACGCCCTGGATGCCGGTGAAGTTGTTGTCGTTCCAGGTGTAGAGCGTCTTGGCGCCCTGGATCTGGATCGAGGAGATCTTGTCCTGGAGGTTCTCGACGCCGGAGCTCGAGTTGTCGCCCTTGCCGAGGTCCGGCGAGTAGGGGTCGGTGCCGACCGCCCACCAGTTGCAGTTCTTGAGGTCGTAGTCCCGGCACAGCGACCAGCCCCCGGCCGATGTCGCGGCCGATGCCTGGGAGGCGAGGGCGAGCGGGACCAGGGTCAGGGCGGACGTGGTCACGGCGACGGCGGCCAGCGACGTGGCTCGGTTCAGGAAACGCATGGTCATCCTCCGGTGGGTCGTGTGGATCGGACAGGACGTGCTTCTGCTCCGGCGGGTGGCGGAGCAGAGTTCCAGGGGGAAAGCGGGGGAGTGGGGGGAAGGGGACGGCGCGGCCCGGGCGGGCGTTCACCGCTGCCGTCGTACGGAGTCCTCCTCCGCGATCGCCGTGCGCCAGGCGTCGGACAGCGCCAGCTCCTTGAGCCGGTCGACGCCGAGCGCGGGGTCGCTGCGCTTGCCCGGCAGCCGGTAGGCGTGGGTGTTGAGTTCGGTGACGGCGACCCGCAGCCCGTCGGACCGCCAGGTGTCGACCGACCACGCGACGGCCCCCTTGCCACCCTTGCGGGGGTGGTCGCGGGTGGTCTTCACCCGGGTTCCGTCCGTCTGCCTGGCGGCTCCCTCGAAGATCTCCTCCAGGGCCTTGTCGCCCGGCTTCCACTTCTGGACGGTGACCGCGATCAGACAGCTGCCCCGGCCGTCGTCCACGGTGAGATGCCCGTAGCCCGGGGCTCCTCCCTCGTCGGCGGTCCGCAGCCCCTGAGGTATCGCACGACGGACGACCTCGGTGATTCTCGCGGCGGGCAGATATTGGAAGGAGGGCGCGGGGGAGGCCCCCTGGGGAGGTGCGGGAACGGCCGCCAGGACGGGATTCCACCGGGCCGAGACGGCGATGTCGGTGAGCTGCCGTCCGTCGAGTGCCGGCCCCGTCCGAGGGCGGGCGGAGCTGTCGCCACCGCCACCGCTCCCACTGTCACGGGACGCGGAGACGGCGACCTGGCCACCGTCCCGGTCGATGCGCACCGCCGTCCACCGCTGTGCGGCCGAGGGCTTGGTCTCGTCGACGGGAGACCGGTCGAGGAGCAGAGTCGCGCCGTTGTCGAGCTTCGTCACCGTGCAGCGGCTGTAGGGGTGTTCGGACGGGTCAGGGCACCGCGAGAACTGCGCGGCGACGGGTACCGGGACGCGTCCGACCGAGGCGGACAGCCGACCGGAGCCGCCTGTGTCCGTGTAGGTCAGAACGGCGGGGGCCAGCGGTTCCTCAGAGGCCTCACCGGACGCGCGTACGGCGAGCCCTCCGCCCTGTGGGACGAGAGCCCGCAGGGTGTGGGCCACCGAGGGGTGCCCGTCGGCAGCGGGAGCCTCGGGGGTGGAAGAGCACCCCGACGCGAGGGCCACGCAGGCCACCGCCGTCAGGGTCGCGCGGAGGGAGATACGTGTTCCGCCCTTGGCGGACCGTGAAGGGGCGGAAAATGAAGGAGCCGGTCGTGCCGCGGACGCTCCTGTGTCGTCCGGGGTGAACCCGTGCCCGCTTGCCGAAGGGCCGTGAACTGCACGGATATCGGGGTCATCCGGGTGTGATGCGCGGGTGTCGCCAGTGGGGGTGGTGCCGGCCATCGGTCCGTCTCCTTGCATCACGCGGGTGGCTTCACGGGGCGCTGGCACGCGAGAACGGGGAACACAACCGCTCACACGTGTGTCGGGAGATTAGCACACGTGTGAGCGCTGGTCCGGGCCCTTCGGATGAGACTCGGGAAGGGCGGTGCGGCCCGCTTTTCCGGTGCCGGCCGTCCGCCTCGTCCGTCCTGCCCGTCGCCCCGAAGTGAACCCGCCGAGGAGACGAGGTGGCGGTAAAGAGGCGGCTGTTCCACAGGGTTGACGCGCGTCGACTCGGCCGCCAACCTCGGGGGGCGGCCCGGCTGGCGGGTCGTCTCAGGCCTGTTCGGCGATGGAGGTCCGATGCGCAGAACCACCGCCCAGTCCCGCCCCGTACGCCTGCTCCTCTCGTTCGTGATGCTGCTGTCGTCCGTGGTCGTGGGTGTGGTGGCCACCGCCGGCCCCGCGCAGGCGGACGGCTGCTACACCTGGTCGCGCACCCTTTCCCAGGGGGCGTCCGGCGCCGATGTGACGGCGTTGCAGATCCGGGTGGCCGGCTACCCCGGCTACGGTGCCGTGCTGGCCATCGACGGTTCCTACGGCCCCGCCACCACCGCCGCCGTGAAGCGCTTCCAGGCCGCGTACGGGCTGGCGGCCGACGGCGTCGCGGGCCCGGCGACCTTCGGGAAGATCTACGCGCTCCAGGACGACGACTGCACTCCGGTCCACTTCTCGTACGCCGAGCTCAACCACTGCAACTCCACCTGGGCGGGTGGTGCCGTCAGCGCGGCCACCGCCAAGTCCAACGCCCTGCGCACCATGTGGAAGCTGGAGGCGCTCCGCCACGCACTGGGCGACCAGTCGATCCGGGTGACCAGCGGCTTCCGCAGCCAGGCCTGCAACAGTGCCGTCGGCGGTGCCGCGACCAGCCGCCATATGTACGGTGACGCCGCCGACCTCGGCGCCGGGCCGCACGCGCTGTGCACCCTCGACAAGGAGGCGCGCAACCACGGCTTCAACGGCATCCTCGGCCCGGGCTACCCCGGCCACGACGACCACGCCCATGTCGACCATCGGGCCAGCCGTTACTGGTCGGCACCCAACTGCGGTATCTGATACGGGCGTTCGACTCACCCCGAACGTGCGAACGGGTGTGCCCGGCCGGAATCCGATCCGGCCGGGCACACCCGGTGCGCGTCGCGGGGACGCGCGTCCGTCGGTCCCTTGTGAGGACCGGGTGAGCGAGGCCACCCGGATGCTGATGACCTCGCTGGGCGGCGTGACGGCGGCCGTACTGAACTACCGCTGCGGCTGCTCGCCACCGGCCCGGCGCCGGTCCGCCCCCGCTGACGGCTGCGCCGGGTCAGCCGGCCGGCCGGGCCGCCACCCGGTCGAGGAAGGTGTCGACCAGGCGGTACGCGTTGTCCCGCGCGACCCGCTCCATGGCCCGGCAGCGTGTGGTCAACTCCTCCGGAGCGAGGCCGGCTTCCGCGCACTGCTCCACCGCGCCGTCGAGGCCGAGCCAGCCCTGGACGATGTCCGGGGTGACCTCGGGGTGGAACTGGACCCCGAGTGCGTTGCCGGTGCGGAACGCCTGCGCGCACACATCGTTGCGGGCGACCACTTCGGCGCCGGGCGGGGGCAGGCAGCGGTCGAAGTGCCACTGCATCCACGGGCCGGCCGGGACGAGCGCGGGGTCGTCGCTGTCGATCTCCACCCAGCCGATCTCGGGACGCGGAGCGCGCTCCACGGTGCCGCCCAGGGCGGTCGTCAGGGCCTGGGCGCCGAAACATATGCCCAGCACCGGGATGCCGAGCCGGTGCGCCTCGCGCAGGAGGGCGAGTTCACCGTCGATCCACCCGCCGACCGAAGCCCTGTCGTAGACGGACCAGGGGGCACCGAGCGAGACGACGAGATCCCAGCCCTCGGCGCCGGGGAAGTCGTGGTGGAGGTCCGGTGTCGTGTGCAGTTCCTCGGGGACGACGGTCAGGACCGTCAGCTCGTAACCCCGCTGGACGAGTCGTTCTCCGACCATCCCGGGAGCGGTCACATGGTCGTGCTGGACGACGAGCGCGCGCATGGAGAGGTCCTTTCCCGGCTCAGTTGATCTCGGCGTACTCACGGAACTCCCAGTCGGTGACGTAGTGGTGGAATCGCGCCAGCTCGTCCCGCTTGAAGGTGAGGAAGGCGGAGACGAAGTCCGCTCCGAGCACCTCGGTGAGCGCGGTGTCCGCTTCCAGCGCGTCGAGCGCCCGGCCGAGGTCCGTCGGCAGCCGGTCCGCGGCACGGGTGTCGGACGCGTGGCCGGTGGCCGGCGCGGGCGGCTCGGCACCGGCGTCGATCCCGAGGCGCATCGCGGCGAGCAGACCCGCGATGGCGAGGTACGGGTTCGCGGTGGCGTCGCCGAGGCGGACCTCCAGGCGGGCGCCGCCGCCGCGCTCCGGCGGGACGCGGACCATCGCGTTGCGGTTGTCGAGACCCCAGTTGATCAGCCAGGGCGCGGCGGTGTCGGGACCGAACCGCTTGTACGAGTTGACGGTCGGGTTGAGCAGCGCCGACAGGGCCGGAGCGTGGGCGAGGACCCCGGCGAGGGCGTGCCGGGCGACGTCGGCGAGGCCGTAGGGGGCGTCGGGCGCGTCGAAGACGTTGGCCGCGTGCGCGTCGACGAGGGAGACGTGCAGATGGAATCCCGTACCGCCGCCGTCGTTGGTCGGCTTGGCCATGAAGGTCGCCAGCCGGCCCTCGGCGCGGGCGAGTTCCTTGACCGCGGCCTTGAACCGGAAGGCGCGGTCGGCGGCGTCCAGCGCCTCGGAGTGGTCGAGATTGATCTCGAACTGCCCGCCGTCGAACTCGCGGTTGCCGCCGCTGACGTCCAGGCCGAGGTCGCGCAAGGCCCGCATGGTGCGCAGGAGATGGCCGTCCGGGTCGCCCCGCAGGCCGGTGGTGTAGACGTTGCCGGGGGCGGCGGCGTAGCGCCGCCATCCGGTGGGCGCGCCGTCGTCCGGTTCGAGCAGCACGTATTCGAGTTCGGGGCCGACGAGGGCGGTCAGACCCGCGTCGTCCAGCCGCGCGGTGACCCGGCGCAGCAGGTCCCTGGGGGACTCGGGCACGGTCCGGCCGGTCGCCGGGTCGTGGACGTCGCCGATGCACCAGGCGACGCCCGGCTCCCAGGGCAGGGTGCGCACGGTGCCGAGGTCCGGCCGGACCAGGACGTCGGGCATGCCCGCCGCCAGGCCGCCGGGGACGTCGGAGTGATCGCCGCGGGCGGCGGTGTGGTAGACGAGGCGGCTGAAGGCGAGGCCGTGCCCCGCCGCGTGCGGCAGGTGGTGCAGCAGGATGTCCCGGCTGCGGGCGGAGCCCATCAGATCGGGGTACGTGACGCGGAGGACGTCGACCCCCTCGGCGGCGAGCGCCTCCATCGTGGGTCGGACCTCGGGGTCGGGGTGGGCGCTCAAGGGAAACTCCAGGGGTGCGACGGGAGTGCGTGCGGTGTTGCGGTGTGGCGGTCCACGGTCCGCACGGTGGAAGGCACGTCGAAGGCGCGGCCCAGCCGGCACCGGACGGCGGGGAGGGGCCGTCAGACGGCCGGGCGGGCCGGGAAGATCATTTGATGCCAAACGATAAGAGCCGGGTGCGGTGCCCACAAGGGGGCGGGGCGACTTTGTCGGGCCTGTTTCCGGAAGTGGCCCTCCGTGTCGTCCCGCGTATCCCGGCGCTCCCCGCGTGGTGCGCGGGCCGCCGGAGCCGGGCGGCCGAGGGGGATACCTTTGGCCGCGACGCAACCGCCGGCGGCTCTGCCGTCACCGACAGTCGAGGAGGATCCCGTGTCCGGGTCCCGCCGCACCATCACCGAGACCGAGCAGGCCGTACGGCGCAGACTGGGCGGCCTGTCCATCCAGCACGAGGCCATGGCCGCCGTGGGAAACATCCACCGCGCCGCCGCGGCCGTCCGCCAGCACCTGGAGAACTCGGTCCTGCGTCCGCACGAACTGACCTGGACGGGCTTCGTGGTGCTGTGGGTGCTGTGGATCTGGGGAGAGGCGGAGAGCTGGTCGGTGGCCGAGGAGGCCGGTGTCTCCAAGGGCACCCTGACCGGGATCTCCCGCACCCTCGAATCGCGCGGCCTGGTGGCCCGCTCCGCCCATCACGAGGACCGGCGCCGACTACTGCTGTCGCTGACACCCGAGGGGGAGCGGCTGATGGAGGAGCTGTTCCCGGCGTTCAACGCGGAGGAGGCGTTCGTCGCCGCGCCGCTCGACGCCGACGAGTGCCTGCGGCTCGCCGACAGTCTGCGGGCCATCGTCAGCAATCTGGAGGAGCAGGGGGAGCGGCGGCGGCGGGAGCTGCTCGACGGGGAGACTCTGGCTCCGCGTCGCTCGGGCCGCCGCCCGCGGGGATAGAGCCCGGCGTGTGCGCAGGGCCCGTCCATGCGGGGCTCGCGCGTCTCGAAGGGCCGGACGCGTACGTGAGGTGACTGTACGTCAGATTGCCCGGGTGGGGGGTTCGTCACCTGCGTGAAAGGGTGCCGTCCGCAGTAAACGTTTGAGTCCAAATTAATCTGTCGGATCCCTTGACACTCCCGCGCGTCCGGCTGTTTATTCGGGGTCAAACGAATTGGAGGTGGGGACATGCCCCGCGAATCTGGGACAGCCGTCGTCGCCGGAGTGCCGGTCGACACCCGGCACTGGATCGGAGGTGAACGCGTCGACTCCGCCGGTACGTTCACCGACCTCTCGCCGATCGACGGCAGCGAACTCGCCGAGATCGCCCGGGGAACCGCGACCGAAGCGGCCGCCGCCGTGGCCGCCGCCAAGGCCGCCTTCGCCGGCTGGGCCGCCACACCGCCCGCCGAACGCGCCCGCGTCCTCCACTCCATCGCCGACGGCGTGGAGCGACGGCTCGACGACCTCGCGATCGTCGAGACCACCGACAACGGCGCCCTGCTCCGCTCCCACCGGCGCGGTGTGATGCCCCGGGTCGCACACAACTTCCGTTTCTTCGCGGACTGGTTGCTCACCCTCGGCCACGACGACTTCGAGACCCGCGGTCACACCAACCACGTCGACTGGGACCCGGCCGGCCCGTGTGTGCTCATCACCCCGTGGAACGCGCCGCTCATGCTGGCCACCTGGAAGGTCGCCCCCGCGCTGGCCGCCGGAAACACCGTCGTCCTGAAGCCCGCCGAGTGGTCGCCGCTGACCGCCTCGCTGCTCGCCGACATCGCCGCCGAGGCCGGACTGCCCGCCGGAGTTCTCAACATCGTCCAGGGGTACGGCGCCGAGATCGGCGACGCGCTCACCTCCCACCCCGACGTCCGGCGCATCAGCTTCACCGGCTCCGTGCCGACCGCTCGCCGGATCGCCGCCTCCGCGGCCCCGCAGCTCACTCCGGTCAGCCTCGAACTCGGCGGCAAATCCCCGCTCTTGGTGTTCGCCGACGCCGATCTCGACCTGGCCGTCGACCTGGCGGTGGAGCAGTACGACAACGCCGGACAGGTGTGCCTCGCCGGCACCCGGCTGCTCGTCGAGGAAGCCGTGGCCGAGGAGTTCACCCGGCGTTTCACCGAGAAGGCGTCCGCGCTGCGCCAGGGCGACCCGCGCGACGAGACCACCGACATCGGGCCCGTCATCCACACCCGGCAGCTGGAGAAGATCGACGGCTTCGTCCGGCGGGCCGTCTCCGCCGGAGCCCGCACCGTCATCGGTGGACAGCCCCGGGGCGGCAACTTCTACGCCCCCACCCTGCTCACCGACGTGGCCCAGGACTCCGAGATCGTCCAGGAAGAGGTCTTCGGACCGGTCTTGACCCTCCAGACCTTCACCGGCGAGGACGAGGCCGTCCGGCTCGCCAACGACACCCGCTTCGGGCTCGCCGCGACCCTCGTCACCGGCGACCGCGAGCGTGCCGACCGCGTCAGCGCACAGCTCGTCGCCGGCACCGTCTGGGTCAACTGCTTCTTCGTACGCGACCTCCAGGCACCGTTCGGCGGCTCCCGCCAATCCGGCGTCGGCCGTGAGGGCGGCACCTGGAGCTTCGACTTCTACTGCGACCTCAAGAACACCGTGACCGCGCCGAAGGGATGGCAGGACCGTGGGTGAGATCACCGGAGCGGGCCTCCTCGCCCACGTCCCCACCATCGTGCTGCCCCGCGAGGTCCGGCTGGAACTCAACGAGGGCAAGGAGATCACGCTCGTCACCGGCCTGGAGCAACTGCGCAAGGACGTCTTCGAGCGCGACGACTACGACACCGTCGTCGTCCTCGACTCACACTGGGCGACCACCGTCGAGTTCGTCGTCACCGCACAGGACCGCCGGGCCGGGCTCTTCACCTCCGAGGAACTGCCGCGCGGCATGTGCCGCATGCCGTACGACTACCCCGGAGACCCCGAACTCGCCCACAACATCGCCTCGTTCGCCGAACGCCACGGCACCTACATCACCCCGATCGACGACACCTATCTGCCGGTCTACTACGCCACGATCAACCTCTGGAAGTTCCTCGGCGAAGGACTGCCCGACAAGCGGTGGGTCACCATCGGCGTCTGCCAGACCGGCGACATGGAGGACCACCTCCGCCTCGGCCGCGCCCTGGCCGACGGCATCGCCGCCACTCCAGGCCGCCGCGTCCTGCTGATCGCCTCCGGCGCCCTCTCGCACTCCTTCTGGCCGCTGCGCGAACTGCGCGACCACGAGGCCAGCGACCCCGCGCACATCTTCACCCCCGAGGCCCGCGCGGCCGACGAGGAGCGGATCGCCTGGTTCAAGGAAGGCCGCCACGGCCAAGTCCTCGACACCATGGAGGACTTCATGCGGTTCAAGCCGGAGGCGAAGTTCCACCACTACACGATGATGGCCGGGGCTCTCGGGGAACGCGCGTGCACCGCGAAGGCCCGTCAGTACGGCGCGTACGAGAACTCCGTCGGCACCGGCCAGGTCCACCTGTGGTTCGACCGCCCCGCCGGAGGCTGGACCGCCCCCGCTGCCCCTGCCGCGCCCGCCCTCGCCGCACAGCAGTGATCCGTACGGCCGGCCGACTCGTACGGCCGTGATCCGTACGAGCGTCCTCTCCGTACACCCGTGACGTCCGTCCGGGTTCCTCGCGGACCCGTGACCCGTACGTACGCCGCACCCCGTACGTACACCAACCCCCGTACGCATTCCGACCCGTACGCATTCCGACCCGTACGCATACCGACCCGTACGGACGCCCACCCGCACAGGGGCGAGCCGTACACAGGCCGACCCGCACCGTCCCCGCACACCCGTGACCAGGAGTCCTGCCATGCCCGAATACCGCCGCATCCTGCTGGACGGCGCCGCCGTCCAGGTCGTCGTCGACGGGGACGAACTGCTCGCCGCCGACGGCCGCCGCGTCGCCGTCGAGGACGCCCACCACCTGCCGCCGGTCCGGCCGTCCAAGGTGATCGCCGTCCACCTCAACCACACCAGCCGCGTGGACGAGTTCGGCATCGACCTGACCGACACCCCCACGTACTTCCACAAGCCCGTCTCCGCCCTCAACTCCCACCGGGGCGCCGTGGTCCGCCCCGAGGGCTGCAAGTGGCTCAACTACGAGGGCGAGGTCGCCATCGTCATCGGCCGGACCGCGCGGAACATCTCCCCGGCCGAGGCAGGGGAGTACATCGCCGGCTACACCGTCGCCAACGACTACGGTCTGCACGACTTCCGCGACACCGACGCCGGATCCATGCTCCGGGTCAAGGGATCCGACACCCTCTGCCCGCTCGGTCCCGGCCTGGTCACCGACTGGGACTTCCGCGGCAAGCGCCTGCGCACCTACGTCAACGGCGAGGTCGTGCAGGACGGTTCGACGGACGAGATGACCTGGGACATGCACTACCTCGTCGCCGACATCGCCCGCACCATCACCCTCCACCCCGGCGACGTGCTGCTGTCCGGCACGCCCGCCAACTCGCGGCCCGTCCAGCCGGGCGACGTCGTCGAGGTCGAGGTCGAGGGCCTCGGCCGGCTCGTCAACCACATCGTCACCGGCCCCACCCCGATCCGTACGGACGTCGGCGCCCAGCCCACCGAGTCGGAGGAAGTGCTGTCCACCGCGCTGGGCGGCGACTGGGAGTTCCGCGGCATCAGGCCGCCGAAGCGCTGAACCACGCGTGGACACGAGGCGCGTGGACGCCGAGCGCGCGGATCTTATGCGCGTGAATCTCGTGCGCGCCGGCGTCCGACGCGCCGGGACCGGACCTGTCGAACCCGACCGAGGAAGAGTGTGACTCAATGGATCTGAACAAGTGGCTGGCCGCGGCGGTCGCCTCGAACGCCGACTGGACGAAGACCTTCGCCCCCTACGACCCGCACCCGGCCCTGGCCGTCGACGAAAGCCGCTTCGCCGCCGCTTTCGAGGTCTTTACTGAGCGGCTGAAGGACAACTATCCCTTCTTTCACCCGCGTTACGCGGGCCAGATGCTCAAGCCCCCGCACCCGGCGGCCGTGGTCGGCTACCTCACCGCCATGCTGATCAACCCCAACAACCACGCCCTGGACGGTGGTCCGGCCACCGCCGACATGGAGCGCGAGGTCGTGCAGCAGCTCGCGACCATGTTCGGCTTCGACACCCACCTCGGCCACCTGACCACCAGCGGCACCATAGCCAACCTCGAAGCGCTGTTCGTGGCCCGGGAGTCGCACCCCGGCAAGGGCGTCGCCTACAGCGCCGAAGCCCACTACACGCACGGCCGCATGTGCGGCGTCCTCGGTGTGGAGGGTTTCCCCGTCCCCACCGACGACCTCGGCCGCATGGACCTCGACGCGCTGGAGGAACTGCTGCGCGGTGGCCGGGTCGGCACCGTCGTCCTCACCGCCGGCACCACCGGCCTCGGCTCCATCGACCCCGTCCACGAGGCCCTGGCGCTGCGCGAGCGCTACGGCGTGCGGATCCACATCGACGCCGCCTACGGCGGGTTCTTCACCCTGCTGGCCGGCGCGGACGGCCCCGAGGGCATCCCGGCCGAGCCGTGGCGCGCCATCGCCCAGGCCGACTCCCTCGTGGTCGACCCGCACAAGCACGGACTGCAGCCCTACGGCTGCGGCGCCGTCCTCTTCCGCGACCCGTCCGTCGGCCGCTTCTACCTGCACGACTCGCCGTACACCTACTTCACCTCCGACGAACTGCACCTGGGCGAGATCAGCCTGGAGTGTTCCCGGGCGGGCGCGTCGGCCGCCGGACTGTGGCTCACCTTCCAGATGCTCCCGCCCACCCGCGAGGGACTCGGCGAGGTTCTGGCGGCCGGCCGGCGGGCCGCGCTGCGCTGGTCGGAACTGATCGAGGGCTCCGAGCACCTGGAGCTCTACCAGGAGCCGCAGCTCGACATCGTCAGCTACTTCCCGGTGACTCCCGGCGGCAGGCTGTCGGAGATCGACGCCGCCGCCGACCGGATCATGCACGAGGGCATGAACGACACCGAGGACCCGGTCTTCCTCAGCACCCTGCGCGTCGGCGCCGAGCGCTTCACCGCCCGCCACCCCGGCCTCACCGCGGACGCCGACGGTGCGCGGATCCTGCGCAGCGTCCTGATGAAGCCCGAGTCGGAGACGTACGTCGAGAGCCTGCACCAGCGGGTGGAGCGACTCGCCCGCCCCTGACCGGCCAGCCCCTCCCGGACCGGGCTCCGGACCGGGCTTTGGCCTTCCCCGGCCCGGCGAGCGCGGTCTTCCCCGACCGTGTTCGCCCCTCCCGGCCCGGCCATACCTCCCCCCGGCCGGTCCAGGGGCTTACCTCCCCGCCCCCGACCTGCCCGGCCTCCCCTGACCGGACCGGCCGCCCGAAGCCTGACCGACCCGGGCGGCCGGTCCCCTCCACCCGCCACCGTCCTCGTACGGCTCGCGGCGCGACGGCGCCCCGGCCCGCGACGGCGCCCCCATTGCCTGCCCGCCGCCTCGCGCGACCCGTGCGACCCGCGCGGCGGGCCCTCTCCGAACCTCCCCAGGAGCGTGCCGACATGTCCCGTGCCCATGACGTCCAGGGCTTCTTTCACCCCAAGACGGCGACCGGTGCCTCGTCCCTGATCCCGTCCCCGCCGTGGCACTACTCGGGCGACCTGCTCACCATCGAGTACCGCACCGACCCCGACCGGGTGCGCGAGCTGCTGCCCGAGCCGCTGGAACTCGCCGAGGAGGACCCCGGCGCGGTGGCCCTGATCTGGGCCGACTGGCAGTCCTGCGCGGCCTCCGGCGAAGAACTGCTCGACCCGGTGCGGGCCCAGTACAAGGAGGCGTTCGTCGTCGTCCGGTGCTCGTATCAGGGGCGTACGTACAGCCGCTGCGTGTACATCTGGGTCGACAAGGACTTCGCCATCGCCCGGGGCCTGCACCAGGGCTACCCGAAGAAGCTCGGTTCCCTGCACCAGACCCGCCCGCACCCGTACGGGCCGGCGCCCCGGATCGAGGCGGGCGCGCGGTTCGGCGCCACCCTCGCCGCCGCGGACCGCCGTCTCGCCCAGGCCGTGGTGACGCTGCGCGAGCCGTCCGAGACCGCCGGATTCGTCAACGGGCACCCGATGGCCCACCATCGCTGGCTGCCCTCGATCGAGAAGGGCAAGGGGCTCGCGCTGAACGAGCTTGTCGAGTCGGGGGCGGCGTCCTTCGAGGGCGGGCAGGCGTGGGTCGGCGACGCCGACCTCGAACTCTTCGCGTCGCCCACCGAGGAACTGGCCCGGCTGGAGATCCGCGAGCCCATCGCCGCGTACTACCGCCAGGTCGGTGTGGTGTGGGACGGCGGCAGGCTCCTGGAGTCGGGGACCACCGGAGCTTCTGCCGCTTCCTCCGCCGAATGACCGGCGAGATCCGCGCGGCCAGGGCGGGCGGTGCCCGTCCGGTCCGCCCGCTGATCGCGATTCCCGCCCGCTTCTCCGCCTCCGCCTCCGCCCTGCGCTACGCCGCCGAGGTCAACGCCCGCGCGCTGATGGAGGCCGTCTGGCAGGCGGGCGGGGAACCGGTGAGCCTGCACCCGACCGGCCCGGAAGAGGGGACGGCGGTCGCCGCCCGGCTCACCCGGTTCGACGGCGTCCTGCTCCCTGGCGGCGGCGACATCGCCCCGTACCGCTACGGCGCCGTCGGCACCCACGCGAGCGTGTACGACGTCGACGACCGCCAGGACGCCTTCGACCTCGAAGTCGCGCGCCGGGCCCTGGAGTCGGGCATTCCGCTGCTCGCGGTCTGCCGGGGTCTGCAGGCCGTCAATGTCGCCCTCGGCGGCACTCTCCAGCAGGACATGGGCGGCCCCGGCCACGACCACCGCCACCTGCGCCACCCGGTGACCGTCCGGGCGGGCACCCGGACGGCGCGCGCCCTGGGGCACGTGGGAAACCAGGGAGCCCCGGGGAGCCCAGGTGGTGGGGACGGCACCGTCGAGGCGTCCTGCTACCACCACCAGCGGGTGGAGCGGCTGGGCGAGGGTCTGACCGTGACGGCCACCGCCGGGGACGGAACGGTGGAGGCCCTCGAACTCCCCACCGCGCCGGGGTGGTTCGTGGCCGTGCAGTGGCATCCCGAGGACACCGCGGCGACCGATCCCGCGCAGCGGGGCCTGTTCGGTGAGCTCGTCCACCACGCCGCCGCTCGCTCCTGACGGAGCCGGGCGCCGGGAGTCGGGCCCCGAGAGCCGGTGGCCCCGGGGCCGGGCCGGGGGAGCGTTCAGTCCTCGGCGATCAGCCGGATACCGGTGACCAGATCCGGCTCGATCCGCACGACGTGATCCGAGCGCTGGTCGGTCCACGGCTTGAGGACCGACCGGTAGCGGGCCGCCTCCTCGGGGTCGGTGACCAGGTGGCAGTAGCCCGTGACGACGACGCTCCAGCCGAGCCGGGCCGTCAGGTCGATGTCGTCGGCCTCGTACGCGACGACGACGCCGCGCGCCCCCGCCTGCTGCGCGTGCAGGGCCAGCGCGGCCCCCTCGTGGGTGCGGATGATGACGTCGCCGTCGTCCACGAGGTGGTTCACGGGGCGGATGGCGGGGAGCGCCTGCCGGGTGAAGACGATCCGGCCGAGCGGGGCCCCGGAAAGGAGCCGTAGCGCCTCGTCGCCCTCCAGTTCGACCGTACGTCGCCTCGGCTCTGTCACGGGGTCGGCAGCACGGTCGGGGGCGGGGGCGGCTTCGTTCACTGGTGCCTTCCTGGGCCTTGCGTGTGGAGTCGCGTCATGCGCGAACGAGGCGGGGCACGGGTGCCCCGGTCCTCTCAGTAGACGGCACGCGCCAAGGCGGTGGAAGGGCCGTTCGGCCCCTGCCGTCCCGGCGACGCCGCCCTGTTCACTGAGGCACGGGCCTCGATGGTCCCCACGAGACGACAGGCGGCGAGCGCCGGAGGGCCGGGAAGTGAGGAAAGGCATGATCGGAGTGGTGGGGCACGAGGATCTGCCGCCGGACACGTCGGTCCTGGTGGAGCGCGAGCTGCGGACCTGTCTGGAGCGGTACGCCGAGCCGGCCCCCGGTCTGGTCCGCGCCGGCACCCGGCCGGCCGCCGCCTTCGCCCGCGCGATACGGGCCGCCGGCCGCGATCTCGTCGCCCTGCTGCCCGCCCAGGGCGCGGTCCCCGCGCCGCTCCCGTCGCGCGCCGTGGAACAGGCCCGCGAGGTGATGGCGCTCGCCGAGGAGGTACGGCTCCTCGCGTACGACCCGGCCGACCGCGACGCCTGCGTCCGCGCCGACGAGGCACTGATCCTGCACTGCGACCGGGTCCTCGCCGTCTGGGACGGCTCGCCCACCAATGGCCGGGACGCCACCGCCCACATGGTCGCCTACGCGCGGGCGCGCGGGGTTCAGGTGGAGGTCGTGTGGCCGGCCGGGGCGGTGCGTACGCCGGTACAGACGGTGCGCACCCCGGTCCCGGTACGGAGCGGGGCCCGGACCGCCTGAGAAGGGTCTGCGGGGTCCGGTGCGGGTCCGCTCGTGTGCCGGCTTGTGTACACGCCGCTCGTCGGACATCGCGCGGGTTTCGTCCGGCCGGGGTCCGGTCCGGTTCGTCCGGTCCGGACCCCGCCGCCTTGCCGGCCGCCGCGCGTCCGTCAAACGCACGGAAGTCTGGGCGCCCCGGGTGTGCCGGCCCCGGCCCCGGGGGACGGGTCCGGGTCACGGCGGGGCGGGCACCCCAGGACGCGAGGGAGAGTCGACCACGGGGCCCGATACGCCCATAGGGCCGTTCGGCCCTGGGGGACCGGGGCCGAACGGCCTGCGGTCCCTGTTGTCATACTGACGCTCGATTCCGTGTCCGGGCCGGGTGGCCCGGACCACAGGCCCCCACCACCGTGGTGGCCGTCGCCCCGACCAGGAGTTGCTGGTGAAGCACCGTCCCACTCGTCCGATCGCCCCCGCGGCCGCGGCGCCGCGTCCGACGTGCTGACCGCCGGCCGGCCCGCCGCCGGTTCCGGCGAGCCCGTGCGGGTCTTCCTGCTCGACGACCACGAGGTCGTCCGCCGGGGCGTGCGCGACCTGCTCGAAGCGGAGCCCGACATCGTGGTGGTCGGCGAGGCGTCGAACGCCCGCGAGGCGCTGGCCCGGGTGCCCGCGACCCGGCCGGACGTGGCCGTGCTCGACGTACGCCTCGGCAACGCGACCGGCGGCGACCACGAGGGCGTCGAGGTGTGCCGCGAGCTGCGCGCGGAGCTGCCCGAGCTGGCCTGCCTGATGCTGACCTCGTTCGACGACGACGAGGCCCTGTTCGACGCGATCATGGCGGGTGCCGCCGGATACGTGCTCAAGCAGATCGGCGGCTCGGACCTGATCGCCGCCGTCCGTACGGTCGCCACGGGCAAGTCCCTGCTCGACCCCCGGATGACGAGCCGCGTGATGGCCCGGATCCGCGAGCCCGAACCGGAGCCGGAGTCGTCCGTGCCCCGCGAGCTGGACCGGCTCTCGCCCAGGGAGCTGGAGATCCTCGATCTCATCGGCCTCGGGCTGACGAACCGTCAGATCGCCGAGCGGCTCTTCCTCGCCGAGAAGACGGTGAAGAACCGGGTGTCGTCCATCCTCGGAAAGCTGGGTGTGGGGCGCCGGATCCAGGCCGCGATGATCGCCGAACGCCTTCGGGAGAACCCGGGCCGTCCGTCCGCCTCCTGAGCCGACCCCTGAGGCCCGTCCGGCCCTGATCCGCCGGACGGGCCTCAGGCATGTCCGCTCCCGTTCCGCCCTGCGGGCCGTGGACGTCACGGGTCCTGGCCCGCAGGATGGCCACGGCCACGGGTCACGGCCCTGTCGGACCGGAGGCCCGTACCCGCTGAACAGGCCCCGTCCCGCCCGCACTTGTTCCCCGCGCCCCGCGTCCCGGAATACGCCTCGGGGTCGCCCGGAGCGGACTCCGGGCGACCCCGAGGGCGCGGGCGGCAGGTGCGATCCGGCGCCTCCGCCCCGCGCGCGGAGGGCCGAGGGTGTCAGTCGGTGTGGAGCGGCGCGCTCCAAGTGATCCGGGTGCCCTGGGAGTACGCGTCGGGCGCGTCGACCAGCAGGCTGCCCCGGCACTGCTCGGCGCGCGAACTCATGTTGAGCAGCCCGCCGGTGGGCCGGGCCGCCCCGAGCCCGATGCCGTCGTCCGTGACCGTGAGCACCAGCCGGTCGGCCGTGTCCGGCACCGCCACCACGACGTCCGCGCGACTCGCCCGCGCGTGCCGCGCGATGTTGCTCAGCGCTTCCGCCGTCACGGCCAGGACGTGCTCGGCCAGTTCGGTCGGCACGGTGCTGTCGACCGGGCCGGTGATCCGCAGCGACGGGTTGAACCCCAGGTGCTGCGCGGCCAGTTGGACCGTCTCGGCGAGCCGCCGGCGCAGCGCGGGACCGTTGCGGTCGTCGTCGGCCGTGCGGAGCTGGAGGATCGTGGAGCGGATGATCTGGATGGTGGCGTCGAGGTCGTCGACCGCCCGCGTGACCCGCTCCGCCGCGCCCGGGTCGTCGATCGTCCGGGTCGCGCTCTGCAACGTCATGCCGGTGGCGAAGAGCCGCTGGATGGCGACGTCGTGCAGATCGCGCGCGATGCGGTCGCGGTCGTGCAGCACCGTCAGCTCCTCGGACTGGGCGCGCCGCCGGGCGAGTTCGAGGGCGATCGCCGCCTGGTCCGCGAAGCCGCTGATGAGCAGGGCCTCGGTCTCGTCGAAGGCCTGCCGGCCGGCCTTGCGGCTCAGCCGCAGCGCCCCGCACCCGGCGTCGCTCACGGGCAGCGGTACGGCCACCACGGCCCCGTGCGCGTCCCCGGCGCCGCCCAGCGGTGTGGCCCGCGGATCGGTACGGACATCGTTCGTGACCACCGGCTCCTGGCCCTGCGCGGCGAGACCGGCGATCGACCCCGTCGCGGGCAGCACCGCGCCCCGTACCAGATCCGCGGTGTCACCGTGCGCCATCTCGACCGTGAGCTCGCCGGCCGGTCCGGAGGGCAGCAGGATGGTCGCGAGGTCGGCATCGGCCACCTCCATGGCCCGGCGCGCGATCAGCCGCAGGACGTCGTCGGTCGCGGTGCCCGCCAGCAGGGCGCGGGTGATCTCGCCCAGCGCTTCGAGACGGCGCTCGCGGCGCCGGCTGTCACGGTAGAGACGGGCGTTGTCGATCGCCACGCCCGCCGCCATCGACAGGGTCGTGAGGACCGCCTCGTCGTCGGCGTCGAAGGACCGCCCGCCCCGCTTCTCGGTCAGGTAGATGTTGCCGAAGACCTCGTCGCGGACCCGGATCGGCGCCCCGAGGAAGGTCCGCATCGGCGGGTGGTGGGCCGGGAAGCCGAAGCTGCTCGGATGGCTGCCGAGGTCGTCGAGGCGCAGCGGCGCCGGGTTGCGGATCAGCTCGCCGAGGATGCCGTGGCCGCAGGGCGCGGGACCGATCCGGCGCACCATGTCGTCGGCCATGCCCACGGGGAGGAACCGGGACAGCTGCTCGCCGTCGCCGTCGATCACGCCGAGCGCGCCGTACTCGGCGTCGGTGAGGTTGGCCGCCGCCTCCACGATGCTCCGCAGCACCTGCGGCAGCTCCAGATCGCGGCCGAGGTCCATCACGGCGGCGAGTAGCCCGTGCATGCGCTCGGGGACGTCGAGCCGGGGCCAGGACGGACGCGCGTGCGGGGCGGTGTCGGTCATGTGAGGGTGAGGCTCTCGTTCTGCCGCGGGGCGTTGCGTACGGTCGGGGGCGGGGTCCGGGTCGGGGCCAACGACGGTGGCCGGTGGCGGTCCCGGGCGGTGTCCGCGTCGGGATCGGCACGTGGCGTGTCAGAGCGGCCTGGAACGGTCAGGAGCGATCGGGAGCCATCCGGAACGGCCTGAAGTGGTCTGGACTGATCCTGTCTGGTCCGAGACGATCCTGGGCGGTCCGAAGTGATCCGGAGCGATCCTGGCGATCCGGTGCCGCGATCAGACTCCGGTCGGGGCCTGACGCGCTGTGACATCGCGCGAGGGTGCACCTCTGAGGGTACGCGATGCCCCCCTGCCGAACGGGAGGGGCCGTTCGGCCCTCCTGCCTCTTCGGGCCCCAGGACTGTTCGGCCCTATCGGGCAAGGGGGCCCTCACGGAGATCATCTGGGGCGGCCGGAAGACCGCCGCCTCTCCCGTCCCCCGTGTGCGGGCGTCTTCCGGCCGTATCCCGCATCACAGAGGAAAGGTCGCCGTCCTGTGGACGAGGCACAGAGCATTCAGTTGAAGCCCGCGGAACAGCCGGCACCCCCGGGCCCGGACGCCAAGAGCGGCCCCGTACGGCCCTCGTGGGTGTCCTGGCTCACCACGACGGACCACAAGCAGATCGGAACGCTGTACCTCTGTTCCGCGCTGCTGTTCTTCGTCATCGGTGGTGTCATGGCCCTGGTGATGCGAGCGGAGCTGGCCCGTCCCGGCACCCAGATCCTGTCGAACGAGCAGTTCAACCAGGCGTTCACCATGCATGGCTCGATCATGCTGCTGCTCTTCGCCATGCCGCTGTTCACCGGCTTCGCCAACTGGCTCATGCCGCTCCAGATCGGCGCGCCGGACGTGGCCTTCCCGCGCCTCAACATGGTGGCGTACTGGCTGTACCTCTTCGGTTCGCTGATTGCCGCGGGCGGCTTCCTCACCCCGCAGGGCGCCGCCGACTTCGGCTGGTTCCTCTACGCGCCGCTCTCCGACGCCATCCACTCGCCCGGCGTCGGCGCCGACATGTGGATCATGGGTGTGGCCCTCTCCGGCTTCGGCTCCATCTTCGGCTCGGTCAACTTCATCACCACGATCATCTGCATGCGCGCCCCGGGCATGACGATGTTCCGCATGCCGATCTTCACCTGGAACGTGCTGCTGACCTCGCTGCTCGTCCTGCTGGTCTTCCCCGTGCTCGCGGCGGCGCTCTTCGCCCTCGAAATGGACCGGAAGTTCGGCTCGCACGTCTTCGACCCGGCCAACGGCGGCGCGCTCCTGTGGCAGCACCTCTTCTGGTTCTTCGGACACCCGGAGGTGTACATCCTGGCGCTGCCGTTCTTCGGCATCATCTCCGAGGTCATCCCGGTCTTCTCCCGCAAGCCGATGTTCGGCTACATCGGCCTGGTCGCCGCGACGATCGCCATCGCCGGCCTCTCCGTGACCGTGTGGGCCCACCACATGTACGCGACCGGCGGCGTGCTCCTGCCGTTCTTCTCCTTCATGACGTTCCTCATCGCCATCCCCACCGGCGTGAAGTTCTTCAACTGGATCGGCACGATGTGGAAGGGCTCACTGTCCTTCGAGACCCCGATGCTCTGGGCGATCGGCTTCCTCATCACCTTCACCTTCGGCGGTCTGACCGGCGTCATCCTGGCCGCGCCCCCGCTGGACTTCCACGTCACCGACTCGTACTTCGTGGTCGCGCACTTCCACTACACGCTGTTCGGCACCGTGGTGTACGCGATGTTCGCCGGCTTCCACTTCTGGTGGCCGAAGTTCACCGGCAAGATGCTCGACGAGCGCCTCGGCAAGGTCACCTTCTGGACCCTGACCGTCGGCTTCCACGCCACCTTCCTCGTCCAGCACTGGCTGGGTGCCGAGGGCATGCCGCGCCGCTACGCGGACTACCTCGACGCCGACGGCTTCACCGCGCTGAACACCATCTCCACCATCGGCTCGTTCATGCTCGGCCTGTCGTTCCTGCCCTTCTTCTACAACGTGTGGAAGACCGCCAAGTACGGCAAGAAGGTCGAGGTCGACGACCCGTGGGGCTACGGCCGCTCGCTGGAGTGGGCGACCTCCTGCCCGCCGCCGCGGCACAACTTCGTCAGCCTCCCGCGGATCCGCTCCGAATCCCCGGCCTTCGACCTGCACTACCCCGAGATCGCGCAGGTCGACCGTCTGGAGAACGGGGCCGAGCCCCTGCAGCAGCCCCATGAGCTGGTGAGCCAGCGATGACCGGCGGCGTGCTCGCGCTCGGGATCGGCGCGGTGACCGCGTCGGGATGCGTCTGGTACGTCCCCGCCCTGGTCGACCTGCGGGCCGGCGCCGACCGCCCGGTCTCCCGGCGCCTCGCCGCGGCCGGCTGTGTCACCGGCTGGGCCACCGCGGCGGTCGCCGCCCTGCTGATGATGCTCGGCGTGCCCGTCCCGCCGCTGCTCGCGGTGGTGACCGCCGGGGCCGGAGCCGCCGTCGTCCTGCGGATCAGGGCGGCCGTCCGGCGCCGCGCCGAGGAGCGGGAGGACGCCGCGACCTGGGCGGCCCTGGACTGGGCCGCACCCCGGCCGCACGGGCCGCGCCCGGCGCACATCGCCGGCACGATCGGCGCGGGCCTCGCCCTCGCCCTGGTCACCGCGCTGCTGCTGACCTGGGGCCGCTCCCACGGCGTCGGCACGGTCCTCGCCGTGACGGCACCCGCCGCCGTGGCCGGCTGCGCCCTGCTGGCCGCCTTCGCACGGACCGCCCGGCCCGCCGCCGGCCCCCGCGAGGAGGCGGTACGGCGGCCCGGGACCCGGGGTGCCGAGCTGAAGGCCCTCAAGCAGAGGTCCTGAGCGGCCCGCACCCGAGGAGCCGAAGCGGGAACCCCGGGTGGCTCCGAGGGCTGGTCCGACCGAAAAGGCCGGGTCTTTGGGGGGGGGGGGGGGGGGCAAAAAACCCCCGGAAGGGGTTTGCCCAGCCCGCCGCCCCCCCCCGACGGGCCCGGGGGAGGCTCCTAAGCGACGGGGGCCGG
>NZ_JBICVG010000015.1:38998-218143 GCF_043198875.1 Streptomyces sp. NPDC048718
AGGCCGTGTGAAGACCGCACCGGGCCACGGCGGAGCCGCCGCCCCCCGCCGCCGCCGGGGGGGGCGGGGCGCCCCCCCACCCCCCCCCCCCCCGCGGGGCGGCGGGCGGGCCGCCGCCCCCCCCCCCCCCCCCCCCCCCCCCCCCCCTTTCGGGTTTCGCCCTGCCTGCGCCCCGACCCGTACGGCCAGGTGTACGGACCTTCGGGCAGGGGCCGCGGGGGCGCCGCGTACGACGCTCCCGCGCCGGCCCCGCGCGACTCAGGCTTCAGCGCGCAGCCTCGCCAGGAGCTGATAGACCGTCTCTGTGCCCTGCCGCAAGGCCTCGACGCCGATGTGCTCGTCCGTACCGTGCATCCGCTTGAGCATGTCCCGGCTCACGGTGAACGGGTACATGCCGTAGACCGGCACGTTCCGCTCGCGAAACGGCACCGCGCTGGTCACCGCCTCGAACTGGCAGGCGGTGGCCCGCACCCCGGGATGAGTCTGCCGCACGGCCTCCTGCCAGGCGCGGAAGACGTCCGTGTCATGGCTGGAGTCCAAAACCGCCAGATAGCCGCGCAGCCGGGCGACCGCCTGCTCCTCGCTCTCGCCAGGGTTGCCGACCACCGTCAGCGTGGCCCGGTTGCCGATCAGGGAGCGCAGTTCGGCGACGATCCGCCCGGGGTCATCGCCACCGGGCAGGAACGCCGCCCGGAACTCCGCCGTCGCCGTGCCGGGCACGATACTCGGGTAGTAGCCGGCCTTGGCCGAGGTGAATGCCAAGGTGGTGCGGAGCATCGCGTTGTGCAGCTCGGGCGTGTCGCTGAGCCGTACGACCGTATCGCCCGCCCGGTTCCGCCGCGCCTCGGTGCGGGCGTCGAGCATCTCCCGTATGGCGGCGGCCATCGCCGGGTCCGCGGTTGCCCGGGCGAGCTCGGCGAAGTACATCCGGGACAGCGCGTTCGGGCGGATACCGGCGCGCCAGCCGCCGAGCTGCTCCAGCACCTCGCCCAGCCGGATCACGGCCTGTCCGCCGAACGGCTTGGAGGTGTGGGTGGCGTACGAGGCCGCTTCCAGCCGCAACAGCAGGGAGCGCTTGTCGTTGCAGGTGAGCGCGGCGATCATGGGCGTTCTGCCGTCACGTTGGTTGAGCACCCAGCCGCCCTCGGTGAGGACCGCGCCGGCTTCCACCGTGTCCGGGTGTTCGGTGAGGAGCCAACGGACGCCGTACGGCCCCTGCTCCTCGTCGCAGTCGGACCAGAAGACGATGTCCCGGTCGAATCGTGTGCCCTGACGCACATGGCGCAACAGGGCGGCGACGAAGGCGGCGTTGACCCCCTTCATGTCGAGGGCGCCCCGGCCGTACAACCTGCCGTCCGCTATCTCCCCGGTGAAAGGCTCCCGCGTCCACGCGTCCCCCACCGCGGGGACCACGTCCGAGTGGCCGAGCAGGAGCAGGGGCTTCTTGCGCGTGGAGCCGCCGTGAGCGGGGACGCGGGCGAAGAAGTGGACGTTGCCCTCCTTGGGAGTGGGCACGATCTCCGTGGCGACCTCGGCCGCGCGGAAGATCCCCTCCAGCATCCGTGCGTACGGCAGCGTGATCGCGCCGTCCCCGGGGTTGCTCGTGTTCTGCCGGATCATCGCGATGGCGAGCTCTACCGGATCGGTGGGATCGCCGTCGAAGGCGCGGCCTCCGGCGCCGCCGCCCGCGGCCGAGGCCGCCGTCCGCTGTGCGGCGGCGGCCTTCGGCGCGGCGGCTGTCGCCGTCCCGAGTGCGAGCACGCTGCCCGAGACGACCGCCGCGCCGCTGCCGAGCACGGTCCGCCTGGACGGACCGGCAGCTCTGGAGAGGCCGTCCAGACAGGCGGACAGGACTGCCGCCGGATTCTCCTGGTGGGCGTAGTGGCCGCCCTCCACGGACAGCACCGTGCAGTCCGCGGTGGTCCACTCGCGCCATCGCCGGACGGCCGCCTCCGGCACATGCGGATCCTCGACGGCCCACACCGCGCGCAGCGAGACATGCGCGGCGGCGCTCGCGCGGCCGGCGTAATGGGCGGCCAGCGTCAGATCGGCCTGGATGGGCGGCAACAGCACCTCCTCGAACTCGGGATCGGCCAGTAGTTCGGGGTCCGTCAGTCCGGTCCCGGTCGCGAAGGCGCGGGCGTCTTCGAGCGTCACTTCGCCGCCCGAACCGGCGAAGTCACCTGGGGACTGCCCGGCCACCACGCACAGCCGAGCCACCGGCACCCCGGTCTCCAGCAGCCGGCGACAGACCTCGAACGCCAGCAGCGCACCGAGACTCACACCGATCAGCACCAGACGCCTGCCCGCTGCGAGCGCCCGCACCTCGGCGACCACCGCGTCCGCGTACACGGCCATGTCGACGACGGGCTCCTCGTCCACCCGGGTGCCCCTGCCGGGCGGCGTGACCAGCACCAGAGCCATGCCGTGGGGCAGCCGCCCGTGCCAGCCCGCGAAGGTCGAGCCGTGCGCGCCGGTGGGTGCGAAACAGACCGCGAGCGTGTCGGCCGGGCCGCCGTTCTTCTCCTCGTCGCGGATTCTCAGCCAGGAGCCGCTCATCCGCGCTCCTCCTGCCGGG
This sequence comes from Streptomyces sp. NPDC048718, assembly GCF_043198875.1. Taxonomy (NCBI): domain Bacteria; kingdom Bacillati; phylum Actinomycetota; class Actinomycetes; order Kitasatosporales; family Streptomycetaceae; genus Streptomyces; species Streptomyces sp. NPDC048718. The sequence goes on from NZ_JBICVG010000015.1 coordinate 41,577, forward strand.
CCTCGCGGCAGAGTGCGGCGATCGCGCCGACGTCGGGCGCGCCGAGGATGCGGCGCAGAGGAATGCGCCGGCCGGCGATCTTCGCCAGCCGGTTGGCGAGCCGGACGGCGAGCAGCGAGTGGCCTCCGGCGTCGAAGAAGTTCTGGTCCACGCCGGCGGGGGGAGCGCCCAGCAGTTCCTCCCAGAGGGCCGCGACGGCGGCCTCGGTGGCGTCGGAAGGCGTGAAACCTGCCGTCCGCTCCTGTCCGATGCCCGCCACGAGCGTGCGCAGCCCGGTGCGGTGCAGCTTGCCGTTGGGGCCCAGTGGAAGCTGCGGCACCTGCTGGATGCGTGTCGGCAGCATGTAGTCGGGCAGCCGGTCGCGCAGATATCCGCGCAGGGCCGCGGTGCTCACCTCCTCCTCAGCCGTGACGCAGGCGACGATCCGCGGCTCGTCCTCGTCGAGGTCCGCGTACGCCCCGGCGTCGGTGACGCCGGGCGCCTTGCGGAGGGTGGACTCGATCTCCTCCAGCTCCACACGGTAGCCACGCACCTTGATCTGGTTGTCGGCGCGGCCGGTGATCTCCAGCGCTCCGTCCGGGAGATGACGGCCCCGGTCGCCCGTCCGGTAGTGGCGCACCCCATGGTCGTCGACGGTGAAGCGGTCCTCGCCGTCGCCGCCGACATAGCCGAGGGCCAGCGGCGGCCCGCAGACCCACACCTCACCCGTCACACCGGGTGGCAGCCGGCGGCCGTGCCGGTCGCGGACCGAGATCGACGCTCCCGCCACCGCGCCGCCGACCGGCACGCGTTCGGCGTCCTCGGGCAGGGCGGCCGTGTCGTACGCGGCGACGTTGGAGGCGGTCTCGGTCATCCCGTACAGATTGAGGAGCGTGGCGCCCGGCCAGACCTCCCTGAAGCGGTGGACGGTCCGCACGGGCAGGCTGTCGGCGCCGCTGGTCACCAGCACTGGCCGGTGGGAACCGGAGAGCTTCGCGCTCTCCTCCAGGAGTCCGCCGATCAGCTGCGGGGTGAGGAAGAGATGGGTGATCCGCTCCTCGGCGACGACGGCGGCGAACAGCGCCGGGTCGAGGAGCTCTTCGGTGCTGAGCACGACCGACGGGACGCCCTGGAGCAGGCCGCCGAGCAGCTCCCAGGGCGAGGCGACGAGCGCCGGCGACTTCTGCACCGCCAGCACCGCGTTCTCGGGGAACGGATGGTCCTCCCACATCCACTCCAGCCGGCCGCGGACCGAACGGTGACTGATTCTTACGCCCTTGGGGTTCCCGGTGGTGCCGGAGGTGTAGACGATGTGGAACAGCGCGTCCTCGTCCGGTTCCTGTTCGGGCCCCGCGTGCACCGGGCCGTCCGCGACCGGGGCCAGCCGGACGCGGGGCGCGTCCAGCGTGGGGAACTGGTCGAGCCCTGGCTCGGCCAGCACTGCCTGCGGACCCGTCTCCTCCACCATGCGGCGCTGGCGTCGCACGGGGATCGCCGGATCCAGCCCGAGATAGGCCGCGCCGGTCTTCAGCACGGCGAGCACCCCGGCGACCGCGGCGGGACCGCGCTGGGCGGCAAGCGCGACCAACGAGCCGGGGCGCGTGCCCTTGGCGGCGAGCTGCGCGGCCAGCCGGCCGCTCCACTCGTCGAGTTCGCGGTAGGTGAGCGTGGTGCCGGTGTGGCGCAGGGCGACGGCCTCGGGGCGGGCCGCCACCTGCGCGGCGAAGCGTTCCAGCAGGGTCGGGGTGGTCATGATGCTCCGCCTCCGGGCAGCAGGTCGAGGGATCGGATGGCAGTGTGCGCGGCGCGCCGCGGGTCGGTGAGGGCCCTCAGCGCGATCATCGTGGACTCGAGGATGTCGCGTGCGACCGGTTCGTCGAGCAGCTCCTGCTGGTAGGCGTACTGGAGCAGGAGCCGGTCCGGGCCGTGCGGCTGCACGTAGAGCGCGCAGTCGTACTTCGTGTAGCCGGTGTCCAGTTCGACGAAGCGGAAGCCGACGCCGGCGGCGGTGGTCGCGCGCGCCGGGTACGGCAGCATGTTGAGCATCGTCTGGAAGACGGGGGTCGCCGCCGAGCTCCTGGAGGCGGCCGGCAGCCGGCGAAGCGTCCAGCCGAAGGGATGGTCCGCGGCGGCGTACGCGTCGTACACCGTGTCGCGCACCAGGGCGGTGAACTCGGCGAGCGTCGCGGCCGGGTCGATGCGCAGCCGCAGTGGCAGCATCGCGAGCATGAAGGCCGGCACATCGGCCGTCTCCGGCCGTTCCCGGCCCGCCATCGGCGCCCCGACGACGACCTCGTCGGCGTCGCCGTAATAGCCGAGCGTCAGCGCGTACGCGGCCAGCAGCGGGACGAACGGGGTCGCGGACGCGGACAGCGCGGCCTCCCGCAGCCGTCGGGACAGGGCCTCGTCCAGCACCGCTTCGGTGATCGCACCCCGGTAGGTGGGCGCGGCCGGGCGCTGCTTCTGCGCGACCTGGAGCACCGGCAGATCGCCCGCGAGCTGTCGCAGCCAGTACCGGCCCGCCTCGGCCGTCTCCTCGGCGGCCAACACCCGATCGAGGTGGTCCAGGTAGCGGTCGTAGCGGGTGGAGCGCTCGGGGTCGGGGGCGTCCGGACGCCGCTCGTACAGCTCGGCCAGCCGTTGGAAGAGGACGGTGGCGCCCCAGCCGTCGAGCAGTAGCTCATGCATGGTGACCAGCAAGCGGTGCTGCCCGTCCGGCAACTTGAACAGCCCGGCGCGCAGAGCCGGCGCGGCCGGCAGATCGAAGGGGCGGGCGGCTTCCTCGGCCGCCAGCCGTCGGTACGCGTCCGCCGTGACCTCCCGCGGCCGCTCCGGCAGCGGCACGTCCCAGTGCGGGAAGTGGTGCACCACTTCGTCCCCCCGCGCCTCGTCCGGCTCGGCGAACCGGGCGAGCAGCAGCGGATTCTCGGCCAGCAGCAGCCGCCAGGCGGCTGCCAGCCGGGGGACGTCCAGCGGACCGTCCAGCTCCAGGGAGCCCTGATAGCTGTAGTAGGGGCTGTGCGGATCCAGCCGCCAGTGGAAGTACACGCCTGCCTGCTGCGGAGTGAGCGGGCGGGTGCGCGGAGCGTCCCAGACATGATCGGTGCCGGCGCCGCTCCCGGTGGGCGGGATCCGGCTGCCGAGCGCGGCGAGCGCGGCAGGGCTGCCGTCACGCAGCACATCGCGCAGGCTCACCGCCGACCCCGTGTCCCGCAACCGTGCGACCAGCCGCATGGCCTGCAGCGAGTCACCGCCCAGCTCCAGGAACGAGTCGTCGCGGCCGACCTGCTCGCTGCCCAGCAGTTCGGCGACGAGCGCGGCGATCGCGGCCTCGGCTTCGGTCCGCGGCGGACTGAAGGGACGAGTGCCGGGGCGGCGTCGGCGCGGCGGTGCGGGCAGGGCCTTGTAGTCGGTCTTGCCGTTGCGGGTGAGCGGCAGCCGCGGAAGCACCACGAACGTGTGCGGCACCATCGGCGCGGGCAGCCGCTCGGCCAGATGGGCGCGCAGCGCCTCCTCCGTCACCTCCTCGTCGGGGGTCGTGACGTACGCGACCAGCCGCCGGCGGCCCGCCCCCGGAGCGTGGGCGCTCTCGCGGGCCACCAGCGCGCCCTCGTCGTCGTCGGCGCGTACGACGACCGCGCAGGCGGCGACCGCAGGGGCGGTGCCGAGCTCCGCCTCGATCTCGGCGAGTTCCATGCGGACGCCGCCGAGCTTCACCTGCCGGTCGACCCGGCCCAGATACTCCAGCCGGCCGTCCGGCAGCACCCGCACCGCGTCGCCGGTGCGGTACAGCCGCCCGCCGCCATCCGTGAACGGGTCGGCGAAGAAGGCGAGCGCGGTCCGTTCCGGGTCGCCCAGATAGCCGCGGCCCACGACGAGGCCGCCGACGAACAGCTCGCCGGTCTCCCCGTGGTCGCAGGCATGCCACCGTCCGTCCTCGGCGCGCAGGACGTACAGCGCGGCGTTGCCGATGGGCGTGCCGATCGGCAGATGACGTACGTCGGGGTCGGGCGCGCCGAGGACGGCGTGGGTGACGTCGTCCGAACACTCCGTGGGCCCGTAGGCGTTGAGCAGCGAGATGCCGGGAAGGGCCTCGTGCCACCGGCGGGCCAGCGCGGGCGGCAGTTCCTCGCCGGTGGCGATCATCCAGCGCAGCGCTCCGGGCCGGATCCCCGCGCTCTGCTGGGCGTCCAGCAGGAAGCGGATCAGCGTGGGCACGGTCTCCAGGACGGTGGTCCCGCTCCGGCGTACCGTCTCCAGCAGCAGCGCGCCGTCCTGGGCCTGGTCGTCGCTGAAGATCTGGACGCGGCCGCCGACCAGCAGCGGTGCGAGCATCTGCCAGATGGAGATGTCGAAGCTCAGCGGCGCGGTCTGCGCCAGCCGGTCGTCGGCGGTCATGCCGAGGTCGTCGACCTTGGCCCACAGGTGGTTGAGCATTCCCTGATGCTCGACGACCGCGGCCTTGGGGCGGCCGGTCGATCCCGAGGTGTACAGGACGTAGCGCACCTCGTCGGCGGCCGGCGGCGACGGCCGTGTGTGGTGGGCGTCCGCGGGCGCCGGGGAGGCGGTGCGCACGCCGGCCGCCTGAGCGCCCTTGACCAGTTCGCCGCGGTCGGCGGGGCCGCCGACGGTGAGCAGCAGCACCGCGCCGCTGTCCCTCAGCAGCGCGTCGACGCGGGCCGCGGGCCAGCTCGCGTCGACGGGCAGATAGACGGCGCCCAGCAGTTCCAGCGCGAGGAAGGCGCAGACGACGTCGGCGCCGCGACGGCCGCCGACCGCGACGATCTGCCCGCTCGTGACGTCCGCCGCGGCCAGCTGGGCGGCGATCCGCCGCATCCGGTCGGTCAACTCGCCGTAGCTGAGGCTTTGTTCGCCGTCCTCGATCGCCGTGCGGTCGGGCCGGTCGGCCGCGTGCCGTTCGACGTAGGCGTGGACGCCCTCGCCCAGCGCGTACGGCTCGCTGCGGGTCAGCGCGGCGGCGACGGCCCGCTCCCGGGCCCCTTCGGCCAGCGGCAGGGAAGGATAGCGCGTGGGCAGAGCGGTCACCGGGATCACTTCTTCTCCGCGACGACGAGCAGATACTCGACGGGGACTCCGGTACCGCGCTCGTCCGTGGTGTGGAAGTCCTCGGTCATCTCGACCATCTCGGCGCGCAGCTCCTTCCAGCGCGACGGCGGGGAGATCGTGTTCTTCGCGGCGATGCACGGACCGAAGCAGTTCTCGAAGAAGGCGACCAGGTTCTCGGCGGTCGCGAAGGGGTAGAACAGCTCCCTGCGTTCGGCGGTGACGGTGAAGGAGGGGCCGAACAGATCGGCGAGATAGTCGGCCGAGCCCCACAGCATCGGCTGCCCCTGATGGCCGTTGGGCGAGGGGAAGTAGGCCGACAGAATCTCCTGGAAGTGCGCCGTCCAGCTGCGCGCCGTCCAATTGCACATGCCGATCCGGCCGCCGGGGCGCAGCACCCGGGCCATCTCCCCGGAGGAGGCGGCATGGTCGGGCGCGAACTGCACTCCGTAGGTGGAGGTCACCAGGTCGAACGAGCCGTCGGCGAAGGGGAGCTCCTGGGCATCGCCGCGGTGCAGCTCCACCTCAACTCCCGCCTCGGCGAAGCGCTCGCGCGCGTCGGAGAAGAACTCGTCCGTCAGATCGAGCCCGGTCACCGTCGATCCGCGCCGCGCGGACAGCAGCGCCACGTTGCCGTTGCCGGTGGCGACGTCGAGATGGCGGAGGCCGGGCTCAGGGGCGAGCCGTCCGATCAGTTCGACCGCGCCGGGGCGCAGCAGATCGGCGACCTGCCGGTACTCCCCGTACGACCACATGGTGCGGTTGATTTCCTGGATGTTCAGGTCGATAGCCACGGTGCGTCCCCCTCAGAGCGTGAGCCGGGTGCCGAGACCGACTGCCTCGGCGCGGGTGTGTATGCGGTCGGCGACGGCGACGTCGAGGATCGACATGCCGAAGGGATTGCTGATGACGATCTCGTCCTGGTGGCGGCGGCCCGGGTGACGGCCGGCGAGCACGTCGCCGAGGACTGCGTCCACCCGGCGGGCGCCGGGCTGTGCGCTCACCCCGTCCCGAGGGGCGCCGTCGGGGCCGAGCAGAGTGCCCGCCCGGTGCATCCGGCCGAGCAGACGGCGCGGGTCGTCGCGGACCAGGCTCCAGTCATCGACGATCACCGTGTCGGCGGCGAGCACCGCCCCCTCGGTGAGGTCGTCCAGCGAGACGTGGCAGACCAGCGCGCCGGGCCGCAGCCAGTCGGGCTCGATGTACCCTTGCGTCACCGTGGTGACGGGCACGACGAGTTCGGCGTCCCGCACCGCCTCGCGGGCGCTCCCGGCCCGCACCGTCTCGATCTTCGCGCCGCCGGGCAGCGAGGCGACGTACGCGGCGAGGGCCTCGGCGCGGTCCGGCGTCACGTCGTAGAGCGCGAGGGCGCGCAGTGTCGGCACGGTGCGCAGCAACAGCGCGGCATGCGCCTGGGCGAGGGCCCCGCAGCCGACGAGTGCCAGCCGCTGCGGGGCTCGCACCGCCAGGTGGCGTACGGCCAGCGCGGTCACCGCCGCGGTGCGCATGGCGCTGATGTAGGCCGCCTCCATCAGGGCGACGGGCCGTGCCGTCTCCGGGTCGAGCAGCAGGGTGAAGCCCTGGGAGCGCGGAATGCCTCGTGCCGGATTGCCCAGTGAGGCGTTGATGGTCTTCATGCCGACGACGGGCGGGCTGCCGTCCTGGAGCAGCGCCCCGGGCATGGCCAGCAGCCGGGCCGAGTCGCCCTGCGGGGTCGTCCAGCCGAGGTAGGCCTCCTCGGGGAGGGCCGACTGCCCCGCGCTGTGCAGCATCAGCGCATCGGCCACCGTCCGCACGATGTCCACGCCGCGGGCGGCCTCGACGACGTCCGCGCGCGTCAGATGGAGGAAGGGGCTCTCTGGGTATCGCTCGAAGTCCATGGGAAGGGGGCCTCCTTGGCCGGGGTGTGGATGCTCGGACAGGGGACGGCCCGACAGGCCGGGGGTCAGTGGTTGGTACGCGCCTTTCGTTCGCTTGCGCGTTGCGTCGTTCCGGCTGTCCCGGAGCGGCGCTCCCCTCGCAGCGCCACGAGGGGAGCGAACGCGCCCAGCAGGAGCACACAAGCGAGCGCGATCCAGCCGGCCTTGCCGAGGGCCAGCACCACACCCGTCATCAGGACCGGGCCCGCGACCCGGTTGGCGACGGTGCGGCTGGTGTTGAACAGCACCAGGTAGGCGCTGCGCGCTTCCTCGGGAGCCAGATCGAAGGAGAGCGTCCAGGACGCGCCGACCTGCAGCAGCTCGGCGAAGGTCAGCAGGACGACCGCGCCGCCCAGCGTCAGCAGTGCGCCCCGCGTCCCGAAGCCCGGCGCGGCGGCGAACGCCAGCGCGCCACAGCTCAACAGCGCCGCCGCGGTCGCGTACGACAACCAGGCCCGGCGCGTGGTGTTGTAGCAGCGGTTGAGGGGGTACTGGAGGGCGATGCAGAGCACGGTGTTGACGGCGTACAGGATGCCGACGTAGCGCTCCGGCACCTCGGTGGCGGTCACCAGCCACAGCGGGAACGCCACGTTGAGCACCGGCATCCACAGCGACACCAGTGCGTTGTACGCGGTGAAGCCCAACAGTCGCCAGTCCTTGAGCAGTTCCCGTACGCCCGTCGTCCCGACGGTGCCGGCCGAGCCCTCGTCGCGCGGAATGGCGAACACCACGGCCACTGTCACGTAGGCGACCGCGCCGCCGATCAGCAACGGCCGGAACGCGCCGGGCGAGCCGGAACCCAGGGCGACTCCGGCGATCAGCCCTCCCAGGCTGATGCCCAGATTGACGACGGTGCGCTGGACGGCCATCACCTTCGCGCGCAGGCTCTCCGGCGCCCGCGCGCCGACATACGCCTGGACCAGTGGGGGCGAGGACTGCTCGGTGACGGCGATGAGGGCGACGACCAGCAGGAAGCTCCACCAGCCGTCCACCCACAGATAGCCGACGGTGGCCAGGGAGCGCAGCAGCATGACGCCGATCAGCACGGGCTTGGGGCCGAAGCGTCCGGCCAGCCGAGCGATGGGCAGGGCGGCGAAAATGGCGACCGCGCCGCCGATCGTCAGCCCGATGCCGACGGACGAGGTGCTGAGATGGGCGACCTTGACGAAGTAGATGGTCGACACGGCGAGGAACAGGCCGGTCCCGGTCCACTCGATCAGGGTCGCGCCCTGCACCAGCGGAAGGAACTGCCGGTAGCGGCCGCTCTCGCGCTGTTCGGGCGTGATGCTCGTACTCATGGGCGCTGGTGCTCCAGGTGGTGCGGTTCCCGCCGGGTGAAGAACAGGCCCTCGCGGCGCAGCTGTTCCGTCGTGGCGGCTATCTCTTCGGCGATGCCCTGTTCGCTCGCCCAGTCGTCGGAGTAGAGGGTGTCGCGGTACTTCTCGCCGCCGTCGGCGGCGACACAGACCGCGAGTCCCCGTGGTGCGGGGTCGTTCTCCAGATCGGTGACCACCGCGCGGATGGCGCAGCCGCTGGACCCGCCGAGCGCGAGCCCCAAGTCCTCGGCGATGATCCGGCAGATGGTGATCGCCTCGATGTCGTCGACCCGTATGAGGCGGTCGTAGCTGTCCGCGCCCTTCAGGAAGGCGGAAGGGCGGCTGGCCCCGATGCCCGGTATCAGCCGGCGTCCCGCGCTGCCGGCGACGGCCAGTGAACCACGTACGTCGACGGCGACCGGGGCGACGTCGGGGCGGTGTTCGCGCAGATGGGAGGCGATGCCGGAGAGGGTGCCGCCGGTGGAGACGGGGACGTAGACCGTGTCGAGCTGCGCACCTGCCTCTTCGGTGATCTCAGGGCCCGTGGTGGTGCGATGCATCTCGGGGGCGGCCCAGTTCTCATACTGGTTGGGCCAGCGGTAGCCGGGGTTCTGGGCCAGCAGCTCGCGCACGGTGCGCAGCCTGCTCAGCAGATAGCCTCCCTGGCCGTCCGGCTCGTCGACCACCAGGACGCGGGCGCCGTAGGCCTCGAGCATGTGGCGAGTGATGGGCGGGGTCTTGAGGTCGACCACCGCGAGGAAGGTGCAGTCGACGGCGCGCAGTAATCGGGCCAGTGCCAGGCCGAGATTCCCGGAGGTCGACTCGACCACCACGGTGCCCGGCGTCAGCGGTTGCTCGTCGTGCAGGGCCCGCAGGAGCCCGACGGCGCTGCGGTCCTTGACCGAACCGCTGGGACCGTGTCCTTCGAGCTTCAGCGCCAGCCACCGTGTACGTCCTCGGTGAGCAACGGTGAGGTGGAGCAACGGAGTCCTGTTGAGTGCCCGGTCCAGGAGCGGCCTGACATACGACATCGCTTCCCCCTGAGCTCGCCTCCGCTGTGATCGAACGCAAGAGGACCTTAGGCACCGGCCCCCGAAGTAACCAATGATGTGACTGTTGCATCCGACGTCATCTGGCCGGAACCCTGGGGGACGGTTCTCGGCCATTCGGTGTCCCCACCTCAGCGGCCTGTGCCGACGGTGCTCCGACAGGCGTGCCCGGTAGGGGGTGAAAGGCCCGAGAGACGCTCAGAATGGCCGACTCCGATCGCGCCTGCGGGCGGCTCTGGTCGCCCGCCCAAGCCGGACTGCGTCCGGGCCGCTCTCGCGCGGGGGTCGGCTCGCGCTGCGGTCGGGCGAGTTCCACGCTGTGGCGCCAGGCCCGGCTGGGATGGGTGCACGCTTGCCGGCCGGTGGGAGCACGCCTCGCAGCACAGGACCGCGACCGGACCGTGGCCGCCGGGGCTCAGCCCCTTCTCCCCTGACCGCCGCCGGATGACCAGGCCCTCGGGACAAGCGCGCCGGTCGATGTCCGGCGGCATCGCGTCGCGGCACCTTCGTGATCTCGCGGCGGCGCTTCTTTCAGCCGGTCGGACTGCCGGGGCCAGGCGCCGGCGAAGACGTGGCGGCCCGGTGCCGGTGTCCCTCCGGACGAGTCGCATCCGGCCCGTGTGACCTCGGCCCATGCGCCTCCGGCTCGTGCGTGACCTCGATCCGGTGGTGCTCCTCGGCCAGCGGGCGGCCCTCGCCGTCGACGACACGCCCGGTCACGTCGTACACCCCGCAGTGCGCACGGCCTTCCGGCAGCCGCTCCGGGGGCAGGCGCACCTCGTACGGGCCGCCGGTCCGGAACCCGCCGAGCGCGGTCCGTGAACTCCCGATCTGCTCGCCGTCCGATTCCCGCGTGTCCTCGAACACCATGGCGTCGATGTCCCTGCCGAGCCGGAACGTGAGCCCCAGACTGACCACCGAGCCCTCCGGGATCTCCAGGGGCCCCTTGGCCCCGGAGTCGCCCAGGGGTATGCCGAGGCGTCCCAGTTCCTCCACGTACAAGGAGACGTCCAGCAGCTCGAAGTCCTGCACGACGACTCATCGCCTTTCGGTGCGGTCGATGGCCCGTGGCCCGGCGGGGGCGCGGCCCAGGGACGGCCACGGTCGCGGGCCTACCTTGGCGCATACCCCGATGCGGGCGGATAACCGCCTTTTCTTCACATTACCGGCGTTGTGCCTGGGTGCTGGGTGCCAGCCGCCTCGTTACCGGCTTACCGCCGTCTCCCGCGCCACATGTGTCGGCTTCTGCGGGCTGCGCACCGAGTGGATGCCCGTGATCCGGTCCTCGCCCAGCCGTATTCGCCACCACCAGGCCGTTCTCCCCGTCACTGAGGGCGACGACGTCCGGCGCCGTCGGTGCCGGCCCGAGGGGAGTCGGCATGGGTGCGGGGCGGCGGCTGCTGAAGCTGAACTCGTGAATGTCGGTCGGGGCCGTTCGGGCCGGAGACTGTGGGCTGTAGGCCGCTCGAAATCATGAGTATGGCCGCAGCCGGCGGTGTGCGGAGGTCAGTGTCACCTCTATGTCGTCGCTCCATGAGCAGACTTCCAGCCACGACAGGTAGCCGCCCTGGGTGAAGACCAGGACTTCACCCGGGTACTCGCCGGTCTCGGTGACGAGCTGCGCCGCGGCGGCCACGACAGTGCTGGGTCCGTTGGGAGCGGGATCCACCGTGCCGGTGTCGAGCGTGAAGTAGGTGGTACCGCACCCGCATGTGCAGCGCCCTTGAACGCCGAGGTGCGGCACTTGCTCTCGGAGAGCGGCATGCACCGGGTCGTCGGTGTCCAGGATCGCCGCGAGCACGTCGGCTACCTCGGCAGGCAGGCTCTCGATCATCCCGGTACCGTATCCGACCAGCGGATTTCATGCCGACCGTTCCTGGCCCAGTGCCCGTTCGACGGGCAGGCTTCGGCATGCCCGGATCCGGCCCGCTGCCCCGCCCTGCCCGCCCCGCCCCGAACAGGGGCCGCCGCATCCGGACCCATCCGCCGCGAGCCGGCCCTTTCCGCGTCGGCGAGATCTCTACCTTCCGGGTGCCCCGGCGGCACCGGACCAGAAGCCCTGGATCTGCCGGCACCCCGGCATCGAGCTTGTCCGGGTTCAGTACCGCCTTGGCTCCGTCCTCGGCGAGCCATACGGAGGGGCGCCGTCCGCGAGCGGCCGATACGGGGTTGGACAGGCCTGGGCCGTTCCGGAGCCCTGCCGTTAGGCTCATGCGCACCATGAACAGCCCCCGCCGCCCCGCCGAGCCGCCCAAAGCCGACAAGGCGGGCGTACGCCGGCACAATCTGAGCCTGGTGCTGCGCACCGTCCACGACGCGGGCGAGACCACCCGCGCGGCGGTCGCCGCGCACGTCGGGCTGACCCGCCCGGCCGTCTCCTCGCTCGTCGAACAGCTCATGGAACTCGGGCTCCTGGTGGAGTCGGGCAAGACCTTCAGCGGCCACGCCGGCCGGCCCGGCACCGTACTCAAACCCGCCTCGACCGGCCCCGCCGGCCTCGGCGTGGAACTCAACGTCGACTACGTGAGCGTGTGCGTCGCCGATCTCACCGGCACCGACCGGGTGCGCCGCACGGTCCGTCTGGACAACCGCGCCCTCGCGCCCGTGGAGGTGCTGCGCAGGGCCGCAGCCGTCGCCGCCGAAGTCCTCGCCGAGGCCGCCGCCGAGGACCTGCGGCCCACGGGCGTACGGCTCGCGCTGCCCGGTCTGGTCGCCGGCGGCACCGTCCAGCAGGCCCCCAACCTCGGCTGGAACCGGGTCGACGCCGACACCCTCTTCACCCGCGCCCTCGCCGCCGCCCGACCCGCCGGAGCCCCCGCCCTGCCCGTCGCCTCCGACAACGAGGCCAACGTCGCGGCCCTCGCCGAGCTGTGGTTCGGCGGCCTCGGCGGCATCCGCACCTTCGTCCACGTCACCGGTGAGATCGGAGTCGGCGGCGCGATCGTCCTCGACGGCGAACTGCTGCGCGGCGCGCACGGCTTCGCGGGCGAGATCGGCCATCTGACCGTCGTGCCCGACGGCCCGCGCTGCCGCTGCGGTTCGAGCGGCTGTCTCGAACGGTACGCGGGCCAGGCGGCCCTGCTGCGGGCCGCCGGAGCGCCCGGCGTCGACGCTCTCGTACGACGTGCCGAGGACGGCGAAGAACGTACCCTCGCCGCGCTCCACCAAGCGGGCCGGATGCTCGGCGTCGCCGTCTCCGGCGCGGTCAACCTGCTCGACCCGCAAGCCGTCGTCCTCGGCGGCATCTTCCCGCGTCTCGCGGCCTGGCTCGTCCCCGCCGCCGAGGCCGAACTGGGGCTGCGCGTCGTCTCGGGCCTGTGGACCCCCGCCCGGGGCCGGCTGCGCGCGGCCTCCAGCACCGCCGACGCCGCCAGGGGCGCGGCGGCCCTGGTGCTGCACGACATCCTGGCCGACCCCTTGACGTACGGCGCCTGAGCCGCCCCCACCCCGGGTTCTCGACCCGGGTTCCCGACCTCGGGTCGTGGGCCCCGATCCCTGAACCCGGCCCCTGGCCCCGCGCCACCGCGCTCGCATGGTTCCCACGCCCACGCGGTCAGGGCCAGGGCCGGAGCCCCGGGGACGGCTCTCAGACGCGGACGCCGTGTCCCCGCAGATACGCCAGCGGGTCGACGTGCGAGCCGAAGTACGGCGTGGTCCGCACCTCGAAGTGCAGGTGCGGACCCGTCACCCGGCCCGTGGCGCCCGAGCGCCCGATGTGCTGGCCGCCCGACACGCTCCGGCCCGCCGGCACGTCGATACGGGAGAGATGGGCGTACTGGGTGTAGCGGCCGTCGGAGTGACGGATCACCACCTCGTAGCCGTAGCTGCGGTCGTAACCGGTGCGTACGACCCGGCCCGGACCGACGGCGCGGACCGTCGTACCCGTCGGCACCGCGAAGTCCTGGCCCGTGTGGTAGCCCAGCGACCAGGTACCCCGCTCGCCGTAGGTGCCGGTGAAGACGTATCCGGAGACCGGCCGCGTCCAGCCCCGGCCGGCCGCGGCGCCACCCCCGGAACCATGACCGGAACCGCTCCCCGAACCGTGACCGGTGCCAGAGCCAGAGCCGGAGCCGGAGCCGTGACCCGAGGCGGACGAACCGCCCGCCTTCAGGCCCGTCCGCTGCTCGTACTTCGCCTGGTGACCGGTCCAGTACCAGTGGCCGCCGCTCTTGAACCAGTAGACGCGGTCCTTCGCATCCCAGCCCTGGCGTCCTCGGAAGACCGGCTCGGCCTTGGCCCGGGACGGCCGGACGGTCAAGGACGCGGCGGTGTGCGCCGCGCCGCCCCCGTCGCGCGCGTACGTGTCGTGGTGCCGGGTCCAGCGCCACTCGCCCGCCGCGTTCTTGAACCAGTAGCGCGAACCGTCCCAGCCCGCGTGCGAGGGCGCCGGCTCGGCCGCCGCCGTACCCGTGCAGGTGCCTGCCAGCGCGACCGCGCCGAGTGCCGCCACGACGGCGCGGCGTATTCCGCGCAGGGCGCCGGCTCCGCTCCCGCGCGCGGCGCGGGTGGCGACGCGGAACGCCGTACAACCGGGGCAGTCGCAGCCGTCGGCCGGCTCCTCGGCGAAACCAGGCACGGGCAGACGCCCGACGATTCCGCCGAGCCCGCCGGCCGCCCTGGTGAGGGCCGGGGTACCGCCGGTCGCTCGGGCGCCGGGGGCGTTCTCGAAGCGGTCGCTCAAGGCGCGTCCACCGCGTGGGTGCGCGAGCGCGTCACCCTTCCGGCGCCTGTGTGCGTGTGTCTGCGCGGGTGCGTTCGGGTGCGCGTTCATGAGGTGTTCACTCCTGACCCTGGTCGGTCAATCCGCCACGACGGGTGTAGAAGGCCACGGTCAGATCCTTGACCAGGGCCTGGCGTTCGAAATCGTCGAGGTCCACGAGCCCGCGCGTGGTCAGCCGGGTCACCGTGTCGTCCACCGCGTCGATGACGCTGGTCAGGACCGTGTCCCGGTGCTTGGCGTCGATTGCCGCGATCTGCCGGCGCCGCATCGCCGCCGCCACCTCTGGCGCGTACTCGATCCGGGTCGGCTGCGCCGAGAACACGGCGACGCCGACCGGCCGGCACTCCGCGGCGAGCACCCGGGTCAGGCGGTCGCCGACCGCCTCGGCGTCGCGCAGCGACGGACCGTCGCCGCGGAACGCGTCCGCCGGCAGCTGGGACAGGACACGCGCGGTCGCCGCCTCCACCTGCTCGCGCAGATAGTCCTGGTGGTCGTCCACGGCCAACAGGGCCCGCGCCGTGTCCCGTACGGACCACACCACGAGCACCACGGCCCGCAGCGCCGTCCCCTCCGCGTCGACGGCGGCGATCGGCTCGCTGCGCCAGTGCCGCAGCCGTACGTCGATCCGGCGGCGCAGGACGAACGGGCTGATCCAGACGAGGCCGGTACGCCGCACGCTGCCGCGGTAGCGGCCGAACAGCGAGAGCACCCAGGCGGATCCGGTCCGGCCCCGGGTGAGTCCGCCGAAGGCGATCACGGCGACGACCGCGCAGCCGGCCAGCGCGCCCCACTCCCAGGGCCGCAGGCGCACCGCGCGCAGGGGCCCTGCGCCGTGGAGCAGCTCCGCGGCCGAACCGAGCGCGGCGGCCCCGAGGAGTACGGCGGTCCAGCCGGGCAGGGCGGGGCCGGGGCGTTCGACCAGGTCGGGCTCGTCCGGCGGGCGGCGCGACGTGGACGGGTCGGGCGTCCGTGCCGCGGGGCCGGCGGCCCTGGCCTCGGGTGCCGACTGCCGCGTCGGCGACTTCGGCTCCCCAGCCCCGGTCCTCGCCGTCGCCGTTGCCGGGGGCATCGCCGTTCCGGCCCGGGGCTCGGCGCCGGGCCCGGTCGCCGCGAACGGTGTACCGGCCGGACCGGTCCGTACCACCGGGCCGTCCCGCCCGGTCTGTTCAGCCTGATCGGCACGACCGGCTTGGCCGGCACGACCGGCCTGATCAGCGTGATCGACCTGATCGGCCCGCTCGACGCGACTGTCCTGATAGTCACGACCGACCCGATCGGTACGACCGGTCTGATCGACGCGCGCGGTGTGTCCCGGCGGCTCGGACGGTCCCGGTCGTCGACCGGTCCACGTCGGCGGGGAGACCGGCGATAATGCCGCGGTCGGCAGCGCGGGGCCGGCCCGGAACAGGTCGTCCATCGGTATGCCGTCGCTGTGCCACCGCACACGCGGCACGGGCCGCTTCTGTCGCTCGGTCATGGGGCCCTTCCGGCCGTCACTCGACCGAGGGGGCGAGATGACGACATGTCGGATGATCTTCGATATTCATCGTCACAGGGGTTATGCCCGGAATACTGTGACGAAAGTCCTGAATCGGACGGACTTTCGTCCCGCTCCGGAGGCCGTTGTCAGTGGTCGGCTCTACCTTTTCGACCATGACGACCAAGACCTATCTGGAGCTGTCGCAGGACGGCGGCGGCGCGCACAAGTTCTACGAAGTGACGGTCTCCGGCACGGTGGTGTCGGTCCGTTACGGACGCATCGGTGCCGCCGGGCAGACCCAGACCTCGACGTTCCCGACCGTCCAGAAGGCCGAGACGGCAGCGGCGAAGAAGATAAGCGAGAAGGTCCGCAAGGGGTACGCGCCGGCCGTCCCGGGCGGACGCGCCGCCCGCCCGGTCACCCGGCGCACCGTCACCTCCGCGCCCTCCACGGCCCGCGCGGTCGCCCCGGTCCTGTGGCGCTTCCGCACCGGTTCCGCCGCCTTCGGCATCCATGTCGACGACGAGCGCTGCTGGGTCGGCAACCAGGCGGGCGAGGTCTTCACCCTCGGCCACGACGGCCGGATCCACGCCCGGTTCAGTCTGCCCGACGGGGTGAAGTGCCTGGTCGCCGACGACTTCTGGATCTACGCGGGCTGCGACGACGGCCGGGTCTACGACCTGTCGTCCAAGCTGCCGTTCGCCGCGTACGAGATCTCCACCGACGTCGACATCTTCTGGCTCGACATCCACGAGGGCGTACTCGACGTCGCCGACCGCTCCGGCCGGCTCACCGTCATCGACCACGAGGACGAGCACCAGTGGTCCCGGTCCGGCCGGGGCGAGCACGCCTGGATGGTCCGCGCGGACGGACACGCCGTCTACTACGGCGACAGCGCCGGCGTCACCGCCTATGCCTCCGACGGTACGGGCGAGTTGTGGCACACCTCCACCCAGGGCAGCGTGCTGTTCGGCTGGCAGGAGGACACCGCCGTGTACGCGGGCACCGCCCGCCGCCAGGTGCACCGGCTCGCCAAGCGGACCGGCCGCACCGAGGCGGTGTACGACTGCGACAGCCCCGTCTACTCCTGCGCCACCTCGCCCGGCGGCCGGTTCGTCTTCGCCGGGGACAACGCCTCCTCCGTGTACTGCTTCGCCGAGGACGGCACCCGGCTGTGGAAGCTCGGCACCGGCGGCGGTTCGGCGCTGTCCATGCAGTACCACGACGAGCGGCTCTACCTGGTCACCACCGACGGCACCCTGGTGTGCGTCGACGCGAGTGAGGCGGCCATCGCCGCCGCCCAGCAGGGCACCGTCCCCGTCGCCCAGGACATCAAGCTCGCCGCCGCCCTGCCCACCTACGCCCCCGCCACCACCGTCGCCTCCGTCGACGTGGTCCACGCCGCGCCCACCGGCTCGATCGTGGTCGAATGCGTCCAGGAATCGGGCCGTACCCGCGTCCGGGTGCTGACCGACGGTTACGAACAGGGGTGGAACGTGCAGTTCCCGCGCGCCATCCGCGAACCCGGCGCCCGTTACGTCGTCGAGGCGCTGCACCCGGCCGCCGGCGGCTTCTACCGGGTCCGCGGCGACATCCGGCGGCTGCTGTGAGCGGCGCTTTCGACGCTGCCACCGGCGACGGCCCGCCGCTGCCCCGGGCCGAGATGGACCAGCGCTCCCGCGAGGTGCGGACCGCCTTCGAAGGGCTGCTCCAGATCCGTCGCCTGACCGGACGTCAGGGTGGTGATCCGGCCGCCCGCCCCGCCGACTGGGAGGTGCGGCAGCCGGTCCGGGCGGTGGCCCTGGTCCTGGAGGCGGCGAAACAGCCCCCGTCGGCGGTCGGTGCGGACGGCGTCCGCGTGGCCACCGGCTATCGCGTCACGGCGGGCGAACGCCCCGGCACCGCCGTCGTCGAGTGGCTCGGCCCGCCCGCCGCCGGCGCCGCCCACGCAGCGGAATCCGCTCTCACCGCCTGCGCCGCCGCCCTCGAACGCCTCGGCTGGGAGGCCCTCCTTTACCGAGGTCCGCGCCGGCACCGTCATCTGGAGGTCGAGGCACTGGCCACGCCCGAGCGCTGACCCCGGGTGCGGCGGTCCGGGAGTTCCCGGGGCCCGTGCCGACGGCCGACGACCGACGCCGGATGTACGGGGGCCTACGGGCTTACGGATGGCCGGACGCGCGGACGGCTCAGGCGATCGAGGCGGAGACGACCGCCGAGACCGCCAGGTTGACGGAGGCCGTCACCCACACCGCCGGGTGCGGCTCGGGGTCGACCAGCGTCGCGCCCAGCTTGCCCGGGGTGACCAGGTCGACCACGAAGAAGGCCACGGCCATCAGCACGAGGCCGAGCAGACCGAACGCGGCCGTGGAGGCGAGGCCCTTGGCGAAGTCGTCGTACGTCGTCCAGATCGCGGTGAAGACGATGCCGCCTATGCCGAGCAGCGCGGAGCTGAGCAGGATCGCGGCGTTGCGGTTGCGGTCCTCCCAGATCTGCCGGCCCAGCTTGCCGGGGGTGAGGAGATCGACGAGGAGGATGCCGAGGATGAGCAGGACGACGCCGAGGGCGCCGTAGGCCGCGGTCCGGCCAAGGCCGTTGACGATGTCGTTCATGGGGTGCCGGCTCCGGAAGGAAGAGGGATCGCGAGGGATCGTGACCAGGGACCGGCAGAATGTAACGCAGCGTCGGGCGGGCCCGGCAGCAGGCCCGTGGATCCCGGAGAGAATCCGGGGCCCGCCGTCACGTGGGGCGCGCGGCGACACGGTCGGGGCCAGGGCCAGGGTCGGGGCCGGGGGCCGGGGGCCGGGGGCTGGGAGCGGGGCCGGGGCCGGACGCGCGGGCGCCCCGGAGCCGAGGAGGCGGTGCGGCGCGACCTCTTCCGGGGCGGAGGCGGTGGGGGCGGTGCGGCGAGAAGGCTGCTCGCCCTCTCGCGTTCGGGGAGAAGGACGGACCGAGCCGCACGCGCGGTGTGCGGGGGCGAGACGCGGACGGGTGTCGGGGGTCAGACGCCGCGCGGGATCTGCTTGGCGCGCGAGCGGACCTGGAACGCCGTCACGATCTCGATCAGGCCGACCGCGATCAGCCAGGCACCGGCCAGTACGGCCAGGACCGCTGCCGACTCCAGCGGCGAGACGATGAGGACGACGCCGGCGAGCGCGCTGATGACGCCCAGGAAGATCTGCCACCCCCGGGCGGGCATCCGCGGGTCGGAGACGGCCGCCATCGTCTGCGTGATGCCGTGGAACAGCCAGCCGATCCCGATCCACAGGGCGAGCAGGAGGATCGACTGCAACGTGCCCTTGAAGCAGAACAGACCCAGCAGGATCGACAGGGCGCCGCTGATGAACGCCATCACCCGCAGGGACGTCCTGCCATGGGTCCCGAACGCGGCGATCAGATGCAGGACACCGCTCACCAGCAGGTACAGGCCGAACAGCACACCGGCCACGACCAGCGAGTGCCCCGGCCACACCAGGACGAGAACGCCGAGCACCAGCGCGGCGAGACCGGCGAACAGCATGGCCTGCCAGGCCCAGTCGGCCAGTCTGCCGAGCGGCCCCGGCGGCAGGCCGTCCCGTCCGCCGTTCCCCGGAGGCTCGTACGGCGGGTGTTCATACGTGTCTGTCATGGCGCTCGCTCCGCTCCTCATCCGCTGTGATCCCGCGGTGGTCCCGCCGCCATGCGGCCTGTCCGCGCGGTGCGGCCCGCCAGGAACGCCCGGACTACCCCGTTCACGCCGGTCCGTCCGGGCGGGCCGGAGAGGTCGCCCTTCGCGTTCTTACTCAAGCAACACCTGACGAATGTCGCAAAAGATGACCTATTCGGACGAGCGTCGCGAGGTGGTCGGCCGCCGCGACCCGCAGAGTGGAGACCGGGCCCGCCCCAGGGCCCGCCGTTGCCACCGACACCGCCCGCCCCACCCCCGTACCCCAGCTCACCGGGAGTCCCCATGACCACGCTCAACCGCCGCGACCTCGGACTGCTCGCGCTGCGCGTCGGCACCGGCGCCGTCCTCGCCGCGCACGGCGCCCAGAAGCTCTTCGGCTGGTTCGGCGGCGGTGGCATCGAGGGGACGACGAAGAGCATGGAAGCGATGGGCTTCTCGCCAGCCCGGGAGAGCGCGCTCGCCGCCGGGCTCGGGGAGGCCGGCGGCGGGGCCCTGCTCGCCCTCGGGCTCGCCACCCCGGCGGCCGGTGCCGCCGCCGCGGGAGCCATGGCCGGAGCGGTCGCGGTGCACGCCCCGGCGGGTTTCTTCGCGATGAAGGGCGGCTACGAGTACCCCGCGTTCCTCGGCTTCACCGCCGCGGCCATCGGGCTCGCCGGAGCCGGCCGGTACTCCCTGGACCACGCCACCGGACACGCCGTCGACCGGCCCTGGGTGGTCGCCACCGCGTTCCTCGGCGCGGCGCTCAGCGCCGCGTGCGTCGTCGGCCGCCGCTCCGCGGCCCTGGCGCGGGCCGCGTCCGAGGAGAACTCCGGGCCGGAGCCCGGTTCCGACGGATCGGGGGAGTGACGGCGTGAAGGCGATGGCCCTGCCCGGCTACGGCGGCCCCGACGCCCTCGTCCCCATGGAACTGGCCGAGCCGAAGGTCGGCCCCGGCGAGGTCCTGGTGCGGGTCGAGGCCGCCGGGGTGAACCCCGTCGACTGGAAGATGTCCGGCGGCGGGCTCGACCCCCTGATGGTGACCCACTTCCCGCTGATTCCCGGCTGGGACGTCGCCGGTGTCGTCGAACGCAACGGCCTCGACTCGCCCGAGTTCGCCCCGGGCGACGAGGTGTTCGCGTACATCCGCAAGGACAGCGCCGAGTGCGGCGGTTACGCGGAGCGGGTCGCCGTCCCGGTCCGGATGCTCGCCCGCAAACCGCGCACGCTCGGCTGGGCCGAGGCGGCGGGCCTGCCGCTCGCCGGACTCACCGCGCTCCAGTCCGCCGACCGGGTCCGCGCGGGCGCCGGCGACACCGTGCTGGTCCACGCCGCCGCCGGAGGAGTGGGCTCCCTCGCCACCCAGATCCTGGTCGCCCGCGGTGCCCGCGTCCTCGGCACCGCGAGCCCCGCCAACCACGACTTCCTGCGTGGCCTGGGCGCCGAACCCGTCGCGTACGGACCGGGACTGGCCGATCGCGTACGGGCACTCGCCCCGGACGGAGTGGACGCCGCGCTCGACTACGTCGGGGGCGAGTCCGTCGACGTCTCCCTGGAGGTGCTGCGTTCCCCGGAGCGCCTCGCCTCCATCGCCGACCCGCGGGCCGCGGAGGCGGGCGGCCACTATGTGTGGGTACGGCCCGACGGCGCCGCCCTGTCGGGTCTCGCCGAACTCGCCGACGCGGGACGGCTCACCGTCTTCGTCGACCGGGTGCTGCCGCTCGCCGAGGCCCCGGAGGCATGGCGGCTCGGCGCGCGGGGGCACACCCGGGGCAAACTGGTCCTGGCCGTCGGTGACTTGGCGCGCGCGGCGGAGGCCGGGTGACCCACGGCGCGGGCGGGAGCGGTCGTCACCGCGACCGGGATCACTCTCGCGCCCCGATCCTGAATACTGGGGCGGGAAGATCCGGAGCCGATCCGGTGCTGGCATACACGCGGGTACGCCACGAGGGAAGGGACTGCCGCCGGTCATGAAGATCGATCTCACGGACACCAGCTCCAGCAAGATCAACAAGGCGATCCTGGAGGCCCGCCGGGCGGTCGGCACCCCGGCCGTGGGCATGGTCCTGACGCTCGTCATCGTCACCGACGAGGAGAACGCCTACGACTCCGTCAGGGCCGCCAACGAGGCCTCCCGGGAACACCCCTCCCGCACCCTCGTCGTCATCAAGCGGCACGCCCGCTTCCCGCGCGAGCGGCACACCACCCGCCTCGACGCCGAAGTCAGGCTCGGCACGGACGCGGGCGCGGGCGAGACCGTCCTGCTCCGGCTGCACGGCGACATCGCGCTCCGCGCCGACTCCGTCGTCCTGCCACTGCTCCTGCCGGACGCGCCCATCGTCGTGTGGTGGCCGGTCGACGCCCCCGAGGTGCCGTCCCGCGACCCGCTCGGGGCCCTGGCCCAGCGCCGTATCACCGACGCGTACGCCGTCGAGAACCCGATCGCGGCGCTCGACGCCCGGGCCGCCGCCTACGCGCCCGGTGACACCGACCTCGCCTGGACCCGGCTCACGCCCTGGCGCTCCTTGCTCGCCGCCGCCCTCGACCAGGCCCGGGCGACGGTGACCTCGGCCGCCGTCGAGAGCGAAGCGGACAACCCGAGTGCCGAGCTGCTCGCCCGCTGGTTCGGCCGGCGGCTGAACGTGCCCGTCGAACGGGTCGTCACCGACGGTCCCGTCGTCACCGCCGTCCGCATGGGCACCCCCGACGGCGAGATCGTCATCGACCGCCCCGGGGGCCCGGTCGCCCATCTCTCCATCCCCGGCCAGCCCCACCGCGTGATGGCCCTCAAGGTCCGCACCACCGCCGAACTCATCGCCGAGGAGCTTCGCAGGCTCGACCCGGACGAGGCGTACGAGGCGGCGCTGCTGTACGGCCGGTAGGGACTGCCGCAGGGGCGGGCCGGTCGAGCCCTGCGCGAGCGGTGGAGTCAGTCGTATGACCGGCAGGGCCTGCCGTACGACTGACAGGGCTTGCCGTACAGCCGGTGGAGCACGCCCGTTCCCCTGCGGCGCGCCCCCTCGCCACCCAGGGGCCGCCGGCGCCCCCACGCCCGGCGCGCCGGGGCGGCCGAAAGTCGATGCTGTCGGGTCGGGGCGGTCGTAGTCTCGCCGCACGCGACGCTCCGGCGCGCGCAGCGACCGTTCGACGACCGTTCAACGGGGGAATCCACCATGTCCAGGATCATCGTCGCCGCGACACCGGTCTCCGGCCACCACGGCCCACTGCTCCGTATCGCGAGTCGTCTGTCCGGTGCCGGACACCAGGTGGTGTTCCTGGGCGGGGCACGCTTCGCGGACGAAGTGCGGGCCGCCGGGCCGGAGTTCCGTCCGCTGCCCGCCGAAGCGGACTACGACGACCGTGACTTCGCGGCCCGCTTCCCCGAGCGGGCCCGGATCCCGGCCGGTCCGGCACTTCAGGTGTGGGACGTCATGCACGTCTTCGGCGACCCCACCGCCGCCCAGTGCCGCGCCCTGAAGGACACGCTGGCCGACTTCCCGGCGACGGTCGTGATCCACGACAATCTCTTCCTCGGCGCCCTGGCCCTCGCCCTCGGCGAGGAAGCCGCCGTGCGGCCCGCCGTGTTCAGCGTCGGGATCACCCCGCTCATCGTGGAGAGCCGGGACACCGCGCCGCCCGGATCCGGTCTGCTGCCGCCCGCGGACGACGCCGAGCGCGAGCGGTACGCGGCCCTGGCCGCCCACGGGGAGGAGCAGCGCAAGCCCTTGGTCGACCATCTGCGCGAGTGCTTCGCCGCTGCCGGTGCCACTCTGCCCGAGGGGCCGCTCGGCCGGGTGTTCACCGAAGCCGCCGATGTGTTCGTGCAGCTCACCGTTCCCGGATTCGAATACCCGCGCGGCGACCAGCCGGCCAACATCCGCTTCGCCGGGATCATTCCGATCCCGGCGGGTGACGGACGGGAACATCCTTCCTGGTGGCCGGAGTTGCCGCGGGCCCGTGAGCAGGGGCGGCGGATCGTCGTCGCCACCCAGGGCACCCTCGCCAACGACGACCTGTCCAGGCTGGTCGTCCCCGCCCTGCGGGCCCTCGCCGACCGTGACGACGTCCTCGTCGTGGCCGCCACCGGCCGCCCGGACGCGGCGGCCCGGGTCGCCGCCGCGCTTCCCGAACTCCCCGGCAACGCCGTCGTCGCCGGGTTCGTGCCCTTCGCCGATCTTCTTCCGTACACCGACGTGCTGATCACCAACGGCGGTTACGGCGGCACCCAGGCGGCCCTCGCGCACGGCGTCCCGCTCGTCGTCGCCGGCGCCGGCGAGGACAAGCCGGAGGTCGCCGCCCGGGTCGAGTGGACCGGCACCGGGGTCAACCTCCGCACCGACACCCCCGGTGACGAGGAGTTGCGTGCGGCCGTGGCCACCGTCCTCGGCAACCCCGCCCACCGCGAGCGCGCCGCCCGGCTCGCCCGGCAGTACGCGGACCACGACGCGTTGGCGACCTTCGACACCCTGGTGCGGACCGCCTCCGCCGCCCGCCGACCGTGACACGGCCTCCCGGGTCGACACACCCAGGGCGCCCGGCTCCGCCGGCGCGCCCGGCGGGTGACGGAGGAGAGTCGGTCGGCCAAAACGAGGCGGTGGCCTGAATCCAGCCAGGCCGCCTCGCTCGTTGACTGAAAAGCGATGCTCCCTCAGGTGTGGCTTGCTCCGATCCCGCCACACCCGCGAGGATCGGCCGAACAGCACGCCACACTCGCCGAATCGGGGGAACATGAAGCCTCGCCTGGTCTTCGTCCACGGCATCGGCGGCCCCCGGGACGCCGCCGCCGACCTGGACGAGTGGCTGCGCGCCGTCGCCGAGGGCGCCCGCGCCGCCGGCCACGGCGACCGGATCTCCGCCCTGACCGGCGGCTGGGCGGCCGACGCCCGCTTCGCCTACTACGGTGACCTGTTCCATGCCGCCGGCGCCCAAGGCGGGCCGGCCGGCGCCGCGGCCCCGGGCGAGGCCGGGGACCAGGACGACGAACTCCTCGCCGCGCTCCTCCTGGAGGCCGTCGAGGCCCGCCTCGCCGACCCGGACCTCCCCGCGGCCGAGGCCGCCGCCCTGCGGCACGCCCGTACCCGCCTCGAACCGCCCCCCGCCGCCCAGGGCGTGGGCGCGCCCGCCCGGCGCGTCGTCGGCGCCGTCACCAGTCTGCTCGCCGTCCCCGGACTGCGGACCGCCGGCGGCTGGCTCACCGCCCGCGCCACGGCCGGCCTGCTCGGCCAGGTCGCCCGCTATCTCAACCGCGCCGAGTCCGACGGCACCACCACTCTCGACCAGCGCATCCGCGCCCGCGTCGCCGAGAGCCTCGCTCCCGACGGCCCCACCATCGTCGTCGCCCACTCCCTCGGCACCGTCGTCGCCCTGGAGACCCTCCACGAACACCGCGGCGCCCTCGACGTACCGCTGTTCGTCACCCTCGGCTCGCCCCTCGGCATCCGCACCGCCGTCCACCCCCGGGTCCGCCCGCACCCCCTCGGCACCCCGGAGTCCGTCGGCCGCTGGCTCAACTTCTGGGACCGCGACGACCTCGTCGCCGCCCGCCCCCTCCTGGAGGACTTCGTCCGCCCCAACGCCGGCGCCGTCGTCCCGCGCAGCCGGCGCGTCGACTCCGACGGCGCCTGGGTGCATCCGGCCGCCAAGTACCTCGCCCAGCCCGCCGTCGCCGGTCCGCTCGTCGAAGCGCTCACCACCCACGCGGGGCGATGACCGGACCACGCCATCTGCTCGTGATCGGGGCCCAGTGCCCCGGGCTCGGCCTGCTCGACGCCCTCGAAGAGGCAGCCCGTACGCTCCACGACACCCTCACCGCCCCCTGGGCCGGCGCCTGCGCCCCGGCCACCCCGCCCGGTGCCACGCTCCTCTATGGCCGCGAACTCACCCGCCAGGACGTCGAGTCGGCCGTCCGTACCGCCGGCCGGGCCGCCGCCGAGGCCGGCGCGGTGCTCGTCCTCGCCCTCCTCGGCCACGGCATGGCCGCCGGCACCGAGCTGTACTTCATGGCCGGTGACTCGCAGGCCGAGCAGCCCCTGACCGCCGTCAATGTGAGCGCCCTGCTCGGCGACCTCGCGGACACCCCCGGGCTCGACGGCCTCGTCGTCCTCGTCGACACCTGCCACGCCGGCCGTGCCGTGCCCGATCTGCCCTCGCTCGCCACCGGCATCCGGCGCGGCGAGACCCGGCTCAGTCTCCTCATGGCCGCCGCTGCCGACGACGACGCGTACGGCCTCAACTTCAGTACCACCGTGGCGAAGATCCTGCGGGACGGCGTCGCCGACGCGGGCGAGGCCCTCACCGGCGAGACCGTCGTCCGCGCCGTACGCGCGGACGGCGGTGTGATCGGCCAGGCCGTCCAGCACGCCGCGTACGACGGCGCCCAGTTCACCACCGGCCCGCTCTGGCTCGCCCGCAACGCCCGGCACACCGCCCCTCGCCCCGGCTCCCCGCTCGGCCCCGCCGGCCGCGCCGCGCTCGACCAGGCCCTGGCCCCGCTCGGCGGCCCGCCGGACCCCGAAGCCCCCATCCACCCCTCGGAGTTCGCAGCCCTGCGCGAGCGCTGCGCCCGACTGCCCGCCGCCGAACGCGACTGGGCGTACGGCGTCCTCGACGCCCTGCGCGACGCGGCCCGCACGCTGCGCCTGCTCACCGGCTGGCCCGGCGACGCCCTCACCAGCCCCCTGCTGCGCCGCACCCTCGCCGCCACCGCCGCCGACGGCGCCCCGCTCGCCGCGCTGCCCGAGACCACCGGCACCGAGCTGCTGCGCGACACCGTCGAGCACCTGCTGCTGCGTGCTCCGCGCGCCGGCCGCAGCCGTACGGCCCCGGTCGCCGCCTTCCTCGCCCGCCTCGCCCGCGACACCGGAGTCGACCGGCACCACGCCGACCTGCGGGCCTGGGCGGCGGAGACCGACGCCGTGATCGACCTCAACGACGCCTTCGCCACCCTCACCGAACGCACCGAGGAGACGCGGCTGCGGCTGGTCGTCAGCCTGCACGCCGCCGTCGGCGACGAATGGCCCGAATCGCTCGCCGCCTGGCTCCTCGACGGCGGCGATGTACGCCACCACGAGGAGTTCGCCTGTCCCGCCCAGGACCGCAACGGGACCGAACGCGCGCTCGGCCAGGTGATGCGCTGGGCCGCGCCCCTCGCCCGCTCCCTCGGCACGCGCCTGCGCCGGGTGGAGATCGCCGCCCCCGCCCCGCTGCTCGCCGTCTGGAGACCCGAGGAGACCCACGTCGGCGTACGCCTCGGCTCCCGCTACGACGTGGTGCTGCGCTGGAGCGACCGGATCCATCCGCCCGAGCATCTGTGGTGGATCAACGACGAGGCCCGCGACACCCTCAGGGCCATCGAGAAGAACGCCGACGGCGACCGCGTCGACTGGTTCGGCGAGGCCGACACCCGCCGTGTGGCCGAACTGCGCGAGCGGCTCGAAAGCGCTCCCCGTACCCGCGCCGTGGCCCTGGCCCACCATCCCGCGCACCTCAAGGAACTGATGGAGACACTGCTCTCCTCCTCCCCGATCGTGCTGTGGCCCGAGGAAGGGACGGACGCCCCGGCGGACCGGACCACGGAGCCGGCCGCCGGACCCGGCGGCGGACCCGGCAGCGGGGCCGAGCGCGGGTCCGGGGCCGAGTCCGGGCGCGGGATCGGGCGCGCGTACGGGACCGTGCCCGATCATGTGCGGCGCTTCGTCGACACGTACTGGCACCTGCTGCCGGGGGAGTTCAGCCACGCCTACCGCAGCAAGTGGAAGCAGGCCGCCGACCCGGCCGCCCACGCGGACCGCCGTCCGCACCATCTCGCCCGGCTGAGGACCGTCTGGGACGGCCCCGAATGGCTGGACTTCTGCACCTTGTTCGACACCGACCACACCGACAGCGCGTACACCGGCAGGGACCTCTTCGCCAGCGAAGGGTGTCCGACGGAGGGGGAACGACCCGCATGACCTGGCAGCCCTATTACGCCGGCCACGGCACCCCGCCCGCCGGACCCGACGACGGCGTCGTCCTCCCGCCCGCCCCGCCGTGGCGCGAGTTCCCGCGCCGCTCCCTGCACCGGCAGTTCGTACCCCCGGCCGGCCTGGTCGAGGCCGTCAACGCCGCGCTCGCCCTGCGCCGCCCGCTCCTCGTCACCGGACCGGCCGGCTCCGGCAAGTCCACCGTCATCGAACAGGTCGCCGCCGAACTCGGCCTCGGCACCGTCCTGCGCTGGCACATCACCTCGCGCAGCAGCCTCGCCGACGCCCTCTACCGCTACGACGCCCTCGGCCGCATCCACGCCCAGCGCCTTCAGACCCCCTCCGGCGCCCCGGCGGGCGGCGACGACATCGCGCCCTTCCTCCGTATGGGCCCGCTCGGCACCGCCCTGCTGCCCACCGAACGGCCCCGCGCCCTTCTCATCGACGAGATCGACAAGAGCGACCTCGACCTGCCCAGCGACCTCCTGGACGTCCTCGAACGCGGCGAGTTCGAGATCCCCGAACTCGCCCGCTACGGAACGGACACCGTCGCCGTACGGGAATGGCAGGGCGACCGGCACCACGACATCCGGCGCGGCCGGGTGCAGTGCACCGAGTTCCCGTTCATCGTCATGACCAGCAACGGCGAACGCGACTTCCCCGCCGCCTTCCTGCGCCGCTGCGTCCGCTTCACCATGCCCCTGCCCACCCCCGAGACCCTGCTCCGGATCGTCGAGGCCCACATGGGCGCCCCCGCCGCGGCCACCTCCACCGCCGGAAAACTCGTCGCCACCTTCCTCGAACGCCTCAGCGCGGGCGAGAGCCTCGCCGTCGACCAGCTCCTCAACGCCGTCCACCTCCTCGCCGGGACCGACGCCCCCGACGAGGCCCGCCGCCAGGCCGTCGAGGACCTGATCCTGCGCGAGCTGTCCCATGCCTGACCCGCTGCCGCGGCTGCTCTCCGCCCTGCGCACCGCCGCCCCCGAACTGGACGGCACCGCGCTGGCGGAGGCGCTGTGGCTCGCCGCCCACATGGGCGGCGACGGTGCTCAGGGCGATGGACGGGAAGGGGGAGGAAGACCCTCCGAGCCGGGCGTACGGCCCTCGGGCGCCGCACCCGAACGCCCCACCGGCCCCGGGAACGAGTCGGCCCCCGCCGACCACCCCGACCGGCCCCGGCCACCCCGCGCCGACAACACGCGGACCGGGGACGGCGCCCCCACCAAGCCCCTCCACGAACGCCTCCCCGGCAGCGCCGCCACCCTGCGCGGCCACGCCGTCGCCGCGCCCCAGGGCACCGGCCTGCCCCGCGCCCTGGAACTCACCCGCGCCCTGCGCCCCTGGAAACGCCGCTGGCCCCAGGGCCGTCAGGGCGAACTCGACACCGAGGCGACCGTCGAGGGCTACGCCCGCAGCGGTGAACTCATCCCGGTGTTCAAGCCCGCACCCGAGCGCTGGTTCGACCTGGTCCTGGTCGTCGACCGGTCACCCGGCATGCGGGTCTGGAACGAGACCGTCACCGACTTCGCCGCCGTCCTCGACCGGCTCGGCGCCTTCCGTACGCTCCAGATCGCCGACCTCACCTTCGACACGTCCGGCACCCCCCACGCGCCCGGCGCCCTGCGGTCCTCCGACGGCCGCCGCCTTGTCATGGTGATCTCCGACTGCATGGCGGACGCCTGGCGCCGGCCCGAGGTCTGGCATCTGCTGCGCGACTGGGCCGGGACCCACCCGACCGCCGTCCTCAACCCGCTGCCCACCAAACTGTGGCGACGCGGCGGCCTCGACCTGCCCACCACCCGCTTCACCCCGGCCGCACCCGGCAGCCCGCGCAGCCGGGTGCCCGTGACGCCGCCGCCGCTCGCGGGGACGGCGCGGGCGCGCGAGGCGGACGGGCCGGGGGAGGGGGCCTGGCTGCCCGTACCCGTCCTGTCCCTCACCCCGCACTCCCTGGGCCGCTGGTCGCAGAGCCTGATGCGCGGCGACCCGGAGGGCTGCACCGCCGTCCTCGTCCCGCCCACCGGCCGCCTTCCCGCGGCGGCCGCCCGGCCGCGTGCCCTCCCCCTGGCCCCGGCCGAACGCGTCCGCCGCTTCCTGCGCACCGCCTCGCCGCGCGCGGCCCGCCTCGCCGTACTCTGCGCCCCCTTCGACCGCCTCAGCCTGCGCCTGCTCCACCTCGTCCGCGAGAAACTGGTCCCGGAGGCGGGGGTCGCGGACGTCGCCGAGGTCGTGACGAGCGGCGTCTTCGAGGTGGAACAGGCAGGCGCCGTCGTCGAGTTGGTCCTGCCGCCCGCCACCCGGGAAGCACTTCGCGCGCACCTGCCCGCCGACCAGGTCTGGGCCCTCCACCGAGCCCTCGACCAGCACCTTGCCCACCGGGGTGCGGGCCGTACCCGGCTGCCGTCGGTGGTGGAGGACGCGAGCGGGCCGATCGAACTCGCGGCGGAGCGCGAGGCGTTCGCGAGGGCTTCGCGGCGGACGCTGGAGCTGCTGGGGCTTGCGCAGCCGGAGGCGGAGGAAGGGAGGGCCTCGGCGGAGCCGGGGGAGCCGGTGGAGGATCCGGACCTGCCGCCGCTGCCGGAGCCGTACGTCGGAGATCCGGAGCGGGAAGCCGCCCTGGTCGATCGACTGACCAGCGGACACAGCGTGCTGGGGATCACCTCGTCCGGGGGCATTCCCGGCGTCGGCCGGACCACCCTGGCCCTGCGGCTCGCCCACCTGGCCCGCGAGCGCTTTCCCGACGGGGTGGTGTTCCTTCCCTTCTATGGCTCCACGCCCCATCCGCTCGGGGCGGAGGCCGTCATGGACCGACTGCTGCGCCGACTCGCTCTGCCTGTAGAGGACTTCCCGGATTCGTACGCTGAGCCAAGTGCGCTGGCAGCGGCGCTCACGCGGGCCTTGGACGGTCGCCGAGTCCTGCTGGTACTGGACGATCTGCCCGAGGGTGAGCTGTCGCGTGCCTTTGTCGGCACGCCGCCCGAGGGATGCGCGGTGCTGGCCACGTACCCGAATGCGGGGAACCTGCCGCAGGAGGTCGATCTCTTTCTCTTCACCGGTGCCGCCGCGGCCCGTCTGTTCGACGCCTTCCGGGCACCCCGTCCCGAGTCGGTCAAGCAGGGGCACTGGTGGCCGTTCACCGTGCGCGTCCTTGGTGCCGCAGCCGCCTCTACGGATCGCGAGGTCTCCGCGAGGGCCGTCCGTATCATTGCCGAGGCGGCGCGAACGGGCGGACGCCTGCCCCCGCGTGAGGCGGTACGTCACTGGCTCGACGGACTCGACGGGGGCCGCGGAGCTTCGCTTGTCGAGCTGGCGATGCTGGCGACGACCGAGTTCACCTTGGAGGAGGCCGCAGCCGCCATCAATCGCGAACTCGGCGCTGCCGCAGCGCATCTCGACACCCTCGTGCGGGATGGGCTACTGCGACGGCTGGGAGCCGGACGGTACGTGCTTCCGGCCGTGGTGCGCGACGGGGCGATCCGAACTCCGGGGTTCGAGACGCCGAACGTCTTCGCTCTGGTCGGGATCGAGGCACTCCATCGCTGTGCTGCCGCAGCCCTTCACCGGGAACGACACCCCGGCAGTCGGCTCGCTGAACGTCTTGGCGTCGTGCCGGAATCCGCTCCCCACCCCGAGGTGTGGGTGCGGAACGCACTGAACTTCCCCACCGAAGGCCCGGAGACGCTGCTGCTGCTTCAGGACGTGGGATCCATGCCGCCGTTCCGGGGGGAGTTCGCCGCAGCCGCCCGGCAATGGATGAGGCGAGGCCAGAATGTCGATGGGCCGACGCATGGTCGCGCCGCCCTCGCCCTCGCCCATGCCCAACACGCCCTCGGCCGGCACGAGGAAGCCTGGGACACCCTCCACGAGGTCGGCCCCGACCGGCTGCGCGAAGACGACGCGACCTTCCCCGACGCCGCCCTCCTCCTCGCCCGGCTCGCCCTCGCCCGCCGCACCGCCGACGGGGCGCGGACGGCGCTCGCCTGGGCCATGACGGCCTGGAACGCCGTCGACGAGCAGTCCCCGGAGATGGCCGACGTGCTGCGGAGCCTTGAAGAAGCCTTCGTCGCGAGCGACGAGCGCGAGGAACTCATCTGGATCCAGGAGCGGTTGCTCCAGTGCGGCATCGGCCTGCGGCTGCCCGACATGGAGTGGAGAGCGCGGCTCCGCCTCGCCGCCACCCTGCTCCGCAACGGCCGCGCCCGCGAGGTCCAGGACGTGCTGCACCCGGCACTGGAGCCGCCGGCCGCCGCCGACCGCGCGGAAGCCGAGCGTCTCCTGCGCGCCGCCGCCGACCCCGCCCGCGTCCTCATCGCCCTCCGGAGCCTGACCACGGCCCGGCGCGGCACCGCCGCGACGGTCGCCGGTGTCCTCGCCGACCTGCCGGCCGTCGGTCACGGCCGCTTCGCCAGTCATGTCTTCGAGGACTGCGTCCTGTTGCTCGTCGACGGAGCCGTGCCGATCGCCCCGCTGCTCCGGGACCTCGTCGAGTGGCTGCCCGCGACCCGGATCGCGGTCCATCGGGGGCCGGTGCGCGAGGTGCCCGCCGAGGACGACGCCGTCGCGTACACGCGGGCGATGCTGCGGGCCGTCGAATTCGTCCGGACCTCGGAGAACTATCCGGACGACACCACCCTGTGCGTCTCCCCGGAGGTGCACGAGATGTTGTCCGAGGACACCTCCGATTCCGAGCTGAACATCCGCTTCGTGGCGCGCGAAGTCCGCACCGAGGACGGCGCGGTGGTCTGTGTGATCCTGACCCCGAGGGTCGACCTGGCATCGTGGGACGACGAACTACTGGCCCTCGCCCGGGTGTTCACCGAACTCGACCCCCATGGCGACCGGCTGGCCGGAGCCTTGCGTGAGGCCATCGACGCCGAACTGCGGCAGGCCGGATTCGCCCAGCCGCACGGCGCGGAAGCCGAGGCCGCGGAGCGCGAGGGCGTGCGCGGCGAGCTGGCGAAGCGGCTGAGCCGGCAGACCTTCCCCTTCCGCCTCGGCAGTGCCGCCGCGCTCGCCTGGGACCGGCCCGGCCGTGCCGTGCCCCTGGGCGTCGAAGTGAGCCTGCACGGACCGTATATGAACCCGGACGGGTACGAGGCCGGCCGGATCCATCTCCTCGTACAGGCCGACGAGGAGCGGTCCCGCTGGTCGGCCGGGCTCGTCCGGGGCGGCGAGGGCCGGCCCTGGTTCGGCAGCGTGCTGTGGCTGCACCGGGACATGCCGCTGCCCGAGAACCTTCTTCTCTCCCTGGGTGTGGAGGAGCGCGAGGCAGTCCTCACCGAGGCCGATCCCGTCGCCCGTGTCGCCGCGTTCTTCCGCCTCGTCCAGGGGCATATCGTCCACACTGTCGCGCTGCGCCCGCTGATCGGCGAGCGCGACTGGGAGCGGGCACGCGAGCGGATCGTGCGGCTCGCGGGCGGCGTACTGCGGGGCGAGGGACTGTTGTTGCTGGCGGGGAACGCGCGGGGGCGGGCGATGGCCGAGGCGCTGCGGCTGCCCGTACCGAACGGCGACGCGTACCTCTGTGTCCCGCTCATCCGGCAGACCGGAGCGCACGGATCCCGGCCCGCCGTCACCGTGGCCGACCGTGCCTGGGTCGCCGCGGAGGAAACCGATGAACGCGGGCCGCTGCCGACCGGGTTCCCCAGCCTGCGCACCCGCTGACCGTGCGGCGGGACGCCTGGCGATGGGACCCGCGGCGAAGGGGCCCGGCGTGGGTCCGGTTACGATCGGCCCCTCGCCGACCCCAGGAGCTGCGCGCCATGTCATCCCCGCGTATCGGAGTCGTCATCGTGACGATGGGTACCCGTCCGAAGGAGCTGGCGGCGCTGCTCGCCTCGGTGGAACGGCAGGACGTTCCGGCGGCCCGGGTGATCCTGGTCGGCAACGCGACTCCGCTCACCGGCGTGGACGTGGCGCCGAACGTGACCAAGGTGCCGCTGCCCGGGAACCTGGGCTGTCCGGGCGGCCGGAACGTCGGCCTGGCGATGCTGCGCGACTCCGGGGACGTCGACATCGCCGTCGAACTCGACGACGACGGCCTGCTGATCCATACGGACGTCTTCCGCAAGGTCGGGCAGATGTTCGCGGCGGATCCGGGGCTCGGCATCGTCGGATTCCGGGTCGCCGACGAGCACGGCCACACCGAACGCCGCTGGGTGCCCCGGCTGCGGGCCGACGACCCGATGCGGGGCGGGCCGGTGACCGCGTTCCTCGGCGGCGCACACGCCTTCTCCCTCTCGATGCTCCGCGAGACCGGACTGTGGCCCGCCGAGTTCTTCTTCACCCACGAGGAGACCGACCTGGCCTGGCGCGCGCTCGACGCGGGCTGGACGATCCTCTACGAGCCCGGGCTCGTCCTCCAGCACCCGAGGACGTCCCCGGCCCGCCACGCCGTCTACTACCGCAACACGGCACGCAACCGTGTGTGGCTGGCCAAGCGTCGCCTCCCGGTGCCGCTGATCCCGGTCTACCTCGGCGTGTGGATCCTGCTCGCCATGGCGCGTATGCGGTCCCTGGGCGGTCTGGCGGCCTGGTGGGGCGGATTCGCCGAGGGAGTGCGCAAGCCCTGCGGTCCGCGCCGGGCCATGCGCTGGCGTACGGCGTGGCATATGACCCGACTCGGCCGCCCGCCGATCCTCTGAGCCGCCCACCCTGCCCCACTCCGGTCGCGCGCGCCTCGGCCGTCGAACCGCCGCATCGCCCGGACACCGGTACCACCGGGGCCTCACGGGGCCCACCCGAGTCGTGACGCCGCCGCGCCGCCGCCCGGAGGGGGGAATCCAGGCGGCGGCTTTTCGGGTGCGCACACCCACCGGGGCGGGTGCCCTGCCCGGTCCGTTTCACACGCGCCCCCGCCCGCCGGTTTCGCCGCGCGCCGCCGCCCCCGCGTCCCCACGGTGGTGAACCGGTGAATTCCGGGCGCGTCGCCGCCCCGTGCCCGCCGTGCCGGCGGCCACGGCGGAAGGATCACCGCACGGGCCTTGCCAGCGACACACACCGGGGTGCACGACGACATGTGGCGGGACAACACGGCGGCCAAGGGCACGGCGGCGACAGGAACCCCGGAGACAGAGACCGAAGCGGAGGTGGAGACCGCGGAGACCCGGCCCCGGACGGCCACGGAGCGACGGGTGCGGTCCGGTTCCCGCTTCCTCGGGATCCTCACCACCACCGACCACAAGGTGGTGGGCTACCTCTACATGACCACCTCGTTCGGGTTCTTCCTCTTCGCCGGCCTGCTGGCGATGCTGATGCGCGCCGAACTCGCCCGGCCCGGACTCCAGCTGGTCAGCGCCGAGCAGTACAACCAGCTCTTCACCGTCCACGGCACGGTGATGATGCTGCTCTTCGCCACCCCCATGTTCGCCGGTTTCGCCAACGCCGTCATGCCCCTGCAGATCGGCGCCCCGGACGTCGCCTTCCCCCGTCTCAACGCCCTCAGCTACTGGCTGTTCCTGTTCGGCGGACTGCTGGTGGTCTCCGGCTTCCTGCTCCCCGGCGGCGCCGCCTCCTTCGGCTGGTTCGCCTACGCGCCCCTCAACAACGCCGTCTTCTCCCCGGGCGTCAGCGGCGATCTGTGGGCTCTCGGCCTGGTCCTCTCCGGTGTCGGCACCACCCTGACCGCCGTCAACTTCATCACCACGGTCATGTGCCTGCGGGCCCCCGGGATGACCATGTTCCGGATGCCGATCTTCACCTGGAACGTCCTTCTCACCTCGGTCCTGGTGCTGCCGGCCTTCCCCGTCCTCACCGCCGCTCTGCTGGCGCTCGTCGCCGACCGCAGACTCGGTGCCCACACCTACGACTCCGCGTCCGGAGGCGCGCTGCTGTGGCAGCACCTCTTCTGGTTCTTCGGCCATCCCGAGGTCTACATCGTCGCGCTGCCGTTCTTCGGGATCATTTCCGAGATCATCCCGGTCTTCAGCCGCAAACCCGTGTTCGGGTATCTCGGGATGGTGGGCGCCACCATCGGCATCACCATGCTGTCCGCCGTCGTGTGGGCCCACCACATGTTCGCGACCGGTGCCGTCCTGCTGCCCTTCTTCTCGATCATGTCGTTCCTGATCGCCATCCCCACCGGGGTGAAGTTCTTCAACTGGATCGGCACCATGTGGCACGGCAGTCTCTCCTTCGAGACACCCATGCTGTTCTCGATCGGCTTCCTCGTCACCTTCCTGCTCGGCGGGCTCAGCGGCGTGCTCATCGCCTCGCCGCCGCTCGACTTCCACCTCACCGACTCCGCGTTCATCGTGGCGCACCTGCACTACGTCCTCTTCGGGACCGTCGTCTTCGCCACCTTCGCGGGCTTCTACTTCTGGTGGCCCAAATGGACGGGCCATCTGCTCGACGAACGCCTGGGCCGCGTCCACTTCTGGACGCTCTTCACCGGGTTCCAGGCGACCTTCCTGGTCCAGCACTGGCTGGGCGAGGGGGGTATGCCCCGGCGCTACGCCGATTACCTGCCGGCCGACGGCTTCACCGCGCTCAACACCTTCTCCTCCATCGGCGCCTTTCTGCTGGGGGCGTCGACCCTGCCGTTCCTGTACAACGTCTGGCGAAGCCGTACGCACGGTGCCAAGGCCACCGTCGACGACCCCTGGGGGTACGGCCGGTCGCTGGAGTGGGCCACCTCCTGCCCGCCGCCCCGGCACAACTTCGTCGCCCTGCCCCGCGTACGGTCCGACTCGCCCGCCTTCGACCTGCACCATCCGCCCGGCCCGGCCGGGCCGATCCACCTGCCCAGCCTGACCGCCGGTCCGCTCACCGGCCCACCCGTCGACCCGTCCGCCGACCCGTCCGCCGGCGGACCGGCGCCGCGAGAGGAGTGATCATGAGAACCGAGGCGCTGGTGTTCGCCGGCACGGCCTGCTTCTTCCTGGCGGTGGACGTGCTGTACGCGGTGTGGTCGCGCGAGCCCGCCGGGACGGCGGCGCTCACGATCGCGTTCCTCATGGCGTCCCTGATCAGCTTCTTCTTCGCCCGCACCCACCGGTCCATCGGGCTGCGCCCCGAGGACCGCCCCGACGGCGAGGTCCAGGAGCGGGCCGGCCGGCTCGCTCCCTTCTCGCCCGGCAGCGGCTGGCCGGTGCTCACGGCCCTGGGCGCGATGATCCTCGCGCTGGGCCTGGTGTTCGGTCTGTGGCTGGCCCTGATCGGTCTGGGCGTCTTCGCCTCGGGTGTGGGCGGTCTCGTGTTCCAGTACGCCACCGAGGGCGACCAGCACTGACCGGGGAGGTGCGCGGCGGACCGGAACGTGACCTGAACAGGCCCGGAGCGGGGCTCAGTCGGTGCGTACCGCCGTACGGTCGCCCTCGCCGGGCTCCGCACCCCCGGATCCCCCGCGCCCCTCGATTCCCCGGGAGTCGTCCCAGCGCGGCGGCGCCGTCCGCTCCGCCACCGCCACCCGCTCGGTCTCCTGGGCCGGCAGCTCCACCCGGTCGGTGAGCAGGAACCGGCTCAGCGCGGCCCGCAGCCGCAGCCGCCGGGGCACCGGGCCCTGCTCCGGCAGCGTCACCGGCTCCTGCGTCTCCCGCACCAGCAGCCGGTACCGCTCGGCGGGCGGGAGAGCACGGTGCCGCCCCGACAACTCGCCGTGCACCGCCTGCCGCACCTCCCGGGTCTTGTCGCCCTCGGCCAGCCGCCGCTTGTCCGCCGCCTGCAGGGCGAGACACAGCCGCCGGGTGACGGCGAACGCCAGCAGCGGCGCGAGGACGAGCGCGACCCGGAGCACCCAGGTCACCGCCTCGATCTCGACGTCGAAGACGAGAGCGAGGAGGTCGTTGCCGCCCGCCAGCAGCAGCACCGCGTAGAAGACGATGCCCGCGACGCCGATCCCGGTGCGTACCGGGCGGTTGCGCGGCCGGTCGCACAGATGGTGCTCGGCACGGTCGCCGGTCGCCCACTTCTCGATCAGCGGATAGCAGAGCAGCCCCGTGAACAGCAGGCCCGGAAGCAGCAGGGCGGGCACGAACACGTTCCACATGATGGTGTGCCCCGCGACCACGGTGTTCCACGCCGGCATCAGCCGCAGCGCGCCCTCCAGGAACCCCACGTACCAGTCGGGCTGCGAACCGGCCGACACCTGGTCCGGCCGGTACGGCCCGTAATGCCACACGGGGTTGATCTGGGCCACTGCGGCCATGCCCGTGAGCACCGCGAACACCAGCAGGAACAGGCCGGTGGACTTCGCCGCGAAGTGCGGGACCATCGGCCGCCCCACCGCGTTGCGGTTGGTGTGTCCGGGCAGCGCCCAGTGAGTGTGCTTGAGATAGAAGACCAGCAGGACATGGGCCGTGACGACGGCGACGAGCAGGGCCGGCACCAGCAGCACATGGAGCACATACAGCCGAGGGATGACCACCTGCCCCGGGAACTGGCCGCCGAACAGCATCATTTCCAGATACGTGCCGACCACCGGGACCGACCCCACGATGGTGGCCGCGGTGCGCAGGCCGGTCCCCGAGAGCAGATCGTCCGGCAGCGAGTAGCCGGCGAACCCCTCCAGCAACGCGAGGATGAACAGGGTGACGCCGAGCGTCCAGTTCGCCTCCCGGGGTTTGCGGAACGCGCCGGTGAAGAAGACCCGCAGCATGTGCGTGGCGATCGCGGCGACGAACACCAGCGCCGCCCAGTGGTGCACCTGACGGATCAGCAGCCCGCCGCGCACCTCGATGCTCAGCCGCAGGGTCGTCGTGTACGCCTGGGTCATCGGCTGCCCCTGGAGCGGCCGGTAGGGGCCGGCGTAGACGGTCTCCACCATGCTCGGGTCGAAGAACAGGGTGAGATAGACGCCGGTGAGCAGGAGCACCAGGAACGCGTACAGGGCGATCTCGCCCAGCAGGAACGACCAGTGGTCGGGGAACGCCTTGCGCAGCGCGGCACGGGCGATCTCGCTGATCGGGAGGCGGCCGTCGGCGGCGGCGTAGCCGCGGACGGCGGCCGCCTTGGCGCGGTCGTTCCAGCGGGTCCGGTGCCTGCGAAGGGACATGCCGACTCCTGACGATCCGCCGCTCCAGGCGTCCTGCGCCTGCCGGGCCGCCCCCGGCGGCGGCCACGGTGCCGACCCTGCCGCCCGGGCCCGCTCCGGCGGATCGGGCGCGCCGGACATTGGGCCGCGTGAGGGAAAAACCCGCACGCGCGCCACGCGCGCCGGCCGGGCCGGGGGGATCCCCGGTTCCCGTGCCCCCGCGGTCCGTGCCGTTCGTGCCGTTCGCCCGGCCCCTGAGGTCCTTACGACTCGTACGGCTCCTGAGGCCCCCTCGACTCCTCCGGTTCGTACAGCGGCAGGAAGTGGATCACCGGTTCCTCGTACGGGTGCGCCGCCCGGACGGCCTCCAGGACCGCGCGGGCCTGCTCCGTGTCGCAGACCGACTCGATACGGCGTTCCTCCGCGTACTGGACGACGCCCACTTGGCCGTCGTACGGCAGGGCCCCGGGCAGCGGCTGCCAGCTGCCGGTCACCCGCCACCCGCTGGAACAGCGCGCGTAGGCCCCGACCCGCCCCGCTCCGGCCGTGTCCAGGGCGTCGGCCACAGCCTCCACATGACTCGCGGGGACGGATATCTCGATCTTCAGACGCGTCATGAGCGGGACCCTAGCCGCCTGTTCCTCTCCGGGGCGATCAGGGCCGGGCCCGCCCGGGTCCTGGGTGCGACCGCCAGGACCGGGCAGGTGGACCGGGCCGGCGAGGCGGCGGACCGTCCGGACCTCAGGCGGGCAGGAGCGCGTCCCACTGGTCCCGGGTCGGGCCGTCGTGCCGGGGTTCGAAGTCCGGGCGGTCGGCGAGCCAGGCGGTGAGGTGCCGCTCGATCTCGTCGGTGCCGTAGGCCTCCTTGGGCGGGCATACGAGATGACGGGCCTGGGCCCGGGCCCGCATGACGACCGGATCGTCGAACGCGCAGGCGGCGAGGGCGGCGGCCCGCCGGTCGGAGAGCGGTGCGCTGTCGGCAAGCCGCAGGCCGGCCGTCCGATCGGACGTCACCTGCGTGTCGAACCACGGGCGGAGGGCCTGGACCGTCCACGCGTGGTAGCCGGCCGGATCGGCCGCGATCTCGTCGGCGTGGAGGGCCACGTGCCGGGCGGCGAGCAGGCCGAGGGCCACGCCGTGGCCGAAGGTGGGGTTGGTGTGGACGATGCTGTCCCCGGCGTTGATCAGACCGGTGACGACCGGCCCGGCGTCGTCGGCGAGCGACGTCCAGCGATTGTCCAGTCCGGCCATCGCGAGGACGTCCGAGCAGGGTTCGGGATCCAGGTCGAGCCAGGCGGCGCAGGCGGGGAAGCGGCGGGCGGCGGCCTCGAAGACGGCGGGGTCGGTGAGCGCGCCGCGGGACGGATCCCCCGTGGCCAGCACCATGCTCACCGCGAAGGTGTCGTTGTCGGACGGGAAGACGCCGCCGAGCGCGAACGCCGCGGCCGAGCCGGTCTTCACCCGCCCCGGATCGCGCGGGCCGTCCGGCCGCAGCCGGTACCACCGGCACAGATACGCGATCCCGGTGCGGTGGCTCTCGACCACGGGCGGGCGGCAGCCGGCGGCGGTCAGCCAGCGGGGTACGGGGGAGCGGCGGCCGGAGGTGTCGACGACGAGGTCCGCCCGGTGGGTCTCCGTACCGACGCGGACACCGATGACCCGGGGGACGCCGTCTCTCCCGGCAGCGGGCGGGGGAGTGGGAGCGGGCGCGAGTGTCGGTACGGACGCGGGAGTGGGCGTGGGGGCGAAGGCGAGGGCGTCCACCCGGAGGCCCCGCCGTACCTCGACGCCCGGCTCCCGTCGTACGGCCGAGGTCAGGGCGGCCTCCAGCACGATCCGGCGGGTCCGCAGGGTCACCAGGTCCTCGTCGCCGGCCCGGTGCGGCGGATGGGCGTCGAACCAGTCGAAGTCGTGGTACTCGCGGGCTCCCCGGGCCAGCAGGTCCGCGTAGACGTCGGGGGCCTCGTCGAGCAGCACGGTGCGTACCGGGGCGAGGAGCGAGTGGGGCTGGACCGCCTGGGGGACGCGGGGCCGGTGCCAGTCGAAGAAGTCCCCGTCCGGGTCCTTCGCGGCCTGTCGGGTGTCCTGCTCGAACAACGTGACCGGGTGGCCCCGCCGTCCGAGTAGAAGGGCCGTTCCCAGCCCGCTGATTCCTCCGCCGATCACCGCGACTCGCGCCATTGAGCTCCCTCTCGCGTCGTGTTGCGGAGGGAGCCTAGCGAGCCCTGTCGGGCGGGTCACGGCCGGGACCGAGGCCCGCCCGAGATACCCCGTATCGTGGTGATCACTCGCTTGTCACCGACCGGAAATCAGTGCGAGGAGCGCTGGTCGCCGAGGCCCTCGATGAAGTCCTTGGCCTTCTCCACGCCGGTGTCGATCTTGTCGCTGTACTTGCCGTCGGTCTTCTCGTCGACGACGTCGGCAGCCTTTTCCAGTCCCTGGGAGACGAGTTCGCCGTGCTCGGCGGCGAACTCCAGTGCCTTGTCCTTGAGGCCCTTCAGATTGTCGAACACGTGGCCAGCTTTCCTTCCGGTGAGGGGGGTTGTGGTGCGTCGCCTGGCAAAGCCGGGCGGCCGGCCGCCGGTTGGGGCGGGCGGGCGACGCGGACGGCGCCGGCCCTGGTGGTGACAGGTGGCCGACGCCGAGCGCGCGGGAGGGGACGGGGTCAGACGTTGACGCCGAAGTCCATGGCGATACCGCGCAGACCGGAGGCGTAACCCTGGCCGACCGCGCGGAACTTCCACTCCGTGCCGTGCCGGTACAGCTCGCCGAAGACCATCGCGGTCTCCGTCGAGGCGTCCTCCGACAGGTCGTAGCGGGCGATCTCCTGGCCGTCCGTCTGGTTGACGACGCGGATGTAGGCGTTGCGGACCTGGCCGAAGCTCTGGCCCCGGCTCTCGGCCTCGTGGATCGACACCGGGAAGACGATCTTGGCGACGTCGGGAGAGACAGTGGCGAGGTTCACCTTGACCGACTCGTCGTCGCCGTCGCCCTCGCCGGTGAGGTTGTCACCGGTGTGCTCGACGGAGCCGTCCGGGCTGGTGAGGTTGTTGTAGAAGACGAAGTGACGGTCCGAAAGAACCTTCCCGGAGGCGTCGCACAGCAGGGCGGACGCGTCCAGGTCGTACGCGGCGCCGGTGGTCGTCCGTACGTCCCAGCCCAGGCCCACCACGACGGCGGTCAGGCCGGGGGCCTGCTTGCTGAGGGATACGTTGCCGCCC
Organism: Streptomyces sp. NPDC048718; assembly: GCF_043198875.1. NCBI lineage: Bacteria > Bacillati > Actinomycetota > Actinomycetes > Kitasatosporales > Streptomycetaceae > Streptomyces > Streptomyces sp. NPDC048718. The sequence continues at coordinate 82,895 of NZ_JBICVG010000015.1, forward strand.
TTGGCCAGGGTAACGCCCACTGTTCTTCCTCCGTTGTCGGATTCATGCCGGATTCGGCCTGTCATCTGCTGCAACGCAGAGGCTACCGTCACAGTTCCCCGACCTGCGCAATCAGTGAAGTGTGAGGGCACCCCGCCAGACGGGCGAGGGTTCCGCGAACTCGCCGTCATCGCCTTTGGTGCGGCCGGGATGGATGTTCACAGGGGTGACGGGGGGTGGCGCGGTGGCCCTGTCCTTAGTTCAATGGTTGCGCAAGCCGTGAAGTAATCTCGGAGGGGGAGTACATGACGGACCAGGAGAAAGCGCTGCTCTTCGGTGGTCCCGCGCACGGCCTGTGCGTGACGGTGATGGGCCGGCCACCCATCCTGCAGGTGACGTATCCCTGTGAGGTCGACGAGATCGGAGCCGCGGAAGGGGGAGCCGGCGTACGTGTCGAGGCCCTGCATGTCTACCGGTTGGACCCGGGAGATGCGGACGCTTCGCCCCGTTACGGATACGACCCGGCCAGCCCGTAAGCGGACACGTCCACCCCCAAGTGGCCTAACCTTGCCAAGACACACCATGGGGAAACCATATGGACGAACCACTCGTCCCCTTCTGTATCGGCCGGACGAGTGAAGGCGTACCGATGACTGGCAAGCACCATCCCCCGCGGAGGCGTCGCGCCGCCGGGTCCCGGTCGAACGGGACCGGTCGGCTGCGCGGCGGGCGGCTGCTCGCGATGGCCACGACCCTGCTGGTGCTCGCGGTCTCCGGTATGGGCTGGATCTACCTTCAAGTCACCGGCGACATCGCCACGTTCGGTTCCGACGGGATCTCCGGCGACCGTCCCTCCGCCGGTGTCCAGGGGCAGAACGTCCTCGTCATCGGATCGGACGCGCGGACCGACGGCAACAGCGCATTCGGCGGCGGCAACCGGGCCGACATCGGCCGCTCCGACACCACGTTCCTGCTCCATGTGTACGCGGATCAGCGGCACGCCGTGGCCGTATCCTTCCCCCGCGACACCCTCGTCGACATCCCGCCGTGCCGGCTCCCCGACGGCACCTGGACGCCGCCGCGGGCCGAGGTCATGTTCAACTCGGCCTTCACCGTGGGGCAGACCGCCACCGGCAACCCCGCCTGTACGCAGAACACCGTCGAGAAGCTCACCGGTCTGCGGGTGGACCACACCGTCGTCGTCGACTTCAAGGGCTTCGCGGCCCTGACCGAGGTCGTCGGCGGCGTCCGGGTGTGCCTGCCCGTCGACGTCCACCAGAGGGACCTCGACCCGCACCTGACGGCACCGGGCGCGCTGGTGTTCGCCAAGGGGGAGCAGACCGTCTCGGGCCGGCGGGCCCTGGACTACGTGCGTCTGCGGCATGGCATCGGCGACGGCTCCGACATCGGTCGCATCAAGCGCCAACAAGCCTTTGTCGCCGCCCTGCTGAAGAAAATCAAGAGCGACGGTCTCACCCCGACCAAGCTGCTTCCGCTCGCCGAGGCGGCGACGGGGGCGCTGACCGTCGACCCCGGACTCGGTTCGGCGGAGAAGCTCATCGACTTCGCGATGTCGATGAAGGGCATCGACCTGCACGACACCACGTTCGTCACGCTTCCCTGGCGCTACCAGGGCGCGCGCGTCGCGATCGTACGATCGGAGGCCGACGCGCTCTGGGCCGCCCTCAGGGCCGACCGCCCCCTCAACGGCAACGGCAACGGCAACGGCAACGGCAACGGCAACGGCCACGGCAATGGCAATGGCAGCGGCGGAATGGCCGCCGGTGGTGCGGACAGTGGTCGCCCTTCCGCCCGGGACACCTCGGCCCCCGCCCCGGTGTCCGGCCGGGGGGTCGCCGTCGCCGTCCTCAACGGCACCCGGACGACCGGACTCGCCGCCCACGCCGCCGAGATGCTCCGCTCCGCCGGATACACCGTCACCCGGACGGCCACCGCGGTGACCCAGAACCATCCCCTCACCGTCGTCGAGTACGGGCCCGGCCGTGCAGCCGAAGCCAAGGCGGTCGCCCGGCACTTCGCCACAGCCGAACTGCGGCCCGTCGACACGGCGGGCATCACCGTCACCCTCGGCCGGTCCTACGCCGACAACCCCGACGCCCCCGTCGATCCTGCCCCGTCGGGAGCCCCGGCGAGTACGGTGCCGCCCGAGGACACCCGCTCCGCGGCCGACGACCCGTGCGCCGATCTCTCGTACGGCTGATCCGTCCCGGGGGCGTGTCCGTGCCGGTGCCGCTGCCCCTTCCCGCGCTCCTGTCCGTGTCCGAGTCCGGAAAGGAGCGCCGTCCGGCCGGAGTTCAGCGCCGGGGCGGCCTGTCGGGGTGTGCCCGGGTGTGACGGCCCGTGGGCCATGCTCCGTACCCGCCGCCGGTGGGGGCGAGGGGCGGCACGTACGGACGGAAGACCATCGCCCCGCCCCGGCATGCCCGCCTCGATTGTTCGTTTATGGGCTGTTGATCGTTTATGCAGTGGCATCCTCGACAGTCGAGACCGGTCCGCCAAGGACAATCCATCCCAACGGAAAGGTCTCGCGATGTCGCCGAGAACGAATCGCTCGCTTGTCACCCGCACCGCGGTCGCCACGCTCCTCGCAGCCGCGGGGTTACTGGCCACTCATGCCACGGCCCGCGCCGCCACCCCCGCCGCACCCTCCGACACCCTCGTCAACGGTGGCACCCTGGCCTCCGGCGCGGCCCTCTCCTCCGGGAACACCCGCCTCGTCATGCAGCAGGACGGCGACCTCGCCCTCTACACCACCGGCGCCAACGGCACCGACCCGCAGCTGCGTTGGCACTCCGGGACCACGGGCTCCGGCAACAAGGCCGAACTGCGCACCGACGGCAACCTCGTCGTCACCGCCCCGAACGGCGGCGCGCTCTGGCAGAGCCGGACCGGCAACGCGGACTGCCTCCACATGCCGTGGACCAAGCTCGCTCTCCGTTCCGACGGCGGCATGTACATCCTGTCGGGGACCGACAGCGAGGCCCCCTATCTGGTCCCGCTCTGGTCGGCGACCTACGGCCTTCAGTTCCCCTGCGGCGCCCCCGCCGCCCGGTGAACGACCCCGCCCCGGGACTGGGATTCGCCCTGCTCGGCCCGGTGCGGGCCTGGTGCGACGGCGTGCCGGTCGGCCTCGGGCAGCCTCGCTCGCACGAGGTGCTCGCGGTACTGCTGGCCGCCGCCGGCCGGGTGGTGTCGCTGCCGCTGCTCGTGGAGGCCGTATGGGACGAGGGTGACCGGCCGGCCCGCGCCGCGCACTCGGTCCGTACCCATGTGTGGCGGCTGCGCCGGGCCCTGGCCCGGCACACCGCCGAGCCGGTGCTCGTCACCGTCGGCGACGGCTACGCGCTGCGCGCCGCCGCCTGTGCCGTGGACCTCTGGACCTTCGAGCGCGCCCAGGCGCGGGCCGAGGAAGTGCGGGCCGCCGGGGGCACCGCCGGGCAGGCCCGCGACATCCTCGCGGGAGCATTGGATCTGTGGACGGGCGAGCCGCTGGCCGGACTCCACGGACCCCACGCCCGCAACCTGCGCGTCCGCCTTCAAGAGGTACGGCGGTCCCTGCTGGAGGCCCGGCTCGGTCTCGACGCCGAACTCGGCGACCGGCCCCAGCTCGCCGCCGAAGCGGGCACCTGCGTCATGGAGTTCCCGGCCAGTGAGCCGCTGCGCGCGGTGCAGATGCTGGCGCTGTACCGCTCCGGCCGCCAGGCGGAGGCGCTGGGCGTCCTCGAGGACACCCGGCGGTACCTGGGTACCGCGCCCGGCGCCGAACTGACCGCGCTGCACCTGCGGATCCTGCGCTCCGACCCCGCCCTGAGCCTTCCCGACACCACCGGCCCCGGGCCCCGCGCACCGCGCTCCGACGGCGCCTTCCCCTCGCCCGTACCCGGCTTCACCGGGCGCGGCGAGCAACTCCGCGAGCTCACCGCGTTGCTGGCCCGGCCGACCGCCTCGGCCGTCGTCCTCTCGGCGGTCAACGGCATGGCGGGCGTCGGGAAGACCGCGCTCGCCGTACAGACCGCCCACGGGCTCGACGAGAGCGCCTTCCCGGAGGGGCGCCTGTACGTGGATCTGCGCGGCGCCGACGCCGATCCCCTGCACCCGCACCACGTACTGGAGGGATTCCTCCGGGAGTTGGGCATCGCCGACGAGGACGTCCCCGAGGACGCGGACGAACGCGTCGCGCTCTATCGCACGTTGATGGCCGACCGCCGGATGCTTCTGCTGCTGGACAACGCGGCCTCCTGTGAACAGCTCAGACCGCTGATCCCCGGCAGTGCCGACTGTGCCGTCCTGGTGACCAGCCGCTCCTGGCTCACCGGTCTGGCCGGGGCACACCATCTGCGACTGGACGTCATGCCGCCCGAGGACGCCCTCGGCCTGCTGCGGCGGACCGTCGGCGATCACGCCGTGGACGCCGAACCGGAGGCCGCCGTCGCGCTCGTGGCAGCCTGCGGACATCTGCCGCTCGCCCTGCGGATCATCGCCTCCCGGCTGGCGGCCGAACCCGGCCGGCCGCTCGCGGACATGGTCCGGCGGCTCGCGGACGAACGCGGACGCCTCGACGAACTGCGCACCGGCGACGCCGCCGTGGACGCCGCCTTCGAGCTTTCGTACACCACCCTCACTCCCGAACAGGCCCGCGCCTTCCGGCTGTTGTCCGTACCGGAGATCCCCGACCTCGCCCTGCCGAGCGCGGCCGCCCTGCTGGGGCTGGGCACCGACGAGGCCGAGGAGCTCCTGGAATCCCTCGTCGAACTCAATCTGCTGGAGTCGCACCATCTGGGCCGCTACCAGTTTCACGACCTCGTCCGCGCCTTCGCCCGGGCCCAGCGCGCCCGCCGGGACTCCACCGGCACGACGACCCGCGCCCTCGCCGGTCTGCTGGACTTCTGCCTCGCCACCGCTCGCAACGCCGACGCGGTCGCGCACTCCGCCGAGCCGGACGAGCGCACGCTCATCGACATCGCACCGGCCTCCCCGGGGCTGCCCTTCGCCACCGCCCAGGAGGCCACCGACTGGATGCGCGAGGAGACCGCCCTGCAACGGGCGCTGATCGCCCGCGCGTGCGTCGACGAGGGTCTGCCGCTGCCCCAGGCCGCCGATCTCGTCGACCGGCTCAACACCGTGCTCTCCGGCATCACCCACCTCACGGAGGTGTCGGAACAGGCCCGGCACGTCGCCGAGGTCGCCGCGCGGCGAGGCGACCGGCCGTCCGAGGCGCTGGCACGTTACGTCCGGGGCAACGCCCTGTGGCACGCCAATTCCTTCCCCGAAGCCGAGGCCGAACTCCACCGCAGCCTGGAACTGTGCGCCCCGGACGCCGACTTGCGGCTGCGCGCCTCGGCGCACCTCACGCTGTGCGCCCACGCCCGGGTGCGCGGCCGCTTCGAGGAGGCGGTCGCCCACGGGGAGGCGTCGGTGCGGCTCTTCCGGACGCTGGGCGCGGCGACCGCCGAGGGCACCGCGCTGGGCGAGCTGGCCTTCAACTACGCCCGGCAGGACCGTCTTTCCGAGGCCAGAACGGCGGCCGAGCGCGGGGTGGAACTGCTCGGCGGCCGGGAATCGGTGTCCAAGGCCATCGGTCTGTACTACCTGGCCCGGGTCCTGCGCCTGTGTGGGGACCCGGACGAGGCCCTGCGCCGGGCCGAGGCGGGCCTGGCACTCTTCCGCGCCCTCAACGTCTCCTCCTTCGAGGCCGCGTCCGGCAACCTGATCGCCGAACTCCACGCCGACCAGGAGCGGTACGCGCTCGCGGCGCGGACCGCCGAGACGTTCCTGCCGCTGGCCCGCAAGGTCAGCGCGATGCTGGAGGGCGGCCTGCTCCGGACGCTCGGCCGCAGCCTCCTCCACCTCGGACAGCGGGCCCGTGCCGGCGCCTGCCTGCGGGCCGCCCTGGAACTCTTCGAGGGGCTGCGGGCCGAGCAGGACGTCGAGCAGATCCGCGGGCTGCTGAACGCGGGGGGCGGCAGCACCGTTTATCGACCGGTGAACGCGGACCGGCAGTCTCTGTGACGCAGCAGGAGCTGCCCCGCACACCGTCTCAGGAGGAACTTCCATGCAGCCCGTTCGTACCCTCGTCGCCCTCGGTCTGGGCACCCTGGCCACCGTGGCCGCCGTCGCCTCGCCCGCCGTCGCCCAGGAGCCCACGTACGTGCCCACCACGCCCGGGCGGCACTGCGTGGCCGACACCGGCAACGGCACCGTGTCCTGCTTCCCCACCTACCGGGAGGCCATCGCGTTCGCGACCCAGGGCCGTGTCACCGACGCCCCCGACGACACCCGGGCCGCCGCACACGACACGAAGCTCCAGGAACGCCTCAGCGGTCCGCGGAGTGAACACGGTCTCAAGCTCGCCAAGAACTCGGAGGCCGGCCTGCAGGGCGAGTCGAGGGTCCTCGGCACGCTCTACAGCGACAAGGACTTCGGCGGCTCGTCCCTCACCTACTCGGGCACTGTCGGCTGCGGCTGGCGTTACCCGGAGTTCGCGAGCATGGTCTCGGGCTGGAACGACCTGGCCAGCTCCACCGCCTCCGGCCAGTGCGACGTCACGCTCTACCAGCACGCCAACTTCATCGGCTTCAGCCAGACCTTCCGCGGCAACGTTCCCTACGTCGGCGACGCCATGAACGACCAGGCCAGCTCGGTCAGCTTCGACCGCTGACCCACCCGCTCCACCTGACCCACCCGGACCGGCGCGGCGCCACCCCTTCCGGCGCCGCGCCGGTGTTCGGTGGGGCGGTGCCGACAGTGAGGGCCCAGTCGTCCGAGGACGACGCACCGGCCCGATTCTCGCCGTGACCGGTCTGTTGATCACTTGCTGGACAGGCGAAGGCCGCCGGACCAGGTCTCACACCGGACACGGCCGGAGTCGAAGGTGATCTCCAGCACGCGCCGCCCGCTGTCCGGGCAGCTCTCCTCGCTGACTGCGAGCACCGTATCGCCGAGGTGATCCGCGAACGGAGTCTCCCCGCTGGTCGCCGCCACCTCGACGCGGCCGGATTCCGCCATGTCGTATCCCGCGAAAGGCCTCGACGTCTCTACGATCACGCACCAGTCCGAACCGGTCGTGATGCGCGTGGCGACCGTCTCGCTGTCGATCAGCCACACGTCCAGTGGGCCGGATGGAGCCTCCGAGCCGTGCAGGTGCCACGAGGCGACCACTTGCTCAAGACGGCGTCCGACCAGGTAGTCAGGAAACGCACCGTTCCCGTGCAGCGGGCATTCGCTTCCGCTCTTCGACTCCACCCGTCGACCGTACCGTCAGACCAACCTCCGGCTCGCATCCTTGTACGGGATCGCTCTCAGCACCGCTTCCGGTCGTAGCGGGCCCGGGCGAGGCGCAGCGCCGTCGCGTACAGGCCGAGGACGATACCCAGCAGCAGGTAGTACAGCGCGGGCGGCGGGGTCATGGCGAGCATCGGCCCCAGTGGCGTCAGCGGCAGCAGCACCCCGACCAGGGCGAGGACCGCGGCCGCGCGGCGCACCGGGCCGGAGGCGCCGCGCGCGCCGGGGACTCCGCGCAGCAGGATCATCACCAGGGCCTGGGTGAGCAGATTCTCGGTGAACCAGCCCGAGTGGAAGGCGTCCTGGAGGTCGTCCGCCGACCTGGTGCTCAGGAACAGGATGGCGAACGTGGCCACATCGGCCGTCGCGTTGAGCAGCCCGAAACCGGTGAGGAAGCGGAGGAATCCACGGGGCCGCAGCCGGGCCGGGCGCCGGAGCGCCACCGGGGAGGGGCGGTCGTAGGCGAAGGCCAGCTGGGCTGCGTCGAAGCACAGGTTCTGCACCAGGACCTGGGCCGGGAGCATCGGCAGGAAGGGCAGCAGGAGCGCCGCGGCGAGCATCGCGAGGACGTTGCCGACGTTCGAGGACAGGGTGATGTGAAGATAGCCGCCGATCGTCCCGCCGCACAGCCGGCCCGCCGTGACCGCGTGTTCGACCGCCGCCAGATCCTTCTCGGCGAGGACCACGTCCGCCGTTTCCCGAACGACGTCCACCGCCCCCTGCGGACAGATGCCGACGTCCGCCGCGCGCAGGGCGGGCACGTCGTTGGCGCCGTCGCCGAGGAACCCGGTGACCAGTCCCTGGGCACGCAGGGCGGTGACGATACGGGCCTTGTGCTCGGGTGTGCAGCGCGCGAAGACCGTGGTGTGCCGCACCGCCTCGGCGAGCGCGGCGTCGTCGAGCCGCCTGAGATCCTCGGCGGTGCGCACCACGCCCGGATCGAGGCCGAGTTCGCGGCAGGCGTGGGCGGCGGTGCCCGGGTGGTCTCCCGTCAGGATCCGCACCGCCACCCCGCGCCGGGCCAGACTGCCGAGGGCCTCGGCCGCGGTCGGGGCGAGCGCGTCGCGCAGGACGACGAACCCGAGAAAGGCGAGGCCCCGTTCGTCGGCCGGGGTGTAGTCCCGGTGGCGGGCCGGGCGTTCGGAGAGGGCCACGGCGAGCAGCCGGGCACCGGTGGCCGCCTCCTGCCCGGCGAGCCCGAGGAGACGCTCGCGGGTGTCGCCGTCCAGCGCGCACCGTTCGAGAACGTTCTCCACGGCGCCCTTGACCACCAGGGTGTGGGTGCCGAGCCGGCCGGGACGGCGTACGACCGCGGTCGCGAGACGGCGTACCGCGTCGAAGGGCAGCGCCGCCACACCGTCGCAGTCGAGCAGGGGGACGTCCGTGCCGGCGGCGTCCAGGACCGCCTCGTCGAGGGCGTCGGGGGAGGGCAGTTCGGCGAGCTGGAGCGTCCACCAGGCGTTGACGGCGGCCCAGTGCAGGACCTCGGGATCGTCCTCCCCGCGCGCGTTCACACTGCGCGCGACGACGGGCCGGTCCTGGGTGAGGGTGCCCGTCTTGTCCAGACACAGGACGTCGACGGCGCCCAGGTCGTGCAGCGCCGGCAGCTGTTTCACGATCACCTTGTGGCCGCGCGCCAGCCGGGCGGCGCCGCGGGCCAGCACCGTCGTCACCACGACGGGCAGCATCTCCGGAGTCAGCCCGACCGCCACCGCGACGGCGAACGGCAGGGTCTCCAGACCGCGGCCGTGCAGCGCCGCGCCGGCCAGGAGGACGAGCGGCGGGGTGAGCAGCATGAACCGGACCAGGGTCCAGGAGATGCCGTGGACCGCCTGGTCGAAGGCGCTGTCCCGGCGCCGGGCGGCCGCCCGGTCCCGGTGGGCCGAGGCGTAGCGGGTACGGGCACCCGTCGCCACGACCACGGCGGTCGCGCTCCCGTACGCCACGCTGGTGCCGAGGAAGCACAGATGCGGCTCGGCGAAGGGCACCAGGTCCGCGTGGTCCGGGGCGTCGAGCGGGTGTTTGGCGACCGGCGCCGACTCGCCGGTGAGCGCCGCCTCGTGGACGCGCAGCCCGCCGGCGCGCAGCAGCCGTACGTCGGCCGGCACCAGATCGCCGGGGCCCAGCCGAATGATGTCGCCCGGCACCAGCTCCGCGGACGGGATCTCCCGGGGCGCCGGAGCCGGCCCGTCGGGCCCGGGACGGCGCAGCACGGTCGCGGTCGTCGCCACCGACGCGCGCAGCGCGGCCATGGCCCGGTCGGCCCGGTGCTCGCCGCCCGACCGCAGCAGACAACTGACCATGACCAGGATGAGGATCACCCCGCCCGTGCTCCAGGCGGCGACGGCCGTGGAGATCAGGCCGAGGCAGAGCAGGACGGCGGTGAAGGGGTCGCGCAGGCTGCGCGCGAAGCGGCGCGGCCGGGACACCGGCCGCCAGGCGGGCAGGATGTTCTCCCCGTACCGGGCCAGCCGCCGCGCCGCCTCCTCGTCGGTCAGCCCGCGCGGTCCGCTGTCCAGCCGGCGCATCAGCCGGTGCACGGTGAACGCCTCGTCGCCGGCCGGTACGGCGCCGGGCTCGGCCGCAATGCTGCCGGACCCGGCCGCCGGGCCGTCCGGAACGGACCTCGCGCCGTGACCCGGGCCGCGACCGAGGCCGGGGTCGGCGGCGGGACCGGGGCCGGGGCCGGGACCGGTGACGGCGGGGTCGGGAACGGTCGCCTCAGGCACCGGTGCCACGGAGCCGCACCAGCGTGCGGGCGCTGAGCTGACCCACCATCACCCGCACCACCGTCACCACGTCGGGGTCGTCCACGTAGTAGACCTGCCGCCGGCCCTCACGCCGCGAGCGCACCAGGCCCGCCAGCTTCAGCTTGGTCAGATGCTGGCTGACCGCGGGCAGGGCGCCGCCCACCCGCTCCGCGAGCCCCGTCACATCGCTCTCGCCCTGCGCCAGCGCCCATACGATGTGCAACCGCGCGGGGGACGACAGGAGTCCGAACGCGGCGGCGGCCTCCGCCAGTACCTCGGCGGGAGGATCCGCGTAGCCGCCCGCGTCTGCCGCCACCACGGCTCACCTCTCCCATGCCCGGCCCGAAAACCCCCAGTCTAGGGCCTGCCCCGCCGGATCACGGCCGGGGAGGGCCGCCCGGCGCGGTGCCCGGCCGCGCCGCCGTCTGCCCGGCGGGCCCGGCGCGGGCTTCGCGGTCGGCCCGCGGGGCGGCCCCGCCCGCACGCGGACGACCGCCCCTCTCTTTGGACTCGCGGGTCCAATCGCCGCTGCCTACAGTCCTCGTCAGAGCGCTCGGACCCCTGTTTCCCGTACAGAGAGAGGTACGAATCATGCACGCGATCCGCATCGAAGAGCACGGCGGTCCCGAGGTGATGCGGTGGACCGAGCTGCCCGACCCGGTGGCCGGCCCCGGTGAGGCGCTGGTCCGGCTCGGGGCGGCGGGCGTGAACTTCATGGACACGGGAGCCCGCGAGCAGGGCACCCCCGGCTGGGTCGCCCCGCTGGTCCTGGGAGCCGAGGGGATGGGGTACGTCGTCGCTCTCGGGGAGGGGGTCGACAGCCTCGCGGTCGGAGACCGGGTGGCCTGGTACTACCACCCGGGTAGCTACGCGGAACTCCTCGCCGTCCCCGTGGACTCCCTGGTGAAGGTGCCCGAAGGCATCGCGGACGAGACCGCGGCGGCCGTGATGCTCCAGGGCCTCACCGCCCATCACTTCACCACCGCTTCGTACGCCGTCCGCCCCGGCGACACGGCCGTGGTGCACGCGGCGGCCGGCGGGGTGGGCCTGCTGCTCACCCAGATGATCAAGGCGCGCGGCGGTACGGTGATCGGCCTGGTCTCCCGCGAGGAGAAGGCCGCCATCGCCAAGGAGGCGGGAGCCGATCACGTCCTGGTCCGGTCGGGTGGCGGGTTCGAGGACGAGGTACGGGAACTGACCGGCGGCCAGGGCGCGCACGTGGTCTACGACGGCGGTGGCAGCGCGACGTTTCGTTCCTCGCAGCTGTCGCTGCGCCCGCATGGGGTGCACGCCTACTACGGCCCCTTCATGGGTGTGCCGGAGATCAGGCCCACCGACCTGCCCCAGAGCATCCTGCTCACCTACCCCGTGGTCCAGCACCATGTTCCGACCCGTGAGGCATTGGTCCGCCACACCGGAGAGGTGTTCGACATGCTCCTCGACGGGAAGCTGACCGTACGGATCGGGGGCCGCTACCCCCTGGCGGACGCGGCGCGGGCGCACCGGGACATCGAGTCGCGCAGGACCACCGGGAAGCTGCTGCTCCTGCCCTGACCGGTGCTCGCGGTCCTCGGGGCCGGCCCCGGCCCCGGCCCCGGCGGCCGGCCTCGCCCCTCCGAGGCCGGCCGGGGAACCGCCGAGCGACTCCACCCGTTCCTTGATTCCGCGCTCGTCACCGGACGCCCGCGCACGCCGATCGCGACGGACCCGCCGTCCGCCGACCGGCGGTGAGGGCGCCCTCCAGGGAGGAAGTGCCGTGCAGTTGACCCGGAAGGGCGTCGAGACCAAGAGGCGCATCGTCGAAGGAGCCGCCCTGGAGATCCGTAGCCAAGGGGTATTCAGCCTGCGGCTCGAGGACGTCATGGGCCGCACGTCGACCAGCAAGAGCCAGCTGTTCCACTACTTCCCCGGTGGAAAGGACGAGTTGCTGCTGGAGGTGGCCCGGTACGAGGCGGCCCGCGTGATCGACGACCAGCAGCCGGAACTGGGCTCGCTCGTCTCCTGGACCGCCTGGTGGGAGTGGCGGGACAAGGTCGTCGCCCGCTATCGCGCGCAGGGCGGGGACTGCCCGCTGCACGTGGCGCTGTCACAGTTGCGGGCGACCACGGACGCCGCGCGGACGGTGGCGGGCGAGCTGATCGGCCAGTGGCAGTCCCAACTGGCCGCGGGCATCCGCTCCATGCAGGGCATCGGCGAGATCAGGCCCGGACTTGACGCCGATCGCGCGGCGGCGGCTCTGCTGGCCGGAGTCCAGGGCGGAGTGATGATCTTCCTGACGACGGGTGTCATGGACCACCTGGAAGCCGCGCTGGACGAGGGCATCGCACACCTCGGCGGCGCGGCAGCCGCCCCGGCCCGACCGCCCCGGCCGGCCGCCACGGCCTGATCCGCGTCCGACGCGCGACTTGGCCGGCCGTGGCCACAGCGCGTATCCGCGAGAGACCCGACGCGGGGCGATCTCTGGTACCCCCTCCGGACAGGGACCCCTCAGGCACCCCGCCGGACGGCTTCCTCCCGGTCCTCGACGAGCTGTCCGCAGACCGCCGCGACCTCGGGCCCACCGTCCACGAGCGCGTCGTGCACACCGGTCGCGAGCCAGTCCGCCTGGTCGTCGCCGGCCTCGGCGAACGCGAGGGCGACGAGCCCGGCGGCGGCCTTGGTCCCCGTGCCGGCCAGAGCTCTGGCCGTCTCGGGTGTCACGGCCGTGTCCTCGGCGTCCAGCAGGAGCCGCACCAGCGCGTCGGCGGCCTCGGGGACATCGGCGAAGGCGGCGAGGACACGCCCGGCCCGCGCCCGGCGAACCCAGGAAGGATCCGAAGCCTCGGCCAAGGCAGCGTCGAACCCACTCGTTCTCTTCGGCATGGTCGGACGGTCTCATGCCGGCCGAAGGGACTGGAAGGGACCGGAGCCCGGCACCGGACCCCGGAGCCAGGACCGGACCCCGAGCCCCTGCGTCATCCGACCGGTCCCGTGCCGTCGCCCGCTCGGCCGTGGGGGCCGTCTCCTGCGGTTGTACGGGGAGCTCTCAGACGCGCGGGGGAACCGAAGCCGGCACCCGGGCCGCGTCCGGCGCGGGCAGCCGGAGGGTGAAGCTTGTACGGCCCGGCAGGCTGGTGACCGTCGCCCGCCCACCGTGGGCGCGGACCACCGCGTCCACGAGCGCGAGGCCGAGGCCGGTCGAGCCGCTCGCGCGCGAGCGCGGGGAGTCGCCCCGGGTGAACCGGCGGAAGACCCCGGGCAGCAACTCGGCCGGGATGCCCGGGCCGTCGTCGGTGACGGTCAGGACGACACCCGCCGCACCGTCCTCCGAGCCGCCGTCGGTGCCGGCACCGGCACCGGCACCGGCATCGGCATCGGCATCGAGGGCGACGGTGACCCGGGTCCCGGCCGGCGTGTGCAGACCGGCGTTCGCCAGCAGGTTGGCGAGTACCTGGTGGAGACGGTCCTCGTCGCCGGCGACATGGACGGGTTCCTCGGGGAGTTCGAGTTCCCAGTGGTGCCCGGGGTGCCGGGCCATGGCGTCCGCCACCGTGTCGAGGACCACCCGGGTCAGGTCCACGTCGTCCCGCCGCAGGCCGCGGCCCGCGTCCAGCCGGGCGAGCAGGAGCAGTTCGTCCACCAGCAGGCTCATCCGGCGCGACTCGGCCTCGATGCGTTCCAGCGAGTGCCGGACGTCGTCGGGCAGGGTGTCGCCGTGGCCGCGCAGGACGAGTTCGGCCCGGGCGCGCACGGTGGCCACGGGGGTACGCAGCTCGTGCCCCGCGTCGGCCGCGAAGGTGCGCAGCCGCTCCTCGACCACATGGCGGCGGTCCAGGGCGTCGCCGACATGGCCGAGCATCCGGTTGAACGCCCCGGTCAGCCGGCCCGCCTCGGTCCCCGTCCGGGTCTCGGGCAGCGGCGCCGGCATGGCGACCTGTCCCGCCGCCAGCGGCAGTCCGGTCACCTCGTCGGCGGTGGCGGCCAGGCGTTCGAGAGGGCGCAACGAGAGACGGGTCCACGCGGCGGCCGTCACTCCGGCGGCCGTGAGGACGATCGCGAACACGGCCGTCTCCACCGCCACGAGCCGGTCCACCGTCTCCTCGACGGGGTGCAGCGGCAGCCCCGACAGCAGGACGTCGCCGTCGTCGCCGCTCCACGCGGCCACCCGGTACGCGCCGAGGTGGCCGAGGCGCAGGGTGCGGGGCCGGGCGTCCGGGGGCAGGGTGGTGAGCGCCCTCGTGTCGGCGGCGGTCAGCGGCACCGTGACGTCGCTCGCGCCGCGCACCACGACGGCGCGGTCGACCCGATCGCCCAGCGCCCGGGCGCCGAAGGTCCCGTCGGCCTGGCCCCGGGTGTCGCCGAGGCTGGCGGCGTCGTCGGTGTTGTCGGCGTCGGGCCGGTGCTCGTGTTCGAGGCTGACCGCGAACCGCCCGCCACCCGCCACGACCTGCTGGTCGAGCCGGCTGATCAGGAAGCTCCGCAGGGCGACCGCCGTGACCAGGCCGACCACGCCGCAGGCCAGGGCGAGGAGGACGACGAGACCGGCGGTGAGCCGGGCGCGCAGCGAGCGCGGCGGCCGGAACCGGAACCGGAGCCAGGACCCGAACCGGCCCCGGAGCCGGGAGCGCCGGCCCGGTGGTGTCGGCGTCATCGCCGTTCGGGGCGCAGCACGTAGCCGACCCCGCGCACGGTGTGGATGAGCGGGGAGCGGCCGGCGTCGATCTTCTTGCGCAGATAGCTGACGTACAGCTCGACGACGTGGGCGCGTCCTCCGAAGTCGTACTGCCAGACGTGTTCCAGGATCTGTCCCTTGGACAGCACCCGGCGCTGGTTGAGCAGGAGGAAGCGCAGCAGCTCGAACTCGGTACGGGTCAGCTCGACGGGCCGGCCGCCCCGGGTGACCTCGCGGCCCTCCTCGTCCATGACGAGGTCGGCGATCGCCAGCCGCGGCCCGCTCCCCTGGACTCCGTCGGCGCCCGTGGCGGTCCCGGTGCCCGTACCGGCGAGTCCGGCCCGGCGAAGCAGCCCGCGCAGCCGGGCCAGCACCTCTTCGAGGCTGAACGGCTTGGTGACGTAGTCGTCGGCGCCCGCCGTGATCCCGGCGATCCGGTCCTCGACGGCGTCCCGCGCGGTCAGGAACAGCACGCACACCCCCGGCCGGGCCGCCCGGAGTCCGGCCAGCACGTGCGGGCCGTCGTGGTCGGGGAGCATCCAGTCGAGGACCACGGCGTCGGGCCCGAAGTCCGCCCCGGCCGAGGCGGCCTCGGCGGCCGTGCCGGCGGTGCGCACCTCCCAGCCCTCGGCGAGCAGAGCGGCGGCCAGGACCTCGCGGAGGTCCGGCTCGTCGTCGACGACCAGTACACGGGGCCGGGTGCCGTCGGGGCGGAGCGGGACCTCGGTGCGTATCGGCGGGTGGTTCATGGTGCTCCCAGCATGCCCGACGGTGCCGGGCGCGTGAGCGGCACGGTGCCTCTGAGTCTCCTCTGAAGCGACACGCGCGGCCGGAGCCGGCCGGAGCCTCCTGCCCGCGCGGCGCCAGGCGGCCCCCGACCGGAGCCTCCGCGCCCGCCCGCGGCAGCCCCCTCCGGAAGCCCTTGAGGCAGATCCCCATCTCGGGCCCCCTTCTCAGACCCCCTTGTCGAACCCTTCAGAAGATCCTCAGAGGTTCGCGTTCCACAGTGGGGGAGCCCCCGGTGTCCGACACCGGGCGGCACCCGACGACACCCGACGAGACCGCGAGGGAGTGGACGTGATCACGGAAATCGCCCCGACCGGGTGCCGGTCCGGCCGGCACCGCACCGGCCCGGGCGCCGACGCGGCACCGGCCGTGACGGTCGCGTTCCAGACACTGATCTGGACCGGGGCGGCGGCGGTGCTCGCCTTGTGGTGGGCCGACACCCCCTCGGTGGTGGGACCGGTCGGCTGGTTCACCGGCGCGGGCCGGATCACCGGTCTGCTCGCCGGGTACGCCTGCGCGGTGCTGGTGATCCTCATGGCCCGGGTGCCGCTGCTCGACCGCACGCTGGGCACCGACCGGCTGGCCCGCTGGCACGCCGCCGCGGGCCGCCACACCGTCGGACTGATGCTCGCCCACGTGGTGCTGATCATCGAGGGGTACGCGCTGACCGTGCGGACGGACCCGTTCACCGAGAGCGCGCGGGTGGTCCTGCACTATCCCGACATGCTCGCGGCGACCGCCGCGCTGCTGCTCCTGCTCCTCACGGCGGCGGTCTCGGCGCGCGCGGCCCGGCGCCGGCTGAGCCACGAGACCTGGTACCACCTGCATCTGCTCACCTACGCCGCGGTCTTCCTCGGCTTCGGGCACCAGATCGGGAACGGTGCCGACCTCGGCCGGCCGGCGGTGGGGGCGGCCTGGTACGCGCTGTACGGGGCAGCCGCAGCGCTGATCGTCTGGTTCCGGCTCCTCGAACCGCTGCGCCTGTACCGGCGGCACCGGCCGCGGGTCGCGGAGGTCCGGCCGGAGGCGCCGGGCGTGGTGTCGGTGCTGGTCACCGGCGAACGTCTGGCGGAACTCGCCGTACGCCCCGGCCAGTTCTTCCGCTGGCGGTTCCTGGCCCCGGGGCTGTGGTGGACGGCTTCGCCGTACTCCGTCTCCGCCGTCCCCGACGGGCGGGGCTTGCGGATCACGGTGAAGGCGGTGGGCGGCCACAGCGCGGCGCTCGCCGCGCTGCGCCCCGGCACCCGGGTGTGGGCCGAGGGGCCGTACGGGGCCCTCACCGGCGACCGGGCGGCGGGCCGGCCCGCGCTGCTGCTGGCGGCCGGGGTGGGCATCACCCCGCTGCGGACGCTGTTCGAGACGCTTCCGGGCGATCCGGTACTCGTCCACTGGGCCCGGCGGCCGGAGGAACTGGTGCTGCGGCACGAGATCGACGCCATCGCGGCATGGCGCGGCGCCCGCGCGTACTACTCGGTGACCCGGCCGGAAGGCCACCGGCTGCCGCTGGACGCCCGCACCCTGCACGAGCTGGTGCCCGACCTCGCGCGCCGGGTCTGCTATCTGTGCGGCCCGCCCGGCTGGACGGCGGCGGCCGAGGCGGCCCTGCGCGCGGCAGGCGTGCCCGCCCGCCGGATCCACCACGAATCCTTCGCCTTCTGACAGCGACCCCGAGTCGGAGTCCGAGCCCGATCCAGCTCCGGTCCGCGGACGCGTCCGCGTGCCCGACCCAGGGGTCCCGCTCCCGGTCGCTTTCCCCTTTCCGTTCCCGTTTCCGCCCCCGTCTTCGCTTTTTGGTCCGCTCGCCGCCGGACGTCCCAGGAAGGGCCCTCGATGCGCCGTACGCTGCTCTCCGCCGCCGTGACCGCGGCCGGGGTCTGCACTCTGCTCGCCCTCAAGCCGCACCAGCCGGCCGTACGACCTGTCATCGGCTCCGGGTCCGGGTCCGGCACCCCGGCCTCCGGCACGTACACCGGGGAGAGCGTGGAGACCCGGTACGGACCGGTGCAGGTACGGATCACCGTCAGCGGCGGGCGGATCACCGAGGCCACCGCGGTCAGGACGCCCTTCGCGAACGAACGCGACCGGGAGACGGCCGGGTACGCGGTACCGGTGCTCACCAGCGAGACGCTGGCCGCGCAGAGCGCGCGCGTCGACGCGGTGTCGGGGGCCACGTACACCAGCGAGGGCTATACGCGGTCCCTGCAGAGCGCGCTGGACCAGGCCCGGACCCGGCCCCAGGCCCATGGCTGACGCCCGGTCCGGGCCCGTGGCCGGTGTCGCGACGGGCCCCGTCACCGGTGCGCCGTGGCGGCACGCCGAACCGGTGATGGGCACCGTCGTGTCCTTCACGCTGCGGCACCGGCCGACGCCCGCGCTGCGGGCGGCCCTGGACCGGGCGGTGGCGTTGCTGCACGAGGCCGACCGGGAGTTCTCCCCGTTCCTTCCGGACAGCGCGACAAGCCGGCTGCGGCGCGGCGAGCTGGGCCGGGCGGACGCCCCGGCGCGGGTACGGCGGGTGCTGGAATTGTGCGAACTGGCGCACAGCCGCACCCGGGGCGCCTTCGACGCCTGGGCGGCCGGCCCGGTCGATCCCTGCGGCCTGGTCAAGGGGTGGGCAGCCGAACGGGCCTGGCGGGTGCTGCGCGCGGCGGGTGCCGGCGACACCTGTGTGAACGCGGGCGGGGACGTACGAGTCGGCGGCGCGCCCGGCCCCGGTGGCGTCTGGCGCACCGGGATCGCCGACCCCCGCCGGTCCGGGCGGCTCCTCGCGGTCGTGGCGGGGCGGGACCACGCGGTCGCCACCTCGGGGACGGCGGAACGCGGCGCCCACATCACCGACCCGCGCACCGGGGCCCCGGCCGCCGGACTGCTCGCGGCGACGGTGACCGGGCCGGAACTGCTGTGGGCCGACGTGTACGCGACGGCGGCGGTGGTACTGGGGGAGCGCGAGGCCCATCGGTGGATCACCGCGCTGCCCGGGTACGCCCTGCTGACCGTCACGGCGGACGGCGAGGCGCGCGCGTCGGCGGACTTTCCCTTCGCGCCGGTCGTGTAGCGCGCGGGCGGCCGAGGTGCGCCCCTCCTCGAAGCCCCTCCTCGGCGCCCCTTCTCCGCGCCCCTCCGGTACGACGGCTCAGGCCACCAGCAGCCGGAGGCCCAGCTCGGCCGCGTCGAGACCGGCCAGATCGCGGTTGCGCTCGGCCCACCGGCCCGAGGCGAGATCGTCGCGGAGCCGGTCCACCGCCCGCCGCTCCGCCTCCGGGCCGACCCTGGTCCAGACCGACACCGCGCGGCGGACGTGCTCCTCCAGGTAGGCCTCGGGCCGGCGCCAGTAGGCCTCGAAGAAGCCGTCGGCGCAGTCCCAGGGGATGAGGACCGGCTCGATGCGGGCGCCGATCGCATCGGCCAGCTCGTTGATCGTGGGGCGGCCGGCGACGAGGCCGGCGACCTCGGGCAGGTAGTCGCGGCTGAGCCAGAACCGTCGACGCCAGCCCACGTCGCTGGAGTCGTGGGTGAACACCACCACGCGGCGGGCCACCCGCCGCATCTCGCGGAGCCCTGCGATCGGGTCGTGCCAGTGGTGGATGGTGCTGAAGGCCATCGCGGCGTCGAAGGACCCGTCCGCGAACGGAAGGCTCTCCGCTTCGGCGGCCACGCACGGTGCCGCGTCCGCCGGACGCAGGGCCCGCATGACGGCCGACGGCTCGACCGAGGTCACCTCGCGGTCCGGGGGCTCGTAGGAACCGGTGCCGGCCCCGACGTTCAGGACGGTCCGCGCGTTCCCGAGCGCCGCCTGGACCTGGGCGGCGATCCGTGGCTCGGTACGCCGGGTCGCCGGGTACGCCGACCCGATGGTCTCGTACAACCGCGCCCCGAAGACCTTCAGTTGGTCCTCCGAGGTCGTCCTGATCCCCATGGCCCGTGCCTCCAGTTCGGTGTCGATGGCCGTCACCATGGCGGCCGCCCGGTCGCGCTGCTCCAGCAGCAGACCGCGCAGCCGGTGCAGGTGCGCGACCGCGTCGGTGGCCGGGTCGTCGACGAGATCCGCGATCTCGCGCAGTCCGAAGCCCAGCCGCCGGTAGGTGAGCACCTCCCGCAGCCGCTCCACGTCGCCCGCCGCGTAGACCCGGTAACCGGCCGTGGTCCGCGCCGATGGCCGGACCAGGCCGATCTCGTCGTAGTGGTGCAGCGTGCGGACGCTCACCCCGGCCAGTCCGGCCACGCGCCCCACGGTCAGATGCTCTGCCACGTCCCCGAGCCTGGTGCCTGACGTCACGTGAGGGTCAAGCGCGGCGCGCCGGACGCCGGGTCGCGCCGGTCACGAGGCGTAGGAGGCGGCGTAGCAGGCGGAGCGTCCCTCGACGGTGAAGTCCTCGAAGTCACCGGCCCGTTCGCAGTCGAGCAGCCATCCCAGCGCGTGCTCGGCATCGGCCGCGGACTCCTCGGCCACCTCGTCCGTTGACGCCTCGGCCCCGGGCATACCGGCCCCGGGCGTGCACCGGTACCGCAAGTACCGCTTGGTCGCCTCCAGCCCACCGCCGCACAGCAACTGGACGTCGATCGAGCAACTGGCATCCATGCTGGCGGCCTTGGCCTCCCAGATGAGCGGGACGTCGTCGAGAACCCCGGCGTGGAAGAGCTGGACGCAGCACAGCTTCATCAGCCGGGTGTCACCGTCCCCCTGCTCCTCTTCCTCCAGCCGGGTCCGTTCCACGAGCAGCCGGCGCACCTCGTCGAGGTCCGCACCGGTCGGGTGCGGACCATGGCGGTCGAGCCACTCGTCCTCGGTCACAAGCCTTTGCCCTTCGTTCGCGGCGGACACGCCGCGCGCCCGGCCGAGGGGATCATGTCACGGCGATTCGGGCCCGCCCGCCGGGTGGCCGGCACCCGTCGCCCGGACCGTCTCCGAAGCGCGGGCGGCTCGGGGTTGCGGTTGCCGCTGCGGCAGCTTCTACCGTCGTGACCAGGCCGGAGAGACCGGCCTGGCGATACGGACACGCGGGAGTGGTGGCGATGGAATGGCCCATTTCCGAGGTGGCGCGGATGTCGGGCGTGACCGCCCGGACACTGCGTCATTACGACGAGACCGGTCTGCTGACTCCGAGCCGTACCGGTGCCGGCGGGCACCGGTTCTACGAGGAGCGGCAGATTCTGCGGCTGCAGCAGATCCTGGTGCTGCGGGCGCTGGGGGTCGGGCTGCCGGAGATCGGCCGGATCCTGTCCGAGCAGGTAGACGAGGTGGAGGCGCTGCGGGGCCATCGCAGGCGGCTGCTCGCCGAGCGGGACCGGCTCGACGCCCTCGCCGGATCCGTCTTCCGCGCGATCGCCGCACTGGAACAGTCCAGGAAGGACGGACGACCCATGACCATCAATCGACCGGAGAACCTGTTCGAGGGCGTCGAGCCCTCTCAGTACGAGGAGAACATGCGTGAGTTCCCCGGGCTCGCCGCGGAGCTCGGGCGGCGTGCCGCCGGGATGAGCCAGGCCGACGCCGACGCCGCGCACCGTGCGCGCACCGCGCGGATGATCCGGCTGGCCGAACTCATGGCCGCGGGCCACCCGGCCGGCGCGGAGCCGGTCCAGGCCGAGATCGACGCCCAGTACCGGGCGCTGGCCGGGCTGCGGGCCGTCTCCGCCGAGGAGTACCGGGCCATCGGGCGCGCGTGTGTCGACAACGACACCTGGCACGCCGCGTACGAGGCGATCGCGCCGGGGCTGGCCGCGTACCAGCACGACGCGATCGAGGTCTACGCCGCCGCCCGGCTGAGCTGAGCCGGTGGGCGGTGCCCGGCACCGCGCGGGGGTCGCCCCGCGGGGCGCCGGGCACTGGACGCGCCGGGGGCACCGCAGACACCGGGGAACGTCGGAACGGGGGAGCGGGGGCGGCACGGCATGCCCCGCTCCCCGCCAGGCCGGTGCCGGCACCGGTGAAGGCGCGAAGGAAGCGGCCCTACTGCTCGGCGAGGACGATGACGGAGTCCTCCGGGCCGAGGACGAGCGGCGCGTTCTTCGGCGGGTTGAGGAAGACGCCGAACCGGGGCGCTTCGTCGCTGTGGCGGGCCAGCCGGTAGCCGAGCGCGGTCTCGCCGGTGCGCCGGGCCGCCTCGACGACCGTGGCGAAGGTGGCCTCCGCGCCGAGGTCCACGTAATTGCACGCCGGCTTGAGGTAGATCTCCGAGCCCTCCGGGTCGAAGAGGTCGGAGAACACGTCGATCAGGGCATGGTTCTCGGTGAGCTGGGTCAGGATGAGACTGATCACCTTGGTGCTGACGATGAAGTCGTCGGCCTTGGTCACCTGCGCCACCTCACGGTTGGCGTCGTCGTTCATCTCCGTGACGATCGAGTACGGGCTGTCCAGCGCGCCCTCGATGTCCCGCAGATGGAGCAGGGTGACAAGGGTCCGGTCATCGGCCGGGCCGGGAGCGACGGAGTCGTCCGAGAGGACCACGATGTGTTCGTATCCCCCCAGATCCAGGGCCTCCAGCGAGGAACGCCGGGTCGGGACACAGGACTTGTAGCTCAGGGACAGATTGGTGACGGGCCGTCGCAGGGCGGCCTCAGGGCGCTGCGGGGCCGCGATATCCAGGGTGGAGCCGGGCTGGACGAAGCTGTCGAGCAGCGAAACCAGTTTCGCCGTACGGGAGTTCTCCCCGATGAGCAGGGTGCGGTCGAGGGCGGGCGGTTGGGCGGGCGCCGAGGTGATCGCGGCCTCGACGATCGCGGGGCGGCGGGTGGCCGGCCGGATCAGCAGATCGTCCTCCGCGAGCACGAGGATCCGGTCGCCGGCGTGGATCTCGGTGTCCATGGGGGGATTGAGCAGGATCGCACCGTCGCGCCGCTGCAGCCCGGACGCCATCCCGGCCTCGTACGCGTGCAGTGCCTCGCCGTACGTCGAGCCCACCAGACGCGGCTCCTCGCGGAGGTAGAACTCGTTGCCGACGAAGCTGAGGAGTTCGTTGAAGACCTCGGACAGTCCGGTCTGCCGGTGCGCCTGAGCTATGAGGCGTACGGCGATGTCCTCGGCGTCGATGACCAGCGCGCCTTCCCCGGCGGCGAGCCGGGCCGCGGCGAGATTCTCCGAGTCGTGCACGGCGGCCACGATGTGGGGCCGAGTCCCTTGCCAGGTGCGGCTGTTCAGCAGCAACAGCACCTTGATGACCGCGACGTCGCGGTCGTGTCCGGTGGACGGCAGCACCATCATGGACTTCGCGGTGTCGGGGCTGACCAGTTCCAGGTCCTGGCGCACCAGGGGATTGCCGGAGCGGCAGATCACCCGGGTCTTGCCCGTGTCGGGGATCCGGGCCCGGATCGCGTCCTCCATCGAGACCTTGTCGCGGTCCGCGAGGATCACCACACACGAGCGCCGTTCACTCTGGTTGGCCTCGACGAGTTCGGCGATCACGGTGAAGATCTGGTCCGACCAGCCGAGGACGACCGTGTGGCCCCGCTCGATCAACCGTGAGCGTCCCTTGCGCAGTTCCTGGATCTTCTCGTTGAGGCCGGTCGTCAGCACACCGATGAGGGCGCTGACGATGAAGATGCCGCCGATGGTCACGGCCAGCATGAGACCGAGGAACACCGGACCGCCGGTGTCCCCGCCCATGGTGCCGGGGTCGAGTGTGCGCAGCAGGCTCATCCAGGCCACGCCGTACCAGCCGCCGTTCTCCTCGGCGTCGGTGTTCGTGAACAGGACCACCAGGGTGGAGGCGAGAGCTATCAGGACCAGTGAGGCCAGGGCCAGCCAGGTGATCAGGGCGGGTGTGCCCCGGTCCATGGTGCCGTCGAACCAATACCGGACACGGGTCCGCAGTCTTCCGCGCGTCACCGATGTCTCCCCCTGTGCCTGTCGTTCGCCGTGCCGCGCACGGCGCGGGCCGCCCCCGAGGGGTCGGCCCGATCGCGTGATCATTCTTTCACTTCGCGGGGCGGGGCCCCGCCGTCAATCCAGCGGTCAGTCACGGGCCTTGGCGCGCTCCAAGGCGGTCACACCCACCGCGGCGAGGGCGATCTGGATGATCCACTCGATCCAGTCGATGCCCCGGGTGTCGGCGACGCCCAGGACCTTCGCGACGGCCGTGCCGACGAACGCGGCCACGATGCCGACGGCGATGGTCCACAGCACACCGATCCGTTGCCGGCCCGGCAGGACCAGCCGCCCGAGCGTTCCGATGACGATGCCGATCACGATCGCGCTGATGATTCCGGAGATCTCCATCCCCTGATCCCTTCCCCTTCACGGCCCTTGGCAAGCCACTTGCTTCTACAGTCCCGTAGAACGTAACACTGCCGGGTCGCATCCCGACCGCGTTACGGAAAGGGGGACTTGAGGCGGAAGGGCCCCGGATCGTGTGCCCGTCCGGCGGGGTGTGGCGGCAGGCCGGCGGCCGGGCGGCACCACGACGAGCCCGGCGCCGCCCGTCGAGACCCTCCGTCCCCGTCAGGGGCGCAGGGGCGCAGGGTCGCAGGGTCGCCGGGTCGCTCGCCGGGCGGCGCCGGAGCGGCGGGGCGGTCTCCGGCGCCGCGTCGGGGACCGGGATGTCGCCCGAAGGCATGGCCTGGGCGAGCGCGGGCAGGCGGATCGGGAGAGGCTGGAGCGGTCCTGCTCCATGCCCCTGATCCCTGAACCCCCTACCCCCTACCCGTACTTCCGGAGGAAGCCATGACCCAGCCCCCCATCCCCGACCCGATGCCCTCGCCCGCGCCGCCCCCGGGACCCCCGCCCATGCCGCCACCCAACCCGGTTCCGTCGCCCCCCGGCCCCATGCCGGTGCCCGAACCCGAGCCGCAGCCCCAGCCGGGGCCCGCCGGACGGTGACGGAGGGCCGCCTGGCCCGAATGTGGCGGAAGGGTCGGGAGATCCGGTCTGAACCCCTTGTCACGTACGGTTGCCTGCCCCTACCGTGGGCGACTGCCGAAGCGTTCAAGGGGGGCTCATGGCCGTACGCGGGACACGCGGGAAGCACCGCCGTCAGCAGCCGAGCCGGATCAACCGCGCCTCGCTCACCGTCACCGCCGGCGGCGCCGGCATGGCCCTGCCGCTGATCGGAGCCGGCACGGCGCAGGCCGCCTCGCTGGACGTCTGGGAGAAGCTCGCCGCCTGCGAGTCCACCTCCCACTGGCAGATCAACACCGGCAACGGCTACTTCGGCGGACTCCAGTTCAGCCAGTCCACCTGGGAGCGGTACGGCGGAACGCGTTTCGCGCCCCGCGCCGACCTCGCCTCCAAGGACCAGCAGATCGCCGTCGCCGAGCGTGCCCTGGAGAGCCAGGGACCTGGCGCCTGGCCCGCCTGCGGGCCGCGCGCGGGACTCCAGCGGGGCGACGCCGAGCCCGGATCCACGGGCGGCGCCGGCACGCAGACCGAGCGCACCCGGCCACTGACGGCGAAGGGGGCGCTGCCCGCGCAGCGCACCCGGACGCCCACTGTCACGCCCGCCACGGCGCCCGCGAGCCCGACCACCGTGCCGACCGTCCGGAAGATGTACACAGTCGAGGCCGGGGACTCCCTGTCGCAGATCGCGCGCGAGAAGGCCGTCCGGGGCGGCTGGCCGAGGCTGTACGAGGCCAACCGCGAGGTCGTCGGCGACGACCCCGATCTGATAGTCCCCGGCCAGCGGCTCACCCTGCGGATGACCGCGCCCGCGGCGCCCGCCAAGCCGCAGACGAAGCCGCACTCGCGGCCGGAGGCCAAGCCGAAGCCCCAGGCCAAGCCCAAGCCGCCCCCCGCCACGCCCGCGACGAAGCCCGCCTCGAAGCCGGTCACCCACGCCCCGGCCAAGCCGCCCCACAAGCCGGCGCCCCACAAGCCGGCGGCGCACAAGCCGGCGGCCCACAAACCGGCGGCGCACAAGCCCGCCGCCCACAAGCCCGCGCCGGTCACCCGCCACTTCACCTCGCCGGTCGCCGACACGGACATCGGCACCCGCTACCGGACCCCGGGTTCGTCCTGGTCCAGCGGCTACCACACCGGGATCGACTTCCCCGTCCCCACCGGCACCTCCGTGCGGGCCGTGGCCGAGGGCCGGGTCGTCTCGGCGGGCTGGGGCGGCGCCTACGGCTACCAGGTCGTCATCCGTCACGGAGACGGCCGCTACAGCCAGTACGCGCACCTGTCCGCTCTCGCCGTCCGCGAGGGCCAGCGGGTCGGCACCGGCCAGCGGATCGGACGCTCAGGAGCGACCGGCAACGTGTCGGGACCGCATCTTCACTTCGAGATGCGTACGGGTCCCGGGTACGGGTCGGACATCGACCCGCTCGCGTACCTGCGCGCCCGGGGCGTCTCCATCTGACCCCCGGGACGAGTCCGGCAGGGCCGGGGGCTCCGGCTCTGCCGGGGTCCCGCGCCGGTCCGACGTCTCGCGCGTGTCCGGCACCCCGTGCCCGCCCGCGTTCCCCTGCCCTTCTCTCCGCCCGAGCAGCCGCCCGCCGGGCCCCTCCGCCGGCTCCGGTGCGTCCGACGCCTCCGGCGAGCCTTGTGTGTCCTGTGTGTCCAGGGCCACCGCCCCGGTGCCCAGCCGCTCCACGGTGAGCAGGACCAGTCCGCCCGCCGTCACCGCGCCGCAGGCCAGGGCCGCGACCCCGCCGGCCGCCCCGTACCGGAACGACTCCCCGAACAGGGTCAGCCCGACGGTCGCCGCGATCACCGGGTTCACCACGGTCACCATGGCCAGCGGCGCGGCGAGCCCGGCGCCCCGGTACGCGGCCTGGGACAGCAGCAGCCCCGTCACCGCCAGCGCGGACAGCACCAGCAGACTCGCCCACTCGGCGAGCGGCGCGGCGAAGTGGAAGTCCATCGCCACCGTCTTCGTGAAGACCGAGGCGATACCGAAGGCCACGCCCGCCGCGGCGGCCAGGACCATGCCGCGCAGCGCGGGGCGCCGCACCAGATGCGCGAGGGTGAACAGCGCCGCCACCGCGCCGAACGTGACGAGGGCGAGGAGCCGCCGCTCGTCGCTCGCCAGCGGCTGCTCCGCCGTGCCCCCGGCGAGACTCAGCAGCCCGGCCAGACCCACCGTCGCCATCAGCGCGCCCCGCCAGGCCGTCCGGCCCGCCCGGCGGCCCACGAACAGCGCCGCCAGCGGCAGCGCGAAGACGATCGTCAGCGCGCCCATCGGCTGGACCAGACTCAGCGGCCCGAACGCCAGGGCCGCCACGTGTAGGGCCGCGCCCACTGCGTTGAGCAGGACCGCGCCCCACCACGCCGGGCGGCGCAGCGGCGCGTAACGGGGAACGGCGGCCGAGGCCGCCACCCGCTCCTGCACGATCGCCGCGGCCGCGTAGGCGACCGCGGAGACCAGCGCGAGGAGTACGGACAGCGCGAGGGAACTCATACCTCCACGATCCCGCTTCCGGACGTTCGCGTCGTCGTCCCTGGGAACCCGATCCGTCGTACCGCGAATGGAGTACGAGGCGGCCCCGTACACCTTGCGGCGTAGCCCGCGCAGGTGACGGCCGGAAGCACGGGAACCGGCCCGCCGCCACTCCGAAGCGGATACCCCCGGTCGAAGAACCCGAAATTTCCCGCTCCGGGCCGCCCGGGCCGCGACCGATGGCAGGATGCACCGGTGGACCCCCAGACGGAACCCGACGGCAGCGGCGACAACCGGCCCGGCCCCTCCCAGTCCCGCGACGACAGCCGGCCCAGCCATCCCCGCGACGGCGGTGACCGCGGCGACGCGAGCGCCGCGCGGGTGGGCGGCTTCTTCGTGCTGCGGACCGCCCCGCCGCCAGGGCCCGACCCCACCGGCACGGGTACCACCGAAACGGGCACCACTGGCGCCGGTGCCGACGCCCCTCACCGAGGCGGGCACCGCCCGCTCGTCGAGCTGTACACGGGCCGCGACGACTCCCCGCTCACCGCCCGTGTCGACCGGGTCGCCGCCGGACTCGGCGCGCGCGAGCGCCGCGTCGCCGCCTCGGCGGCCCATCTGGGCCTCGCCGCCCGGCTCTGGTCCACCACCCTCGGCCCGGCCGCCCTGCACGGCCGCTTCCCCGATCTCACGCCCGCCACCCTCCACTGGGACGGCACCCTCGGCGCGCCCGACGACCTGTGGTGGTCCGGCACGGCCACCCGCCCCGCCACCGTCGACGCGCTGCGCGCCGCCGTCCACGAGGCCCACCTCGTCCCGCTGTACGCGGCCTTCGTCCGGGACGGCCGGATCTCCCCGCGACTGTTGTGGGGCAACGCCGGCTCCGCGCTCGCCGGCGCGCTGCGCGAACTCGTGCGCTGGGCCCGCGCCCACCACCGCCCCGAGGCCGCCGCCCGCGCGGTCACGCTCGTCCAGGGCCTGCTCGATCACCCCGACCTGGCCGGCACCGTCCGCGGCCCCGCCCTGCGCCGTACCACCTGCTGCCTCTACTACCGCTGCCCGGCCGGAGGCCTGTGCGGCGACTGTGTGTTCGACCACCCACCCCGTATGGGTTTGGAGCGGCGGCCCCCGGCTCCGTAAAGTTGCCTCTTCGAGGCCCTGAAACACGCCGTCGACCAGTGACTTACCGGTGACCACCGGTGACGGTGGACGGTGACCAGCGGCGACGAGCGACGACGGTACGAGCGATCGAGGACGGCCAAGGCCATGACGGTGACTGAAGAAATCCAGGAGTACGGGCCGGGCATCGACCCCGAGCGCCTGGCCGTCTGCCTGGCGGTGCTCGACGAGCTGGACAAGCTGGAGGTCGACCACCCCGACGCGGTCGCCGTCCGCCGGGCCACCGCCGGCATCTACCGGACCGTGAAGCAGCGCCGCCGCCAGGAGCGCCGGGCCGCCAAGACCGCCCACGACAAGGCCGTCACCGAGGCCACCGCCACCGGCTCCGCGCAGCGCATCGACGACGAGACCGAGGGCATCCTGCCCTCCTCGGTCACCGAGGAGGGCAGGATCGCGGGCATACTCCAGCGCCCCCGCTCCTGCTACACCTGCAAGACGCGGTACGTCGAGGTCGACTACTTCTACCACCAGCTCTGCCCGGAGTGCGCCGGCCTGAACCGGGGCAAGCGCGACGCCCGCGCCGACCTCACCGGCAAGCGCGCGCTGCTCACCGGCGGCCGGGCCAAGATCGGCATGTACATCGCGCTGCGGCTGCTGCGCGACGGCGCCCACACCACCGTCACCACCCGCTTCCCCAAGGACGCCATCCGCCGCTTCAAGGCGATGGAGGACTCCGCGGACTGGCTGCACCGTCTGGAGGTCGTCGGCATCGACCTGCGCGACCCGGCCCAGGCAGTCGCCCTCGCCGACCAGGTCTCCGAGGCCGGCCCGCTGGACATCCTGGTGAACAACGCGACGCAGACCGTGCGCCGGCTGCCCTCCGCGTACGCCGCGCTCGTCGAGGGCGAGACCGCCCCGCTGCCGGCCGGCGAGCTGCCCGCCCACCACGTCATCGGCGCCTTCAACTCCGGCGCGGTCGACGGCCTCGCCGCGCTGCCCGTCGGCGTCAGCGGGCTCGACGCCCAGAAGGTCGCCGACCTCGCCCTGGTCGCCGGCAACGCCAGCGTCGCCCGGCACCTCGACGGCACCGCCATCGACGCGGGCGGCCTGGTGCCGGACGTCGTCGAGAGCAACACCTGGGTCCAGACCATCGAGCAGATCTCCCCGGTGGAGCTGCTGGAGACCCAGCTCTGCAACTACACCTCGCCCTTCATCCTGATCAGCAAGCTGCGCCCGGCGATGGCCCGGGCCGCGGCGCTGGCCGCGAGCAAGCGCGCGTACGTTGTCAACGTCTCCGCCATGGAGGGCGTCTTCGGCCGCGGCTACAAGGGCGCCGGGCACCCGAACACCAACGCCGCCAAGGCCGCCATGAACATGGTGACGCGGACCAGCGCCCAGGAGATGTTCGACACCGACGGCATCCTCATGACCTCGGTCGACACCGGCTGGATCACCGACGAGCGCCCCCACTTCGACAAGCTGCGGCTCGCGGAGGAGGGTTTCCACGCCCCGCTCGACCTGGTCGACGGCGCGGCCCGGGTCTACGACCCGATCGTGCTCGGCGAGCACGGCGAGGACGTGTACGGCGTCTTCCTGAAGGACTACGCGCCGGGCAAGTGGTAAACGGGTGACAGGGGCGGGGTACGGATATTGAGCCGAGTTCACTCGAACGCGTCACACTTTCGTGCCCCATAGAGCGCAGGCGCGCTCATTTGGTTAATCTGGTGTACACGGCCGGGCGACAGAGGTTTCACCGAACCTCCCCATCCCGGCCGGGGACTGGCCTGCCACCGAAGGGCCGCGGTCCCGCCCGCAGAACGGCGCCACCGCGACCGGACGGCCCCTGTCCCCCTGATACGCGACACGAAGGAGTGCGCGGTGACACCGGAATCGACCACGCAGGAGAAGCAGCGCCCCGCTGAGCCGATCGGCACGATCGAGCCGACCCGCCGTCGGCCCGGAGAGCTGGGCAACCTCGAAGTCTGGGCCCGCTCGGCCCCGATCCGGCTCGCCGGATACGAGGACGACCTGGCGGAGCCGCACATCCTGCCCGGCATCGACTGAACCGAACCGCAAGCAGCGCTTCGCCGCGTGCCCCCGGCCACGTCTCCCGGCCGGGGGCACCGGTGCGTCCAGGGGCGGGAATCCAGGGGTGCCCCACGGCCCCGGTGCGTCTGGACGAGGGATTCCAGAGTTGCCCCACGAGTCCGGGGCGGCGGGTCCGGGGCGACTTCGGGGAGGTACGCGGCGGGCGGCCCGGGCGGCGTCGGCGTCGGCCGCGGTCACGGGGTACGGTCGGCCGGCTCGCGCAGCCGTACCGGCGGCAGATACTCCCGCACCAGCGTGCGGTGCCACCACGCCCCCGTCTCCCGCAACTCGCGCCAGGTGGTGAACCGGTAGCGGTAGAGCAGCGCCCGCACCCGGGCCGGCGGCGCGTCCGGGAACGGGTTGTGGCGCAACAGCCGCAGGGTGTCCCGGTCCCCGGCGAGCAGGCGCTCCACGAACGGCCCGAACCAGTCTTCGGCGTAACCGGGGGAGAGTGCCGCGAACCACATCAGCCAGTCGAGCCGCAGATGGTACGGCGCGAACTGGCGCGGCAGCCGCCGCGGATCGCCCGGTTTGCCGCGGAAGCCGTACTCCCGCCACACCGTGTCCGGACCCGGCGCCGGATCGTCGGTGCCCTCGATCACGATCTCGTCCCGGACCCGGCTGACACTGCCGAACGCGCCGTAAGTGTTGACCAGGTGCAGCGGATCGAAGGAGCGGTTCATCGCCTGCCGCCGCGAGAGCAGATTGCGCACCGGGTGGCGGCTCTGGACGAGGATCAGCGCCGTGGCGGCGCACACCACGGCCACGTACCAGAGCGGGGCGCCGGGCCGGGGGTGATCCTGGCCGCCGGGCAGCAGCGAGCCGTCCATCGCGGACAGCCCGAGCAGGATGGTGAGCCAGTTCAGCCAGGCGAAGTTGCCCGAGAGCACCAGCCACAGCTGGGTCGCCACCATCAGGCCCGCCGCGATCGTCGCCACCGGCTGCGGTGTGAACAGCAGCACCGGGATGCCGAGCTGGACGACGTGGTTGGCGGCGCACTCGGCCTTGTGCAGCGGCTTCGGCAGCCGGTGGAAGAACCAGCTCAGCGGGCCGGGCATCGGCTGGGTCTCGTGATGGTGGTAGAGGCAGGTCAGGTTCCGCCAGCACGGATCGCCGCGGATCTTGATCAGCCCGGCGCCGAACTCCACCCGGAACAGCAGCCAGCGCAGCAGGAACAGCACGAGCACCGGCGGCCCGGTGTCGGCGTTGCCGAGCAGGACGACGAGGAAACCCGTCTCCAGGAGCAGGGACTCCCAGCCGAAGGAGTACCAGGTCTGCCCCACGTTCACGATCGACAGATACAGCGCCCACAGCAGCAGCCACAGCAGCATCGACACGGGCAGTGGCACCGCGTCCCCGGCGCCCGCCACCAGCGCGAGGGCGAGCCCGGCGCCGCCCCAGGCGACGCCCGCGAACAGCCGGTCGGAGTAGCGCCACTGGAAGAGGCTCGGCGCGCGACGGGCCGGGACCCGGCGTACGTAGGCGGGTACGGGCAGCATGCCGCGCTCGCCGATGAGCGCCCGGAACTGGAGGGCCGCCGACACGAAGGCGACCACGTACAGCGCGGCGAGCCCGCGCTGGAAGACGATCCGGCTCAACCAGTAGTCGGGTGCGGTGAACCACTGCATCGGTTCAAGTTCCGGTTCGGGATCCGATTCCCGATCCGGCACGGGAGCCGGCTCGGGATCCGGCGCGGGCCGGGACCGGGCCGGTCAGCGCGTGCCCGTGGTGCCTCCGCCGGGGTACTTCGCGCCGGCGGCGGCGTCGGTCCCGTCGTTCGCGGTCCGCTCGCCCTCCGCCTGTGACGGGGTGGTACGGGTCGGCATCGGGTGCCGCTCCCGCTTCTGTGCCGCGTCCATGTCCTCGTCGAGGCGTTCGCCCTCGGCCTGCGAGGGGCTGGTGTACTCGTCGTACTGACTCATGGCCGCCTCCTCGGAGCGTGCGGATGAGTACACAAGGAGCGTAACCCCGCCGCCCCGACCGGACGCCCCGGCGGACCCGCCGGCCGGCTCCCGCCCGGAGCGTCGAGGGGCCCGGGCGCATGGGGCCCCGCACCGGATGGGCGCGCCCGGATTGCGGCCGCCCCGGCGCTGCGGCAGACAGGAGGGAACGATCCGGGCCGAACCAGCGGGAGACCCAGTGCGCGACGCATCCAGACGACGGCTCTCACGCCCCGGCACGCCGCCGTCCGGCACCCGGCCCAGCCGGCCCCGCGTCCCGGACGGCCCTCCGCTCGACACCGTGCCCGGCACACCGCCGGGCGGCGGGGCGGTGAGAGCGGCGGGCGGACCGCTCGGTGGGTCGGTCGGCGGATCGGCGGGATCACCGGTGGGCGGACCGGCCACGGGACCGGCCATGGGACCGGCCACGGGGTCGGCCTTGGGACCGGCGGGTACGGGGTACGGTGGCGCGCCCGGCGGCCGGGCGGCCGTGCGCACCGGGGTCTGGGCGGTCGCCGCGCTGGCCCCCGCCCTGCTGATCACGGGCTGCTCCCGGGACACCGCGGCCGGGCCCGGCGCCCAGCGGAGTGCCGCCACCGCCGCCCGTGAGGTGCTGCTCGAACCGGCCGACGCCCAGGGGCCCACGCCGTTCGGCCCGTCCACCGTGCAGGAGGGCGCCCCCGCCCCACCGGACGGCGCCCCCGCGGCGGGCCCCGCCGGATCGGCGCCCGGCAGCGCCACCGGCACGGCCCCGGCCGGCCGCGCGCTCACCGGTGCCACTCCCGGCCTCTACGGCGGCACCCGCTCCACCGCCAGCTGCAACGTCGAACAGCAGGTCGCCCAGCTCACCGGCGAACCCGTCCGGGCCCGTGCCTTCGCCGAGGCCGCCGGGATCCCCGAGGCCCGGCTCGCCGACTGGCTGCGCGGCCTCACCCCCGTCCTGCTGCGCGCCGACGCCCGGGTCACCAGCCATGGCCTCAAGGACGGCCGCGCCACGCCCTTCCAGTCCATCCTCCAGACGGGTACCGCCGTCCTCGTGGACGAGTACGCGACCCCGCGCGTCCGCTGCGCCGGCGGAAACCCGCTGCGCTCCCCGGCCCCCGCGCCCGGCGTCCCGCACAAGGGCCGGCCGTGGCCGGGCTACCGCCCCGACCGGGTCGTCGCGATCACCCCGACCAGCGCCGTCGTACGCAGCCTGATCCTGGCGGACAGCGCCGGCAACACCTGGATCGAACGGCCCACCGGCAGCGGCGGCGAGGCGGACCGCAGCCCGGACACGCCCCCCTCGTGCGACCCGGCCGGCTGCGACCTCCTCGACGCGCCGCCCGCGCCCCCGCCGGACTCGGGAGGTTCGCCGGTGTCCCCGGCGAACCCCGCCGATTCCACGTCCGGGGCGGGGCCCACCGGCCCGACCGGGCCCACCGGGTCCACCGGTTCCTCCGTCCCCGGGCCTCCGCCCGCTCCGGAGGGGCCCGGGACATCCGACGGGGCCGCGTCCGACGTACCGATGCCGGACGTCCCGATGCCCGACGGGCCGGGCGCGGAGGGCGCGGAGGCGGGGGCCGGAGCCGGATCCGGTCTGCCCGGCGTACCCGATGGACCCGCGCTGCCGGACGGCGCGGCACCCGGCGGGATGGACAGCCCGGATGTACGCGTCGCCCCCGGTGGGCCCGGCCTTCCGGACGGCCCGGGCGCGCCCGACGGCCCCGAGGCCCAAGGGGGTTCGCCCGCCCCCGACGGACCGACGTCCCCCGAGCACACGTCCCCCGCCGACGACACGGTGTGGCAGCCCGAGGCCGGATCCGATCCCGCGTCCGCCCCCGCCCCCGATCGCGGGTGAGCCCCAAGCGTGGCGGTACGGACACGGGTACGGGTGCGGGTGCGGGGGCCCGCCGGGCCGGGCGGCGTACCGCCTGTTCAGGCCCCTGGCGCGGCCCTCGGCCTCCCGCCGTGCGCTCCCGCCGCGCTGTGCTTAGCGTGGCTCCATGAGTGCGGGCAGCGGGGGCGGCGATGCCGCGGCGGCCGGCTGGTGCCGCCGCGCGACGGGATCGTCCGAACCGGCCGACTGCTTCTTCCAGGAGCTGGGCCGGGAGTTCCGGATGGGCAGTTTCGACTGGGACCTGGTCACCGGCCGCCTGGAGATGGACGACACCGCGCTCGCCGTCTTCGACATGGCCCCCGGCGAGTACGACGGCGTTCCCGCATCGCTCGGCGCCCGGGTCCTCGCCGACGAGGCCCGCCGTCTCGACGCCCTGGTCGCCCAGGCCCTCAAGGAGGGCAACGACCGCTACGGAGCCTATTTCCGGCTCCGCGACCGGTCCGGCACCCAGCGCTGGACCCACACCCAGGGCCTGGTCCGCCGGGACGCGACCGGCCGGCCGGTCCGGATCCTCGGCGTCGTCCGCGACGCCTCCGAGGAACTCTCGGAGTCCGCCACCCGGCTCGGCCTCGACGAGGGCCGCCGCGATCGCACCAGTGTCGTCGAGGCCACCACCGCCGCCCTCGCCCACGCCCGGACCATCCAGGACATCACCGACATGCTCGGCGACGCCCAGGGCCTGGAGTACTTCGGTGCCGCCAGCCTCGTCATGGGCCTGATGGAGGGCGGCCGCATCCACCTGGTGGCCGAGGGGCCCACCGGGACCTTCGTCCCCGGCACCCGCTACACCCGGGTGGACGAGCCGTACCCGATGGGCGAGGTCATCCGTACTCTGCGCCCCCGTTTCATCGACACCGCCGAGGAGTTCGCCGCCGAGTATCCGGTTCTGTGGCCGCACGTCTCCGACCTCGGCATCTCCTCCGCCGCCTATCTCCCGCTGATCGCCCAGGCCCGCCCCATCGGCGCCCTCGGCCTGCTCTACCGCGACCGGACCGGCTTCAGCGCCGACGAGCGCAATCTGCTCGTCGCCCTGGGCAGCTCCATCGCCCAGAGCCTCCAGCGGGCCATGCTCTACGAGCAGGAGCACGACCTGGCCGAGGGGCTCCAGCAGGCGATGCTGCCCCGCCGTATCCCCGAGATTCCCGGCGCGCAGATAGCGGTCCGCTACCGCGCGGCCCGGCTCGGCCGGGACATCGGCGGCGACTGGTACGACGTCGTCCAACTGCCCGGCGACCGGGTCGGCGCGGTCATCGGCGACGTACAGGGGCACGACACCCAGGCCGCGGCCGTCATGGGGCAGCTGCGGATCGTGCTGCGCGCGTACGCCGCCGAGGGCCACACCCCCGCCACGGTGATGGCCCGTGCCTCCGTCTTCCTCCACGAACTCGACACCGACCGCTTCGCCACCTGTACGTACGCCGAGGCCGACCCCGCCACCGGGCTCGTGCAGATCGTCCGCGCGGGGCATGTCGACCCGCTTGTCCAGGACCCGACCGGCACACCGCGTCGGCTGCCCGTCGAAGGCGGTCTGCCGCTCGGCCTGTCCGCCGAGTTCGACCACCTCGACTACCCCGTCACCACCGTCGAACTCGACCCCGGCGAGACGCTGCTGCTCTACACCGACGGACTCGTCGAGAAACCGGGATCCGACCTCGACGAAGGACTCCAATGGCTGTCCTCCCTGGTCAAGCGGGGTCCCCGGGAGCTCGACGAACTCGCCGACCAGCTCTGTGAAGTCGTCGACGAACGCGGCGGCGACGACGATGTGGCGATCCTCCTGCTGCGCCGCGACATCAGCCGCGAGTCCGGCTCCGCGGGCCGGCTCCAGCAGCACGTCGGGCAGGACGACCCGGAGGCGCTGCGCTCCTCGCGGCACATGATCCGCGCGGCCGTGCGGGCCTGGGGCGCCGAGGGCCGCTCGGACGAGATCGAGCTGGTCGCCGACGAGCTGGTGACGAACGCCCTCATGCACACCGACGGCGGGGCCATCGTGACCCTCCGGATGCTGCCCGGTTCCGAACGGCGGCTGCGCGTCGAGGTCGAGGACAGCTCCAGCGTGCTGCCGCGCCGGCGCGAGGCCGGTGATTCGGGGGTCTCGGGCCGGGGCCTGCTGCTCGTGGAGCAGATCTCCGACCAGTGGGGAGTGGAGCCGCGCGGCAACGGAAAGAGCGTGTGGTGCGAGTTCGCCACCCGGGTGGAGGGCGGGGCGGCCGGGGAGTCGGCCGCATCGGCGGAGGCCGCCGAGGCCACGATGGCCGCGTTCCTCGACCCGGCCGATCTCGACGACCTCGCGGAGACGGCGGGTGCGGCCGGTACGGCCCGACCGGCCAAGGGCGGTGAGGGCGACGAGGGCGACGAGAGCGCGGAGGAGGGCGAGGGCGGGCAGGCCGCCCGGGCCGCCGACCCCGGTCGGCGCCCCGAGGACTGAGCGGGCTCCACCGCCCGGCAGGCGTGGCAGGGCCCGTTGCGGCAGGGTGGGGACATGCCCGAACTGCCCGAGGTCGAAGCCCTGCGCGAGTTCCTCGACGGCCGGCTCGTGGGCAAGGAGATCGCCCGCGTGCTGCCCGTCGCGATCAGTGTGCTCAAGACGTACGACCCGCCCCCGGACATCCTGGACGGCGCGTGCGTCACCGCCGTCGCCCGGCACGGCAAGTTCCTGGACCTCGGCACCGACGGCGCGGCGGGCCCGCTGCACCTGGTCACCCATCTCGCCCGGGCGGGCTGGCTCCAGTGGAAGGACGTATTGCCCTCCGGTCCGCCCCGGCCGGGCAAGGGGCCGCTCGCCCTGCGGGTCGCGCTCACCGGCGGCGACGGCTTCGACCTCACCGAGGCGGGCACCACCAAACGCCTCGCGGTGTACGTGGTGCGCGACCCCGCCGACGTACCCGGCATCGCCCGGCTCGGCCCCGATCCGCTCGCCGAGGACTTCGATCTCGCCGCCTTCACCGCCCTGCTCGCCGGCGAACGGCGCCGGATCAAGGGCGCCCTGCGCGACCAGAGCCTGATCGCCGGCATCGGCAACGCCTACAGCGACGAGATCCTGCACGCGGCCAGGATGTCCCCGTACAAACCGGCCGGCGGCCTCACGGCGGAGGAGACCGAGGTCCTGTACACCGCGATGCGCACCACTCTCACCGACGCCGTCGCCCGCTCGCACGGTCTCGCCGCCGGCCGGCTCAAGGCCGAGAAGAAGAGCGGCCTGCGCGTGCACGGCCGCACCGGCGAGCCCTGCCCGGTCTGCGGCGACACCATCCGCGAGGTGTCCTTCAGCGACTCCTCGCTCCAGTACTGCCCCACCTGCCAGACCGGCGGCCGCCTGCTCGCCGACCGCCGGATGTCCCGGCTCCT
Organism: Streptomyces sp. NPDC048718; assembly: GCF_043198875.1. NCBI lineage: Bacteria > Bacillati > Actinomycetota > Actinomycetes > Kitasatosporales > Streptomycetaceae > Streptomyces > Streptomyces sp. NPDC048718. The sequence continues at coordinate 120,046 of NZ_JBICVG010000015.1, forward strand.
GAAGTAGCCCCGTTCCACCGCCCCTTCGCCCTGCCGTCCCTTCGCCTCGTCACCCCTTCGCCCCGTCCGCCGCCGTCGTGGCGGCATAGAATCCCGCGCATGCTGCGCGTACTGGCCGTCGACGACGAGGCGCCGGCCCTCGGGGAACTCCTGTATCTGCTGCGGGCCGACCCGCGCGTGCGCTCCGCCGAGGGCGCGAGCGACGCCGCCGAGGCGCTGCGCCGGATCGGCCGGGCGGTGGACGCCGGGCCGGCGAGTGGGCCGGACGGTCGGTCGGACGGTGGGTCGGACGGCGGACCGGATGGTGACGAGACGGACGCCGTGGATGTCGTGTTTCTCGATATCCACATGCCCGGTCTCGGCGGACTCGACCTGGCCCGGCTGCTCGGCGGCTCCGCCCGGCCCCCGCTGATCGTGTTCGTCACCGCCCATGAAGGCTTCGCCGTCCAGGCTTTCGACCTGGAGGCGGTCGACTACGTCCTCAAGCCGGTACGGCGCGAACGCCTGGCCGAGGCCGTCCGCCGGGTCCACGACCTCGTCCAGGCCGCGGGCCGGGCCGCCGCGCCCACCGTGCCCACAGCGGCTGCCGGGGCCGAGCGGCCGGACCGGACCCCGGAGCAGATCCCCGTCGAACTCGGCGGTGTCACCCGCTTCGTGCCCGTCGACGACATCGCGTACGTGGAGGCCCAGGGCGACTACGCGCGGCTCCACACCGACCAGGGCAGCCACCTCGTCCGTATCCCGCTGTCCACTCTGGAAGAGCGCTGGGCGGCCCGGGGGTTCGTACGGATCCACCGCAGCCACCTCGTCGCCCTCGGCCGGATCGACGAACTCCGGGTAGACAGCGGCGCGACCTCCGTCCGGGTCGGCGCCGCCGAACTCGCCGTCTCCCGCCGCCACGCCCGCGAACTGCGGGAGCTGCTGATGCGCCGCCCCGCAGGCTGACGTTGGCGTGCCGGCCCGGGTTGCTCCCGGCGGCCCGTCACCTGTCCCACCAAGTCCCGTCAGTCCCCTCCTCATCGCCATGCCTACCGCCCCGACCTGCCGCTGCGTAGACTCCACGGGCCCACCCGACCGTGAGGGAGCGGACGCCGATGTCCGAGCACCACGTCCCGCGCCGGCCCCGCCGCGAGACCGTCACCTACGCCTCGGCCGTCGGCGCCGGACCCGTGCAGCCCCAGCCCCGGCCCCGCCCCCGGCCGCAGCACCCGCCCGCCCGTTCCGAGATCAGCGAGCAGACCACCCTCGGTCACACCTATGTGCGCTCCCTGATGCGCAGCCAGCTGCGCGCCGCCCTCACCGGTCTTGGCGCGCTCGCGCTGCTCGTCGGCTCCCTGCCGCTGCTGCTGGCCCTGCCCGTGCCCGAGGCCGCCGTGTGGCTGACCCTCGGCGTCGGCGTCCATCCGGTGGTGTGGGCCATCGCCCGCTGGTACGTCCGCCGCGCAGAGCGCAACGAACGCGACTTCACCGGACTCGTCGAGCGGTGACCGCCCGCGCATGAACCACAGCTACGCGGTCGCCGCCGTCGTCGGCGTCGTCCTCGCCACCGTCCTCATCGGCGCGCTTGGCCTGCGCATCTCCCGTACCACCTCCGACTTCTACGTGGCCTCCCGCACGGTCGGCCCGCGACTCAACGCCGCCGCCATCAGCGGCGAATACCTGTCCGCGGCCTCCTTCCTCGGCATCGCCGGGCTCGTTCTCGTCCAGGGCCCGAGCATGCTCTGGTATCCAGTTGGCTACACCGCCGGATATCTGGTGCTCCTCCTGCTGGTCGCGGCACCGCTGCGCCGCTCCGGCGCGTACACGCTCTCCGACTTCGCCGAGGCCCGGCTCGAATCCTCGCTGGTCCGCCGCGTCGCCAGCCTCTTCGTCGTCGGCATCGGCTGGCTGTATCTACTGCCCCAGCTCCAGGGCGCGGGGCTCACCCTGGAAATCCTCACCGGTGCGCCCGACTGGGTCGGCGGTCTCGTCGTCGCGCTGGTCGTCACCGGGATCGTGGCCGCCGGCGGGATGCGCAGCATCACCTTCGTGCAGACGTTCCAGTACGGGCTGAAGCTGGCCGCGCTGCTCGTTCCGGCGTTCTTCCTGCTCGCCGCCTGGTTCGGCGACGGCACCCCGCAGGCCCGGTTCGACGCCCCCGCCGTGCTGCGCGACCACACCTCCGTGAAGGTCGCCGAGACCGTTCGCGTCCGGGTCGACACGCCCGTCACGCTCGCCGTCACCGGAATCGTCGACGGGGAGACGTACGACGGGCGGACCCTCACCCTCGGCCGGGGCGGCCACCGAGTGGAGCGCGGCACCGAACTCGCCTTTCCGGCCGGGGCCCTGGTACCCGAGCGGGTGCCGGACGGGGACGGTCGCGGCGGCAGTGGCCGCGGTAGTGGCAGCGGCGGCGGGTCCGGCGGAGCCGGTGCGACCGGCGGGGACGAGCTGCCGCTCGACCCGCTCGACCTGTCCGGGGCGTTCACCGAAAGCGGCGCGGGGCACCGGCTGTACGCCACGTACGGCCTGATCCTCGCCACCTTCCTCGGCGCCATGGGACTGCCGCATGTCGCCGTCCGCTTCTACACCAGCCCGAACGGCCGGGCCGCCCGCCGTACCACCCTCGTCGTCCTCGGGCTCGTCGGCGTCTTCTACCTGCTGCCGCCGCTCTACGGAGCGCTCGGCCGGATCTACGCCCCCGAACTCGCCCTGACCGGCGCCTTTGACGCCGCCGTCCTGGTTCTGCCGCGACGGATGCTCGGCGGGGTCCTCGGCGATCTGCTCGGCGCGCTTCTCGCGGGCGGCGCCTGCGCGGCCTTCCTGTCGACGGCCTCCGGGCTGACGATGTCGGTGGCCGGGGTGCTCACCCAGGACGTGCTGCCCACGCGCGGGGTCCGGCACTTCCGGCTGGCCACCTTGCTGGCCACCGCCGTTCCGCTGGGCGCCGGTCTCGGCGCCTCGCACGTTCCGGTCGCCGACGCGGTCGGCCTCGCCTTCGCCGTCTCCGCCTCCTCCTTCTGTCCGCTGCTCGTGCTCGGCATCTGGTGGCGCCGGCTCACCCCGCCGGGTGCCGTCGCGGGGCTGCTGCTCGGCGGGGGCTGCGCGCTCGCGGCGGTGATGGCGACCCGCGCCGGGCTGGCGCCCGGCGGCTGGCCGCACACCCTGATGGCCTGGCCGGCCGTGTGGTCGGTGCCGCTCGGATTCCTCAGCATGATCCTGGTGTCGCTGGCCACTCCGGGCCGGGTCCCGGCGGGCACCTCCCGCATCCTGGCCCGGCTGCATCTGCCGGAGGAAGTGGAGGGCCGGCCCGAACCACACCCGCGCGCGCACTCCGGGCGCGAGCGGGGCGCTCGTGACGCGCGTCCACTGACCCGGGCCGCCGGACGTGAGTCCGGGATCAGCAAGTCCCGGATCCTCAAGTCCCGGATTCGCACGGCCCGTTCCGGCGGGGTGCTTCCCGAAGGGGTTCCTTCCCAAGAGGCGCATTGCGAAGAGGTCCATTCCGAAGGGAGCGGGCGGTGAACGGCATCGCCCTGGCCGCCGCCGGCGCGGTCGGCGCCGTGCTGCTGGCCGCCGGGTTCGTCCTCGGCCGGGTCACCCTCCGCCGGGGCCCCCGGGCCGCCGAACTCGACCTCGGTACCCCCGTCGAGCGCGCCACCTTCCACACCCTGCACACCGCCTCACTCGCCGCGCCCCCGTTGCGTGCCGGGCTCACCGAGGAGACCGCGGGTCGCGCGGCGGGCCCGCTGCGCTCGCTGCTCGGCACCGAGGCCCTGTGCCTGACCGACCGCGACGGTGCCGTGCTGGCCTGGGACGGGCCCGGCGGCGGACACCACCGCGGCGCGGTGACGGAACTGGTCGCCGGGACCCTCGCCTCGGGCCGCGGCCGGTCCGCCCACGCCGGCTGCCGTGACGTCGACTGCCCGCTGCGCTGGGCCGTGGTGGCCCCGCTCACCGGCGAGGACGGGGTGCTCGGCGCGCTCGTCGCGTACGGGTCGAGGGAGTCGGCGGTCCTGGTGCGGGCCGCGACGGAACTGGCCCGCTGGGTCTCCGTCCAGCTCGAACTGGCCGAGCTGGACCGCTCCCGCACCCGGATCGTCGAGGCCGAGATCAGGGCCCTGCGCGCGCAGATATCCCCGCACTTCATCTTCAACTCCCTCGCCGCCATCGCCTCGTTCGTCCGGACGGACCCCGAGCAGGCCCGGGAACTCCTCCTGGAGTTCGCCGATTTCACCCGCTACTCCTTCCGGCGGCACGGCGAGTTCGCCCAGCTCGCCGACGAACTGCGGGCCATCGAGCAGTACTTGGAGCTGGCCGGGGCGCGGTTCGGAGACCGGCTCAAGGTCACGCTCCAGATCGCCCCCGAGGTGCTGCCGGTCGCGCTGCCCTTCCTCTGTCTGCAACCGCTGGTGGAGAACGCGGTCAAGCACGGTCTGGAGGACTCCGCCGAGGGCTGCCGGGTGACGATCGCGGCGCGCGACGCGGGCGCGGAGGCGGTGGTCGTCGTCGAGGACGACGGGATCGGCATGGACCCGGAGGTGCTGCGCGCGATCCTGCGCGGCGACCGCCCGGCCGGCTCCGGCATAGGTCTCGGCAATGTGGACGAGCGGCTGCGGCAGGTGTACGGGCCGGAGTACGGCCTGGTCATCGAGACCGGGATCGGGGCGGGGATGAAGGTGACCGTACGGATTCCCAAGTACCGCCCGGGCGTGCACCCGACGGCATGACCCGCCGGGGGGGGCCTCTATGTCCTTCGTCAAGGCGCCCCTGTCGGGTTTGGTGTGGTTCGGGGTGCTGGGGTTATGCGGCGAGCTCGACGTCCTTCGGTGTCCGGGATTCGTAGAAGGTGCCGTCGCGGAGCATGGCGAACAGGACGCTGATGCGTTGGCGGGCGAGGCGGAGGAGTGCTTGGGTGTGGGTTTTGCCGCGGGCTCGTTGCTTGTCGTAGTAGGCGCGGGAGGCTGTGTCGGCGTTCATGCAGGCGAAGGCGGACAGGAACATCGCCCGTTTGAGCTGGCGGTTTCCGCCTCTGGGGGCGTGTTCGCCGTGGATCGAGGTGCCCGATTGTTTCGTGGCGGGGGCGAGGCCGGCGTGGGAGGCGAGGTGGGCGGCGGTGGGGAAGCTGGTGCCGTCGCCGACGGTGACCAGCAGGACGGCGGCGGTCCTGACGCCGACGCCGGGCATCGACGTCAGGACCGGGGAAAGAGGGTGGGCCTCCAGAAGCGTGTTGATCTGGGCTTCCATCGCCCGTCGCTGGGTGTGGACGGCGGCCAGGGATGCGGCCAGGGAAGGGATGACGATGTCGAGGGTGGCGGTGCCCGGGACGGTGACGGTCTGCTCGTCGAGCGCGTCGAAGACGTCGTCGATCAGCCGCTGGGCCATGCGTGGGGCTTTCGGGCGGATCAGCTCGACGAGTCTGCGGCGGCCGGCTTTGCGCAGGGCGGCCGGGGAGCCGTATCGCTCGAGGAGCCAGGTGATGGCCTGGTGGTCCAGGCGGGGTCCGAGGACGCGTTCGAGGGAGGGGTGGAACTGGGTGAGCAGGCCGCGTATGCGGTTGGAGGTGCGGGTGGCCTCGGCGGCGAGGTCCTGGTCGAAGCCGGTCAGGACGGTGAGTTCGGCGGTGATCTCGTCGGTGAGTTCCAGCGTGCGCAGGGTGTGGGGCATGGTGCGGGCGGCGTCCGCGATCACCGCGGCGTCCTTGGCGTCGGTTTTCGCCTCGCCGGGGTAGAGGTCGGCGATCCGCCGCATTGCCAGGCCGGGCAGGTAGGCGACCTTGCAGCCCGCGTCGCGGGCGACGGTCAGTGGCAGGGCGCCGATCGAGGCGGGTTGGTCCACGATGACCAGGACGGTTCCGAACTTCGCGGCAAGTTTGTCGAAGACGGCCCGCAGCTTCGGCTCGCTGTTGGGCAGCGGCTTGTCGAAGACCTTCTTGCCTGCCGGAGTCAGCCCGTGGCCGTGATGAGCAGACTTGCCGACGTCCAGGCCGAGGAACACGCCCACGTCTTCGATCTCGAACATCGTGCCCTTTCCAGATGTTGACGGTGCCGGCCTCGGCTCGGGTGTCGTGCTCGCGCATCCACGTTATGCAGACCTGCCGCCCGCGAACCGCCCGGCGTTGCGCCGGACCGGACGGTGGCCGGACCTCTGATCAGCGTCTCCGACGAACACCCCCGAGCCCGGTGAACACCACCCCCCAGGTCATCTCGGACAGGGGGACCAAGTCATGCCGGGCCCAGAGGCCAGCGGCCCCGTTGCGGAGCCGTGGAGAACATAACGGGGGACCAGGCCGCGCGCCGTCACGGCAGATGGAGCGCCGAGCGGGCGAGACCCAGGCCCGGAACTCCGGCGAGCCGGGCGGGTCCGGGCGAGGGCGCGGACGGGCGCGGTCGGGCGAGGACGCGCGGGTCAGCCGAGCAGGGCGTACACCGCTGTCGCGTGGGCGGCGATCTCGTCCGTCGCCTCGGCGCACAGCGTGATGTCGGCGAAGGCCATCCGCTTGCCGGTCTTGGTCAGCCGGGCCCGTACGAGCACATCCGCGCCGGTCACCGGCCGCTGGAAGGTGATCGACTGCTGGACGGTGGTCATCGGGACGAAGCCGCCTCGGGCGGCCGACACGGCGATCACCGTCGCCGTGTCGGCGGCGGCCATCAGCGCCTGACCGCTGAGTCCGCCGCCCTCCCGGGCGAGCCGCTTTGACCAGGGGAGCCGCAGGACCGCCCCCTGGCCGTCGGCGTCGAGCGAGTCGACACTCAGGCCCAGTTCGAGCACCCAGGGGGCGAAGTTGTCGGCGAGGATCTTGTCGGCGGCGGCAGTCGTCAGTGTCACGCCCGTCATTGTGCGGTGACGGGTGCCGCGCGGGCAACGGTCTTGTGGTGCCGGGGCCGGTAACCGGGCAGGCGGTGGCCGAGCTGGCGCAGCGCGTAGTGCGAGCGGGACTTGACGGTGCCCGCCGGGATGCCGAGGTCGTCGGCGGCCTCACGGACGGTCAGACCGTCGAAGTAGAGCCGCACGAGGACCGCGCGGTGCTCGGGGCTGAGGCCGCGTACCGCCGCTCGAACGTCCAGGGCGGCGTCGTGTGTCTCGGTGCAGCCGGCCGGGTCGGCGGTGACGGAGAGGACGGCGTCGCCGATCTCGGTGGGGCGGGACAGCCGGGACCGGCGGGCGTCGATGGCGAGCCGCCGGGCGACCGTGAACAGCCAGGGCCGCATCGACGCGTACGAGCTGTCGAAGGCCTCCGGGTGCAGCCAGGCCCGGAGCAGGGTCTCCTGTACCAGGTCCTCGGCCCGCTGCCGGTCGCCGTGGGCCAGTTTGAGCAGGAAGGCCAGCAGGGCCGGGCCGTGCTCGTGCTGGAGCGCGGCCAGCGCGCGTTCGTCGGTCGTGGGTCTCGCCGCGCGGGAAGCCTCGGCCGGGGAAGCCGTGGCCGGGGTGGTCGTCACTGTCGCCGTCGTCATGCGCGGTATGGCAACGCATTCGTGTGGCGAGGGACAGAGCGCGGACCGTGATCTGCGACGAACGGTCGCACGGAGCGGTGAATGGCATGCCGGGGGAGGGTCGGGAGCCCCGTTGCGTCCGTTCCAGCGGGGTTTGCGGTGCTTAGCGGCATTGATTCTTGACTGAGGGTTTGCGTCAGGGTGAATTCGGCTGACCAGATGTTCATCCTATGAATCGGTGGAGCCCGGCAGATGACCCCTCGCACCCGCCTCGGCGCGGCCACCCTCGCCGCCGCGCTGCTCGCCACGGCCACCGCCTGCGCCGGTGCCGGCCGGGCCCCCGACCGCGCGGTCCCGCCCGCCGCGCAGAGCCGTACTCCGCAGGGCGCCACCCCACCCGGAGGAAAGGCCGCACCGGCCCCCTTCACCCTTGTGGCCTCGGGCGACGTCCTCCCGCACGACTCGATCATCCGGCAGGCCGCCGTCGACGCGGGCGGCTCCGGCTACGACTTCGCACCCATGCTCGCCGCGGTGAAACCCGTCGTCTCGGGCGCCGATCTGGCGATCTGCCACATGGAGACGGCGTACGGCGAGGAGGGCGGCCCGTACAGCGGATACCCCGATTTCACGTCACCGCCCGAGGTCGCGGCGGCCCTCAAGGAGACCGGATACGACTCCTGTTCCACCGCCTCCAACCACACCCTCGACGACGGTGCCGACGGACTGCGCCGCACCCTCGACGCTCTCGACAAGGCGGGGGTACGGCACGCCGGTTCCGCCCGCAGTGCCGCCGAGGCCGCCCGGCCCACCCTGCTGAAGGCGGGCCACGCGACCGTCGCCCAGCTGGCGTACACCTACGACACCAACGGCCACCCGCTGCCCGAAGGGCAGCCCTGGGCCGTCAGCACCATCGACGAGCGGCGGATCGTCAAGGACGCCCGCGCCGCCCGCCGGGCCGGGGCCGACGTCGTCGTGGTCTCGATCCACTGGGGGACCGAATGGGAGACCGAGCCGGACGAGCAACAGCTCTCCCTCGGCCGCGCCCTGACCGCCTCGCGCACCGGCGACCGCCCCGACATCGATCTGATCATCGGCACCCACGCGCATGTGCCGCAGGCGTACGAGAAGGTCAACGGCACCTGGATCGTCTACGGGATGGGCGACCAGATCGCCGGCGAGATGATCAACTACTCCGGCGACCTGGACCGGCGTGGCAACGAGGGCACCCTGGCCCGCTTCACCTTCACCCCGCCGGCCGCGCCCGGCCGCCGCTGGGAGGTGACCAGGGCGGAGTTCGTGCCGCAGTACTTCGACACCTCCCGGGGCCGGGTCGTCGACCTCGGGGCCGCGGTGAAGGGGGGCGAGGAGCAGTACGCCGGGATCCGCGACACCATCCGCGACGTCGTTTTGGATCGGGGCGCCGGCCGCGCCGGCCTGGTGATGGCGCCGTAGCGGACCTGGTCCGTTGATTTTGCGCGTCGGCCCGTCCGCCCCTGTGCCGAGGACGTACGGGCGGCGCGGCGTGCTTCGGCCGCGCCCGCCCCACCCTTCCCCGGTCCGGTTCGCCGGCTCACCCGTCTAGGGAACGACTGTCACCGGCCAGCGGCCGCACTTGACCAGGCGTACCGCCACCGAGCCCACGAGACGGTGGCCGGCCGACTCGGAAGCGCCCACGACCACCGCGTCCGCGGTCAGTTCGTCGGCGGCCGTGACCAGACCCGCGTACGCGTCCCCGCGCAGGGTGTGGAACTCCCAGCGCACCCGCCAGGTCGCGCGTACCCGGTCGGCGGCCTCCTTGATCTCGGCCGCCAGGCTGTCGGCGATCTCGTCCGTGGGCTCGGCGACCGGGGCCCCGAGCGCCGCTCCGGGCGACAGGACGGGCTGGACGTACACCAGGGCGAGACGCGCGTTCTGACGGCGGGCCAGCCCGGCCGCGTACGCCGCCGCGCGCAGTGAGGACGCGGAACCGTCCACTCCGGCGACGATCACCTTCGGGCCGTCCGTACCTCGTTCGAATCCACTCACGCGCTGAGATTATCGGCTCATCAGGTGTTTTCGGGCAGCAGGCCTGGTGTGGCTGCGCGCGCGAGGCTATCCACCGTTCGCACTATTGGTCATGAAAACCGATGAGAAGTCTCCAGGGCGCCGATCGCTGCTGCGTCTGGCGGCCGCTCTGGGGGCCACCGCCACCGTCGGCGTCTTCGCCGCGAACCGTCTGGCAGACTCGGGCGCCGGGTCCGGGGCGGGCGCCGGAGAGGGGGCCACCCTGGCCCCGGCCGGCTCGCATCCCGCGGCCGGGGCGACCGGCGCGGCCGGCCCGGAGGCGCGCGCCCAGGCACGGGCGGCCCGCAAGCCCACCGCGTATCGTCTCCAGCCGATGACCGACTACGCGCCGCCCGCCTTCCGGCGGGCCAACCCGCCCGCACGGACCCGGCCCTTCCTCCGGCTCGGCGGGGTCGGCAAGTCGATGGTGCTCACCTTCGACGACGGACCCGACCCCCGCTACACCCCGGAGATCCTCGCCACCCTGCGGCGCTACGACTGCCGCGCGATGTTCTTCGTCTGCGGCGAGATGGCGATCGACAACCAGGACCTGCTCAAGCAGATGGCGGCGGATGGTCATGTGGTCGGCAATCACACCTGGACCCACCCCGAGCTGCCCAAGAAGCGGCCGTCCGTCATCCGTCAGGAGATCGGCTCGACGAGCGACATCATCGAACGGGCCCTCGGCGCCCCGCCGTCGTGGTTTCGCGCGCCGTACGGCGCCTGGAACAGGATCGTCTTCGAGACCGGCGCCGAACTGGGCATGGAGCCGCTCGCCTGGACGGTCGACACCAGCGACTGGGAGGAGCCGCCCACCGACACGATCGTCCGGCGGGTCCTGGACGGGGCCGCGTCCGGGGTCGTCGTGCTCAACCACGACGCGGGCGGCAACCGTTCGCACAGCGTGGCCGCGATCAAGCAGTACCTGCCCCGGCTCCTCGACGCGGGGTACACCCTCACGGTCCCGCGCCGCTGAGTGCTTCCCTGGCGGCCGCACCTGTGGTCCCGGCACACCACACGGGGTGCCGGGACCGGTTCGTACATGCCCGGCGACCATCTGACAGACGTGGTGGCCGCCGGAGAGTTCTGGTGACCACCGGCCAGGCCTGCCGGTCATCCGCCGGACCCGGCGACCGGACATGCCTGACGGCCATGTGATGAGGCCCGGCCGCCACCAGGCCCATCCGCTACCGGGTGTCCACCAGACGGGCGTACACGACGACATTGCCGTCGTAGCCCTGTGCCCGCGTGTATCCGCCGCCGCAGGTGATCACGCGCAGTTCGGGCTCGCCGGTGTCCGCGTACACCCGCAGCCCGGGGAAGTCGTTCTTCGCGTACACCTCCACCCCGTAGACCTCGAACACGGCCACGCGGCCGTCGTACCGCTCGACTTCGACGCGCCGGCCCTTCTCCAGGGAGCCGAGCCCGTAGAAGACGGCCGGGCCCGCCAGGTTGTCGACATGGCCGACGACGATGGAGGTGCCGCGCTGGCCCGGCGCGATGCCGTTCTGGTACCAGCCGGCCAGGTTGGCGTCCTGGGGCGGCGGCGCGGCGATCCAGCCGTCCGGGTCCAGACCGACGTCCATGATGGGCGCCGCGACCTGGAGGTCGGGGATCCGGATCCGTGACGCGGGGGCGTAGGGCAGTGGCTGCACCCCGGTCGGCTCGGGCGCCCGCGTCACCGGCCGGGCCGCCGGGCGCGCGGCGGTGGCGGGCTGGGGCGGACCGGACTCGAAGCCGACGCCGTTGCGCATGATCGCGAGCCCCGAGAGCATGACGAGAGTCAGCGCACCCCAGGGCCGGCGCCTCCTGGCGGCATCGAAGAGGCTGAAGTCCGTGCGGCTCATGGTTCTCCCTTGACGGCGTCAGGGGAACGGTAAGGGCGGGCCCGCGGACCGGCGATCCGGGCGCGGACGAACGGGTGGCCGGGCTCCGCCGGGCGTGGTAGCGAGCCGTCGGGCGAGAGGCCCGCCGCCGCGTGAAGCCGTACGGCGATGGCGGTACCGGCGTTCCCGGGGCGGGCGCGGCTCATGCGAACGAGTGATGACGCGTTCGAGTGTTCGTCGGATCGTCATCCCGGACCCGTGACCTGCGATTCCATCGGCCCCGGCCCCCCGTTCGGCCGCGGCCCGGGCTCACCGGGGCGGCCCAGTTCCGAAGTGCGCCGGACATCGCCACTTGTGAGGGTTCGACATGGAGGGCGTACTCGTCGACACTCCCGGGGCACCGCTTCGGGGCGCCTTCCACGGGAGGTTCCACCATGCGTGCTGCACGCACTGCGGCGGTGACGGCGACCGCGTTCGCGGCCCTCGGGCTCGCGGCTCCCCTCGCCACCGCCACCAACGGACCGAGGGAGGTCACGGTCAACCCGTTCGACGTCCACGCGGGTTCGACGATCACCATCACGGCCAAGGGGTGCGGCCACGGCGGCACCGTCACGTCCAACGCGTTTCCCGAGACCAACCTGTCGGTGAACCACAACGGCCTGTCCAGCGCCATCGCCCGCGTCTACAACAACGCGACGCCCGGCAGCTACCACCTGGCCGTCCGGTGCCACGACAATCGCGAGACCATCTCCCACCCCTTCCGGGTGCTGCCGGGCCGGGGCGCCGAAGGCGGCCTCGGCGGCGCGTTCACCCCGAGCGACACGGAGATGGCGGTGGGCGGCGGTCTCGTCGCCGTCGCCGCGGTGGGCGGCGGACTCTTCGTTCTCCGCCGCCGCCGTACGGGCGGTGCGGAGGTCTGACCCGCCCGAGCGGCGCCCTCGCCGGCCGGAACCTCCCGGCGGGCGTCCGCGGCACCCCTCGCCCGTCGCACCCCGAGCCGGATCCCGGGCCCGGGGCGCGCCGGGCGACACGGCCGTCGCGCGGAGTGCGGAGTCGCGGGAGCCGGGGGAGCGCGGGGGAGCGCGGGGAGGGGAGGACGAGACAGGGGATCGCCGTGTGCCGTCAGTGCCGTCAGTGCCGTCAGCGCCTGCGGCCGTCGGCCGTCCTGCGGCGGATCGCGTACGCGAGACCGCCCGCGGCGACGAGCACCATGGCCCCGCCGACCGCCGTCATACCGGGCCCGGTCGCCTCGACCGAGCCGCCGAGGCCGCCCCGTACCCCGCGCGGCGGGATGAGCACCGTCGAACGGGCCGTCGGGACCGCGGCGGACACCCCGGCGATGGTCAGAGCGACATTGCCCTGGCCGCCCCCGGTGCAGTTGAAGGACACCGTGTAGACCGCGCCCGGCCGGGCGTCGGCGTCCACCGTGGCGGTGGACGACGAGCCGGGAGCGATGGTGACGGTGTCGAAGATGCCGGACGCGGCCGTCGCCGTGCTCCGGCAGCCCGGCGCGCCGAGAGTGATCCGGCCGCCCGGCGCGACGGTGCCCGGGGTGATCACGAAGTCGGCCGTGCCGCCGCCCGGCGCGGGCGGCTGCGGCGAGGGCGCACCGCCGGCGACGGCACCGGGGGCGGCGGCCAGGACGAGGGCGGCCGCCCCCAGGAGCGCGGTGGACGCGGCACGTATCGCGCGCATGGTGGATCCTCCGGTCCCCGAGGAGCAGCCGCGGAAGCGGTTTCCGCGAAGGGGGTGAGATGCACCTCGATGCCCGAAACGCTAGGAGCGCCCTATCACAGCCGCGATCCCAGACGTGCGAACGGGGCATCGAAGTCCCCCGCTCGGCCCAGAAGGTGTCGCACCGGCGTCCCTCCCGTTCGCCGCGCCCATCCGCCCTCTCCCTCGGCCTCCCCTTCACGGCCGCCGCGTCCCGTGAGCCCCGGCCGGCGGTGCGCCACGCCTGCCGGCCGGGACGCTTGGGACAGTACGCCTCGGGTCAGCCGGTGAGGTGCGGGAACAGATCGGTGAAGGGCCCGGCGGTGGCCGCCATGCCCCGCCCGAACGGCGCGTCGAAGTCCCAGATCAGGAAGAGGAGGAACGCGATCAGCGCGCTGAACAGCCCCGCGAGCAGCAACTCCTTCCCGGTGCGCCGGATCTGGAGGGTGAAGATCAGGCCGACCGTCACCAGGGCGCCGATGATGAGACCGAACCACACCACGCCGGGCATCGTCTCGCCGGCGTTCTGCCCGCGCGCGCCGCGCGCGTCGTCGACGACGGTCACCTGGTCGACCAGCGGCTGGTACGCCTCGCCCTCGAAGTCGTTGGCCGGTTGGTAGTCGCTCACACTGCGCCGGACCTTTTCGAGCAGCTGGGTGCCCCGGGGGTCGAGGGAGCTGTGCTCGGCCATGTACGGGAACTCGTGGGAGACGACGAACGAGGCGTACGCGTCGACGTCGCCCCGGATCCGCTCGCGCACCGCCACCGGGTAGACCTGGACCCGCTCCTTGATCTCGTGGAGGGCCTGCGCCTCCTGGCGCACGGTCTCCTGGGCGGCGCTGCGCGCCTCCCAGACGCCGGCGATGGCGAGTCCGAGGACGATGGCGTACACCACGCCGATCATCATCGTCATGTATTCGATGACGTCCGGGGTCTCACTCGGATCGTCGTCGACCGGGATGCGGCGGTGGTTGATGACCATGATGGTGAGGACGACAGCGCACGCGGCGGCCATCGCAAGGGTGAGAACAAGCCATTCGGACAAGGGTTTCCTCTCGTGGCCCGGCGGGGCGGGCGGATCGGGGGACGTCGGGGTGGGCGGCCGGCGGAGCGGCCGTCAGCGGGAGGAGCGGGGGCGCAGGATCGCGGTCGCGAGCACCGCGGGCGCGGTGATCAGGAGCGTCGTGGTGACCACGTTCGGGGAGCTCTTCGGCTTGGCCCGGGCGGTCCGCCGGTAGTGCGGCAGTGCGACCGCGGCGGGGACGTGCGGACGCGGGCGCGCGCTCGGTGACGGTGGTGCGGGTGGTGCGGGAGGAGGGGGTGGGGGCAACGCCTCCCGGGTGGCCGGAGCCGGGGCCGGCTTGGGCGGCGGCGGTGTGGTCCGAACGGGTGGCGGAGGCGGCGAGGGCGACAAGGGCGGTGAGGGGGAGGGAGTCGGTTCCGGGGAGGGTGGCGGGGGCGGCGTGGAGGGTTCCGGCGTGGGGGCCGGATGCGGCGGGTGGTGAGGATGATGGTGGTGATGGTGGGGGAAGCAAGGGCCCGGCCTGGCGAAGGAGAGGGCGAGGGCCGATCCGTCCGGCGCCGTGGTGGCGTACGCGCACGCGTCGGCCGCCGCGGGTGCGGGGGAGGACAGCAGCCACACCAGCGCACCGGCCGCGAGGCTGTGGGCGATCCGCGGTCCATAGCGGGAGAAGCCGTACTGAGACAAGAGGGGCACGCGGAGCAGGATGATCGTATGGAACGCTTCCAGGGGGCCAAACGGGCCAAGATTCGCTGGATAGGCGGATCTCTCGTCATACAGGTTTACAAACCGCGCCGAGGTGGAGAACTGGCCGGATACCGTTCGCTCTTGGCGCGGACCCCACCGTCGCCGGCGCTCCGGACCGCGAGAGGCGTCCCCGCCCCGCCCCCTTCGGCCACATGCACAGGAAGATGCACGGTCCTCAGGGGTGAACTCTTCCGTAAAAGCGCACGTGCCAATGGCGTGTGACCAAGAACGGATCGTTAATTTCCGTTTCTGCTCGCTCTCTCGGCGGGTGATCAGTAGCCTCAGCTCGAACGCAGGCTGCGAACACCGGGCCGGATCCCCGTAAACCCCACGGCGACTTGTTGGAGACTTTGATGGAGCGTCCCGCCTGGGCCCCGCCCGGCATCGATATCTCGGTGCCGAGTGTGTCCCGTATGTACGACTTCTATCTCGGCGGCTCGCACAACTTCGAAGTGGACCGTGAAGCCGCCCGCAAGGCCATGGAATTCCTGCCGGGCCTGCCGAAGATCATGCAGGCGAACCGGGCCTTCATGCGCCGCGCCGTGCGGCACGCGATCGACCGGGGCGTCACGCAGTTCCTGGACATCGGCTCCGGGATACCCACCTTCGGCAACGTCCACGAGGTCGCGCAGGCCGCCAGCGACGAGGCGCGGGTCGTCTACGTCGACCACGACCCGGTCGCCGTCGCCCACAGCCGCGCGGTGCTCGACGGCGACGACCGCGCCTCCGTGGTCGCCGCCGACCTGCGCAAGCCCCGCGAGATCCTGGAGAGTCCCGAGGTGACGGGACTTCTGGACCTGGACCGCCCGGTGGCCCTCCTCCTCGTCGCCGTCCTGCACTTCCTGGAAGACGGCGACGAGCCCGCCGCGGCCGTCGCCGAACTCCTCGACGCCCTCGCCCCGGGCAGCATGCTCGTCCTCACCCACGCCTCCTACGAGGGCATCCCGGTCCCGCAGGAACGCGCGGGCGGCGCCGTCGGCGTCTACCGCGACATCCGCAACCCGCTGGTGATGCGGTCGAGGGCGGAGATCGCCCGCTTCTTCGACGGCACCGAACTGGCCGAGCCGGGCCTGGTGCCGATGCCGCTGTGGCGTTCGGACAACCCGGACGAGGAGGAGGACCCGTTCGCCTTCTCCGGCTACGCGGGGGTAGGGCGCAAGCCGTGAAGGTGCCCACCCAGCCCACCGGATCCGGCGCCGGAGCCGACGGGCCCGAGGACAGACTCAGAAGGTTCGTGACCATCTGGAGTCGCACCGTGTTCCCGGTGACCGCGACCTCGATGACGCGGCAGGAGTTCGAGCGGCATCTGCTGCCCCCGGCCAGGGAACTCCGCGCCGCCCTGCATGCCCGGCCCTTCGACACGGCCCCCGCGCACCGCGTCGGCCAGGCGCTGGTCGCGGCCCACTGCACCGACCCGGACGCGCTGGCCCGCAGCCTCGGCGTGGTCGACGCGTACCTCGTGCTCTACTGCGCTCCCGTCGCGGCCCCGGCCGCCGTCGAGCCGGACGCCTTCTCCGCCGAGGAACTGCGCTCCCGCTGCTCCCGGCTCCAGCACGCCATGGCCGCCGGGTTCGCCCAGGCACTGCGTGAACGGACCCTCGCCGAACAGGAGTCCATCGCGCACTCGGCGCTCGCCGCGCAGAGCGCCGCGGAGAAGGCCCTGCACGCCACCGAGAGCCGGTTCCGCGCGGTCTTCGACGGCGCCGCGATCGGCATCGGCATCGCCGACCTCGACGGCACCGTCCTGGAGGTCAACGAGACCCTCACCCGGATGTTCGGCGGCCTGGAACACACCGTCCTGAGCCACAACATCGCCGAGTGGAGCCACCCCGAGGACGGCCCGCACGTCTGGCGGCTGTACGAGGAGCTGGTGCGTGGCGAGCGCGACCACTACCGGGTCGAGAAGCCGTACTACCGCGCCGACGGCACCGTCCTGTGGACCAACCTCACCGTCTCGCTGCTGCGGGACGCGGCCGGTGCCCCCCAGTACCAGCTCGCGCTGCTGGAGGACACCACCGAACGACGGCTGCTCAATCTGCGGCTGCGGTACGAGGCCACCCACGACGCCCTCACCGGGCTGCCGAACCGGACGCTGTTCTTCGAACGCCTGGAGAAGGCCCTCGGCCCGGGCGAGACCAGCCGTTTCGGGCTCTGCTACCTCGATCTCGACGGCTTCAAGGTCGTCAACGACAGCCTCGGCCACTCCACCGGCGACCGCCTCCTCGTCGAGGTCGCCGACCGGCTGCAGAGCTGTGTCGCCTCCCCGGGCGAGATGGTCGCCCGGCTCGGCGGCGACGAGTTCGTGGCGCTGACCACCGGGACCGGCACCGAGCGGAAGGTCGCCGAACTCGCCGACCGGATGCTGGGCGTGCTGTCCGCCCCCATCAGCGTCGACGGCCGCGAGCTGACCGTGCGCGGCAGCGTCGGCATCGTCGAGGGTCCGGCCGGCGAGCGGACCCCGGCCGAGGTGCTGCGCAGCGCCGACATCACGATGTACCGGGCCAAGTCCGCGGGCGGCAACCGCTTCGAGTACGCCGACGACGAGGCCGACGCACGGGCCATCACCCGGCACGGGCTCACCACCGCGCTGCCCGCCGCGCTGGAACGCGGCGAGTTCTTCATCGAGTACCAGCCGCTCGTCCGCCTCGGTGACGGCGGTGTGCACGGCGCCGAGGCGCTCGTACGGTGGTGCCACCCGCAGCACGGGGTGCTCGGCCCCGACCGGTTCATCCCGCTGGCCGAGAACACCGGCCTCATCGTGCCGCTGGGCCGCTGGGTGCTCCAGGAGTCCGTCCGGCAGGCCCGGTTCTGGCAGGACGAGGCGCCCGGCGGCCACAAGGCCACCGGCCCGCTGCGGATCAACGTCAACCTCTCGCCCACCCAGCTGCACCACCCGAACCTGGTCGCCGAGACCGTCGACGTGCTGGAGCGCTCCGGCCTGGAGCCGGGCGCGCTGTGCCTGGAGGTCACCGAGTCGGCCCTGATCGGCGCCGACGACGACCTGCTCAAGCCGCTGCGCCAGTTCGCCGAGATGGGGGTCGACATCGCCCTCGACGATTTCGGCACCGGGTACTCCAACCTGGCCAATCTGCGCAGGCTCCCGGTGAGCGTCCTCAAGCTCGACCGGTCGTTCACTCAAGGGATGCAGCAGAACCCGGTCGACCCGGTCGACATCAAGATCGTCGAGGGGATCGTGCAGTTGGCCCACAGCCTGGAACTGGCGGTCACGGTCGAGGGCGTGGAGACCAGCGCCCAGGCCGAGCGACTGCGCGCGCTCGGCTGCGACACGGCCCAGGGCTGGTACTACGCCCGCCCGGGCGCACCGGACCGGATCCACTCCCTGGTGATGGCGGACGCGATCTGAGCGGTGGACGGACGGCCGCCGTCCGGTCTGGATCGGATCGGGCGGCTGCCGTCCGCACCGGGCCGGGCGGCGGTGGCCGGTCCGGCTCGACCGGTGGGCGGCGGTGCCGGACCTGGGAGGAGCCGCGTTCGGCGAGGTGATCGCCAGTCAGGAGCGCTCGACAGGGCATGCCGCAACGCCCGCGGATCCAGCTCCGGCAACCTGCCGCCGGTGGCGCCGGCCGCGACGGCAGGCCGCGCGGCGGGCGCCGCGACCGCCGGTAAGGCCGCGCCCAGCACCACCGCGGCGAGCACCGCACACGCGAGCGCTGTCGTCGGCACCCGCCTGTGCCGGCCCGCCGCCGCCGCGGTCCCGGCCTTGGAGGAAAGAGGCTTGAAAGTCATGCCACGAGCGTGCCGCACCAGCATGCTGCGGCGAATCAGGGACCGTCCCCAGGATCACCCCCGATGGCACCCTGATCGACCCCTGATGCCTTCTCGGCTTTCCGTGACCGACTGGAGCGCCGGGTCCCGCCCGCCGCCCATCTGCGCGGCTCTCAGGCGAGGGGCAACTCGCGGCGGGAGGCCATGAGCAGTCTCTGCAGCTCGCGGGCGGCCCGCGGGGGTGCCACATCGCTGCGGTGGGCCAGCGCGATGGTGCGCTTCAGGCCGGGCCGGGCCAGCGCCGTGACCCGCAGGTCGCGGCCCGCGCGGGCGGCGACCATCGCCGGGACGACGGCGAGGCCGAGCCCGGCCCGGACGAAACCGAGGACGGCGTCCATCTCGCCGCCCTCCACGGTGTACGAGGGTTCGAAGCCCTCCGCCCGGCACGCGGCGACGGTCAGTTCCCGCAGGTCGTAGCCGTGCCGGAACATCACCAGGGGCTGGTCGCGCAGATCCGCGATCCGCATCGGCCGACGCGGGGCGGGCGCGGAGGCCGCGGACACCACCACCAGATCCTCGGTGATCAGCTCCACGGTCGTCAGGGAGGGCGAGGTCGTCGGCAGGGGCAGCACGATCAGCGCCAGATCGAGCGCGCCGCGTGCCAGCTCCCGTACGAGATCGCGGGAACCGCCCTCGTCGATGAGCAGCCGGATCCCCGGATGCAGGTCGTGGAAGGCGCGCAGGACGTCCGGCAGCAGCCCCGTGCACAGACTCGGTGTCGCGCCGAGCCGCACCCGGCCCCGCCTGAGCTGCACCAGCTCTTGCACCTCGTGGCGCGCGGTGTCGGCGTCGGCGAGGATGCGGCGGGCCAGTGGGAGCAGTGCCTCGCCCGCGTCGGTGAGCGCGATGTTGCCGCGCGCCCGGCTGAACAGCTCCGCGCCCAGCTCCTGCTCCAGGGCCTTGATCTGCTGTGAGAGGGACGGCTGGGAGACGTGCACCCGCTCGGCGGCGCGAGTGAAGTGACGGGTCTCGGCGACCGCGACGAAATAGAGGAGCTGCTGGAACTGCATGGCACCAGCTTAGCGGGATCGATAGTTCCCCCCTATCGAGATCAGCCGAACCATGTCTTGGACCACTCGGGCCATCCGGCCCTAGCGTCGTCCCCATGGCTTTGGCAACACACCCCGAGCGGAGCGAGCGGCGCGCGGACCGGCCACCGGCCCCTCCCACCCGCGGCTTTTGGGCATCGACCCTCGGCAAGAAGACGGTCATGGCCGTCAGCGGCCTGATCATGCTCGGCTACCTCGTCGCCCATGTCGTGGGCAACCTCAAGATCTTCTTCGGCCCCGGGGAGTTCAACGCCTACGGCCACTGGCTGCGCGTCATGGGCGCCCCGGCCCTCCACCACGAGTGGGGCCTGTGGCTGGTCCGTGTCCTGCTGCTGGCCACCGTCGTGGCGCACGCGGTCTCGGCGTACCAGCTCAGCCGCCGCGACCTCAGGGCCCGTCCCACCCGCTACGTCCACCGGCGCAAGGGCTCCTCCTACGCCACCCGCACCATGCGCTGGGGCGGCGTCATCCTCGCCCTCTTCATCGTCTGGCACATCCTCGACCTCACCACCGGCACCGTGCACACCGGCGGCTTCGAGGCCGGCAAGCCCTACCAGAACGTCGTCGACACCTTCTCCACCTGGTACGGCAACGTCCTCTACATCGTCGCCATGCTGGCCGTCGGACTCCATGTCCGGCACGGCTTCTGGAGCGCCGCCCAGACCCTCGGCGTCGGCGACGCCCGCCGCGAACGCCTTCTGAAGGCCCTCGCGAACACCCTCGCGCTCGTGCTGACCGCGGGCTTCGTCTCCGTCCCCGTCGCCGTCATGACCGGAGTGGTGAGCTGACCATGACCCCCCTGCCCGACATCCGCCCCACCGGCTATGAGACCGGGGAACCCCTCGTCGACACCAAGGCCCCCGAAGGCCCCGTCGCCGAACGCTGGAACACCCGCCGCTTCGAGGCGAAACTGGTCAACCCGGCCAACCGGCGCGGCCACCGGATCATCGTCGTCGGCACCGGCCTCGCCGGCGGCTCCGCCGGCGCCACCCTCGCCGAACAGGGCTACCAGGTCGTCCAGTTCTGCTACCAGGACTCCCCGCGCCGCGCCCACTCCATCGCCGCCCAGGGCGGCATCAACGCCGCCAAGAACTACCGCAACGACGGCGACTCGGTGCACCGGCTCTTCTACGACACCGTCAAGGGCGGCGACTTTCGCGCCCGCGAGTCCAATGTGCACCGGCTCGCCGAGATCTCCGTCGAGATCATCGACCAGTGCGTCGCCCAGGGCGTCCCCTTCGCCCGCGAGTACGGCGGCCTCCTCGACACCCGCTCCTTCGGCGGCGTCCAGGTCTCCCGCACCTTCTACGCCCGCGGCCAGACCGGCCAGCAACTCCTGCTCGGCGCCTACCAGGCGCTGTCCCGGCAGATCGCCGCGGGCAACGTCGAGATGCACCCGCGCACCGAGATGCTCGACCTCGTCGTGGTCGACGGACGGGCCCGCGGGATCGTCGCCCGCGACCTGATCACCGGACGTATCTCCACCCACTACGCGGACGCCGTCGTCCTCGCCACCGGCGGTTACGGCAACGTCTTCTACCTGTCCACCAACGCGATGAACTCCAACGCCACCGCCGTGTGGCGGGCCCATCGGCGCGGCGCGTACTTCGCCAACCCCTGCTTCACCCAGATCCACCCCACCTGCATCCCGCGCACCGGCGACCACCAGTCCAAACTCACCCTGATGAGCGAGTCGTTGCGCAACGACGGCCGCATCTGGGTGCCCAAGGCACAAGGCGACACCCGCCCCGCGCACGCCATCCCCGAGGACGAGCGCGACTACTACCTGGAACGCCTCTACCCCTCCTTCGGCAACCTCGTCCCGCGCGACATCGCCTCCCGCGCGGCCAAGAACGTCTGCGACGAGGGCCGCGGCGTCGGGCCCGGCGGCCAGGGCGTCTACCTCGACTTCGCCGACGCCATCGCGCGCATGGGCCGCGACAAGGTCGCCGAGAAATACGGCAACCTCTTCGACATGTACGAGCGGATCACCGCCGAGAACCCGTACGAGGTGCCGATGCGGATCTACCCCGCCGTGCACTACACGATGGGCGGACTCTGGGTCGACTACGACCTCCAGACCACCGTCCCCGGCCTGTTCGCCATCGGCGAGGCCAACTTCTCCGACCACGGGGCCAACCGGCTCGGCGCCTCCGCCCTCATGCAGGGCCTCGCCGACGGCTACTTCGTCCTGCCCGCCACCATCAACGACTACCTGGCCCGCCATCCGCGCACCGAGCCCGTCGACGACGACCACCCGGCGGTCCGGGAGATCCTCGCCGAGACCGAGGACCGGCTGAATCTGCTCCTCGCCGTCCAGGGCGACCGCACCCCCGACTCCTTCCACCGCGAACTCGGCGAGCTGATGTGGGAGTTGTGCGGAATGGCCCGTACGGAGGAAGGGCTGCGCACCGCCCTGCGCCGGATCCCGGAGATCCGCGACGAGTTCTGGCGCCGTATCACCGTGCCCGGCACCGGCGAGGAGTTCAACCAGTCCCTGGAGAAGGCCAACCGGATCGTCGACTACCTCGAACTCGCCGAGCTGATGTGCCTCGACGCACTGCACCGCGCGGAGTCCTGCGGCGGCCACTTCCGCGAGGAGTCCCAGACCGCCGACGGCGAAGCGGCCCGCCGCGACGAGGAGTTCGCGTACGCGGCCGCCTGGGAGTTTTGCGAGAGCGGCGTCCCGGTCCTGCACAAGGAAGCCCTGTCCTTCGAGTACGTCCACCCCACCCAGCGGAGCTACGCATGAGGCTCAACCTGCGCGTCTGGCGCCAGAAGAACGGCGACAGCGACGGCGCCATGGCCACCTACCAAGTGGACGACGTCTCGCCCGACATGTCCTTCCTGGAGATGCTGGACACCCTCAACGAGGACCTCATCCTGCGGGGCGAGGACCCCGTGGCCTTCGACCACGACTGCCGCGAGGGCATCTGCGGCGCGTGCAGCCTCGTCATCAACGGCGACGCCCACGGCCCCGAACGCACCACCAGCTGCCAGCTGCACATGCGGTCCTTCCGGGACGGCGACACCATCGACGTCGAACCGTGGCGGGCCGCCGCCTTCCCCGTCGTCAAGGACCTGGTCGTCGACCGCTCCGCCTTCGACCGGATCATCCAGGCCGGCGGATACGTGAGCGTCCCCACCGGCTCCGCGCCCGAGGCACACGCCACGCCCGTCCCCAAGGCCGACGCCGACTACGCCTTCGAGCACGCCGAGTGCATCGGCTGCGGCGCCTGTGTCGCCGCCTGCCCCAACGGCTCGGCGATGCTCTTCACCTCCGCCAAGGTCAACCACCTGGGCGTCCTCCCGCAGGGCGCACCGGAGCGCGAGACCCGTGTCCTCGACATGGTCGCGCAGATGGACGCCGAGGGCTTCGGCGGCTGCACCCTCACCGGGGAATGTGCCACCGCCTGCCCGAAGGGCATCCCGCTGCCGTCGATCGCCGCGATGAACAAGGAGTGGCTGCGGGCGCGGCGCAAGGCCGGCCGCTGAGAGGCGCACGGCGGGCCCCGGACGGGCCCCGGGTGGCTTCCGGGCCCGCCGTCGCAGGCGCCTTGGGGTTTTGGCCCGAGTCAGCGGCGCAGATAGGCCAGCACCGCGAGCACCCGCCGGTTGTCGTCGGCGGACGGCTCGATCCGCAGTTTCGCGAAGATGCCCGACGTGTGCTTGGCGATGGCGCTCTCGCTGATGTGCAGATGCTGGCCGATCGCCGCGTTCGAGCGGCCCTCGGCCATCAGCCGCAGCACCTCGTGCTCGCGCGGGGTGAGCGCCGCGGTGGTCCCGCGCGCCTCGCCCCGGGCCAGGAGGCGGGCCACCACCTGCGGGTCGAGCACCGTGCCGCCCGCGGCGACCGTCCGTACGGCGTCCACGAACTGGTCGGTACGCGTGACCCGGTCCTTCAGCAGATAGCCGACGGCGCCCTCCCCTCCGGCCAGCAACTCCTGGGCGTACAACTGGTCCACGTACTGCGACAGGATCAGCACCGGCAGCCCCGGCCGCTCGCGCCGGGCCTCCAGCGCGGCCCGCAGGCCCTCGTCCGTGAAGTCCGGCGGCAGCCGGATGTCGACGACGGCCACGTCCGGCCGCTCCTCGCGCAGCGCGCGCCGCAGCGACGGCCCGTTGTCCACGGCCGCGACGACCTCGAAACCGTGCTCCGTGAGCGTACGGCTCAGCCCGTCCCGGAGCAGGAAGAGGTCTTCGGCGAGGACGACACGCACGGTATCTCCAGGGTCGCGAGGGTGGGGCCGCCCGGCGGGCTGTCCAGGGCGAGGGTTCCGTCGAAGGCGCCGAGCCGCCGCCCGACCCCGAGCAGACCGGCCCCGCGCGCGGGATCCGCGCCGCCCCGGCCGTCGTCGGCGACGGTCACCCGGAGGATCCCGTCCGCGTGACCGAGGGCGATGCGCACCTCGCGGGCGCCGGCGTGTTTGGCCGCGTTGGCGAGGAGTTCGGCGATCGCGAAGTACGCGGCGGACTCCACGGGCGCCGGCAGCCGGCCGGGCGGCAGCGCGACGTCCACCTCGACGTCGAGGAAACTGTCCAGGGCCAGCGACCGCACCGCGTCGCCGAGCCCCCGGTCGGCGAGGACCGGCGGCAGGATCCCGTGCACCAGCTCCCGCAGGTCGCGAAGGGCCCGATCGGACGCCGCGCGCACCTCGGCGAGCAGGTCGCGGGCAGCCGCAGGGTCGGTGTCCAAAAGCCGGGTCGCCTCGTCCAGGTTCATCCCGAGCGCCACCAGCCTGGCCTGCGCGCCGTCGTGCAAGTCCCGTTCGATACGCCTCAGTTCGACGGCCTGGGCGTCCAGCGCGTCGGTCCGGGAGCCGGTCAGGTGCTCGATGCGGCGGACGAGTTCCGCTCGGGCCGGGGCGCCGAGCGCCCACCGGGACCAGCGCGCGTGGCCCGCGAGCGTCACCGGCGCCAGAAGCGCCGCGCCCACGACGAACGCAAGACCGAGGAGCGCGGCGCACAGGACGGTGGCGGGGGAGACGACCGGCACGAAGGCGTACCAGTTGCCGTCGCCCAGCCACCGCCATACGAAAGGCTGGACGAACGCGCCGAACACTCCGAACCAGAACAACGCCGGAGCCACCGTCACCAGCAGCCCGCCGGCCGACGGCTCCAGCCACGCCCAGCGCAGCTCCCGCCAGAATCCCGCGTCGCCGAGGACGCCGCGCGCCGTGGCGGGCAGCGGGGCGGGCCGGGTGACGGCGGCGCCGGTCCAGGCCGCGATCCGGGCCCGCCGCCCGTCGGCACGCCGGCGCAGGAGCGCGGCGGCGGGCCTCAGCAGCGGGAACCCGAGCCCCACGGGCAGGAGCAACAGCGCGCCCACCACCAAGGCGCCTGTCAGCGGCAGCACCAGGGCCGCCAGCGAGAGCACCTGGCAGCGCGCAAGAGCCTTCCCCACCCGCCGTTCCCCCTGTGTCCCCGTGTCAGCGCGCACCGCGCTCCGTGATCGTATCCGCCCGGCGCCGCGACATCGCCGCCCGCGTCCACACCACCGCCACCAGCGCGTTCGCCACACCGAACAGCACCATCGGCACCACGGCCCCGGACTCCTCGTCCATGAGCAGCAGCATGCCCAGATTCACCAGGGCGTGATAACCGCCCGCGAGCAGCAGCCGGTTGCTCCGGATCCGGTCCAGCGCCGTCCCGAGCACCACGGACATGGCCACCGCCGCCAGCAGGAAACCGGCCGCGTACGCCGGGTCTTCGGTGAACACCCCCACATGCCACACCCCCCACACCGCGCCCACCAGGACCGACGAGACGAGCGTCCCGAACCGGGCACCCAGCAGCGGCTGGAGGAAGCACCGCCAACCGATCTCCTCTCCGCACGCTCCGACCACCTGCGCCACGACGATCAGAGCGAAGGGATGGCCGAACGCGCCGGGATCCGTCACCACCGGGCCGCCGCGCAGCGCCGCGTACCCCACCGCGGCGAGCGCGACCGGCACCACCGCTGCCACCAACAGCCAGGCGGGCCAAGCTCGTCGAGGCGCGTCCAAGCCCCGGGCGGGCAGAGCCCCGGCGAGCCGCCCCCGGATCCGCGACCGCCACAGCAGCGCCACCACCAGCACCCCGACGGCCGGCCCGAACTGATTCAACCGCACCACCACGGGCGGCACCCCGGTCGCCGGCTGCACCACCCCCAGCAGCCCCGCCGCCACGAACGCGACGCCGAGGAACACCCCCGTCTCCGCCTTCCACCCCACCCGTACCCGCCCCCGCTGTCGCATGCCCCGGCCTCCCGGTCGCTCGGTTCCGTTCCGTCACCGCCGACTCTGCCGCTCGGCGCGGGCCGGGACACTGCGCCCAGATGCCGGGTGGGGGTGTACCCAGGTACACCCCCACCGTGATGAGTTCACAGGCCCGGCTGGAGCGGTGATCAGCCGTCGTAGAAGAACAGGTGGAGATCCTCCATGGACCCCGGCCCGGTCAGAAACCCTTCGGCCCGGGCGATCTCCTTCTCCGCCGGCGTCCGGCGCTCGCGAAGAAACCGCGCCATCCACCTCTCGCCCTGCTCGCCGATCGCGTAGATCCCGGACAGCAGCTCGGCCATCCCGGCCGGACGCGGGGGACGGTGCCCGACGACCGGATGGAGCTCCCACCGCCCCGCCCGGGCGGCGAGCCGGAGTACCCCGGCCCAGTTCGCGATCCGTCCCATGCGCACCTGCCACGCGTCCCCGGTGAACGGCGCCTGCCGTCCCCCGTGCAGGGCGTTCGTCGCGGCCGTGATGTCCGCCATCACCTGCCGCTCCACGGGATCACGGATCCAGCGCCCCTCCTGCGCGTCCTCGACGGCGGCGGCGCACCAGTCCTCAGCGCTGTCCAGCAAGTCCGCGAACGTGTCCATCCCGCCAGAATCCCACGCGTGCCGCCTCCCGCCTCCCGCCACCCGCCTCCCGGCGGAGGCTCACGAGAAGGGAGCCGGCGGATCGACGGCGGGCGGCAGGCGGCAGTCCGAGGAAGCGGACTACGCGCGGACCGCGCGCAGCGTCCCCGGGCGACGGCCCATCAACGCGTCCAACGCCACCTCGGTCGCCTCGTCCGCCGGCAGATACACCACGAGGTGCTGACCGTCGGTCTCCGCCGGTTCTAGCACCTCGTACGCGAGGCGCAGTTCACCCGCCTCGGGATGCGCGAAGCGGTCGACGCCCGAGCGGGCGCGCAGGGGCGTGGGCGCGCCGACGCGGGAGGAGAACGCCGGACCCGCGGTCACCGTCAACTCCCGCACCAGCTCAGCCATGTGCGGATCGGAGCCGGTGACCGAGAGGAAGAGCGCCGCCACCTGCTGGTCGGCCACCCGGTCCCAGTCCGGGAAGACCGTGCGGGCCCGGGGGTCGGTGAAGACGAAACGCGGGAGATTCGGCGGATCGCCGTCGAGGAGCCCCACCGGTCCCGCGAGCCGGGCGAAGCCGTCCGTGTGGGCCACGATGTCGCCCGGCTGGTTCACCACGGCGGCCGGGGTCGGGCCGAGCCGGTCGAGCAGAGCCCGCACCGGGGCGCGCACCTCCCGCACCGGGCCCGGGGCCATGGCGCAGATGTGCCGGTGCTGGGGCCCCGCCTTCGACAGGTTGCGCAGATGCAGCCGGGCGTCGAGCGGCAGTCGCAGGGCCTCGCTCAGCGCGCCGAGGACCTGCGGCGAGGGGTTGCGGTCCCGGCCCTGCTCCAGCCGGGCGAGATACTCGACACTGATCCCGGCCAGCAGGGCCAGTTCTGTTCGGCGCAGGCCCGGAGTCCTTCGCCGCGGCCCCGCCAAAAGCCCGGCCTCCGCGGGAGTCAGCGCCTCACGACGGGCCCGAAGGAACGCCCCGAGTTCGTTGTCGCTCATCCGTCGATCGTACGGGCGGGGGCCGCGCCGAGGGTGGCTCTGTCACTACCAGGATCGCCGCTACCCGTATCGATACGGTCTTCCTGGCCGCGCGGCGGGGCGGCAGCGTGGTGCCCATGACGAACGCCTCGCACCGCACCACGCCCCCCACGACCGCTTCCCCGCTCGCCGCCCCCGCCCTGCCGCTGACCGCGGGCCGCTGGGCCTTCGACCCGATGCACTCCGCCGTCGGCTTCACCATCCGTCACCTCGGTATCTCCAAGGTGCGCGGGCGCTTCAACGACTTCCGGGCCGAACTGGTCGTCGGCGACAGCCTGGAGACCTCCTCGGTCACCGCGACCGTCGCGCTCGCCTCCGTCGACACCGGGAACGCCGACCGCGACGCGCACGTCCGCGCCGCCGATCTGCTCGATGTCGAGAAGCGCCCCACGATGGGCTTCCGCTCGACGCGGATCACGGGGGAGGGCGAGGACTGGACCCTGTCGGGCGAGCTCACCATCGGTGACGTGACCCGGCCGATCGACTTCGCCGTGGAGTTCGGCGGCGTCGTCGAGGCGATGGACGGCAGCCGTCACGCCGGCTTCGACGCCACCGGCGAGTTCCGCCGGGGCGACTTCGGCCTCGGCTTCGCCCCCGGCATCCTGGGCGACGTGGTCAAGGTCGGCCTGGAGATGCAGTTCGTCGAGCCGCGATAGGGCCGCGACCCGACACCGGGGGCGGCGGATCAGCCGTCGAGCCGGGCTGCGAGGAAGCGCGCGGTCCGGCTCCCGGCCGCCCGCGCGACCTCCCCGGGCGTACCCTCGGCCACGATCCGGCCGCCCTCGTCGCCACCGCCCGGGCCCATGTCCACCACCCGGTCGGCCGTCGCGACCACGTCCATGTCGTGTTCGACCACCACGACGGTGTGGCCCGCGTCGACCAGACCGTGCAACTGGCGCATCAGCACCTCCACATCGGCCGGGTGCAGCCCCGTCGTCGGCTCGTCCAGGACGTACAGGGTGTGCGCGCGGCGCGGGCGCTGGAGCTCGGAGGCGAGCTTGATGCGCTGGGCCTCGCCGCCGGACAGCTCCGTGGCCGGCTGGCCGAGCCGCAGATGCCCGAGGCCCACATCGAGGAGGGTACGCAGACTGCGCGCCGCCGCCGGGGTGTCCGCGAAGAACGCGGCCGCCGCCTCCACACTGAGGTCCAGCACCTCCGCGATCGTCAGCCCGCGCAGCCGTACCTGAAGAGTCTCGGGGTTGTAGCGGGCGCCATGACAGTCGGGGCACGGCGCGTACGTACTGGGCAGGAACAGCAGCTCGACGGAGACGAAACCCTCGCCCTGGCAGGTCTCGCAGCGCCCGCCCGGCACATTGAAGGAGAACCGGCCCGCCTTGTAGCCGCGGGCCCGGGCCTCATCCGTCTCCGTGAACAGCTTCCGCACCACGTCGAACAGCCCCGTGTACGTCGCCAGGTTGGAGCGCGGAGTCCGGCCGATCGGCTTCTGGTCGACCGTCACCACCCGGTCGACGCCGTCCTGTTGCTCCGCCGCCTCGGTCAGCGCGCCGACCAGCGTCGACTTGCCCGACCCCGACACTCCGGTGACGGCGGTGAGCACGCCCAGTGGGAACACCGCCCGCAGACCGCGCAGATTGTGCCGGGTCACCGGGCCGAGCCGCAGCTCGCCGGCCGGTTCGCGGACCGGCCGCTCCGGCAGCGGTGCCCGGTCGAAGAGATAGCGGCGGGTGGCCGACTCGGCGACGTCCGCCAGTCGCTCCGGAGGGCCGCTGTGCAGCACCCGGCCGCCGTGCTCCCCGGCCCCCGGACCCACGTCCACCAGCCAGTCGGCACGCCGCACCACGTCCAGATGGTGCTCCACCACGAACACCGTGTTGCCCGCCGCCCGCAGCCGCTCCAGGACCACCAGCAGTGCCTCCGTGTCGGCCGGATGCAGCCCCGCGGACGGCTCGTCCAGTACGTACACGACACCGAACAGCCCCGAACGCAGCTGGGTGGCCAGCCGCAGCCGCTGCAACTCGCCGTTGGACAGCGTCGGTGTCGCCCGGTCCAGGCTCAGATAGCCGAGCCCCAGCTCCGTGATGGTGCCGATCCGCGCCACCAGGTCCTCGGTGAGCACCCGCGCGGTCTCCGTCGCACCGGCCGAGGTTTCAAGCACCCGCGCCAGTTCGCCGAGCGGCAGCGAGGCGAGCGAGGCGATCGTACGGCCCGCGAAGGTCACCGCCATCGCCTCCGGCCGCAGCCGGCTGCCCTCGCACACCGGGCACGGCGCACTGGCCAGGAAGCGCTCCGCCTTCGCCCGCAGGGTGGCGCTCTTGGAGTCGGAGAAGGTGTGCATCACATAGCGCCGGGCGCTCATGTACGTGCCCTGGTAAGGGCGTTGAATGCGATCGGCGTCCCGGACCGGATGCACCGTCACCACCGGCTGCTCGTCCGTGAACAGGATCCACGTCCGGTCCTCGGCGGCCAGCTCGCGCCACGGCCGGTCCACGTCGTAGCCGAGGGTGTCCAGGACGTCCCGCAGGTTCTTTCCTTGCCAGGCGCCCGGCCAGGCGGCGATGGCGCCATCCCGGATCGACAACCCCGGGTCCGGGACGAGGAGTTCCTCGCTCGTCTCGTGCACCCGGCCCAATCCGTGACACGAAGGGCACGCACCGGCGGCGGTGTTGGGCGAGAACGCGTCGGAATCCAGCCGCTCGGCCCCGGACGGGTAGTCGCCCGCCCGGGAGAACAGCATCCGCAGCGAGTTCGACAGGGTCGTGACCGTCCCCACGGACGAGCGTGCGTTCGGCACCGAGCGGCGCTGCTCCAGGGAGACCGCGGGCGGCAGCCCCGTGATCTCCCCGACCCTCGGCGCACCCACCTGGTGGATCAGTCGCCGCGCGTACGGCGCCACCGACTCGAAGTAGCGCCGCTGCGCCTCCGCGTAGATCGTGCCGAACGCGAGCGACGACTTGCCGGACCCCGAGACCCCGGTGAACACGGTCAGCGCGTCGCGCGGGACGTCCACGTCGACCGCGCGCAGATTGTGCTCACGGGCGCCGCGGACCCGGACGAAGGGGTCGTGGGCGCCCGTCGCGCCGGACGTGCCGGACGGTGTGTCGGACGACGTGCCGGACGGGTCGAGGGAAGCGGGGGCATCGGTCGGAGGGAGGTCGCGCATTCGCCGATTCTATGCCCGGCTTGCCGCATTCGCCCTGGTCAGCCCGGCCAGGCGGGCGAGCCTGCGGTACGAGTCGAGCAGCGCCCCGCGATCGTGCGTGCTCGTCGTCACCATGATCTCCTGGGCGCCGGTCTCCGCCACGACCCGCTCCAGCGCCTCGGCGACCCGCGCCTCGGTGCCGTGGATATGGCCCAGCATCCCCGCCTCGTACAGACCCCGCTGCTTCTCCGTCATCTCCAGCGACTCGATCCGCTCCGGCGGCAGCAGCGGATCGAAATGGCCCTGGGTGCGGGCGTTCGCCATGGCCCACGCCTCCGGCGCGAGCAGCCGGCGCGCCTCCTCGTCGGTGTCGGCCACCACGATCGTGCCCGCGACCATCACATAGGGCTCCGCGGCCCACGTCGACGGCTTGAACGTCTCCCGGTACTCCTCCACCGACTCCCGCAGCCGGGTCCGGCGGCGCAGATCGCCGACCACCAGGGGAAGGCCGGCCGCCGCCGCGATCCGCGTACCGTCACCGGTGGCCAGCACGAACGGCGGCACCCGCAGCCCCTCGGCCGGGTGGGCGCGCACCCCGGGGTGGGCGGTCTGCAGGCCGGTGAACCAGCCGAGCAGCTCGTCCAGTTGCTCCGCGAAGCGGTCCGCGTCCGCCTGGTCCCGGCCGAGCGCGCGCCGTACGCCGCCGGTGAAGCCGACCGAACGGCCGAGGCCCATGTCGATCCGGCCCGGGAACAGCGACTCCAGGACGCCGAACTGCTCGGCCACCACCAGCGGCTGGTGGTTGGGCAGCATCACCCCGCCCGTGCCGACCCTGATGCGACTGGTCACCGCGGCGATGGCCGAGGCCAGCACGGTCGGCGCGGAGCCCGCGACCCCCGGCACACCATGGTGTTCGGCCACCCATAACCGGTGGTAACCCAGTGTCTCCGCTTCCTGGGCGAGCCGGACGGTGTCACGCAGCGCCTGTCCGTGGTCCTCGCCTTCTCTGGTGCGGGAGCGGTCGAGGATCGAGAGGGGAATATGTATAGGGCTCACACGGAGTTCAACACCCGTGGGCGCGGGGGATTCCCGAACTGCCGTGCGGAGATATGCAGGGGACGGGGCGACGCGGGATCCCTAGGCTGGGGGAGTGACCCGAACCGACCGGCCCGTGGCCGTCTTCGACCTCGACAACACCCTCGCCTCGACCGCCCACCGCCAGCACTTCCTGGAGGGCAAGCCGCGCGACTGGGACTCCTTCTTCGCCGCCGCGCCCGCCGACCCGCCGCTGGCGGAGGGTGTCGCGCTGTGCCGGGAGACGGCGGAGGAGTGCGACATCGTCTACCTGACCGGGCGGCCCGAGCGCTGCCGCCGCGACACCCTGGACTGGCTCGCCGCGCACGGACTCCCCGACGGCCCGGTGCACATGCGCCGCCACGGCGACTACCGCCCGGCCCGGCAGACCAAGCTGGACATCCTGCGCCGGCTCGGCCGGGACCACGGCATCCGGATGCTCGTCGACGACGACGAGCTGGTGTGCGACGACGCGGAGGCGGCGGGCTTCACGGTCGTACGCGCGCGGTGGGCCAAGCCGTCGGAGGCGCTGCGGGAGGCTCAGGAGGGCGAGGGGCGTACCTGAGGGTGCGCGGGGCGGGGCGGGAGGCCCCGCCGGCGGTCGCCCTTCCGTACGCCCGGGGCCGGGGTCTTCCGTACGTCCCGGGCCGCTCCGCGCGCCACACCCGGACGTCCGGGCGCCCGAGCCGCCGGGCGTCCGCGTGACCGCGCACCCGCGCTCGCGGCCCGGCGCGCGTACGGCAGCCAGGGCCTTCCTTCCGCGCGCCCGTGCTCCCGCCGTTCCTGCCCGCTCCGGCCCTCCGTACGGCCCGCCCGCTCAGTCGCCCTCCTCCAGGCGGAAGCCCACCTTCAGGCCGACCTGGTAGTGCTTGATCGCCCCCTCCTCCAGATGCCCCCGCATCTGCGTGACCTCGAACCAGTCGAGGCCCCTGAGGGTCTGCGAGGCCCGCTCGATGCCGTTGCGGATGGCCTGGTCCAGACCCTCGGTGGACGTTCCGACGATCTCGGTGACGCGATAGGTGTGGTTCGTCATGGGAGCCGGACTCCTCTCGGCGCCCTGGAGGCCGGGCGCGTTCCCTCTACGGTGCCCCACCGGGCCGGGCTCCGCGACACGTCCGTGTAAGGGGCGTACGGGTCCGCGGGTGGGCGGGCGCCTGGGGGCGGCCCCGGCCGCGCACGTGACGAGTGCGACAAGCGTGACGAGTACGTGGTCAAGGACTTGACCATCCGCATTGGTCCAGACCAGAATTCAGGGCACATACCCGAGCGAACCTCCCGTCAGGTCCCCCACACGTCGGGTCAGTACGCCGTGCCGAGTCCACGCCGGACCCCATGGCTGGAACGCAGAAGGTGACCCACGTGATGAACCGCCCCCTCGTCTGTTCGCTGGCCGTCGTCTCCGCGCTCGCCCTCGCCGGATGCGGAGCCCTGCCGGGTGGCGAGACCGCGCACCGCACGGTCAACGTCTGGCTGATGCGCGACAGTGCCAGCGACGACTTCGTCCAGCGCTTCACGGAGGCCTTCGAAGCCGAACACAAGGGTGTCGAGCTCAAGGTGACGATCCAGGAGTGGACCGGGATCGGGAAGAAGGTCACCGAGGCCATCCAGGGACCCGGCGGACCCGACGTCATCGAGGTCGGCAACACCCAGGTCGCCCAGTACGCCGACACGGACAAGCTGTACAACCTCACCCTGGAGTCCGTCCGCGACCTCGGCGGCCAGGACTGGCTGCCCGGTCTCGCCGAGCCCGGCAGCATCAACGGCGCCCAGTACGGCATCCCCTGGTACGCGGCCAACCGCATCGTCATCTACAACAAGGACGTGTTCGCCGAAGCCGGCGTCAAGCCGCCGAAGACCCGCGACGAATGGCTGGCCGGCACCGAGCGGCTCGAAGCCGCCGGCAGCCAGGGCATCTACCTCGCCGGCCAGGACTGGTACACGCTCTCCGGCTTCATCTGGGACGAGGGCGGCGACCTCGCCGTGGAGAAGGGCGGGGCGTGGACCGGCGCCCTCGACAGCCCCGCCGCGCAGCGCGGCATGGCCTTCTACAAGGAACTCCAGTCCCTCGGCGACGGGCCGAAGAACGCCGACGAGCAGAACCCGCCCCAGGCCGAGGTCTTCGCCAAGGGCGGCGTGGGCCAGATCATCGCGCCCCCGAGTGCCATCCCCGCCATCGTCAAGGCCAACCCCGACCTCAAGGACAAGCTGGGCTTCTTCCCCATCCCCGGCGAGAAGGCGGGCACCCCCTGTGCCGTCTTCACCGGCGGTTCCGACCTGATCATCCCGGAGAACGCGCCCCAGCGTGCCGCCGCCATCGACGTGGTCACCGCCCTCGCCGGCGAGAAGTGGCAGGGCGAACTGGCCCGTGCCATGAACTACGTGCCCAACAAGACCTCCCTCGCCCCCCTCGTCGCCGGGCAGAAGGCCACCGCCACCATGGCCGTCGGGGCCGCCCGCGGCCGGGCCACCCCCAACTCGCCGCAGTGGGCCGACGTCGAGGCCGACAACCCGATCAAGCCGTACATGAGCGCCGTCCTCGGCGGTGCGGACCCGAAGACGGAGGCGCAAAAGGCCAACGAGCGGATCACCGGCTCGCTCGCCGAGTAACCCCCCGCGCCCCGCTCGCGGCCCGCCGCTCGCCTCTCCCCGCGCCGCTTCGCCCCTCGCTCGCCTCCGCGGCGCTCGGGCGGCTCTTCCCGCCCCCGTTCACCACCCGGCGCACACCGCGCCCACCATTCAGCGCCTCCACACCCACCGGCTCCCGGACCGTCACATCGAATCCAGCCGGTGGCGGAAGAAACGAGGGACCGGGCCGCCGCTCGTACGGCCCGGCCCCGTCCCTTCCGTACCGCCGGAGGAGCCGACATGGCCGCCGTACCCGTCTTCCAGCCGCCCGTAGCCGCCACAGCCGTAACCTCGGCCGCGACCACACCCTCAACCACCTCCGCATCCGCATCCGCAGCCACGGACACGGACACGGCCGCACCGGACCGGAGCGGGCAGGCGCCCGCGCCGCGGTCGGGGCAGGTCCCGGCTCCGCAGCCCGGCGAGGCACCCGTCCCCCGGTACGCCGTCGGGCTCGCCCGCGACCAGGAGGACGTCCGGGCCGCCCAGCGGCTGCGCCACCTCGTCTTCGCCGGTGAACTGGGCGCCCGCCTCGACGGCCCCGAGCCCGGTCTCGACGGCGATGCCTTCGACGCCTACTGCGACCACCTCCTCGTCCGCGAGGAGGAGACGGGTGAGGTCGTCGGTACCTACCGGCTGCTGCCGCCGGAGCGGGCCGCCGTCGCCGGACGGCTGTACGCGGAGGGCGAGTTCGACCTGACCCGGCTCGCCCCGGTCCGGCCCGATCTCGTCGAGGTCGGCCGCTCCTGCGTCCACCCCGCCCACCGCAACGGCGCCGTCATCGCCCTCGTCTGGGCCGGGCTCGCCCGCTACATGACCCGTACGGGCCACGAGTGGCTGGCCGGCTGCTGCTCCGTTCCGCTCGCCGACGGCGGTGCCCTCGCCGCCGCGACCTGGGAGGCCGTCAAGTCCCGCCATCTCGCGCCCGAGGAGTACTGGGTCACCCCGCGCCGGCTGTGGACCCCCGCCGCCGGCCTCGCGCCCGCCGCCGCGCGCCCGGCCCTGCCGCCGCTGCTGCGCGGCTACCTCCGGCTCGGCGCCTGGGTGTGCGGCGCGCCCGCGTACGACCCGGAGTTCGGGGTCGCCGATCTCTACGTACTGCTCTCGATGCGCCGCGCCAACCCCCGCTACCTGCGGCACTTCCTCTCCCTCGCCCCGGGCCGGTGACCACCACCCGGCGCACCCCGTCCGCGCCATCCGCACCGCACACCCCGCCCGTACCGCGAGCACGGCCCGTACGGCTGCCCGCGCCGCCGGCGGAGGGTCCGTCGCCGTGGCTGCCGACGTCCCCCTGCACCCCGGGCCGGTGCGCCGCCCACCCCGGCCTGCCTACCGACCCTTCCGCCGGTCCGGCCGCCGGCCCGTCTCCCGGGCGGGCCGCCGCCAGTGGACCCACCGCCGCGTTCCGGCTCGCCGCCGGACTCGGCACGGCGCTCCTCGGGGTGCTGCTCGCCCCGTTCGCGGCGCCGCTGCCCCCGGCCGGACGGCGGTTGCTCGTCCGGGTGTGGTGCCGGGGCGTGCTGGGGGCGTTCGGCGTACGGGTCCGGGTCACCGGCCACCCCGTGCCCCGCTCAGGCCCGCTCCTCGTCGTCGCGAACCATGTCTCCTGGCTGGACGTCCCGTTGGTCGCCGCCGTGCTGCCGGGCAGGATGCTGGCCAAGCGCGAGGTGCGGGACTGGCCCGTGTTCGGCCCGCTCGCGGCCCTCGGCGGCACCCTGTTCGTGGACCGCGAACGGATCCGGGCCCTGCCGGGCACGGTCGGCGCGCTCGGCCGGATCCTGGCCGGCGGCGGCCGGGCGGTCGCGTTCCCCGAGGGCACCACCTGGTGCGGGCGCGCCCACGGGGAGTTCCGGCCCGCCGTCTTCCAGGCCGCACGGGACACGGGAACCGACGTCCTGCCGATACGGCTCGTCTATGCGCCCGCCGGGACCGCCGCGTACGTCGGGGCGGACACCCTGGGCGCGTCGCTGTGGCGGGTCGTACGGGCCCGGCGGCTCGTCGCGGAGATACGGATACGGGAGCCGATACCGGCCTCCCGCTGCCCCGACCGCCGAACCCTGGCGCGCGCCGCCAGGACCGCTGTCACCGTCGAGCCCGCCGAGCGCCCCAAGCTTTGCCGGCCCTACGAGCCCTACGAGCCCTACGAGCCCTACGAGGCCTACGAGCGCGCCGAGCCCGCCGGACGCCGCGATCCCCGGACGCCCGGCGAGCCCGCCGGCCCGTTGGCTCGGCTCGCCCCGTCCGCTCAGTCCACCATCGCCAAGGACAGTGCGAACCGGCCCGCCTCGTCCGTCCACCAGTGCGCCAACGAGAGTCCGGACGATGCCAGTTCGGCGCGGACGCCGTCCTGACGGAACTTCGCCGAGATCTCCGTCCGCAGCTCCTCACCGGCCCCGAACGGCACCGCCAGGTTCAGCTCCGGGATCTTCACCGTCAGCGCGTGACGCGCCCGCAGTCGCATCTCGATCCACTCGTGCTCCGGGTCCCACCGCGCCACGTGGTCGAAGTCCTCCGGTCGGGCGTCCGCCCCCAACTCCCTCGCGATGACGGCGAGTACGTTCTTGTTGAACGCCGCCGTCACCCCCGCCGCGTCGTCGTACGCCGCGACGAGCGTGGCCTCGTCCTTCACCAGGTCGGTGCCGAGCAGCAGCGCGTCACCGGGCGTCAGCATTCCGCGGACGGCGCGCAGGAAGTCCTGGCGCTCCCCGGGCAGCAGATTGCCGATGGTGCCGCCGAGGAACGCCACGAGCCGCGGCCCCGGGGTGTCCGGCAGCGCGAGCCCGCTCGTGAAGTCCGCGACCAGGGCGTGCACCCGCAGGTCCGGCCGCTCCGCGAGCAGCGCCCGGCCCGCCCCCTCCAGTGCCGACTCGCTCACGTCCACCGGTACGTAGGCGGCGAGGTCCGGCAGCAGCGCGTCGATCAGATGGCGGGTCTTCTCCGAGGAGCCGGAACCCAGTTCCACCAGGGTGCGGGCGCCGGTGGCCGCCGCGATGTCCGCCGAGCGGGCGATCAGGATCTCCCGCTCGGCGCGGGTCGGGTAGTACTCGGGCAGCCGGGTGATCTCATCGAACAGCTCGCTGCCGCGCGCGTCGTAGAACCACTTCGGCGGCAGTTCCTTCGGAGTACGGGTCAGGCCGTGCCGTACGTCGGCGCGCAACGCGGCGCCCGCGGCGTTCTCGGCGAGGGTGCGGGTCAGCTGGAACGGGCTCACGGGGAGGGCTCCTCGAGGGGGCTGAGGACGACATCGGCGCGGGAGACGGTGAGGACCGTCCGGTCAGGCACCGCCGTCCAGCGCGGATCGTCGTCGTAGGGTTCGGAGGCCACGACCGTGCGGCCGGGCCCGGTGAGATACGAGAGCGAGTCCCCCCAGGCCGTTGCCGCCATCGTGACGCCGTCGGTCAGCAGCAGATTGAGCCGGGCCCCGGGCACCGCCTCGGCCACCTCCCGTACGACGCCGGCGAGCGCCGGTCCCGGTGCCTCGCCGGCCCGCAGCCGGTGCAGTACCAGGGCCCAGATCAGGGCCGAGTCGGTACGGGCCTCCAGGGCGAGCAGTTCCGTCGCGGACAGGGTCGCCGCGACCGGATCGAGCCCCCCGGGCCAGCCCGGCACGACCCCGTTGTGACTGAACAGCCAGCGGTCCGCGGTGAACGGCGCCGCCGCGGCCTCCCCGTCCGCGCCCGGCAGGGTGGCCCCGCGCACCGCGGCGAGCAGGGCCCCGGTCCGGGTCACCCGGGCCAGATCGGCGAAACCGAGGTCGCCCCAGACCGGCCCGGCCCGCCGGTAGCGGGCCGGCACCGGATCGTCCGGCGCGTACCAGCCGACACCAAAGCCGTCCGCGTTGACCGTGCCGCTCGCCTGGGTGAGCGGATTCCAGGACTGGCGCTCAAGGGAGCGCGGAGGGTCGAGGAGGAGTTCACGGATGGCCAGCGGCTCGCCTAAGAAGGCGAGATGACGGCACATCAGGCAATCTCCGCGTCGCGTGCGGTCCGGAAGCCGGAGAAGATCTGCCGGCGCACCGGCAGGTCCCAATTGCGGAAGGTGCCCCGGCACGCCACCGGATCGACGGCGAAGGACCCGCCGCGCAGCACCTTGTGGCCCGGCCCGAAGAAGACCTCCGAGTACTCCTTGTACGGGAAGGCCCGGAAGCCCGGGTAGGCCAGGAAGTCGCTCGCCGTCCACTCCCACACGTCGCCGATCAGCTGCCGTACGCCGAGCGGCGAGGAGCCCTCCGGGTAGCTGCCGGCCGGTGCCGGACCCAGATGCCGCTGGGCCAGATTGGCGTGCCCGGGACCGGGGTCGGTGTCCCCCCACGGGTAGCGCCGCGAGCGGCCGGTCGCCGGGTCGTGCCGGGCCGCCTTCTCCCACTCGGCCTCGGTCGGCAGCCGCCGCCCCGCCCAGCGCGCGTACGCGTCCGCCTCGTACCAGCTCACATGCAGGACGGGCTCGTCCTCGGCGACCGGCCCGGTCGCCCCGAACCGGCGGCGCAGCCACCGGTCACCGCTCTCGTGCCGCCAGAACAGCGGCGCCTCGATGCCGTGCCGGCGGATCTGCGCCCAGCCCTCCGGATGCCACCACCGCTCGTCGTGATAGCCGCCGTCGGCCATGAAGGACAGATAGGCGCCGTTGGTGACCGGCACGGTGTCGATGAAGAACGGCGCCACCATCCGGGTGTGCGCGGGGCGCTCGTTGTCCAGTGCCCAGGGCTCGTCGGACGTACCCATCGTGAACGGACCGCCCGGCACCAGGACTTCACGTTCCAGCGGGCAGCTGCCCGAGGCCACGGGCGGTGGGGGAGCGGTCAGGGCCACCGGCCCCTTGCGCAGCTGATGGGTGATCAACATTGTTTCGTCGTGCTGCTGTTCGTGCTGCGCGATCATGCCGAAGGCGAACGCCGACTCGACCAGCGGCCCGGACTCCTCGACGGGGGCCTGGTCGAGCAGGTCCACGATCCTGCCGCGTACGTCCGCCGCGTACGCCCGCGCCTCGGCGGGCGCGAGCAGCGGCAGCGAAGGGCGGGTGGCGCGCGGATGCTCGAAGGCGTCGTACAGCGAGTCGATCTCGGGCCGCAGCGCCTCTCGTCCGCCGACGGCCCGCCACAGCCACTGCTCTTCCTGGTTGCCGATATGGGCCAGATCCCAGACCAGTGGTGACATCAACGGCGAGTGCTGGGCCACCAGTTCGCCGTCGTCCACGCACGAGGTGAGCAGCGCGGTGCGCTCCCGCGCGGCGATCAGCGCGGCCAGCGCCCGCCGTTTCGGGGCCTGCTCCGGCCGGGTGTTCCGTGCGTCCTCGGCTTCGTCCTCCGCGGGTGCGGTCATGACGCCATCTCCAGCGATTCGTCGGCGGGGCAGGCCCCGCGGGCCACGTACCGGTCGTGGAACGAGGCGACCGCGCCGACCACGCCGGCCGTCGCGCCGATCCGGGGCAGGGCGTCCAGCGCGGAGCCGAAGAGATCGAGCGCGGCGGCGTGCAGCGCCGGATGCCCGAGCCCGTCCCGCGCGGCCGTCCGCCACAGCGGATTGCGCGGGGCGGGATCGCGGCCGGCGAGCACCGCGAGCGGTGCCACCGCCCGTTCGGCCGACTCGGCGGCCACCGGATCGTCGAACAGCGCCGTGGCCACCGCCACCGGGATCATCCAGCCGTCCGGTCCGGGCTGTGCGTCGATCATCCGCAACTCCAGATGCCCGCGCGGCCGTACCGGCGGGAAGAGGGTCGTCATGTGATAGCGCAGATCCTCGGCGTCGGCCGCGCGCGGCCGTCCGGTGCGCAGCCACTCCCGGAAGGTCAGCCCCTCCGGAACGGCCCACGGAACGGCCGCCGACCGTACGCACATCACCGGGGTGTCCAGGACGTGCGCCGCCCACTCGCCGCGCGGATCCCCGTCGGCGGACGGGGCCAGCGCCCGCACCGGATCGAGGTCCGTCCACAGCGACTGCCGGGTCGACCGCCAGCCGGTCCGACGGCCGCCGTGCACGGCGGAGTTGGCGAACACCGCCACCAGCACCGCGCCGAGCAGATGCGCGAGGCGCCAGCGCCGCCGGTAGTCCAGCGGACCCGGTGCGTCGACCCCGGCGTCGAGACAGACCTGCACGGACGCCGACTCGCGCATCATGGTCCGTCCGGCGGGCCCGACACGGTCGAAGACCCGCTCCATGGCGTCGTAACGAGGCTCGCGCAGCACCCGCGCGCGCGGCGTGCGCCAGGGATCGACCCCGTAGCCGCCGAGGCCGAGTCCGAACGGGGCGAGTGCCGACCGTACCGCCACGAGATCGGCGGCGAGCGAGTCCAGACACTCCATCAGAGAGGCGGCGGGCAGCGAGCTGAGCTCCAGCTGTCCCCCGGGTTCGAACGTGAGGGCCGCCGTCAGCGGGACGGCCCGTAGAGCGTCGATCGCCGCGGCCAGCCGGCCGGGCGAAACGGAAAGACGGGGATCGCGCAGATCGTGGACGAGCCATTCCAGCTCCGCCCCGACCGTACGGGGCGGCCCCGTCTTGAAACAGATACATCGCAGCAGATCCTCGGCGCCGTCCTCGGTGAGGGGAGGACCGCCCCGAGGTGCGCCGGACGACGACGGTGTCGTCATCGCTTCACCTCCTGGGAAAGCGCTGATTCCACCTAAAGCCACGACCGCCGGGCCTGCAAGAGCGCATGCGGGGCGCGGACGGGAAAACGCTTGCCCCCGCGCGCCCGAATCGATCATGCTTCCGGGGCATGAGCGCACGACTTCGCAATCTGGCCCGAGAAACCGAGGAGATCGTGGCGGCGGGCCGCTACACGGCGCCCGGCGGCCGGACGGTCGATCTCGCCGGACAGCTGGCCGAGGCCCTCGCCGGGACCCGGCTGTACGGCCCCGGACCGGTCGCCGTCACCCCGGCGACGGACCGTACGACCGCCCTCCAGGTGACCGGGGAGAGCAGCCTCGCCGCCGCCCGCCGGCTGGTCGCCGCCGAGCCCGCGACGCCGGCCGCCGTCCTCAACTTCGCCTCCGCCCGCAACCCCGGCGGCGGATATCTGGGCGGGGCCCAGGCACAAGAGGAAGCCCTGTGCCGCTGCTCGGCCCTGTACGCGACCCTGCTGCGCGCCCCCGAGTACTACGCGCACCACCGGGCCGAACGGGACGCCTTCTACAGCGACCGGGTCATCCACTCGCCCGGTGTCCCCGTCTTCCGCGACGATCGCGGCATGCTCCTCGCGGAGCCCTTCACCGTCGGCTTCCTCACCTCGCCCGCGCCCAACGCGGGCGTGATCCGGCGCCGCACGCCCGAACAGGCCGGCCGTGTCCCGGCGGCCCTGGCCGCCCGCGCCGAACGCGTCCTGGAGACCGCCGCCGCGAACGGCTACCGCCGGCTCGTGCTGGGCGCCTGGGGCTGTGGCGTCTTCGCCAACGACCCGGCCGATGTCGCGCACGCCTTCCACCGGCTGCTCACCGGCTCCGGCCGGTTCGCGCGGCACTTCGACGAGATCGTCTTCGGGATCCTCGACCGCACCCGTGAGCGCGCCACGCTGGGGGCCTTCCGGCGGGTCTTCGACGGGAGCGGCGCGGGGGAGGGTGCCTGAGGGGGCGAGGTGGTTCCGGGGTCCCTGGGGCTCGCGCGGCTCATGCGATTCGTGGGGTCCATACGACTTATGGGGTCATGAAGAAAGTGGAGACCCCGTAGGCCCCCGCTGGACCGGTGGAGTGACGGATGGGGTGACGGAGCCGTCCGGGCCCGATCCCGGGCGGCGATCGGACAGCCGGCCGAGGCCCCTGCCGCCTCCGGCCGGCGGCCGGGCATCGCTCCTCTGTCTGAAATGCGGTATTCCTCCCCTCATGCCAGCCTGGAACGAGAAGTGACGACCACGGGAGGCATGATCGTGGGCAAGAAGCAGACCAGGGTCAACAAGGGCGCCCGTACCGGTGGGCACGAGCACCGGGCAGCCGCCGCAGGTCAGGAGCGGGAGACCGCGCGGGAAGCCGCGAGGCCGGCCGACGAACCGCGCCCGGTCATGGACGTACCGGCGCACCGCAAGGAACGGAAGTTCGGGCACAACTGAGACGAACGCCGGACCGGCATGCCGCCCGCGCGGCGGCACGGGGGATGATCGGTGCTTCGCACCATCGTTCGTCGGGGGAAGCAATGCGTATACCTCATACGGTGACCGCGGGGGCGGTCACCGTTCTGACCGCGGCCCTGGCCGCCGGACTCACCGGCTGTGGCGCGTCCGCGCCCGGTGCCGACCCACGTACCGGACGGGACGCTCCGGCTCCCGCTGCCAGGGCTACGGCCAAGGTCGCGGTGGGGGCCACGGCCGACCGGGCCGGAGCGGAGTCGAGGGCGCGACCGGAGACGGGCCCGAAGGTCCCGAACCCCTTCACCATCGGGCACCGCGGAGTCATGGCGACCGCGCCCGAGAACACGCTACGCTCCTTCGTCTCGGCCGAGAAGGCGGGCCTGGACGAGGTCGAGCTGGACCTCCATCTGAGCAAGGACGGCGCGCTCGTCGTCATGCACGACCCCGACGTCGACCGCACGACGGACGGCACCGGGCCGATCGCCGGGAAGACCCTCGCGGAGCTGCGGCGGCTCGACGCGGGCGACGGCGAACGGGTGCCCGTCTTCGAGGAGGTCGTGGACGCCGTCAAGGTGCCGATCCAGGCCGAGATCAAGGACGTCCGCGCCGCTCAGGTCCTGGCGAAGGTGCTCAACGCCCGGCATCTGGCCGGGCGGGTGGAGGTGAGCTCCTTCCACGACGAGGCCCTGGCGAAGATCAGCGCACTCGTACCGGGCGTGCGCACCGTGCTCATCGTCGCCCAGGACCAGAAGGACGTGGTGAAACGCGCGCGAGCGGTGGGCGCGACGGTGGTGGCGCTGTACATGGACCGGATCGCCCCGGAGACGGTCGAGCAGGCGCACGCGGCGCACATGGCCGTCATCGGCTGGGTGGTCGACGACCAGAAGGGGCTGCACCGGGCGCGCGCTCTGGGACTCGACGGTGTGACGACCAACCGTCCGGACATCAAGTACGGCGCACACA
The DNA here is from genome assembly GCF_043198875.1 of Streptomyces sp. NPDC048718. NCBI lineage: Bacteria > Bacillati > Actinomycetota > Actinomycetes > Kitasatosporales > Streptomycetaceae > Streptomyces > Streptomyces sp. NPDC048718. The sequence continues at coordinate 163,327 of NZ_JBICVG010000015.1, forward strand.
AGGTGGGTTGAGCGAGGCGAGAGCACGGGGCGGCGGCGAGTGGAGCGCCGTCCGCGGCGAGTGAGTTCCGTGGCAGGTGAGTTCAAGGCTGCCGGGGTGGTACGAGCCGAGGCCCGAGCCGCACGACGGCTCGGGCCCCGGAAGGCGAGACGCCCCGCGCCCCGCCCGCACCGGTCAGGCGTCGTCGCCGACCGTGATCTCCTCCCTGATCTCCGCCCCTTGACCCTTCGCGACCCCCTGGACCGCGCCGTCCGGCCGCGCGGCCGGGCTCATGTTCGCGAGCAACTGCCGGGCGAGACCGAGTCCGGTGCCGCCCATCGTGAGCGCCTTGGCGAACATCTCCGCCATCCCGTCCGCGCCGTTGAGCAGCACCATCTGATCGACATTGCCGAACGCCGAGGCGCCCGCCTGAACGATCTCCGGCCATTTCTCGGCGAGTTGCTGGGCGACCACGGCCTCCTGGTTCTCGGCGAGGGCCGCCGCCCGGGCCTTGATCGCCTCGGCCTCGGCCAGGCCCTTCGCCCGGGCAGCCTCGGCGACCGCGAGACCCTTGGCGTGGGCCGCGGCCGCCTCGGCCTCACCGGTCACCCGGGTGGCCGTCGCCATCGCCGCACTCGCCAGCTCGGTCTTCTTCGCCTCGGCCTCGGCGCCCAGGATGCGGGCGTCGCGCTCGGCGGCCGCCAGCGTTCGCTTCTCATACGCCTTCGCATCGGCCGGTTTGCGTACCTCCGCCTGGAGTTGCTGCTCCTTGCGGTGGGCCTCCAGCTCGGCGATCCGGGTCTCCTCGACCACGACCTCCTGGCGCGCCGCCGCGTCGGCCAGCGGGCCGGCCTGCCGGGCCTTCGCCCCGGCCCGGTCGCGTTCGGCCTGGTAGCCCGCCTGAAGGATTTCGCTGTCCCGGGTCGCCTCCGACATCCGCGCCGCGGCCTGCTGTTCGGCCTCGGTCGCCCGCCGGTTGGCCTCCGCCTGCGCGATCCGGGCGTCACGCTGGACGGCCGCCGCGTGCGGCGCGGCCAGGTTCTTGATGTAGCCGGTCGGGTCCTCGATCTCGTGGATCTGCAACGAGTCGACGATCAGGCCCAGTTTCTCCATCTCGGTACCACAGGCCGAACGGGCCTGTCCGGTCAGCTTCTCCCGGTCCCGGATCATGTCCTCGACCGTCAACCCGCCGACGATGGCGCGGAGATGACCGGCGAAGACGATGTGCACCCGCTCCGACATCAGCTTCTGCTGGTCGAGGAAGCGGCGGGCGGCGTTGGCGATCGACACGTAGTCGTCGCCCACCTTGAAGATCACGACCCCCCGCACCTTCAGCGGGATGCCCTGGTGCGTGACGCATTCCACGGACAGCTGGGTCTCGTTGAGGTCGAGCGACAGTTTCCGCACCGCCTGGACGGCGGGCAGCACGAGCGTGCCCCGTCCGGTGACGATCCGGAAGCCCATGCCGTCGCCGAGGCCCTCCGTCTTGTGGTTCGAACCGGAGATGATCAGCGCTTCGTTGGGTTCGGCGACGCGCCACATCAGTTTGAACAGAGCGATCAGAACGACGAAGGCACCACCGATGGTGCCCGCCAGAATTCCGAGGCTCATGGGCAAGGTCCCCCTTCACCGGAGCCGTGCGGTTCCGGTGGAACGGAGTCTGCTCCTGCCGCGTCGCGCGCTCAATGGCTTGGTCAACTGTCGTACGCGGCTGTGACATAGACCGTACGCGGAGGCAGATGCTCCATGACCACGACGACCGTCCCGACCTCGATCCGGTCGCTTCCCGGAGCCGGATACGCGAGGAAGTGCTCGGCGCCGCCCCGGATCCTGACGATCACCTCGCCGACGAGGCCGGGACCGACAGTGCCGGTGACCCGGCCGAGCATTCCCACCATCGAAGCGTCGCCCATGCCCCCACCGTACGGCAGCGGGCGGACCGGGTGGCACGGACGGTACGGACCGCACGGGAGACCTCAAGAGTCCCTTCGGCCCACCTCGCTCGGCCCCGCCCCGCCCCACCCCGTCGCGCGCCCCTCGGCCCTGCCACGCCCCCGTCCCGCCGCCCCGGCCCCGCGAGTCGAGCCGGGCGGCGGCCGCCCTACCGGCTTAGCGTCGGTCCCATGAGCACTCACGCCAAGCGCCCGCATCCCAGGGGCGCACACCCGCTGCGGTACGAGATCCTGCTGGTGCCCGAGCACGTCGAGGACCGCGGCGGCGCTTCCGTGGAGAACAGCGCCGTCCGTACGGCGGTCGTCGAGGCCACCGGCCACACCGGCGAGTCCGGCTATCCGATCTACGAAGGCCACGGCGTGGTCGCCGACATCGACCCCCGTACCCGGACCGTGGAGGCGCTGCTCGTCGACGGGCGGGAGCTGGACTACGGCCTGACGGCGCTGGTCAGGGAGGCGGACCCGGGCGGGGCGGGGCGGCCGGGAGACTGACGGAACGAACGGTCGGGCGGGCGTTGACAGAACGAACGGTCGGGCGGAGACTCGGGCGCGGCGGGGACGAAGATCGTACGGTGCGACGCAGGGCCGTGGATCGGGACACGCTCTCCCCGCCCGGCCGGTCCGGTGAGTCCGCCCGGCCGTCCGGACGAAGGCCAGCTGGGAGAGAACCGATGAGCATCCGCGACGTCTACATCGTCGACGCCGTCCGCACCCCGATCGGCAAGTTCGGCGGTGCGCTCTCCTCGGTCCGCCCCGACGATCTGGCCGCCCATGTCGTCCGGTCCCTCGTCCGGCGCACCCCCGACCTCGACCCGGCCCGGGTCGACGACGTGTACTTCGGCGACGCCAACGGAGCCGGCGAGGACAACCGCGACGTGGCCCGGATGGCCGTCCTGCTCGCCGGACTGCCCACCTCCGTCCCGGGCGTCACCGTCAACCGGCTGTGCGGCTCCGGCATGGAGGCGGTCATCCAGGCGGCCCGCGCCATCGCCGTCGGCGACGCCTCGGTGGCCATCGCGGGCGGCGTCGAGTCGATGTCCCGCGCCCCGTGGGTGCTGCAGAAGCCGGAGAGGGCCTTCCCGGCCGGGCACCAGCAGCTGCACTCCACGACCCTCGGCTGGCGCATGACCAACCCGCGGATGCCCGCCGAGTGGACCGTGCCGCTCGGCGAGGGTGCCGAACTCGTCGCCGACAAGCACGCCATCGGCCGCGAGGAGCAGGACGCCTTCGCCCTCGCCAGCCATCGCAAGGCCGCGGCGGCGTGGGCCGAGGGACTGTACGACGGGGAGGTCGTCCCGTACGACGGCGTCGAACTGCTCCGGGACGAGTGCATCCGCGACACCACCTCGCCGGAGGCCCTGGCCAAGCTCAAGCCCTCCTTCCGCCCCGACGGCACCGTCACCGCCGGCAACGCCTCCCCGCTCAACGACGGGGCGGCTGCCCTGCTGCTCGTCGACGAGGACGGACTGCGCGAGACCGGGCGCGAGCCGCTGGCCCGGATCCGGGCCAGTGCCGTCACGGGTGTCGAGCCGCAGCTCTTCGGGCTCGGCCCGGTGGAGGCGGTGCGCCGGGTCCTGGACAAGGCCGGGCGCGGTTTCGCGGACCTGACGACGGTCGAACTCAACGAGGCTTTCGCGGCCCAGGCCCTCGGCTGTCTGGCCGAGTGGCCGGACCTGGACCCGGCCCTCGTCAACCCGCGCGGCGGCGCCATCGCGATCGGTCACCCGCTCGGCGCCTCGGGCGCCCGGATCACCGGCGCCGTCGCCCACCAGCTCGCGGCGGCCGGTTCGGGCACGGGCCTCGCCGCCCTCTGCATCGGCGTCGGCCAGGGTCTGGCCCTGGTCCTGGAGCGCTGAACCCGCGTCGGCGGAGAGCGGTTTCGTACGCAGACGGAAGGTGTTTCGTACGCCGACCCGTACGGGCGCCGCGTGCGCCGACGGGACAGTGCCGCATGCGCCGGGGAGACGGCTCGCGCGGGTCGGCGGCGGGACGGCGGTCCATACGCCTCCCGCCGGGTGCCACGTACGGAACGAAGACGCGGAAGGGGGGGGGGGGGGGGGGGGGGGGGGGGGGGGGCGGGGGGGCGGGGGGGGGGGCGGGGGGGGGGGGGGCCCCGCCCCCCCCCCCCCCCCCCCCCCCGGCGGGCGGGGGGGCGGGCGGGGGGGGGCGGGGGGCGGGCGGACAACCCGCCCCCCGCGGGGGCCCACGTACGCACCCACGCCGGGGCCGGGCGGCCCCCCCCCCCGGCCCCCCTTCTCGTTCCGCGCAGGTCTCGTCCCGCGCGTGGGTCACTTCTCCTGCGAAGCCCCGGCCTGCTGCTCCGCGACGGACTTGCGGACCTCGTCCATGTCCAGCTTGCGAGCCTGGCCGATGACGTCCTCGAGCGCCGCCTCCGGCAGCGCGCCGGGCTGCGCGAAGATCGCCACCTTGTCCCGGACGATCATCAGGGTCGGGATCGAGCGGATCTCGAAGGCCGCCGCCAGCTCCTGCTGCGCCTCGGTGTCCACCTTGGCGAAGACCAGATCCTGATGACGCTCCGAGGCCGCCTCGAAGACGGGACCGAACTGACGGCACGGACCGCACCAGGAAGCCCAGAAGTCGATCAGGACGAAATCGTTCTCGCTGACGATCTCGTCGAAGTTGTCCTTGGTGAGCTCAACCGTGCTCATGTTCCTGCCTTTCCTGGTGCGGCGTCGGGGTTACGCCGTTTTCCACCGTCCCTCGGGGGGACTCGTCACGCTCAACGGCGTAGCGGGCCGCTCTATTCCACCCGGTCCCGAGCAGACTGTCCCCATGACTGGAGCCGCGGACCGCGCGGCGGGCACGGCGCGCGGAGCGGCCGGCAACGCGAGGATCGGGGAGAGCACGGACCGATGAACGAACACACATACGACCTGGTGGTCCTCGGTGCGGGGCCGGTCGGCGAGAACGTGGCCGACCGGGCCCGCGCCGCCGGGCTCAGCACGGCCCTGGTGGAGAGCGAGCTGGTCGGCGGCGAGTGCTCGTACTGGGCCTGCATGCCCAGCAAGGCGCTGCTCCGCCCCGCCATCGCCCGCTCCGAGGCGCTCCAGGTGCCGGGACTGCGCGGCAGGATCCTCGGCCCACTCGACGCCCACGAGGTGCTCACCCACCGGGACGCGGTCGTCGGCGACTGGCGGGACGAGGGCCAGGCGGAGTGGGTGAAGTCCATCGGTGCCGAGCTCTTCCGCGGCCACGGCCGCCTGGACGGCCCGCGCCGTGTCGTCGTCCAGGGCACCGAGGGCGACCGCCACGTCCTGACCGCCCGGCACGCCGTCGCCGTCTGCACCGGCAGCCGTGCCGCCCTGCCCGATCTGCCCGGACTGGACGGGGCGCGGCCCTGGACCAGCCGGGAGGCGACCAGCTCCCGCAAGGTGCCCGACCGGCTGATCGTGGTCGGCGGCGGCGTGGTCGCGGCCGAGATGGCGACCGCCTGGCAGGCGCTGGGCTCCCGGGTGACCGTCCTGGTCCGGGGCGCCGGCCTGCTGCCCCGGATGGAGCCCTTCGTCGGCGAGCACGTGGCCGCCGCCCTCATCGAACGCGGCGCCGACGTCCGGACCGGCGTCACGGTCGCGGCGGTCGTACGGGACGGCAGCAGCGGACCGGTCACGGTCGTCCTGGACGACGGCGAGCAGGTCATGGGCGACGAGGTCCTCTTCGCGACCGGCCGGCTGCCCCGTACCGAGGACATCGGTCTGGAGACGGTCGGACTGGAACCCGGCGGCTGGCTCGGCGTCGACGACAGTCTGCGCGTCACCGGCCACGACTGGCTGTACGCCGTGGGGGACGTCAACCACCGTGCCCTCCTCACCCACCAGGGCAAGTACCAGGCGCGGATCGCGGGCGCCGCCATCGCCGCCCGCGCGGCGGAGGGCGACGACACCGGGGCCGGGGCGGGGGCCGCCATCGCCGCCCCGTGGAGCCCGTACAGCGCGACCGCCGACCACGCGGCCGTGCCCCAGGTGGTGTTCACGGATCCCGAGGCGGGCGCCGTCGGGCTCTCGCTGGCCGAAGCGGAGTCGGCCGGGCACCAGGTCCGGGCCGTCGACCTCGACCTCTCGGCGGTGGCCGGCGCCGGGCTGTACGGCCAGGACTACCGGGGGCACGCGCGCATGGTCGTCGACGTGGACAACGAGACAGTCCTCGGCGTCACCTTCGTGGGGCCCGGCACCGGCGAACTCGTCCACGCGGCCACCATCGCGGTCGTCGGCCAGGTGCCGATCGCGCGGCTCTGGCACGCGGTCCCGTCCTATCCGACGCTGAGCGAGATCTGGCTGCGTCTGCTGGAGGCGTACCGGGACGGGGCGGGCCGGCCGTGAGCCCGGGGGAGCGGTGAGGTGAGTCCGGGAGCGGGGCCGGGCCCGGGCGGCCGGTGGTGAGCCCGGGGGAGCCGGCGGGTGGGCGGGCGGTAGGACGGGGCGGGGAACGGCCCGGGGAACGGACCAACGCGTACGACGACGTCTGTGCCGAGTGCGGCGGTCCGGTCCCGGCCGGCACCGGGCTGCTGCGGCACGGCCCGACGGGCTGGGAGGTCCATCACCCCGAGCACGCCCCCGCCCCCGGCCCGCCGCCGCGCGGCGACCACCCCGGGTGGCACCGGCGGCCCCTGCTGTCCCTGGACATCGGGGCCACCGGGCACCGCCCGGCCGTGGACCGGATCGTGTCGGCGGCACTGCGGTCGAGCGAGGGGCCGGCCCACGACTGGCGCGCGGAGGGCGGTGAGGACACGGAGAGCGGGGAGGGTGAGCCCGGGAAGGGCGGGTCCGGGGATGGCGGGTCGGGGGCGGGGGAGCCCCGGGAGGGCGGGTCGAGGACGGCGGAGCCCCGGGAAGGCGCACTGTCCCCGGCCGTGCTCGACGAACTCGCCGGCCTGGTGACCGCCCAGCTCGCCGCCGGGGAACTCCTTGTCGTCTGGTTCGCTCCGTACGTTCTGGCGACCCTGCACGCCGAACTCCTCCGCCACGGCCTGACCCCGCTCACCGAACGCCTCCCGGCCGGCGTGGCCCCGGTCTGCGACCCGCTGGTCCTGGACCGGCACGCCGACCGCTACCGGCCAGGCGGCCGTTCGCTGCCGGCCGTGGCCGACTGGTACGGCGTTCCGCTCGACCACCCCGGCGACCCCGCGGCGGACGCGGCGGCGGCCCTGGCGCTCGCCCAGGAGATCGCGGCCCGCCACCCCCCTCTGGCCCGGCTCTCCCGCCCGGCGCTGCACGCCCAACAGCTCCTCTGGTACGCCGACCAGATGCGCCGCCACCCCGACGCGCCCGACTGGCCGTTCACCCCTGTGGACCCGGAACCGTGGGAACCGCCGCCACACGGGTCGGGGAGCCGTACGTCCTGAATGCCGAGGGCGGGGTGGGACTGGAGCGAGGTGGTCGGGGATCTTCCTCAGCCGGGAGTGGTGCCGTGGTGCGGTGCCCCACGCGCCCTCCGTACCCCCGCTCGCGCGTACGCCGATGGCGTATCGGACGTACGGCCCCCCACCCAGCCTGGAACGACCCTTGCCGGATACCCCTGTGGGCACCCGGCAAGGGTCGCTCTGGGTCACCCCCACTCGTGCGGAGGGTGACGGATCACGTCATTCCGGCAGCTCACCGGCCATGGCGGCGGCGAGCCGCAGGTGCGGGGTCGCCTCGTCGCTCCGGCCCTGCCGCTCCAGGGTGCGGCCGAGCATCAGACGGGCGTAGTGCTCGACGGGGTCGCGGTCGAGGATGACGCGCAGTTCCTCCTCGGCGCGGCCGAGCTGGGCGGAGTGGTAGTAGGCGCGGGCGAGCAGGAGGCGCTGGGCCGTCAGTTCGGGGTGCTCGGAGACCAGGCCCCGCAGGACGCGGATGGCCGTCTGGTACTCCTTCGCCTCGAAGAACAGCTGCGCGCGGTCCCAGCGGTCGGCCGCGGTGCCGAACTCGAAGTACGTCTCGTCGCTCACGGTGCCCTTGCCTCGTCTCTTCCGTTCTCCGGCGGTCCTCCCGCCGTCGGGCATGACAACACCCCGAGGTGGTTGAACATTCCATCAAAGTTCCGGTGCGGTCCACCCCGCCCCCCGACCCGGCCGGGAATAGGTTGAGCCTATGAGCAATCTTGATCGCCAGGCCGCCCTCCAGGTCTGCGGCGGCCGGGGCTTCGTGGTCGCCGAACCGGTACGGGAACTCCTCAGCCCCCGCCACGTCCAGCTCGGCGAATCCACCGAGGTCCGCCGACTGCTCCCCAACCTCGGCCGCCGCATGGTCGGCGCCTGGGCCTTCGTCGATCACTACGGCCCCGACGACATCGCCGACGAACCCGGTATGCAGGTCCCGCCGCACCCGCACATGGGGCTGCAGACCGTCAGCTGGCTGCACGAGGGCGAGGTGCTGCACCGAGACTCCACCGGCAGCCTGCAGACCATCCGGCCGCGCGAACTGGGCCTGATGACCTCCGGCCGGGCGATCTCCCACTCGGAGGAGAGCCCCCGGCCGCACGCCCGCTTCCTGCACGGCGCCCAGCTCTGGGTCGCCCTCCCCGACACCCACCGCCACGTCGAACCGCGCTTCGAGCACCACGCCGACCTCCCGCGGGTCACCGCCCCCGGCCTGACCGCCACGGTCATCCTCGGCGAACTCGCCGGCGCCGTCTCCCCGGGCACCACCTACACGCCTCTCACCGGAGCCGACCTCGCCCTCGCCGCCGGAACCGAGACCCGTCTGCCGCTCGACCCCGACTTCGAGTACGCGGTCCTCGCCATGTCCGGCGAGGCCCACGTCGACGACGTGCCCGTACAGCCCGGCTCCATGCTCTACCTCGGTTGCGGCCGCACCGAACTCCCCCTGCGCGCCGGCTCCGACGCGGGCCTGATGCTCCTGGGAGGCGAGCCCTTCGAGGAGGAGATCGTCATGTGGTGGAACTTCGTCGGCCGTTCCGGTGATGAGATCGCACAGGCACGCGACGACTGGGAGCAGGGTTCACGGTTTGGCGAGGTACACGGCTACGACGGCGCCCGCCTGTCCGCTCCGGAGCTGCCCGCCACCCCTCTCAAGCCGCGTGGTCGAGTGCGCTGACCTCCAAAAACGTGTGGCGGGGGGCGGTGCCCCGGCTGGCCGCCGTTATGTCTGGAACTCTGATCCGCTGCCTGTCGCGTGCCGGCGGATCGGAGGTGGCCTGGGCTTGGCAGCGGGGTCTGTCGGGCCCTGTGTTCGGGAGTATGTGACAAGGTTCGATCGGATCGATGCTGACCTTTTGCTGACTTTGTCGACGGGTCGTCAGCCGGGGATTCGGCCATTGGCCGGCGCATGAAGCCACGGAGCGTCTCGGTGAGAGGACGCGTATCGGCTCGCGGCTGAGCGGAGACAGGCCGGCCACTGCCTCCCGTCCGCTGGTCGGCCTCGGCGAGCACGAGGCGGTGGCCGGACTGCGCGAGCTCACCGAGACCACCGACCTCGTCAGCCGCCTCACCCGCGGCCTGGCGGTCGAGCTCCGCGCACACGCGGCCGCGGCGGCCCGGGAAATTCGGGACGCAGCCCCGGTCGAGGCCCGTCACTTGGTGACCGCCGGTGATCGAATTCGCGGTCGCCGTCGACCCGGTGCCGGGCCGGTGTTCACGTGGTGTGTCGCCCGTCGGCCGTCCCGCCGGCGCCGGGCGACGGCAGACGCACATCGGCGACCGTCCCCCGAGGGCCCACAGCGCCGACGGAGGCTCAGGAAAGCTCGGGCATGCCGCCCACCGAGAAGGTGTCGTAGATGTCGAGCAGATCCTCCTCGGCGTCGAGCCACTCGCCGTCCACCGGCAGCCGGCAGACCACGGCGCTCAGCCGGGCCAGGGCGGTCAGCCCCGGTAGGCGGTCGGTTTCCTCCGCCGTCATGAGACGGGCGTACGGCCAATCGTCGGCCAGGACGCGCAGGCAGTCCTGCCGGGCGCGGTCCTCGTCGGTGTCCGGACGGTCGTCCGTGACGTGCCAGAGTCCCTCCGTCGGGATGATCCGGCACGCGGCGACGAGCCGCCGTCGCTCCGCCGGGTCCACGTCCAGCCAGGAGGCGGGAAGGACCAGGCCGGCCAGGGCGGCTGCGGCCTTCTCCTCGGCTTCGGCCAGCCGCGCCGGGGTGAGGCCCAGTGCGGTCGCCCCGTAGGGGAGCTCACCGTGCCAGTCCACGAGGTGGATCCAGCCTCGGGTTCCGGTCACCTCTTCCTCCGTTTCATGAGCCGTGAGTGGTGTGCCGTGGCGGTGCGGGTGAGGGCCGGGATCAAGTGTCGGCCCCGAGGCGGGCGAGGAGACCGAACTCCACGCGTACGCGCTCGATGTCGGCCTCCAGGAACGCGACCGCCCTGCGGGCGGTGTCGGTGTCGGTGCCGGTCTCGGCGGCCCATTCGAGGACCCGGGCGGCGGCGAAGGCGTAGGCGATCACCCGGCCGGCCAGGACCAGGTGCTCCTGGGCGAGTGCGCCGTCGAGGAACCGCAGGTCGAGGCCGTACACCGAGACGGCGGGCGCGGTCGGCTCCCAGGCGGCCAGGAAGGTGCCGAGGCCGACGCCGTCCGAGCGGTCCAGGCAGTACTGGGCGAGCTGCTGGCTGAGCAGATCGTTGGTGCCGTCGAAGATGGTGAAGACCCGGGAGTCCAGGAAGGCCTGGGCGGCGATGTTGGTCGGCGAACCGGACCGGTAGCCCTCGCCGCCGGTGAGCTGCTGGTAGTGGTTCGCGGCGCCGACCATCAGCTCGGTGGCCGCGATCTTGACGGCCTGGACGGCGGGGAACGCGGGGGTGAGGTCGGAGGTGAGGTCCAGCCGGGTCCGGACATGGTGGCCGAGCGCCGCGCAGACCGTGTGGGCTCCGTCGATGGCGTCGAGCCGGTAGCGGACGAATCCGATCGACGACAGCGGCCCGCGCCCCACGCGACGAGTATCGGCGTACGTGTGTGCCTCGCGGGCGACGCGGCGCAGGAAACCGCCCGCCAGCGCCCCGATCAGGGCCCGCCCCGACAGATAGACGTCCACCATCGAGCTCAGGCTTCCCGCCCCGATGTCGATGCGCCGGTGCGCGGGCACGAACGCGTCGATGTCGTTGACCCCGTAGTCGATGACCTTCAGACCCACGGCGTCGTACCGCTGCGACGTGCGGAACCCGTCGCCGCGCTCGACGACGAACCACCCGTACTCGCGACCGCCCTCGCCGTCCCGCCTGGCGACGACCAGCCACCAGGACGCGGTGGCGCTCAGCGCCTGCCAGTGCTTGCGGCCGCGGATCCGGTAGCCGCCCTCGACCTCCTCGAAGGTGGTGGTCAGACCCGACATGGCGGAGCCGGCGGCGGGCTCGGTGGAGGCGAAACCCGCCGTGGGCGCCAGCGGCCCGGCGAACAGCGGGAGCACCTCGCGCCTGGTCTCCTCCCCGGCCCACACCACGACGGGGCGCAGCGCCAGCCCGGTGACGATCGCCGTGTAGACGGCGACGGCCAGGTTCCGCTCGGCCAGGATCTCGACGACCCGGCACATCTCGGCATGGCTGTTCCGGCCCCCGTACGCGGCGGGTAGCACCGGCAGCAGCACGCCCGCCCCGGTCAGCACGGCCCAGTCCTCGGCGGGCATCTGCCGCTGGGGGTAGGACGCCGCGTCGAAGTGCGCGGCGGCCTCCTCGATACCCGCGAGGAACTCTTCGGAGGGCAGAGCGGCGAGGTTCGCCAAGGGGGCGAGGGACGAGTCGGTGCCCGCGGATCCAGTCATGTCTTCACCCGTTCATGGAAGGCCGCAGGAAGGCCGACTCGCCTGCGCGGAAACACTTCTGACGCTTCGCCGCAACCGCCCAGCGGTGCGGAGGTCGGTCCGATGATCCTACGACCCGGCCCGCGGTGATCAGGGCGTCGGCGGCGACTGGCGGAGCGAACCCGCGAACCGCGCCCCCGGCCGGTCGACTTCACCGCGATGCGCTGGTGACGGACCGGTTCGCGAAGCCGATCCCCGAGTGCGGGGCTCCGCTGTCGGGTCAACCGCCCGCCGGGCCCGCTGAGCAGGCAGTACATCCGGTCTGGGTGGTGCGTCCCGGTCTGGGTGACGAGGAAATACGGGGCCATCGAGGCGAGTCGGACCGTGCGCACTCGCTACGTGTGAACCCCCTAGTCTGGTTCTCGCCAAGTGGCGGATGTCGGACTGCGCGATGAAGGGGATGTGACACGTGGCGGGGGTGAACGGCGCGGATATGGTCGGCGAGGTTCTGGGCGGTCGGTACCGCGTGACCGCGATGATCGGCCGCGGTGGCATGGGCGTGGTCGCCCGCGCGGTGGACCAGTTGCTGAACCGCGAAGTCGCGGTGAAGGTGCTGCGCACCTACACCGACGCCGCCCCGGCCGAACTCGCCGAGTTGCGGCTGCGGATGCGGCGCGAAGCGCAGGCGGCCGCCCGCATCCGGCACGGCGGTGTGGTCACCGTGCACGACGTGGTCGAGGAGCAGGGGCAGCCGGTCATCGTCATGGAACTGGTCGACGGGCCTTCCCTCGACGATGTGCTCACCGAGCGCGGCTCGCTGGATCCGCGCGAAGCGGCGGCGATCGGCGCCAAGTTGATGGACGCGCTCGACGCGGCGCACCGGGCCGGGGTCCTCCACCGGGACGTCAAGCCCGGCAACGTCCTGCTCGAACGCGGAGGCCGGGTCGTCCTCACCGACTTCGGCATCGCCAGCATGGAGAACACCGGCGACGAGGCCCTGGCCAAACTGACCCAGAGCGGCCAGATCTTCGGCTCCCTCGACTATCTGTCGCCCGAGCGGGCGCAGGGGCAGCCGCCCAGTGCCGCGTCGGACATCTGGGCGCTCGGCATGACGCTGTACGCGGCGGTGGAAGGCGCCGCGCCGTTCCGCCGTACGTCGATGTGGTCCACGCTGGCGGCGATCATCAGTGACCCGCTGCCGGAGCCCCGCAACGCCGGGCCGCTCACCCCGGTGCTGTGGGCGCTGATGGCCAAGGACCCGGCGCAGCGGCCCGACGCCGGGCAGGCGCGCGAGATGCTGGAGACGGTCGCCAGGGGCGGGACGACGACCCTCACACCGCCCCGGCCGGTCACGCCCCAGCAGGTCCCCCCTCCCCAGGCCGCTCCCCAGGCCGCTCCTCAGCAGGTCGCGCCCGAGGCGGTCGCTCCGCCGGCCTTCGGTCCGCCCGCCGCCACTCCGCCCGCGTTCGGTACGCCGGGCTTCGGTCCCGCCGTCCCGCCGCCCGCCCCGCCTTCGCCGCAGTCCGTCGTGCCCCCGCTGCCGGCCGGTGCGTACGCGGCCCCCGTGCCGCCGGGCGGCGGACAGCCGGGCATGGGACCCGTAGGACCGATGGGGCCCGTGGGACCCGGATCCGCCGGATCCGTCGGCGGATCCCACAGTCGCTCCGAGACCCGTGCCGCGACCGCGCACATCCGCCGTCGTGGCCGCACGGTCGCCGCCGTGGCCGCCGCCACCGTCCTGACCTGCGGTGGAGTCACGTACGCCGTGATGAACATGCGGAACGGCGAAGGCGGCGGGGCCGGTGCGGCGCTTCCGCCGGGAGCGAGCACCCCCGCCGACGGCGACATGTCCGATGCGGGCGGCCGGGCCGACGGTGCCGACGACGAGCCGGCCTCCCCGGGGGACCTGACGTCCATGAACCCCGGCGAGACGCCGTCCGCCACCCCCTCGAAGAAGGCGGAGAGTCCCGGGGCGAGTCCCACGCCGGCACCCGGCGCCGAAGACGCCAAGCCGGCCGGACGCCCGTCCGCCTCCGCGGAGGCGAAGCCCTCCTCCGCGGCGAAGGAGCCCGTGAAGGAGCCCACCCCGGTGTCGACCGGATGCACCGGCTGGGCCCACGCGAACAGCAGCAACGGCACCGGTCATGTGACCCTCAACACCCATCTGTACACCGGGCCTTACGCGGAGTGCTCCTGGGTGACCGCGGTCAAGGTCGGCACCAAGCTCTCCTACGACTGCTACGTCATGAACGCCCACGCCAACAAGTGGATGTACGCCCGCGTCGCGGAAACCGGCACGGCCGGCTGGGTGTTCGGCGACAAGTCCGCCGTGGACAGCGGCACGCTGGAGCGCTGCCCGGATTAGTCCGGCGGGGAAGGCGGCGATCCGGAGGGCTCGCGGGGCGGGGCCCGCCCCGCGAGCCCTCCGGCGCACGCCGCACACGGAAGCCCCCTCGCCGCACGCGGCGAAGGGGCTCCACTCGGGGCGCCGGGGCCAGGGCCGGATCAGCCGTCAGCCGTCAGCCGTCAGCCGTCAGCCGTCGGACTCCGGCGCCGGGATGAAGGAACCCGGAACGTCCTTCGGCGCGAGGATCCGCTTCTCACCGGGGTACGGCTCGCGCCACCCGTGCGCCTCGTACCAGGTGAAGTGGTTCATCTGCGCGGGGTTCGCGAAGTCGGCCTTGGCACCGGGACCGGTCAGCCGCTGTCGCGACTTCCAGGTGTCCCACGTCGCCGCGACGCTCCTCATGTCCGCCGGCACCTTCGCCGACGGCACGGCCGCGGCGTTCGGGTTCTGCGGTGCCGGGACGTCCACGCCGCACGACGGCATGGTCTTCAGACCGTCGGTGAGCGGGGTCCGGTTCGGCAGCGCCGTGAACGGGGTGAAGTCCGGCTTCTGGGTGAACGCGGTGCGCATCGGGGTGGCCGCGCTGTCCTTCTGGTTCATCGGGTGGATCCCGAGGATCTGCTCGATGGTGCGGATCACCGTGATCTGGGAGTAGTAGCGGCTGTCGACGACACCGTGCCGGGCCCAGGGGCTGATGATCTGGACCGGGGCGCGGTGGCCGTCGACGTGGTCGAGGCCGGCCTGGGAGTCGTCCTCCAGGACGAAGATCGCCGAGTCCTTCCAGTACGGGCTGTGCGTGATCCGGTCGACGATCCGGCCGGTGGCGAGGTCGTTGTCCGCGACCTGCGCCGGCCCGTTCGCGGGGCCGCCGGTGTGGTCGCTGGAGAGCCAGAACATGTTCAGGTTCGCCGGACCGTTCTTCTCGAAGTCGCGCTTCCAGATCTGGTGCCGGTAGACGTCCGGGACGGAGGTGTCGAACATCGGAAAGCCGTGCACCGACACGTCGTTGAGCGACGGGATCGGCGAGGACGAGTTCAGCGGGTACGCGGTGTCCTGCCCGGTCGCCGCCATGTTCTTGGCATCGCAGTACAAGTTCTGCCAGCTCGCGTTCGCGGGCTTGGTCAGGAAGCTGTGGAACTCGCCGAAGTTCCGCACGGACTTGCCCGCCGCCTGCGCGCCGGTCCACAGGAACCCGGTGCGCTGGTGGCCGAGTGCGTCGTCCTCGGTGTCGTAACTGCGCTTGTACTCACCGGCGGACGACTCGGTGTACTCCGGATTGTCGGCCTGCATCAGCCAGTTGTGGCCCTCGGCGGAGTTGGTGCCGATGTCGTACGTGTTGTCGTAGAGGCCGAACTGCCGGGCGAGAGCGTGTTGGTTGGGGGTGACGTTCTCGCCGAACTCCGCGAGCGCCGGATCGCCGTTGCCCTGTGGAATGTCGCCGAAGACCTGGTCGTAGGTCCGGTTCTCCTTGACGATCAGGAAGACGTGCTTGATCGTCGACGGGTCGCCGATCCGGGCCGGGACGGGGACGGCCTTCGCCTTGCCGCCGCCCTTGCCCTGGGTCTGCTTGACCGCGCCCTTGGTCCAGCCGTTCTGCTGGAAGACCTTCTTCGTCTCGGACTTGATCACACGGTCGCCGGGCAGCGTGAACCGCTGCAGGCTCGACGTGGTGTCGTGAGTGCCGTGCCCCTTCGGGTTGCCCGGGCGGCGGGCGTCGATGCCCCGGGTGTTGGAGACCACGATCTGCCCCCCGACCTCGGCGATCTCCGCGGGGAAGTAGTCCGTCGGGAGGAGGCCGACGTAACCGACCGGCTCCTGCGGGGAGGTGTAACGGTAGACGGCGATCGCGTTGGCGCGGCCGAGCGTCACCAGGAGCCGGCCGTCGTCGGTGAGGGTCACCGCGTCGGGTTCGTAGCCGACCGACGCCTCCGGCCACGGCTGGGTGGCGATGGTCTGGACGACCTTGTTCTTGCGGATGTCGACGACCGACACGTCGTTGGTGGCGGTGTTCGTGACGAACAGCGCCCCGTTCTTGGCGTACAGGGCGGTCGGGTGCAGACCGACGTCGATCGTCCCGACGGCGGCGTCCGGCTTCGCCAGGTCGATGACGCTGACCGTGCCGGTCGTGGTGGCCGCGGTCACCGGGTCGGCCGGAACCTGGGTGTTGTACGAGTTGATCGTGGTGTCGCCGGGCTTCGCCGGACGACCGCCCTCGTTGCTCACGTACAGCTTGCCGTCGGCCACGATCATGTCGCGGGGCGCGTTGCCGACGGCCCAGCTGCGCTGGATCGCACCCGTCGCCGCGTCGATCGCGACGACCCGGTTCTGACCGTTGACCGCGGAGTACACGGTGGCGCCGTCGGCCGAGAACACGGCCTCGCCGACGAGCGCGTGCCGGGGCCCGTCCGCCGGGATCTTGACGGTGAACGGGTCGGTGACGCTGCCGTCCGGTTTCACGCTGAACCGGGTGTAGCCGTCGGTCTGGCCCAGCCACAGCCGCGTACCGTCGGGGGAGTACGTGGGACCCTCCTGGCCGACCTCGTTGCTGGTGATGCGCGGTGTGGACGACGCGGCGCTGCCGACGACCTGCTGCACCTTCCAGTTCGCCAGGTCCACGAGGGCGAGGGCCGCGCCGCCGTCGGCGACGGACGCCGCGAGGTGGGTGCCGTCCGGGCTGACGGACGACGACATGATCTTGCCGTTGTTCACGACCAGGCGCTCGCCGTACGGGGCGATGTACTGGTCGCTGGAGATCACCTGGCCCCGCGTGGTGCTCTGGCCGACCTGGTCGGTGCCGAACCGGTCGGTCCGGGCGACGGCCACGCCCGCGGCGGCGACGGCGGCCGCGGTGACCCCCGCCGTGATCAGCGGTGCTCTGCGGACGAGACGGCCGCCGGGAAACCCGGAACGATTCTTCTCGCCACGCCTTCGGCGTGTCACCTGCATGGTCATCCCTTCGGGGTTGAGGGAAGCAGTTCCACGGTGCCGTCGAACTGCCAGAGTGGATTCGGCGCGTCCCCGGCGGGGGTCCGCACCACGAAGTAGCCGTTCACTTCCTTCGGCCCGTCGCCGTCGGCGACGAAGCGTCCGTCCGAGGTGACGTCGAGCTGGTAGACGGCGGAGCCCACGGCCTCGACGCCGGGAAGACGCCAGGTGACGACGCAGCGCCAGTCGTTGCCCGGCCCCTCGGCGTCGACCCGCCCGGCGCCCTTGTCACAGGTCGCCGCCGTCTTCAGCTGCGCCTCGGTGACATCGGGCCGGTTGAGCTGATCGGTCTGCAGCCGGTAGAGGTGGGCGAACGCGGTGGCGACGGAACGCCGCACCTTGTCCTGGTCGATCCCGGAGCCCGTGGCCCCCGTCGCCACCCGGACGGCCACGATCGTCACCGCGAGCAGGGCGACGAGCGGCAGGGCCCCGGCGATGGCGGCGCGGCGGCCCGAGCCGTCGTCGGCCAGGCTGGTGAAGTCGCGCCGGAGGAAGAGCAGATACGCGAGGACGGTCGCCAGCACGGCCCAGGCCAGAGCGACCGCGACGCCGATCAGCAGCGGCCCGGTCTGCGCGGGGCCGGTGAACAGTCCGTTCCAGGCGAGGAACGCGTATCCGGGCAGCGCGAGCCGCGCGGCGACGGGCAGCGGCAGCAGCTGCGCGAGCTGCGTCACGAGGGCGACGAGCGCGGGCAGCAGCAGTCCCATCGGGGACCGTCCGAGGGCGACCGACCCGAGGAGGCCGATCGCGGCGAGGGCCAGCGTGGGGGCGAGGGCGCAGAGCCAGGCCAGCGCGACCCGGCCGGCCGCGTCCCCGGCGGTCAGCGCATGGCCGTCGAGCCCGACCAGCGGCCGGTGACCGGCCGTCAGAAGGCCGCCGACCGTGCTGGAACAGGCGAGCCCGGCCACCAGCAGCAGGATCACGGCGAGACTCGCCAGTGCCTTCGCCGCGAAGATGCGCCGGGGCGACCGGACCGCGACGAGCAGATGCCGCCAGGTGCCGAGCCGGTCCTCGGAGGCGAAGATGTCACCGGCGACCACCGAGGTCAGCAGCGGGAGCGCCCAGATGCCCGCGAACCCGAGCACCACCAGCGGCCCGGCCCACCCCGTCGCGTGCATCCAGCGGCCGAAGAGGGTGTCCGAGGGCAGTGTGCTCTGCTGGTTCACCGCCGCGACGAAGAGCCCCGGCGCGATCCAGCAGGTGAGCAGGAGCAGCCGGGTCCGCCACGGGGAGACGACCTTGACCAGCTCGAACCGGCAGGCACGGGAGAGCGGGACGCGGCGGGCAGCCGCCGTACGAGGGGGATCGAGGACGGTGGTCGCGGACGCGGTCATCGGCCGGCCTCCTGCTGTCGCTGTCGCTGTCGCGGTTCGGTGAGGGCGAGGAAGGCGGCTTCGAGGGGCGAGACCAGCGGGGCGAGTTCGCGCAGCGCGATGCCCGCGTGGACGAGCCGTTCCACCAGTTCGTCGAGGGCGGGCACCTGTGCGCGGACGACGAGGGTGCCGGAGCCCTCGGGCAGGGGCCGGGCGCCCTCGGCGATCCGGATCCCGGCCGTGTCCGCGGCCAGGGCCCGCGCGGCCCGCGGATCGGATGTCCGCAGCCGGTAGTCGAGTTCACGGTGGTCGGCGGCGAGCTTGTCCAGCGGGCCGGAGAAGACGACCCGGCCGGTGGCGAGGAGGGTGACCTCGGAGCACAACGCCTCCAGGTCGTCCATCCGGTGGCTCGACAGGACGATGCTCGTGCCCCGCGCCGCGAGCCGGGTCAGGACGCCGTGGACATGCTGCTTGCCCGCCGGGTCGAGACCGTTGGACGGTTCGTCGAGGACGAGCAGCCGTGGCTGCGTGAGCAACGCGGCGGCCAGCCCGAGCCGTTGGCGCATGCCGAGGGAGAAGCCGCGGGTCCGTTCGTCGGCGACCTCGCGGAGCCCGACCTCGTCGAGCACCTCGTCGATCCCCGTGGCCCGGGTGTCGTGGCCGCGCAGCGCGGCCAGCGCCGCGAGATTCTGCCGGGCGGTAAGGGACGGGTAGAGACCGGGGCCGTCCACGAACCCGGCGACACCGTCGGGTGTGGCGAGCGCCCGCTCGACCGGCGTCCCCAGGATCTCCAGCCGCCCGTCGTCGGGGACCGCGAGCCCCAGCAGAAGTCCCAGCAGGGTCGTCTTGCCCGCGCCGTTGGGTCCGACGAGTCCGTGGATCCGGCCTCGCGTCACCTCCAGGTCGATGCCGTCGAGAGCGACGACGTCACCGAAACACTTGGTGATCCCACGCGCGCGGATCGCGAGGAGAGTGTTCATGAGGCCCTTCCGTCGAAACCTCCGAGGACCTTAGGAGTGGCACATCGCCCGCCCAGGGACCGCGAGTTGAACGTGCACGGAACAGAAGGCGACCGCTCTTCGCGCCGCCGCGCCGGAGGGCGGCGCCTCGCGCACACATCATGTCGGCGGCTCCGTGGCGGAACACGACTGAAACCGGCCACGCCCGGAGTGCGTGGCCGGCATCAGGGATGCGGCGGAGCGGGATTCACCCGCGGGAGAATTCGGAGGAGATGTCTTTCATGAAGGCGGCTGTTCTCGAAAAGGGATCAGACGAGGGAACTCCCTTTCCTGGCGGAGGAGTTTCGGCCGGTCACAGGATTTCGATGGCCTTCACCTTCGGGGGACGGTTCGGGAAGGAGATCTCGTGCCACCGCTCGATCTTCACCGAATCGCCGTTGGCGTCGTAGTAGATGAGGTCGTTGTTGCCGGTGGAGATCTTGTCGACCCACCACCCGCCGAAGTCGGTCCTGCCGCGGTTCGCGTAGCAGTCCACGCTGTTCCGGCCACCGCTGTGCGACCAGATCTTCAGGAAGCTCTCGCCGCCCCGGCACTCCACGTGGTCGATCGCGTAGGCGTTGCCGGCGGGCATGGTCAGGGTGATCGTCGCGGCCGCGGCGAAAGCCATGGCCATGGAGCGGGCGAACCTCTTCATTTTCGAGATCACGAGTTCTCCTTCATTCGGGTGCCGAACCGGGAGGCCGCTTTCGCAACGCCTTGGGGGCGATCAGGGAAAAGCGTGTCGATGACCTCGTGGAGCGACCCTCGCGTCGTTTCGTCTCGGGCTTGCAGGAAGACGATCCTGTGGGAACGGTGTGCACGGCAATCATCTTTATTCCTCCTGGCCGAAATGCACTCCAAAATGTCCGGATAAGGATTTTTGGGATATATTTCGTATATTCGAAAGCGAGTGTCATTCGACATGCCTTTTGTCTGTTCCGGGGTCGTAGGTTTTCGGACGGGCGTGAAACGTTTCCTCTTGTGCGCCACTGTCGGCCGGTTCGCGCTTGGGGTGTCCTGTGGGGGAGGGCGGGTCGCGGTCCTGGTTCCCCGTGCTCCGAAGTGACCCGCCCGGAACCATGGATGACGCTTGGTCGGTTGCGCCGTCAGGCCTGAAGGTGCGCCGCGGGCGGGAGTTCCCGGCCGGGTCGGGCGGGCGAGGGGCTGTCCGGGAGGCTCGCGCGTGGCCGATCAGCGTCGAACGAGAAATCGAGAATGCATACCCCCCAGGGGTAGTGGGGAGGTGGCGGTCATGGACAAGACGAACTGGCACATCCGAGGCGAGTGGTTCGACGTCTGCAGCTGCTCCCTGCCTTGCCCCTGCACCTTCGCCCAGGCCCCCACGGACGGGGCCTGCCTGTTCACCCTGGTGTGGCAGATCCACGAGGGACACTTCGACGACGTACGGCTGGACGGCCTGGGCGTGGTGGCCCTGGGGGAGTTCGCCGGCAACATGTGGGAGAAGGACACCGACACCCGCATGAGCGTGATGTTCTACATCGACGCCAAGGGCACGCAGCGGCAGCGGCAGGCCCTGGAGGAGATCTTCCGCGGCAACGTGGGCGGCTGGCCGGGCACCTTCGGCTCGCTCATCGGCGAGGTACGCGAAGTGCGGTACGCCCCGGTCGTCTTCGAGGCCGCCGAGGACCTGGGGTACTGGCGTGCCTCCGTGGCGGACCAGGTGGACGTGGGCGCCAGGGCGCTGACCGGCCCCACCGCCGACCCGAGCCGCAGGGTCCAGCTGATCAATGCCCCCGGCGCGGAGGTCGGACCGGGACAGGTGGCCACCTGGGGAGTCGTGTCCGCGGACCACGCCGAGGGCTTCGACTTCTCCCGTCGCTACCGCGGCGGATCGAGCAAACACTTCCCCTTCGACTGGCGCCCCACCTCCTGAGCGGACCGGAGGCGCCGTCCCGGCCCCGCCGGGGGGAGCGTCGAAACACCCGAGAGCGTGAAGAGACACCGAAGACGCGTGAGCACGGGATTCACGCGCCCCACCGAAGAACGCGGCCTGCTGGGAACACCGACCGCTCCAGTGCACCCGTCACCCCGGCACCGAGGCCCTAGGGTTGGGCCATGGCCGAGGAGACCCACAACAGCGTGAGCGGGCAGGCGGACCTCGTCGTCCAGGCCGGCCGCATCGGGGAACTGCACCAGCACATCCACACCACGGCGGCGGCCGAGCACCCGGTCCCGTATCAGCTGCCGCCGGAACTCGCCCACTTCGAGAACCGGCACGCCGAACAGGAATGCATCCGGTGTGCCGTCGACGAGCGGCCCGGCCGGGCGGGGCCGCTCACCGTCGTCCTGACCGGGATCGCCGGCATCGGGAAGACGGCTCTGGGCTTCCATGTCGCGCGCGGCCTCGCCGACCGCTACTCGGACGGGGTGCTCTCCCTCGACCTCGACGACCTGCGCCGGGACGGCGCCGTCGACGTGGCCGACGCCGTCGGCGGTCTGCTCACCGGTCTGCACGTGCGCCCCGAATGGCTGGAGCGTTCGCTCGCGGGCCGCACCCGGCAGCTGTGGACCAGGACCAGGGACAAGCGGCTCATCGTCGTGATCGACAACGCCCGGTTCGGCAGCGAGGTGCTGCCGCTGCTTCCGGCGTCGCCGCACAGCCTGGTCATCGTCACCAGCCAGGGACCCCTGTACGACCTCGACGGCACGGCGGCTGTCGAGATCGCGGTGCCGCCCCTCGCCGCCGACGACGCCGTACGGATGCTCGCCGCCATCGTCGACGACCCCCGGCTGACCGCCGAGCCGGACGCCGCGGCCGCACTGGTCCAGGGCTGCGGCGGCTTGCCCGCCGCGCTCACTGTGGCCGGCCAGTGGGTGCGCAAGTACCGCAGGAAGAGCCTGTCCCGGCTGGTCGTCGAGCTGACCGGGGAACTCCACCGGAAGGGCATCCCCATGGTCGAGGCGGTCTGGGACGCTTCCTACGCCGGACTCGGCCCCGAAGCCGCCCGGCTGTACCGGCTGCTGCCCCTCTACCCGGCGCCGCTCGTCGAGCCCGAGCCGGTCGCCGCCCTCCTCGGCCTGGACCTGGACGGGGCCCTCGACGCCCTGGCCGAACTGGAGTCGGCGGGCCTGCTGGAAGGCCGCGACGAGGGCTTCCGCATGCACGACCTGGTACGCGGCCACGCCGAGCGGCGCGCCCGGCAGGACACGGACGCCACGGACGCCACGAGCGCCCCCGGCGCCGTGGGCGCCACACGCGATCCGCTCGCCGCGCGCACCGCGCTCGTCCGGTGGTTCCGGCGCCAGGCCGCCCGCGCCGACCTGCTCGCCGCCGGCCCCCGGATGACCCTCGCAGCACCACCCGCCCCGGCGGGCCCTCTCGACGGACCCGACGTGGACTTCGCGGGCAAGGCGGCGGCGCTGCGCTGGCTCGACGACCACCGGGCGGCACTGTACGGCTGTGTCCGGCTGGCGTTCGCGTCCGGACTCGACGAGGACGCCTGGGCGTTGTGCGAGCCGCTGTGGACCCACTTCCTCGACCACCCCCACTACGCGGACGTGATCGACGCCTTCCGGACCGGGGTGGCCGCCGCCGACCGGTCCGAACACCTCGGTGCCCGGATCCGGATGCGCTGCCAGCTCGCCAGACCCCTGTGGGAACAGGGGCGTTACGCGGAAGCGGACGAGCAGGTGCGGCGCGCGGTGGCGGCCTCCGAGCACCTCGGCACGGACGCCGGAGATCGCCGACTGCGGGCCTCCGCGCTGGAGTTCGGCGGCCTGCTGGCCGCCGAGGCCGGTGACTGGCCCGGGGCCGTCGCCGGTTTCGAGGCCTCGCGCGCGATCCACGCCGCGATCGGCAACGCGTACGGTGTCCTGCTCCAGACCTATCTGCTGGGCAAGGCCGCCCTCGGCAGCGGCGACGCCGAGGCCGCCGTACGCCTGTTGAGCGAGGCCCACGAGGCCGCGCGGGAGCAGCACCGGGAGCGGCTGAGCGCCCGGGCCGGCTTCGAACTCGGCCGCGCGCTGCGCCTCGCCGGCCGTACGGAGGAGGCGGAACCCCTGATGACCGCGGCCCTCGCCGCCGCCCGCCGGCGCGGCTCCGGCACCGACGAGAAGCGGATCCTGGACGAACTGTCCGCCCTCATGAAGGACTTGGGGAGGATGAGGGAGGCCGGGGAGTACGGCGCGGCCGCGCGGAATCTGGCCGAACAGGCCGGTGCGCTGCCCGCCGACGGCGGGACATAGGGCCTGTCCGGCCCGGTCCGCCGGGCAGATCCCTGGGAGAGCTGCCCAGGCCGGGGCCGGTCACAGCTCGCGGGCGTCGAGGTCGGCCTCCCGTGCCTCGGCGACCCGCACACGGACCGTCACCGGCCCGACCTCGCACGACAGCGTCGCCGGCAGACACGGCTCCCGGGTCGCGCCGAGCCACGCGTGCACCGCGGACACGACCGCCACCGGGTCGGGTCGTGCCACCCGCCCCGCCGTCCGGTGCGGTTCCACGCGGACGAGCAGCGGTCCCGCCCGGCGGTGCCGGAGCAGCAGCCGGTCGGCCGACTCGATCACGGCGGCCGTACGACAGCCGGGGAACTCGCCCAGCGTGTGCGCCGACCAGCCGCCCGCGGTCCACGCCGTCCGCGCGCCGTAGGACCCGTAAGGTCCAGGGGACCCGTACGGCCCGCCGGCCCTGTGCGCACCGCGCGCCCCGCCGCCGGCCCCGTCGTCGCCCTCGGGCGCCCGGCGCCAGAGAACGGCCGCGCTCTGCGGCGCGCGCTCCGCGCCCGCCCGGTACTCGGCCGCCAGATGGTGCACCGGCTCGCGGGTGTCCGGCGGGAAGCGCGCGAGGACCACCCGGTCGCCCGCCACCTCGGCCCGCACCGCGTGGACGGCCGGCCGGTCCGGGCGGAGCGCGGGGCACCGGAAGGGCCGGGGCCGGGGAGCGTATGACGGCGGGTCCAGGTCCAAAAGCCGGTACAGCTCCCGCCGCAGACTCTCCAGCGCGTGCCCCCGGCGGGCGAAGGCCGCCCCCGCCACGGCGCGGGTGTCGACGGCCGACGCGAGCCCGAGAGCCTCCTCCAGCCGCTCCGGCGCGGCCAACGGGGGTACGGACCCGAGCAGCCGCGCCATCGGACTGCCCGGCACCAGCTCCACGCCCCCGTCGTACGCGCCGACGACCGGCCGACCGAGCGCCGCCGCGTAAAGGGCGGTGGACCCGTGGTCGGTCACCACGCCGTCGGCCGCGACGAGCAGCGCGGCCCACTCCTCGTACGGATCGGGCAGCAGCAGCCCGGCGGACACGGCCGGGGCGAGCTGCCGGGCCAGGTCGAAACGGCCGGTCTCGCTGTACGCGTTGGGGTGCAGCACCAGGGCGAACAGATACCCGTCGTGGGGGTGGCCCAGCAGCAGTTCGGCGGGCAGTTCGGGGCGGCGTTCGAGCAGCGACTCCGGCCCCCAGGTCGACACGAGGACGACGAGCCGGCGCGGACCCGTGCCCAGCGCGTCACGGTAGGACTCGCGGTGCGGGACGGAGGCGAGCAGCCGGTCCAGGGTCGGGTCCCCGACCACGGCGGCTCGCGGCCCGGCGGACGGACAGGACCGGGCCAGCCGTTCGGCGTCCGCCTCGTGCGCCAGCGCGTAGAGATCGGCCCACGGCGCCCCGCCGGACGTCAGGAAATGCGGATCCAGGCCGGACGGCAGCGCCGCCGAACCCTCTTCGCTCAGCGCCTTGTTGAAGCCCGCCCCGTGCGGCAGCAGCGCCCGTGGCCCGGACAGCGTGCGCAGCTCGCCCTTGGGGCTCGCGGCCAGCACCAGATCGTGCGTGCCCCGCCGGGCCTCGTCCCAGGGAACGGTCCGCGCCCCGGCCCGGTCGAGCGCGGCCAGCGCCTCGGTGCCGAAGCGGGACCCGGGGACCAGGGTGAAGCGGGTGGCGACCCGGGGATCGCCCTCGAAGACGGGCAGCGCGTCGAGCAGCCGGTGCAGCGCCACCGCCGACCGCGCGGCGACCAGCACCACCCGCTGTCCGCGCCGTGCCCCGTGCCCCGCCCCGGGTTTCGGCCGGGCGGATGGCCCCGCGGACGTCCCGGCGGATGCCCCCGGTGCGAGATCGCCTCGCCCCCGCCTCGCGCTGGCGAGTGCTGGCTGGTCGGCGGGTGCCCCGTGCGGCATGGTCCCGATCGTACCGGCGCGGATCACTCCGCTCGCGCGCCCCGCCCTCCGTCCGGCCGCGCGACCGACACCAGATAGGAGGCGTACTCGTCGAGCGCGGCGCGGGCGAGCTCGTCGTCGCGGTCGATCAGCCAGGTGAGGGTCAGACCGTCGAGGACCCCGAGCCCGTGCCGGGCCAGGACCGCCATCGGCACGGTCCACTCGGCGCCGGCGAGCCGGGCCATCGCCTCCAGGGAGTCGCGGGTGACCCGGGTGTAGTGCGCGTACTGCTTGCGTGCCAGTTCCGCGAGGCCGGGCTGGCGCAGCGCGTACTGTGTCAACTCGTACGTCAGCAGGTGCTCGTCCGGGCTCTGCCGGATCCGTTCCCAGTACGCGTGCAGCGCCGTCCGTACGGCCGACTCGACGGACATCCCGTCGACCGAGGCCGCCGCGACCGCCGGGGCCGAGGCCCGCACCATGATCCGTTCGATCACGCTCTGGAGCAGTTCCTCCTTGGAGCGGAAGCAGTAGTGGAACGCGCCCAGCGGCAGTCCGGCCTCCGCCACCACCGCGCGCGTCGTCGCCCGGCCGACCCCGTCGCGGATCATGACCCGGATCGCCGCCTCGATCAGCTCCTCACGGCGTTCGTCGGCCGAACGTCGGCTCATTCGGGGCTCCCGGGTGTGTCGGCGGCGGGCGGTCCGCGCACGCTACCCCACCCGGGCCGGGGGATCCGGTCCATCCATGGATCCGGTCCGCACGGCCCGGTCCGCGGTCGGCGGGTGACGTCGTGCGGCCCCGGGCAGAGGCGGAGGGAACTGCCCGGGGCCGGTCGACGGGCCGGTCCGGCGCCACGGGTGTACGCCGTCGGCCGCTCACGCGACCGGTGTCGAGGACGCGACATCGTGGCGATTGTCGGCACCGGCCGCAGTCACGGGCCCGCGGAGTCCCGGCACGGGCGCGACCGGTCCCGGCGCCGTGGCGCCGGCCGGCCGCACCCCGCCGGAACTCCGACGAGGACGGACAGGGCTGCCCCGGCGCGCCTGTGGGACGGGATCCGCCCGCCCGGCTCGCCATCACCCCGCCGTGCTGCACTGTGGCCGTCCCGAGCGGCCTTCCGGCTGGTCGGGCGTCCACACCGGACAGCTTGTCCCGCTGCCGAGCCGATTTCTACGCGCAGTTTTTATGAGGAATAACGGCGCCAGGAATTAGGCTCCCGGTGCGGTGTCCACACGCTCCACGGGGGACGACAGACCATGGCGATGAACAAGCCCGCGCTGAAGGCGCTCCTGATGGAACGACGGGCGCTGATCGAGCCCGAGCAGTACGGACTCGCCCGGCCGACCGGGCAGGGCCGCCGTGCCCAGGGCCTGTCCCAGCAGCAGGTCGACGAGCTGACGGCACGCGCGCTGCACACGTACAACCGGCTGGAGACCGGCCGCTATCCGCACCCGCCGGTCGACTACCTCCGCCAGGTGGCCCGGCTGTTCCGGCTCAACGAGCAGGAGTGGGGCAGCCTGTGCCGGTACGCCGGCATCGGCGACCCGCCCGCCCCGCTCAGCACGGTCTCCGGCCTGGAGGTGCCCGGCCTGTGGCAGGACGCGGTCGACGGGATCTCCCACATGGCGTACGTGACGGATGCCTCCTGGAACACGCTCGCCTACAACGAGGCCTGGGCCGCGTTCTTCGCCGGGCGGCGGATCCCCCGGAACATGATGCGGTGGATCCTCCTCGAACCCGACGGCCGCGAGACCCTGCTCCAGTGGGACACCGTCTGGGCGCCGGCCGTTCTGCCGCAGCTGCGTGCGGCGCTCACCTTGCGTCCCGATGACGGGACGCTGCTGCGGATCGCCCGCGAGGCGGCGCTCGATCCCGATCTGCGGCCGTTGTGGGACGCGGGCGGCGCCTCCATCCACCCCGACGGCGACGAGCGCCCGATCCTGCACCCCGAGCACGGGCCGGGGCATGTCGCCATCTGCGCCGCCCAGCCGATGACCGCGCCCGGTTCCCGGCTGGTGATCCTCGCCTTCCACGCGGGGGCCAGGAAGTCGCGCGCCAGGATTCCCATGCTCCGGGCCCGTCCCGTGCCCTGACGCCGCACCACTGCCACGGCGGGGAGCCGCACGGGACGGCGGCTCGGCCGCCTCGGAGCGGGTTGTACGGGCGCTGGTCCGGGGGTGGCCCGAGGGCGATCCGGCGGTGGTCGGACGGTGCTTCGGGGGTGCTCCGGCGGTGGCGTCGTGGCGCGGCACAGGACCGTGCGGCGCGGTGCGGCGGGCGTCATCCCGTAGGGTCGGCGGATGGCCAAGTACTTCGACGTGCACCCGATCTCCCCGCAGCCCCGTACCATCGGCACCGTGGTCGACAGCCTCCGTGCCGACGCCCTCATCGCGTACCCCACCGACTCCTGCTTCGCGCTCGGCTGCCGGATCGGCAACCGTGAGGGACTGGAGCGGATCCGTTCCATCCGGCACCTCGACGACCGCCACCACTTCACGCTGGTCTGCGAGAACTTCGCCCAGCTGGGCCAGTACGTCCAGGTCGACAACGACGTCTTCCGCGCGGTGAAGGCGGCCACCCCGGGCAGCTACACCTTCATCCTGCCCGCGACCCGCGAGGTGCCGCGCCGCCTCCAGCACCCGAAGAAGAAGACCGTCGGCGTCCGGATCCCCGACCACGCCGTGACCCGGGCGCTGCTCGCCGAGCTCGGCGAACCGCTCCTGTCCAGCACCCTGCTGCTGCCCGACGAGGACGAGCCGATGACGCAGGGCTGGGAGATCAAGGAACGGCTCGACCACGTCCTCGACGCCGTCGTGGACTCCGGCGACTGCGGCACCGAGCCGACCACCGTCGTCGACTTCTCCAGCGGGGAGGCGGAGATCGTCCGGCGCGGGGCGGGGGATCCGGCCCGCTTCGAGTGACCCGAGCGGAAGGGGCGGACGAGACGAGTGGAGGGGCGGCCGGTCGGACGGGCCGGAACACGGATGCGGCCGGCGGCCGAACGCCCGTACGCTCCCGGTGACGGGGGAGGCGGAGTGGACATCACCGTGCAGTGGGTCAGGACCTTCTGGACGAAGGAGTCCCGGGGCGGACCGGCCGCCATCCGTAGGAACGCGCTGCCGGCCGGATTCCCACTCCCCGACGAGGCGCCGTACGGGAGCCCCGGAGCCCCTGGATCGTCCTCTCCGCCCCCGCCCTCCCAGCCCTACGGGTTCGCCCACTACGTCGAGATGGCGGAACGGGACGGATTCGCGCCGCGCCCGGCGGTCCGGAATCTCGACGAGGTCGGGCTCCGGCTGCGCGACGAAGGCGACCGGCTCCGGGTGCTCGCCCGGGTCGAGCCGCTGTGCGGGGTACCGCCCCGGCGGCGCAGGCCGCCGGCCGTACGGCTGCTGCCCGGGCAGTGGGTCCGCTGGCAGCTCAACTACCGGTTCTCCAGTGCCCTGGGGCTGCGCGACTGGCTGTACTGGCTCGACACCTTCAACATCGCGTACGGCCCCCGGGACCGGGACGTCTTCCTGACCGAACCGGCGGTCCTCGTCGACGAGCGCGGGCCGCTGCGATAGGGCCGGGTGGGGTGGCGACCAGGGGATTCCGGGGGATTTCGGGACGCTCTCGCCGACCCGACCTGCCCTTTTCCCGGTGCGGCGGGTTAGTGTGCTCTGTCGGAGAAGCGGACGAACGGAGGCCGACCATGAGCAGGAACCGTGCCGGCCGGCCGCCCGGCAGCCGGACCAACGCTGCCGGGCTGACCCAGCGGCAGCAGCAGATCCTCGACATCATCCGGTCCCACACACAGGACCACGGATTCCCGCCCTCGATGCGGGAGATCGCGGCAGCCGCCGGACTGCTCAGCACCTCCAGCGTGTCCCACCAGATCCGGGCCCTGGAGAAGAAGGGCTTCCTGCGGCAGGACCCGCAGCGTCCGCGCGCGTACGTGGTCGCCGAGGCCGAAGCCGGGACCGCGAGGCTGCCCGGGCGCGCGCCGCTGGGCCCCCTCGGGGCCGGAGTGCGGGGCCTGGGCCGGGAACGGGCGGCGAGTGGGGCCGTGACCGTGCCTCTGGTCGGCCGGATCGCGGCCGGTGTGCCCATCACGGCCGAGGAGCTGGTGGAGGACACCCTGGTGCTGCCCGCCCAGGTCGTCGGTTCCGGACGGCTGTTCGCGGTGACCGTCGTGGGCGACTCGATGAGGGGCGCGCAGATCGAGGACGGTGACGTGGTGATCGTCCGCGCGCAGGAGACGGCGGACGACGGCGACATCGTCGCCGCGATGCTGGACGGCGAGGCCACCGTGAAGCGCCTCGCCCACCGGGGCGCGCACGCCTGGCTGATGCCGGAGAACCCGCGCTACGAGCCGATCCCCGGCGACGACGCGGTGATCCTCGGCAAGGTCGTCTCGGTCTTCCGTACGCTCTGAACCCCTGGAGCCGACCCGGAGATTCCCCCGGAACTCTCCGGGGCCTTCCCTGCCCTCCGACCCCTGACCCCGAGGCCCCGGGGCGGGGCGGAAAACGAACGGGCGCGTCCGGACAGGTCCCCGTGAGGGGCTGTCCGAACGCGCCCGTTCGATGTGTCCGGCCTCCCGGCTCTCCCGGCCCGCTCCGCGCGCCGCGCGAGGGCCGAGGGCCCGATGGCCGGGGGATCCGTCAGGAGCGGCGGTTCGTGCCGTCGCCCACCGGGGCCGACGCGTCCTCGGGAGACGTCCGCGGCCCCGGCATCACCGCGGCCCCGTCCGCGCCGGCGGTGGCCGGCCGGAACCGGCGCGTCAGCAGCGCGGCGATCGGCTCGGTGTAACGGGCGGTCAGCGGGCCGACGATGACCAGGATGAGCACGTACGCCGTGGCGAGCGGGCCCAGGGAGGGCTCGATGCCCGCGCTGACGGCGAGGCCCGCGATGACGATCGAGAACTCGCCGCGCGCCACGAGCGTGCCGCCCGCGCGCCAGCGGCCCTTGACCGAGATTCCGGCACGGCGCGCCGCCCAGTAGCCCGTCGCGATCTTCGTACCGGCCGTGACCACGGCGAGCGCGAGAGCCGGGAGCAGCACCGGCGGGATGCTGGAGGGGTCGGTGTGCAGGCCGAAGAAGACGAAGAAGACGGCCGCGAACAGGTCCCGCAGCGGGCTGAGCAGATTGTGCGCGCCCTCCGCGGCCTCGCCGGACAGGGCGATGCCGACCAGGAACGCGCCGACGGCGGCCGACACCTGGAGCTGCTGGGCGACGCCCGCGACGAGCAGGGTCAGACCGAGCACCACGAGGAGCAGCTTCTCCGGGTCGTCACTGGAGACGAAGCGGGAGATGATCCGGCCGTAGCGGACGGCGAGGAAGAGCACGAGACCCGCGACACCGAGCGCGATGGCGAGCGTGACGCTGCCCGCGGCGAGACCGACGCCGGCCAGCAGGGCCGTGATGATCGGCAGGTAGACCGCCATGGCCAGGTCCTCGAGGACCAGGATGCTCAGCACCACCGGCGTCTCGCGGTTGCCGAGCCGGCCGAGGTCGCCGAGGACCTTGGCGATGACGCCGGAGGAGGAGATCCAGGTGACACCGGCGAGGACGACGGCCGCGACCGGCCCCCAGCCGAGTATCAGCGCCATCGCCGCGCCGGGCAGGGCGTTGAGGGTGGCGTCGACGAGACCGGCGGGGTACTGGGTCTTGAGATTGCCGACCAGGTCGGACGCCGAGTACTCCAGACCCAGCATCAGGAGCAGCAGGATGACGCCGATCTCGGCGCCGATGGCCACGAACTCCTCGCTCGCGCCGAGTGGCAGCAGCCCGCCCTCACCGAAGGCGAGGCCGGCGAGGAGGTAGAGCGGGATCGGGGAGAACTTCAGCCGGCCGGCGAGTCGGCCGAGGAGGCCGAGGCTGAGGATGATGGCACCGAACTCGATGAGGAAGACGGCGGACGAGTGCATGGATCACTCCCTTTCGAGTATCAGGGCGGCGGCGTCGACCCCTTCACGGGTGCCGATGACGATGAGGGTGTCCCCGCCGGCGAGACGGAAATCGGGGCCGGGGGAGGGGATGGCGTCGGCGCGCCGCAGCACGGCCACGATCGACACACCGGTCTCGGTCCGCATTCGGGTGTCCCCGAGGACGCGGCCGTTCCAGTGGGAGGAGCCACCGAGTTCGATCCGCTCGGCGACCAGTCCGAGGTCCGTGGTGGAAAGCAGGCTGGGGCTGTGGTGCGAGGGCATCAGCGCGTCGATGAGCGCCTCCGATTCGTTCGGGGTCAGCCGCACCGACAAGGAGCAATCGTCGGGATCGTCGCGGTTGTAGGTGTTGAGCACCCGGGTACCGTCCCGGCTCGCGACGACCGACAGACGGCGGTCCTCGCGGGTGGTCAGGTCGTAGCGGACACCGATTCCGGGCAGCGGGGTGCGGCTCATGCGCGCTGCGGGCATGGCGAATCTCCTGGGGATGGGCAGGCCGAAGGAGACGTCCCGGGGAACGGGCGTCTTGGCAATTACTTTACCCAGGCAACAAACTGGCGAATTCGGCGGGAAAATGGCCGCGATCCGGGCATTTCGCCTCCGCCTGGCGGCGGCCGACCGGTGTCGAATGTGTCACGGTCGGCTACGGCGGACGGTGGCCTGGAGTGTCGGTGGGCCGCCGTACGGCGGCCCGGGCCTCGGTCGCCCGTCACGGTCCGTCACGCCCGTCATGGCTTGTCACGGCGCAGAGGCCTGCGGTCGACTCGGCCCGGCTCTTCGCGGCTCAGAGTTCCGCGACGTCCCCCTGGGCGATCTCGACGTCCCGGTGCAGCAGGGTCAGACCCGTGGTCGCGGAACCCCCGGCGACCCCGCACAGCAGCGCCATGACGAGGAGCGCGGGCGCCATCCGCCGCGTCGGGGCGCGGCCCATGAGGGCCCTCACCCGGGCCGGTACGGGGCCGCCGGCCGCGCCCGGCGCGAACGAGGGCCGGTCCGTACGTCCCCCGGTGGTGGCGAGCGCGGCCCGCCCCACGGCCCGGGCTGTCAGGCCGCGGTCCCCGGCCGCACGGGCCGCCGCCTCGTCCGCGGCCCGTTCCGCCGCGTACGACACCTGCCGCACCACGCCGCCGAGCGCCGGATGGCACCAGCCGGCGAGCCGGCCGACGGCCAGGAAGAGATGGTGGCGCCCGGCCAGATGGGCCCGCTCGTGTGCGAGCAGCGCCTCGCGCTCCGGCGCGCTCAGGGCGCGCAGCATTCCGGTCGTCACCACGATCCGGTCCGCCCGGCGGCGGGTGCCGGGCAGCGCGTACGCGTCCGCGCGCGGGTCGTCGACGACGCACAGGCCGCCGGCCTGCGGCAGTCCGGCCACGTCCTCGTGGGCCGCGCGGAACCGGCGGACCTCCGCGAGCGCCCGCCGTACGGCGACGGCCGCGGTGACCGCGAGGGCGCCGGCGGCCGGTGCGGCGGCGCCCAGCACCAGGGCGCGCGGCCCGGTCTCCAGGGGGCGGACGAGTTCGGCGAGGTGCGCGAGCGGCGGCAGGGCGAGGGCCGGCGGCAGCAGCAGGGCGCCCAGGCAGGCCAGCACCCCGAGGGCGAGGGCCGCGGCGGCCGAGGTGACCGTCCACAGGGCGATGTCGGGCCGGACCCGCTCCGCCACCCGCCGGGCGAGCGGCGGCAGCCCCCACGGCAGGGCCAGTGGGAGCAGAAGGAAGGGGAGCGGTGCCGTGGGCAGCAGTGCCGACAGGGTCACTGGCCGCCGTCCTCCAGTAGACGCCGCAGCTCGGCCTCGTCCTCGGGGTTCAGGCCCTCGACGAAACGGGCCAGGACCAGGCCGCGGTCGGCGTCCTGGTCCAGCTCGCGGTGCATCCGGCGAGCGGTGAGCCCGTGCGCGTCCTCGACCGGGCGGTACGCGAAACCGCGCCCGGCGGGGCTGCGGTCGATCGCCCCCTTCTCGTACAGCCGGGCCAGCAGGGTCGCCACCGTGGTGCGGGCGAGGGGCTGGGGTATCGAGGCCCGGATCTGGGCCGCCGTGCGCGGGCCGCCCGCGGCCCACAGCGCGGCGAGCACACTGGCCTCCAGCTCGCCCGAGGGGCGCCGCTCGTTCTCCGTGTCCGCCATCGGAACCTTCGTCTCCGCACTTTCGTCTACAGTGAAGTAGACCGACTACTGTTCTGTAGACACAGGATACGCGGTCGCCGCTTTCCGCTGCCCCGGCCCCGGACGTACGCTCCGGCGCCCCCGCCGACCCGAAGGGCCGAGCCGATGCTCCCGCCGCCCGCCGCCGTGCCCCCGCTCACCCCTCTGGCGGTGAACGTGCTGGACGCGCAATCCCTGCTCGCCGCCTTCGGCACGCTGGGCATCGCGGTCGTCCTGTTCGCCGAGACCGGCCTTCTCGTCGGTTTCTTCCTGCCGGGGGACTCGCTGCTCTTCACCGCCGGACTGCTGTGCGCCGGCTCCAAGGCCGTGCCCGGCCATCTCTCGCTGCCCTGGGTGCTGACCGCCGCGGCGGCGGGTGCGCTGGCCGGCGCCCAGACCGGCTACCTCCTCGGCCGGCGGGCCGGACCGGCCTTCCTGGCGCGCTCGAGATCGCGGAAGATCGCCGAGGGCGCCGCCCGGGCCGGTGAGATCCTCCAGCGGTACGGCTACGCGAAGGCGATCGTCCTCGCCCGCTTCCTGCCGCTCGTGCGCACCGTGCTCAATCCGCTCGCCGGCGTCCTCGGCGTCCCGGCCCGCGTCTTCACGGTGTGGCAGGTGCTCGGCGGTCTGCTGTGGACCGTCGGGGTGACCCTCGCCGGATACGGGCTCGGCGCGTCCGTGCCGAATGTCGACCGCTATCTGCTGCCCGTCATCGCCGCCGTGGTCGCGCTCTCCCTGGTGCCCGTGGCCCTGGAGGTGCGCAGGGCCCGCCGGACCCGGCGCGCCGGTGCGGGGGCCCGGCCGTGATCCCGCCGGCCCCGCTCGCCGTGACGGCCCAAGCGCCCCTGCCGCGTCAGCCGCATCAACTGAGTCGGATGAGTCGGATGAGACCGATGGAACAGCCGATACCGCCGCATTCGACGAACCGGATGAATCGATGGACCCGATGAACCTTCCGCACGCTCTGCCCTTCGCCGCCGCCCCCGCGCCCACCGGCTACGACGGGGCCGGTATCGACGGCCCCGCCTACCTCGACGTGGTGCGCGCGGCGCAGGACGCGCCGGGCTGGCTCGACCGCGCCGTCGGCCTCTACTCCTCGTACGGGCTCGCGGTCTTCGCCGTCCTGATGCTCTACGGCTGGTGGCGCGCCCGCGTGCGGGGCGAGCGTGAACGCGCCGTGCGGGCGCTGGCCGCGCCCCTGCTCACCGTCCTGGCGTTCGTGGTGAGCACCCTGGTCAAGTCCGCCGTGCGCGAACTGCGCCCGTGCCAGTCGCTGCGCGCCGTCACCCTGGAGGCGTGCCCGGCGCCCGGCGACTGGTCCTTCCCCAGCAACCACGCCACGATCGCGGCGGCCGCCGCGATCGCCCTGTGGTTCGTGTCGGCCCGGCTCGGCGTCATCGCGAGCGTCTGCGCGCTCGCGATGGCCGCCTCGCGGGTGTGGGTGGGGGTCCACTACCCGCACGACGTGGCCGTCGGAATCGTCGTCGGCGCCCTGGTCGCCCTGGCGCTGGGGCTGCTGGTGAGGGCGCTCGCGCCGGGGCTGGCCGGGCGGATCGGCCCGCTGGTCAGAGCGGGCGGTCCGGGCCGGGTTCCGGGGGCGTCCGCTTGACCTGGTAGACGGCGCGGGGCTCGGCCTCCTCGCCGTCCCGCTTCATCGCTCGCGCCTCGCTCTTGAGGATGCGCAGCGAGGTGCCCGCGCTGCGGGTGAGGCCCGGCAGCTTGCGGATCCCGACCAGGACGATGACGACGATCAGGAGTATCGCCAGTTCACTCAAGCCGAACATGATCAGCCCTCCTCGTTCTCGTCGTCACCCTCGAAGAAGTCTCCCACCTCGTCGACGACCTCGGCGGCGACCATGCCGCCGACCACGCCCACCGCGAGACCGGCCGCCCCGGCGGCGATCGCGGTCCCCACGCCGGGGCCCGAGCGGTGTCCGCCGTCGTGTCCGCCGCTATGGCCGTGGGGGCTGCCGTATCCGTCGGCGTGGCCCTTGTGGGGGTCGTACGCGTCGTACCCATGGTGCTGTCCGTACGCGTGATGCGCCGCCGCGGCCTCGTACGCGGCGTGCCGGTCGAGCAGCCGGGCGATCCAGCCGTCCACCTCGGTCGCCCAGTCGGGCCGTCCGGCCTCCTGGTGGCCCACCGTGAACAGGGACAGCGCGTCGTCGCCCGAGGACAGGAACCCACCGCGCCGGTCGGCCTCCAGGACCACGTCGACACCGGCCGGTCCGGCCAGGAACGTCACCTCCAGCTCGTTCATCCGGTGTGTGTACCGGGGCGCGGGGACCAGCTCGATCTCCTGGTAGAACGGCAGCTGCTGCCCGCTGCCGCCGATGTGGCCGAGTTCGAGGTCGGCGGACTTGAAGCCGAAGCCCAGCTCCCCGAGCGCCTCCAGGACCGCCTCCTGGGCGGGCAGCGGGCGCACCGCGAGCGGATCCAGGTCGCCCTTGTCGCGCGCCCCGGCGATGCCCAGCTCGGTACGGACCCCCAGCACGACGCCCAGGCTCTGCCCGTGCAGTTCGGTGACCGGCGTCTCCCAGGGCAGCGGGAAGCTGAACGGGACCGACCGCCGCTCCTGCGCGCCGAGCCGGAAGTTGCCCCCGACGACATGGCGGTGGAAGACGACGGTGCCCTCCGACTCGCCCTCGGCGTGTTCGGCCTCCACCCGGGCGACCAGTTCGAGCGTGATGTGCTCGATCGTGAACTCCGCGCCCCCGCCGCGCAGATGGACCTGTCCGCCGAGCTGGCCACCGGGCGTCACCGCGCCGGGATCGAGGACCGTGTCCACGGCGGGACCGCCGACGCCCAGCGAGCCGAGCAGCCTCTTGAACACCATCGTGGCGTCCACTCCTTCGTCACATGCGGAATGCTTCTGCCTGCACTTCTACGTGACTGTAGAGCATCAGCCGGTCCCACAGGATCGAACAGGTACGCTGCCGCGTAGCAGTGCCAAACAGAGGGAACGATTCAGCTCATGCGGCGTCAGAAGAACAAGTGGATAACGGTATTGACAGCGGCGGCGCTGCTCGCCCTGGCCGGGTGCGAGGGAGTCGACTCCGGCCCGGCCGGACCGGAGTCGAAGGGCCACGCCTCGGCCACGGCTCCGGGTTCGCCTTCGCGGACCGGTGACGCGCCGGCTCCCGGTGCCACCGCCACCGGAAAGGCCGACCCCACCGCCGGTGCCACCCCCACCGCCAAGCCCACCCGGACCTCCACCCCTCGTCCGTCGGCCGGCGACGGCACGCTGCCCGGCATGCCGACCGCGGCCCACTCCCGCCGCCTGCTCGCCGGTCTCACGGTGGCCCCGCAGGGGACGATGACCGGCTACAACCGCGACAAGTTCCCCCACTGGGCGGGGCAGGGCGACAGCTGCGACACCCGCGAGACGATCCTGCAGCGGGACGGCAAGGGAGTGCGGCGCGACGCGCAGTGCCGGGCCGTCTCCGGCCGCTGGGTCAGTGTGTACGACGGCAAGGTCATCACCTCCGCGTCCGGGCTGGACATCGACCACACCGTGCCGCTCGCCAACGCCTGGCGTTCCGGAGCCCGTTCGTGGACCCAGGAGCAGCGCAAGGCGTTCGCCAACGACCTGAGCCACCCGCAGCTCCTGGCCGTCTCGGCGTCCTCCAACCGTTCCAAGGGTGACCAGGGCCCGGACGAGTGGCAGCCTCCGCTGGAGTCGTACTGGTGTGCGTACGGGCGGTCGTGGACCTCGGTGAAGTCGACGTACGGCCTGACGGTGACCTCCGCCGAGAAGGCCATGCTCGGCCGGATGCTCGCCACCTGCGGTTCCTGACTCCCGCCCGGCGGGGCGGAACTCCGTACGACGGACCGAGAGGCCG
This sequence comes from Streptomyces sp. NPDC048718, assembly GCF_043198875.1. Lineage (NCBI taxonomy): Bacteria > Bacillati > Actinomycetota > Actinomycetes > Kitasatosporales > Streptomycetaceae > Streptomyces > Streptomyces sp. NPDC048718. The sequence continues at coordinate 200,592 of NZ_JBICVG010000015.1, forward strand.
TACGACGGAACGGACCGCCCCGTACGAGGAACGGCAGGCCCCGGCGGTGCCGTGACGGCACCGCCGGGGCCTTGTCCGTCTCCCGCCCGGAGTGGATCAGAGTCCGGTTCGGGGGTGGGTTCGGGGGCCGGGCCGGGAGCCGGTCAGGACCGGGCCACCGTGACGTCGAAGAGCGAGTAGCCCCAGCCGGTCGCCCGTTTCACCCCGTGCACCCGGACGTACCGGGCCGACTGCGAGGCGAACGTCGCCGTGTCGATGCCGCCGTCCCCCGCGTCCGTGGACCACACGGTCCGCCAGCTGCTTGCGTTGTCCGACAGCTCGATCCGGTAGCCGCGCGCGAACGCCTCCTCCCAGTCGAGGGTCACCCGGCCGACCTGGCGCGGCTCGCCCAGGTCCACCTGCCACCACTGGTCGTCGGACCACTCGCTCGCCCATCGCGTCCCGCTGTCGCCGTCCACGGCCAGGGCGGGGGCGAAGTTCGTGAACGGGTTCCACCACTGGGTGCTGGACGCCGAGGCCGCCCGTCCGGCCGCCAGATCGACACTCGTCTCGTGCCGCTCGGTCGCCTTCCAGGTCGTCAGATACGTCTCGGCGCCCCGGGCCAGATCGTTCACCACGTCCTGGCCGCCCGGTGTGAGCCGGATCTGCTCCACCCAGTCCGGGACGAGACCGTTGTGCGCCGCGCCGTCGGTGTTGATGTCCCAGGTCCGCTCGCCGGTGACCTGGCGGTCGAGGACCGTACCGCCGTCGAAGCTGCGGAACGGGTACGTCACGGCGTTCGAAGCGCCCGGGCCGACCGGAGCCGGCCAGCCCCCGACCCCGTTCATGTCCGTGCCGTAGCCGAGCCCGGCGCCGTACTCGCGCCGCAGCGCGGCGTTCTGCGCCGCCTCCCCGACGAAGCCCTCGGCACTGTGCATGTAGGGGGCGATGAAGCCGCCCAGCCGGTAGACCCGCTCGGACCACTCCAGGTCCATCCAGCTGTGGCTGGAGATGACACCCGGGTACCGCTCGGCCTCCACGATGTCCAGCGCCCGGCCCGCTGCCTTCACACTCATGTGGTCGAGCTCCAGCATCATGCCGCGGTGCATCATGCCCTTGAGGGCGTACTCGCCGAGCCGGGTCAGCCCGCGCGTGTTGCAGCGGGCGTCGGAGGCGTACGCGGGGACGGTCACGCCCGGCGGCAGCTTCTCCGCCATCGCGGGCGGCGCGGTCAGCCCGATCGGGTTGTCGTGCTGCGCACCCGCGCACTTCTCGGTGGCCCAGAACGTGCCCGTCGACAGGAACTGGCCGATGTTCACGGCGACTCCGGTGGTGCCGGTGTCGAACCGTACGCCGCACAGCGCGTTGTCGAACTTGTGACAAAGGAACATGCTGCGCACGCCCATCCCGTACAGCTCGTCGAGACCCTTGTCGATGTCGGCCTTCGAGCACTGCGCGACATCGAGGATCTGCTTGCAGCCGAACGGCTCGGAGGTCTCCACGCCGAGCACCACCGCGAGTTTGCCCTGCTCGACGACCGAGCGGGCCTGGGCGGAGTCGGTGACGACACGGAACCAGCCCTTGCCGGGACCGCCGTACATCCGGTCGATGTAGTCCTGGAGCTCGAAGGTCTTGCGGGCCTCCAGGCGGATGGCGTCCATCTCGTCACAGCCTCGGTCGCGGGGCAGGAGCGAGCAGATCAGTCCGTTGGTCACGAGATCGTTGACCAGGACCCGCTGGCCGCCGCGCCAGGCCCGCTCGACCCACGCGTAGTAGTTCTGCTGATGGCTCAGCGAGTCGTGGGCCGGCCAGTCCTTGAAGGTGGGCCAGCCGACCGGGTCGTGGGTGCCGTCGTCGCCGCCGGTCAGATGCTCGAAGATGGCGCCGACGCCGTCGGGATAGTGCTCCGGGCAGTCCTTGAGCGCGTCGGCGACACCCGCGGGGGAGAAGGTCGCGCCGCAGATCATGCGGCCGCCGAAGCCCTCGTTGGACATCAGATGGTTGTGCGCGTCGACGAAGCCGCGCACCTTGCCCTGGGAGTCGGTGCCCGTGAAGGGGGCGCCGGTGGCGTTGATCCGGGAATCGGGGGCCGGGCGGGCGGTGGGCTCCCACCAGGAGCCGCCCGTGCCGGCGGCGGGTACCGGGCCCGCGCCGAAGAGAACGGTGGTCAGCGCGATGAGCAGGGACAGGAGGGCGAACCGGCCGCCCGGCCCGCGTCGTGGTGATCGATTCATGTCGGCGATGCCTTCGGTCATGGGGGATACCGGGCAGTGAGCGGCGCGTGATGTTTCCGTGGGTAACGGCGGCTCGGGCCGAGGATCGCGAGGAACGAGGAGTGAGTCAATAGTCCGGGTCAAACGACCTATTGACGGGGCGTCGGATGAGGGTGCGCGGTTGTGGAGCCGGTACGGGGGAGGCGTGAGGGTGCGGTGGTGGCACGGTGAGGGCGCGGGAGGGGAACGTGGGGGAGTGAGGGGAGGGGAAGGTGCGGCCTTGTCGGGTGCCGGCGTAGCCGTCCGGGCGCGGGCGGCCGTCGGCGCCCGCAGGCGCGGCCCGGAGCCGGCGGCCGGGGGGAGCCGCGGGCCCCGGCCCCCGGGCCCGGACTGTGGGCTCAGCCCATGCTCTGCCCGTACACCCGGTCCACCGGCATGCGTACGAGCACCCGCCGGTCGTTCACCATCGCCGACCGGTACTCGGCCCAGTCCGGGTGCTCCCCGGACGCGAGCCGGTAGTACTCCACCAGCGCCTCCACCTCGGGCCCGTTCGGATCGGTACCGGGGCCGATCAGGGTGACCGTGCCCTCGGCGGTGGCCCACGACCGGCCGTTCGGGGCGGTCACCTCCAGGGCGGCGCGCGGATCGCGCCGCAGGTTCGCCGTCTTGGCGCGGCCCTCGGTGACCGACACGTACAGGGTCTCGGTCGCCGGGTCGTAGTACGGCATCACGGGCGACAACTGCGGCCGCCCGTCGGCCTTGAGCGTGGCGAGGACGCCGAGACGGCTCTCGGCGAGCAGGGTGCGCGGGTCGTACGAAGAGGAGGTCATGTTCACAGTCAAGTCGCCCCGTGTGCCGTCTTGTTCCTCACATCCCGGCTCACTCACCCGATAAGAGCAACTTCGGCAAGCCGGGGGCCGTCGGATGGCGTGGGGAACCGGCCGCCGGAGGCGCGACGCCCCCTCGCGTCCGCCCCTCGCGTCCGTGGCCCACGCTCCGGATTCCGTGCGCCCGGCCCCCCGGCCGGAGACCGGGCGCGCGAACCGGGTTCACCAGCGGAGGAGGTCCCGTCCGCTCGGGTGCGCGTCGGCGACCGCCAGCGCGGTGACCGCGCCCGCGAGGCCGAGGACGGCACCGGCGAAGACATCACCCGGATAGTGCACGCCCGTGTGGACGCGCGAGTAGCCGACCGCTCCGGCGAGGACGCCGAGCGGGACCGCGGCGGGCGGCAGCACCACGCCCACCGCCGTCGCGAAGGCGACCGCCGAGGCCGTGTGTCCGGATGGGAAGGAGGCCGAACTCGGCATCGGCACCTGCCGGTCCACCGAGACGCGGGCCGCTTCGCGGTCCGGGCGTGCCCGCCGCACCAGCCGCTTACCGAAGAGGTTCGCGGCGGCGGAGGCCAGGGCGACGGCGCCGATTCCGGCCGCCGCGGCCCGGCGGGGCCGACCGTCGGCGAGGGCGAGGAGCGCGGCGATCGACAGGGAGATCTTGGAGTGGTCGGCGGCGTGCGACAGGCGGCGCAGCCCCCGGTCGAGCGTGGGGGTCGGGGTCGCCGCGACCGCCGCGTACAAGGCGCCGTCCACCGCGCGCAGATCGGACAGCACCGCCCGCACCGCCGCCATGCCCCGGGGCCGGGCGGTCGCCGGAACGGGGGTGGGAGCGGGGGCGGGGGCGGGCTGTTCAGTCATCGGACCCTCCTCGGGGACGGCGGCGGAACGCGAGAACGGCGATCAGCCGCCAGTCCGGTGGCGGCGTGGGCGGCACCGTGCCGGGCCGCTCGCGGGGGAGCCGCACGCGTAGCGCGCGCGGCCGCAGCGTGCACACGACGGGAGTCGGCAGGCGCATCGCCTCGCCGTCGACGGCGACGGGCAGGCTGCCGGGGTCGCCGGAGTCCGAATCGGAGCCGTCGGACTCGACACCGGGGCCCGAACCGGAGCCGGTGGACCCGGAATCGGCGCCGCCGGACCCCTGACCAGGGCCGTCGGACTCCGAACCAGAGCCATCGGCCCCCGGGTCGGCGCCGCCGTCGGAGCCCGCGGTGACCTCGACCCGGTGGGCGGTCAGAACGCTCAGACCGGGGGACTGCGGGCCCCGGACGGCGAGATCGGCCGCCTGCGCCGCGCCCTCCACCCGGATGCCGATCACGCCCAGCTCGCCGCCGTCCAGCCGGATCCGCCGGCCCCCGCCGAGCGGATCGGGCGAGGCGTACGGATTGTTGCTGACCAACAGCGCCTGCTGGGCCGGGAGCGGGGCCTCGTCCACCCGCGCGTCGAGCCGGCGGCCCGCGCCGCCCGCGAGCAGGTCGGGCATCGTGTTCAGCGCCGTCTCCGCCTTGGCTTCCCGGTACTCGGGGCGCTGCACCACATCCGCGTACACCCCGAACGAGACCGTGTTGACGAACGCCCGGCCCGCGACCTCGCCGAGGTCCACCCGCAACTCCTCGCCGTCGGTCAGGGCGTCCAGACAGCGCACCGGGTCGGCCCGGTCGAGCCCGAGGTCCATCGCGAAGTGGTTCCGGGTGCCCGCGCTGATCACCACGAACGGCAGATCGTGCTCGGCCGCCACCGCCGCCACCAGGGCCTGGGTGCCGTCGCCGCCCGCCACCCCGAGCAGGTCGGCGCCGTCGGCGACCGCCGCCCGGGCGAGCGCGGCCGGGTCCGGACGGGCGCCGTCGGGGCCGGGTTCGAGCAGGACGACTCGCGCACCGAGCCGTTCGGCCTTCTCGACGAGTCCGAACCGGCCCACCTTCCCGTCCCCGGATCTCGGGTTCATCAGGAGCACCGGCCGCAGCGCGCGGGGTGCGGGCCGGGGACGGGACCGGCCGTGCCGCTTGTGGTCGGGGTGGCGCATCGCCGTACGGGCGAAGGCGAGGGCCACCGCCCACAGCAGCAGCGCGCGCAGGGCGTGCGTCCACAGACCACCGTGGACGAACAGGACGAGGACGGCCGCCGGCGCACCGAGCGCGACCAGCGCGCCGAGGAACCGCACCGGCCCGCGGTGGGCCACCAGCCACCACACGCCCGCGGCGCACAGCGCGAGCCCCAGCACCCCGCCGCCGAGGATCAGCAGACCGCCGGCGGCGTACGGCAGGAACAGGCCGACCACGGCGGCGGCCGCGGCGAGCAGAGCGCACCGTGCGAACAGTCGTGCCCGCGCCTCGCCCCGGCTCCGCTTCCCGGCCCCTGCCCCCGGACCGCCGCCGCTCGCCTTGAAGTCACCGCTGTTCATCCGTCGTCTCCCCATCGCCGTGCCTGCCGGCACCCGGGTCCGTCCCCCGTCCCCTACCCGGCACCGCTTCTGTCTCCCCTGCCCCGCCTGTTCCGGACAAACCGCTCGGAGCGCGCCTTGCTGAGCCATTTGGATGAGGGCGCGTCGGCATGGCGCCGCTTGTCCGCCTTGTGCCCGATTGTGGCGCGGGACGAGACCCGACAAGATCGCTGGGATGCGCGATGAAGTGAAGCTCTGCGACGGCGTCGTCACCCTGGCGCCCCTGCACCCGGCGGGTCCGGGTGCCGGCCCCCGCCCCGAGGCCCCGCTCCCGCACGATCTCCACGAGCGATGGCACGAGGAACTCCCCCGGAGGTGGCGCGCCCACGGCCCGGCCCGGGCCTTCGGCATCCGGGCCGGCCGGCCGGTCGGCACCGTCGCCCTGCGACCGGCGCCCGCCGGGTTCGCCGCCGGGGACGTCGACCTGGTGTACGTCCTGCACCCCGAGGCCCGCGGCCGGGGCCTCGCGACCCGGGCGGTCCTGCTGGCCTGCGCGTACGCCGGTGCCGAGGGAGCCCGCCGCGCGGTGATCCTCACTCCCGCGGGCCGGCCGGCGGCGGCCGCCGTGGCCCACCGGGCCGGGTTCGCCCGGCGGGGGCAGATCAGCCACGCGGACGGCACCCTGTCCGACTGGCATGTCCGCGCGCTCGGGCGGACCTGAGCGCCGGGGCCCCGGTGCACCGGGCCTCGACCCGAAGACCTCCGATCCGGAGGACCCCGGCCCGCCCGGCCCCGGTCTGAAGGGTCTCGGCCTGCCTCGCCTCGCCCCGTCACACCCCGACCGGCCGGTCCGCCCGTTCAGGCCAGCGCCCCGCTCCCGTGCGGGGCGTACAGGTCGAGCAGCCGCACCCGGGTCACATGGAGACGGTGCGCGAGGATCTGCCCCACCCAGAAGGCGACGGAGGCGCCGAACTCCGGGTCCGTCCGGCACATCGAGCGCACGGCCCGGCCGTCGAACTCGTACGCCCGCACCGGCGTCGTCGTCTCCGCGCCCGACTGGCACAGATACGGCGGGAACAGCCACGACACCCCCACCAGCTCACCGTGCCGCAGGGTCTCGATCACCGGCGCGCCCCGCCCCGGCACCTTCGCGTCCAGGGAGATGGCGCCCGTCTTCACGATCCAGAACCGGTCGGCCCGGTCCTGTTCCTCGAACAGCCGGACGCCGGCGTCGAAGGTCACGTCCTGGGCGAAGGCCATCAGCCGTTCCCGCTGTTCGAGCGGCAGAGTGCTGACCTTCGGCGCGGCGGCGGTGGTCATGGCGGGCCTCCTCGGACCGGCGGCTGCGATGCGTGTCCCCCTCCACCCCACCAGTGTCCGTCCGCGGGGGCGGGTCCGCCCGTACCGCACGCCGTCCGTGTGAGTGCCCGTACGGAGTCCGGGGACACGCTCGCCACCGCCACCGCCACCGCCACCGCCACCGCCACCGCCACCGCCACCGCCACCGCCATCCACCGCCACCGCCATCCACCGCCACCGCCGGGCTGCCGCAGCCGTGACACCTCCGCACGCTCAGCCCGGCCGTGTGGTGTGCCGAGGAACAAGGGCATGAGCACCACTCCGCCGCCCGGACCGCCGGCCACCCCGGGACCGCCGTCCGCTCCCGGACCTCCGCCCTCCGCTCCTGCGGCCGCCGCGCCCACCCGCACCGACCGGCTGCTCGCCGCCCTGGCGGGCCTCGTCGCCGGGTACGCGGGGCTCGCCGTCGCAGCGCTCGGCACCGTCGTGGCCCGCCCCGAGGCCGGCCCGGTGCCCGCCGTCGGCGACACGGTCGTCGACCACTCCCCGGCCGGGGTCAAGGAATGGGCCATCCGCACCTTCGGCGAGAACGACAAGCGGGTCCTGGAGACCGGCATCATGGTGCTGCTCGTCGTCCTCGCCGCGCTCCTCGGCCGGCTCGCCCCGCGCAGCCGCCCCGCCGCCCTCGCCGGAGTGGGCGTCCTCGGCCTGGCCGGCGCGCTCGCCGCCGTCACCCGGCCCGACTCCACCTCCGCGGTGGACGCGCTGCCGTCGCTGGCCGGGGCCCTGGCGGCGGGCTTCGTCCTGTACGTCCTCGCCGTGCGGCTCCCCGGGCCGCGTCCCGTCCCCGCCCCCGTACCCGAGGGGAGTCTTCCCGCGCCCGAGGGACGCCCGCCGGCGCCCGCGGACCGGCGGCGCTTCCTGCTCACCGGGGCGGTTGTCACGGCCGGTGCCACCGGCGTCCTTCTGGTGGCCCGGGCCACCGGAGCCACCCGCTCCGAGAACGCCGCCGCCTCACGCGAAGCACTCCGACTGCCCCGGCCCGCCTCCCCGGCGAAGCCCGTACCGCCCGGCGCGCAGTTGCCCGTCGCCGGCATCAGCCCCTTCATCACCCCGAACGGCGACTTCTACCGGGTCGACACCGCCCTCGTCGTCCCGCGCCTCGACGCCGGGACCTGGCAGCTGAACGTCCATGGCCAAGGAGTGCCCCGGGCGCGCGTCTTCACCCTGCCCGAGCTGCTGCGGCGCGAGGCGGTCGAACGCGACATCACCCTCGCCTGCGTCTCCAACGAGGTCGGCGGCCCCTACGTCGGCAACGCCCGCTGGCTCGGCGTCCGCCTCGCCGACCTGCTGCGCGAGTGCGGGGTCCGCCCGCCGTCCCGGGGCGGCCCGGCGGACCAGCTCGTCGCCCGCTCCGCCGACGGCATGACCATCGGCAGCCCCGTCGAGGAGGTGATGGACGGCCGGGACGCCCTGCTCGCCTTCGGCATGAACGGACAGCCGCTGCCCTTCGCGCACGGCTTCCCGGTCCGCATGGTCGTCCCCGGCCTGTACGGCTACGTCTCGGCCTGCAAGTGGCTCACCTCGCTCGAACTGACCACCTTCGCCGCGTACGACGCCTACTGGGTGCCGCGCGGCTGGGCCGCCCGGGCCCCGATCAAGACCCAGTCGCGGATCGACACCCCCCAGGCGTTCGCGAAGGTCGCCGCCGGGCCCCGGCCGGTCCCGGTGGCCGGGGTCGCCTGGGCCCAGCACCGGGGGATCTCCAAGGTGCAGGTACGGGTCGACGACGGGCCCTGGCGGGACGCCGAGCTCGCGGCCCAGGACAGCCGGGACACCTGGCGCCAGTGGGTCTACCGCTGGCACCCCGTGCCCGGCGACCACACCCTCGCCGTCCGGGCCGTCGACGGCACCGGGGCCGTCCAGACCGGCCGGACCTCCGCCACCATGCCGAACGGTGCCACCGGCCGGCACACGATCAGTGTCACCGTCACCGGCGGCGGCTCGACGGCAGCCCGCGCACCAGGTCGAGCGGGAGCGCCGGGACCCGGTGGCCGGCCCGGCCCGTCGTCGTGGTGGCCGTCGTGAGCGCGTTGAGCACCGCCTCCTCGACCGCCTCCACCACCGCCGTCCCGAACGGGTCGATCCGGCCCCACGGCACGAACCGCATGGTCTCGTACTCCGCCGGGGCGCCCTTCACGGGGAACGTGCTGGTCAGCGCCGACTCGTTCGCCGTGGAGAAGACGAGGAACAGATCGCCCGAGAAGTGGCTGCCCGCGGTGCCGGTACGGGCCAGACCCATCGGCACCCGCCGGGCCAGCGCCTTGCACTGCCCCGGCAGCAGCGGTGCGTCGGTCGCCACGATCACCACCACGGAACCGGCACCCGGCGGGATCCCGTCGGTGTCACCGGTGTCACCGGTGTCTCCCGATTCCCCGGCCGTCCCGGCGTCCCCGGCCGCTTCGGCCCGTCGGGCGGCCTCCCGGCCCACCGGCACCCCGGCGACGACCAGCTCGTCCCGGGCCCCGAAGTTGGCCTGGACGTACGCCCCGACCGTGTACCGGTCCTCGCCGTACGCGACCACCCGCGAGGCGGTGCCCGCGCCGCCCTTGAAGCCGTAGCAGCGCATCCCCGTACCGCCGCCGACACAGCCCTCCGCCACCGGCCCCGGTGCCGCCGCGTCGATCGCCGCCGTGGCGTGCGCGGGCTCGACCGCCGCGCCGTGGATGTCGTTGAGATGGCCGTCCCAGGTCTCGGTGACGAGCGGCAGCAGCCACTCCGGGGCCATGTCCGCGCGGTGCTCGCGCACCCACTCGACCACGCCGCGATGTACCGGGCCGACCGCGTACGTGTTCGTGAGCATGACCGGCACGGCCAGCGAGCCGCTCTCCTCCACCCAGGTCGTGCCCGTCATCTCGCCGTTGCCGTTCATCGCGTACCAGCCGGCGGCGCACGGCACGCCGACCCCGTCCCGGCCGCGCGGCAGCACTGCCGACACCCCGGTCCGTACGTCCTCGCCCTCGATCAGGGTGACATGGCCCACCTCGACGCCCGGCACATCGGTGATCGCGTTCCAGCGGCCCGGTTCCCCGGTCAGCGTGACGCCCAACTCACGTACTCTCGCCCGTACTTCCGTCATGGACGGCACAGTAGCGGCCCGCTCCCGGCCATGGCGGCGGGCGGCCGGAACGAGGGGCCGGCGGGGGCCGGGCGACAGCGGCGGCGCGCGACACTTAGAGTCGAGCCAGAAACCCAGCGGCGCGGACGTACGGACGCCGGCGCCGCACGAACGAGGAGCACGCGTGAGCGACCCGGAGACCATCGCCCAGCAGCAGCGGATCGCCCGGGAGCTGGAGGTCGCCGAGACCTTCGACCCGCGCGCGGAGATCGAGCGCCGGGTCGCCTTCCTCGCCGAGCGCCTCACCTCCACCGGCCTGCGCGCCCTGGTCCTCGGGATCAGCGGCGGCGTCGACTCCACCACCGCCGGCCGGCTCTGCCAGCTCGCCGTCGAGCGGGCCCGCGCCGCCGGACACGAGGCCACCTTCCACGCGATGCGACTGCCCTACGGGGTGCAGGCCGACGAGGGCGACGCGCAGCGCGCGCTCGACTTCATCCAGGCCGACCAGGTCCTCACCGCGGACATCCGGCCGGCGGCCGACGCCGCGCTCGACGCCACCCTGGCCGCCGGGGTGGTCTTCCGCGACGCGCACCACCAGGACTTCGTGCACGGCAACATCAAGGCCCGGCAGCGGATGATCGCCCAGTACGCCGTCGCGGGCGCCCACGACGGCCTCGTCGTCGGCACCGACCACGCCGCCGAGGCGGTCTCCGGCTTCTTCACCAAGTACGGCGACGGCGCCGCCGACGTCGTCCCGCTCACCGGCCTCACCAAGCGCCGGGTGCGCGCCGTCGCCGCCGAACTGGGCGCCCCCGCCGAACTGGTGTGGAAGGTCCCGACCGCCGACCTGGAGGACCTTGACCCGGGTAAGCCCGACGAGGACGCGCTGGGCGTGACGTACGACCAGATCGACGACTTCCTGGAGGGCAAGCCGGTCGACGAGGCCGCCTTCGCCGCCATCGTGCGCCGCTACCGGCTGACCGACCACAAGCGCAGCCTTCCGATCGCTCCCTGAGGCGCGGGGGACCGGCGGCGCCGGGCCCTCGGCGAGCCGGCACGGGACCCGACCCTGGCCCGGGCCCGTCACCCTGGGGCACCGGCCGCCGGCGCGTCCCGGCCGGTGCCCGCCTTTCGAGGGTGACGGGCCGGGGCCGTCCGGCCGTGTCGGCGTGGCGACCGCCGCCGGGGGAGCGGACCGTGGTGTGCCCTGAGGGGACGTCACCGGACGTACCCACCGAAGGGAGCACCCCATGTTCGGCAGCACCCCTGCCTTCAGCAGCTTCTCCGTCGACGACATCGCCGCCGCCCGCGCCTTCTACGGCGGGGTCCTCGGCCTCCCGACCGGCGGGGAGGGCGAGGGCGGGGACGAGCGGCAGGTGCTCATCCTCACCCTCACCGGCGGCGCGAAGGTCTTCGTCTACCCCAAGGGCGACCGGCACGTTCCGGCGAGCTTCACTGTCTTGAACTTCCAGGTCGACGACATCGACGCCGCCGTCGACGCGCTGGTCGCCAAGGGCATCGAGCCGCGGCGCTACCCCGGGTTCGAATTCGACGCCAAGGGCGTCTGCCGTGACCCGCGCGGCCCGGCGATCGCCTGGTTCACCGACCCGGCGGACAACGTCCTCGCGGTCCTCCAGAGCTGACCCGTTCCCGGGTGCCGCTGCCGTCGCGCCCCACGCCCCGTGCCCCGGCCGGTCATGGCGGCCGGAGCCACGCCCCGTGCCCCGTGCCCCACGCCCCGTGCCCGGGGCCTGCGCGCCGCCGCCCGCGCGCCATGTGATCTCCTGTTGCGGCGGGAATGCCGCATACGGGGGCATCACGAAGAGGGAGCAGGCAGCTTGTCCACCTACCGTCAGCCCGGTGTCGTCCTGACGGACCACCACTTCACCGTGCCGCTCGATCACACCCGCCCTGGCGGCGAGACCATCGAGCTGTACGCGCGCGAGGTCGTCGCGAGCGACAAGGCGGCGGACCGGGACGGTCTGCCGTGGCTGCTGTACCTGGAGGGCGGGCCCGGCTTCGGCGCCCGCCGGTTCATCGGGCCGCAGGCGTGGCTCGGCCGGGCCACCCGGGAGTTCCGCGTCCTGCTGCTCGACCAGCGCGGCACCGGCCGCTCCACCCCGGCGAACCGGCAGACGCTGCCGCTCCGCGGCACCCCGCGCGAGCAGGCCGACTACCTCGCCCTCTTCCGCGCCGACTCGATCGTCAAGGACTGCGAGCTGATCCGCCGCACCCTCACGGGCGGCGCCCCGTGGACCGTCCTCGGCCAGAGCTTCGGCGGTTTCTGCGTCACCCACTACCTCTCCACCGCCCCCGAGGGCCTGGCCACCGTGCTCGTCACCGGCGGGCTGCCCTCCCTCGACGCGAGCGCCGACGACGTCTATCGCGCCGCGTACCCCCGTATCCGCCGCAAGAACGAGGCCCACTACGCCCGCTACCCCGAGGACATCGAGCGGGTCCGCCGGATCGTGGCGCACCTGGCCGAGCACGAGGTCACGCTGCCCGGCGGCGGGCCGCTGACCCCCGAGGCGTTCCAGTCGCTCGGCATCCTGCTCGGCGGCGGCGAGGGCACCCACCAGCTGCACCTCCTCCTGGAGGGCGCGTTCGTGCCCACCCCGGCCGGACCGGCGCTCGCCGACGCTTTCCTCGAAGGCGTCCAGGCCCAGCTCTCCTACGCCGGGCACCCGCTGTACGCCGTCCTCCACGAGCCCATCTACGCTCAGGGCGCGGCGTTCGGGCACGGTGCCACGAACTGGGCCGCCGACCGGATCCGTACCGAGTTCCCCGAGTTCGACGCGGCGCGGGCGCTCGCCGGCGACGGGCCGGTGCTGTTCACCGGCGAGACCGTCCACCCCTGGCACTTCACCACCGACCCGGCCCTGCGCCCGCTGCGCGAGACCGCCGAGCACCTGGCCGCCCGCACCGACTGGGCCCCGCTCTACGACCCCGCGCGACTCGCCGCCAACGAGGTGCCGGCCGCCGCCGCGATCTACCACGACGACATGTACGTGGACACCGCCGACTCGCTGCGGACCGCCCGGGTCATCCGCGGCCTGCGCACCTGGGTCACCGACGAGTTCGAGCACGACGGCGTCCGGGCCGGTGGCCCGCGTGTCCTCGACCGGCTCCTGGCGCTCGCCCGCGGCGAGATCTGACCCCTGCGGCCGCTCGACGGGGTGGGCCGCGCCGCCTGGCGCCGGTCCCCACCGGGCCCTGGGCCGGGGCGCGGTCACGTCGGCGGAGGGACTCCACGACGGACGACGGGGTCCCGGCGCCCGCGTGGGAACCGGCGTCCCGTTTCCTGGCGGCCAGGCTCCGACGGGGCATGCTCGACGGCACCTGGCCGCCGGGCTCCCCACCGCACAGCGGGAGGCGCGGTACGGGGTCGCCGGCCCCAGGCCCCGGGTCCGTTCCGGGGCCGTGCCGCCGCTCGAAAACGGGGTGCGTGGGGCGCCGCCGCGCTGTGAGACTGCCTGGATGATCGACATACCTGCCGTGGTGCTGGACTCCTTGCGGGGGCTCGCCTTCGGTGACGCCTTCGGCGACCGCTGGTTCGCCATCTTGCGCCGGGACGGCGCGGCGGCTCTGGACGCGCGGACGCCGCCCTCGGAAGCCGTGTGGGAGTGGAGCGACGACACGGCGCAAGCACTCGTTCTCGTCCGGGAACTCGCCGACGGCGGGGGCATCGTCGACCAGGACCGCCTCGCTCTCCGCTTCGCGGCGGCCTATGCCGACGACCCGTACCGCGGCTACGGGCCCTCGATGCACGACGTGCTGCGCCGTCTCGGCGCGGGCGAGCCCTGGCGGGAGGTGGTCGCCGGACAGTTCGGCGGCCAGGGCTCCTGGGGCAACGGCGCGGCCATGCGCGCCGCTCCACTCGGCGCCTGGCACGCCGCCGACCTCGACGCGGTCGCCGAGCAGGCCGCCCGCCAGGCCGTGGTCTCGCATCATCATCCGGAGGCGGTCGCCGGAGCGGTGGCGGTCGCCCTCGCCGCGGCACTGGCCGCCCGCGGCCGGGGCGAGCGAGCCCCGGCCCGGCCGGACTTCCTCCGGGCGGTCGCCGGCCGGCTCCCCGACAGCGATGTCCGGTCCATGGTGCGGATCGCGGCCAGGATGCCGGAACGCACCTCGGTCCGGCACGCCGCGGAAGTCCTGGGCTCCGGTTACCGCATGTCCGGACCCGACACCGTCCCCTTCGCGCTCTGGTGCGCGGCGGGGCACCTGGACGACCCGCACGAGGGCCTGTGGGTCACGGTCGCCGGGCGGGGCGACATCGACACCACCTGCGCGATCGTGGGCGGGGTGATCGCCGCCCGCACGGGTGTCGCGGTGCTTCCCGATGCCTGGCACGCGGCCCTCGAACCCCTGCCCCCGGTCGTGCCGGAGGCAACGGAGTAGGGACTCGTCTCGGGAGAGCCTCCGTGTCCCCGGCGGAGCGGGGAACGGCGGCGGTGGCGCGGGTGACGTCCCCCGCGCCACCGCGCACGACAGGGCTTCGGCCCTTGCTCCCTTACCGCCTGCCCGCTGTCACCTTCGGGAGGTCCCCCACCGTGTCCTCCGCCGCCCGGGCGGACGGTGCCGCCACCAGCAGCGCGGCGAAGACCAGCGGGGCCACCGCCTGGTAGCCGATCCACACCTCGCCCCCGGCGGTCCCGCCCCGCCAGGCGACCAGGAGCCCGGCGAGCGTCGCCAGCGCCCAGCCGCCGTCGTACGCGATCATCAGCGGCCGGTACGCGGACACCGACCGCCTGCACAGCCAGCCGAGTTCGCACGCGCCACCGGCCAGGAGAGCCACCGCGCACGTGGCCATCAGCCAGGTCTCCACGCCGAGCAGATCGCCGAGCGGTGCCGCGCCGACGGCGAACACCGCGGCCGTCAGCACCTTGAAGGCGCCATCCGCGATGATTCCCGCTCGCGCGGCGGAGGGCAGGGACGGGGGCAGGGCGGGGCTGTGGTTCCGGGGCATGTGGAGCCCTCCTTCGAAGACGTCTGCGCTCACGTTCCCATCATCACGTTACGGTAATAATGAGATTATGAGAATGACGAGAGCGGAGACCAAGGAACGCAACCGCCGTGCCCTGCTGGCGGCGGCGTTCGAGGTCGTCTCCCGGGACGGCTACCGCGCCCGGCTCGACGAGATCGCCGAACGGGCCGGTCTGACCACCGGCGCCGTCTACTCGCTGTTCGGCAGCAAGGCAGGTCTGGTGGTCGCGCTGGTCACCGAACATCTGCGCCCGCACTACGAGGAGATCGCGCGAGCGGTCCCCGCCGGTCCGGACCTTCTCGACGCCGTCGACGCCTTCGCGCGGCACTACCGGCGCGGCTGCGACGCCCCCGACGCGCGTGCCGCCCTCTCGCTCCAGATCACCCTCCTCGACATGGCCGTCCACGACGCCGGTCTGGCCGCCCGGCTCGCCGAGTCCATCGACGCGCAGGAGGACGCGCTGATCGAACTGTTCACCGGCCGGACGTACCAGGGCAGGGCGCTCACGTCCGACCGGTCGCGCCGCCTGGTCACCGCGCTCCGGGCCCTGTTCGTCGGTCTCACCCAGGGCGTGGTCCTCGGCCTCGCCCGGGAAGCCGACGAGCGGTTCTTCGCCGACGCCGCCCGCGCCTTGGCCGCCGGAGCCGCCCTCGCCGGCGACGGGATGAACCCTTAGGGGAAGGGCGGCGGCGAGGCGGCGGCGCGCCGGGACCCCGGGCTGACCGCTTGAGGGAGGCCCCGTACCCTCGCGCTCGCGGGTTCGCCCCCTCGGTCCGTCCTCGGCTTCCCCGGAGTCCGCGCCGCCGGGCCGCGGGCCCGCGCCCGCCGTATTCTGCGCGCATGAGCGACCAGCGACTCGAAGAGATGCCCACCGACTGGCAGCGCGCCCTCGCCGTCGTCGCCCATCCCGACGACCTGGAGTACGGCTGCGCCGCCGCCGTGGCCGGCTGGACCGACGCGGGCAAGCAGGTGGGGTACGTCCTGGCCACCCGTGGCGAGGCGGGCATCGACTCGCTCGCCCCGGCGGACTGCGCCGAGGTGCGCGAGGCGGAGCAGCGGGAGAGCGCGGCCGTCGTCGGGGTGAGCACCGTGGAGTTCCTGGGGCACCGCGACGGGGTGATCGAGTACGGGCTCGCGCTGCGCCGCGACATCGCGGCCGCGATCCGCCGCCACCGACCCGAACTCGTGATCACCATCAACCACCGCGACACCTGGGGGCCCGGCCCGGGCGGCTACTGGAACACCCCCGACCACCGCGCCGTCGGCCGCGCCACCCTGGACGCGGCGGCGGACGCGGGCAACCGCTGGATCTTCCCCGAACTGTTCGAAGAGGGCCTGCGGCCGTGGAACGGCGTCCGCTGGGTCGCGGTCGCCGGCTCCAGCACCCCGACCCACGCCGTCGACGCCCGTCCCGGCCTGGAGCGTGCCACCCGCTCGCTGCTCGCCCACCGTACGTATCTGGACGTGCTGACCGACCGGCCCGCCGAGGAGTACGTCCGGGACTTCCTCGCCGAATCCACCGCCCACGCCGCCCCTCGCTTCGACGGACGTCCGGCGGTGACCTTCGAGGTCTTCCCCTGTGCCAACCATTAGACCCGTCCAAGGACTTGGCCCGGGGCACCCCCTCGACGGGCCGCCGGCGGCCCTACGCTTCTTTGATGACCTCACACCAAGCCGGCATCCAGCACTCGGTATCGTCCTGGCGGCAGCCGTGCCCGACGGCGCTCTCGGCCGAACGCGGCGCACTGATCGAGGAGACGGCCCGGCGCGTCCTCGTCCGAGGCGCGGGTCGCCTGCTCGTGGGCATCGACGGGCCCACCGCCGCCGGGAAGACCAGCTTCGGACACGAACTGGCCGAGCGGATCAGCGACTTGGGACGCCCCGTGCTTCGTGCGACTCTCGACGACTTCAAAAAGCCGTGGAAGGACCGGCACTTGTACGATCGGGAGTCGGGTGAGGGCTACTACCGCAACGCCTACGACTACCCGGCGGTCCGCCGGCTCCTGCTGGACCCCTGCCGGTCGCCGGAGGCGACGTCGTGCGCGCTGTGCGCCATCGATCCGCTGACGCAGGTGGATCACTCCGCGCGGACCGCGCCGCTCGCCCGGGACGCGGTGCTGATCGTGGACGGTGTGTTCGCGTTCCGGCCCGAGATCGACGCCTTCTGGGACTTCCGGATCCGGCTGCGGGTGGACGAGGAACTGTCCGTACGGCGAGGTGCCGCGCGCGATCAGGACTGGGCCGGGTCCGACGCCGAGGCGATCCATCGCGACCGCTATCTGGCGGCCGAGCGCGTCTATCTCCGGGAGGTCGACCCACTGCCCAGGATGGACCTCGTCATCGACAACACGGATTTCGCACGGCCGCGTGTGGTGACGGAGCGACACGCTCAGGGCGTGTTTCGAAAGTAGCTCCGTCCGCCCGGAGGGCGGGGCCTGCGGCGTCTGGTGCACTGCGCGCTTCGCTCGCTCCGTCTCGGCGCCTTGATTCTTCCTTCGGATGCCGAGCAGCGATCGCAAGGCGGAGGATCATCCTCGTACTGGACGTACTTGGATGACTCCGACAACGCGGCGTGGGGGCACCTCCCGTGCCCGAAGGGCTACGGGGGAGGGCGTGCCAGGCGTCGCGGGCCAGGAGGGACTTTCGAAACACGTCCTAGAAGTCTGATGAAGATCTTGCTGAGGGGTTGTCCGGCTGTGGGCCGGACGGCCCCTTGGTTTATGCGGTGGTCGGGGCGAGCGTCCAGGTG
>NZ_JBICVG010000016.1:0-64842 GCF_043198875.1 Streptomyces sp. NPDC048718
TTCGGCGGGGGGACCCCCACGGGGTGCTGGAGTCGGACTCACAGCACCGATCGTGCTCGGCCCGCTCGTTCCTCGCGGGCCTGTGCGCGTTCGGCGCTGTTCCCCCGACGCACCCCTTCGGCTCACTCGGCCATAGGCCGGCCCGGTAGCTCTGGCCTCGTCAGGGGCACGGCCCGCACTCACGGTGCCTACGGGGTGGTCCGCAACCAGACGTAACGGCATATGCCAGGCCCGTACTCGCGGTGTCTTCGGGGTGGGTCCGCGCCCGGTGAGGGGGCCGTCGTGCCCTTGATAAGCTGCTCACATGTCCGAACCGACCGGTGCCGCCCGCCGTCGCGGGCCCTTCAAGGTCGGGGACCAGGTCCAGCTCACCGACCCCAAGGGACGCCACTACACCTTCACGCTCGAAGCCGGGAAGAATTTCCACACCCACAAGGGTTCCTTCCCCCATGACGAGCTGATCGGTGCTCCCGAGGGCAGTGTTGTCCGAACCACGGGAAACGTCGCCTACCTCGCGCTGCGCCCCCTGCTCCCCGACTACGTCCTGTCCATGCCCCGCGGCGCCGCCGTGGTCTACCCCAAGGACGCGGGGCAGATCCTGGCCTTCGCCGACATCTTCCCCGGCGCCCGTGTCGTCGAGGCCGGTGTGGGCTCCGGCTCGCTGAGCTCCTTCCTGCTGCGCGCCATCGGCGACAGCGGCATGCTGCACTCGTACGAGCGTCGCGAGGACTTCGCCGAGATCGCCAAGGGCAACGTCGAGCGCTACTTCGGCGGCCCGCACCCCGCGTGGCAGCTGACCGTCGGCGACCTCCAGGACAACCTGTCCGACACCGACGTCGACCGCGTCATCCTCGACATGCTCGCCCCCTGGGAGTGCCTGGAGGCCGTCTCCAAGGCCCTCGTCCCCGGCGGCATCCTCTGCTGCTACGTGGCCACCACCACGCAGCTCGCGCGCACCGTGGAATCCATCCGCGAGTTCGGCTGCTACGCCGAACCGCAGCCCTGGGAATCCATGATCCGCAACTGGCACGTCGAGGGCCTGGCCGTCCGCCCGGACCACCGGATGATCGGTCACACCGGCTTCCTCGTCACCGCCCGCCGCCTCGCGGACGGTGTGGAGCCCCCGATGCGCCGCCGCCGCCCCGCCAAGGGCGCCTACGGCGAGGACTACGAAGGCCCCAACAAGGGCTGACCCCTCCCACAACGCACCGGTGCCGCCGTCGACTTCCCGCCCCACAGGCCGGAAGCCGACGGCGGCACCGTCGTATTCAGGCCGTCCTTCCACACCACCCGAGCCCGTACGAAGCCCCGCACACCCGCCGCACGCCCACGGCCGACCCCGGCTGTTCCGCCCCTCTGTGACGTGTGGCACGATGCCGTTCCACAGGCTCCCCGCCTCCCCGGCGCCCCACCAGCACCGACGGGCCCGGGAGCCGGGCGAACTCCTCCCGCACCACCCTCACAGGAGACTTCTCGCGTGCAGACCCCCGCCGTCACGGACCTGGCGCACACCCGCGCCCGGCCGGTGCACTGGCTGGCCACCGCCACCGCGATGGCCGGAGTCGTCGTCCTCGCCGGGCTGCTCCAGCCAGGCCCGGCCAAGGCCACCGGCGCCCCGCGGGCCCCCCGGCCCGCGCCCGACGCCGCCACGGCCCACTACCCCCTGGAGTGCGGCGGACTGCCCACCAAGATCGTCAAGAGGGTCGCCGGAGACCTCGACGGCGACGGCGACCCCGAGACGATCGCCGTCGTCCGCTGCGACGCCGGCTCCGGCACCCCGCCCAGCGGCATCTACGTCCTCACCCACGGCAAGGACCGCGCGGCACCCGCCGCCCGGGTCGTGGCCACCCTCCTCGAACCCGCCGAGAAGCGCAGCGTCACCGACTTCTCGATCCGCGGCCGCGCCGTCCACGCGACCCTGCTCGGCTACTCCTCACCCGACGTCCCCGGCTGCTGCCCCGACCTGACCGACCACGTCACCTGGCGCTGGCGCGGCGGAGCCTTCCTGCGTACCTCGGAAACAGCGGACCGCGAGGCCTGACCCGGCCCGCGGAAACAGAAGACCGCGGGGCCGGTCGGGCCTCGCGGAACAAAGAGGGCCGCGAGGCCGACCGGCCCCGCGGCCCATGACCGGAGCCCCGGAATACGTCAGTCCGCGTCGGGACCGTACACCTCGACACCGTCGGCGGACCGCCGCACATGAATGCACTCGCCCGGGCATTCCTTCACGGAGTCCACCACGTCCTGGAGCAGCGGCAACGGCACCCGCGTCGTCGCCCCCGGTGCCTGGAGCAGCTCGTCGTCCGCGCTCTTCACATACGCGAGCCCGTCGATGTCGAGCTCGAAGACCTCAGGGGCGTACTGCGCGCAGATCCCGTCCCCGGTACACAGGTCCTGGTCGATCCAGACCTCCAGCGCCTCACCGGCGCCCGTCGCCTGGACCTCCTGCTGCACGCTCATCTCTCCTGCCGTTTCTTTCTCGCCTGGACAAGTCGGGCCAACCCTGACGGGTGTTGACCACCCATGACGATACCGTCGCGCGCTTTGGCGAGGCTCGGTGGTGGGTATCCCCCTGGCGTGAGGGGAAGCGCAAGGGTGAAGATCGGACACACCTCGGAGTCTTTGTGATCTAGGGGTTTCAATCATCACCCACCCAGGTAGGGTCAGGAAGCGTCCAGCTCCCCTTGGAGGAGGTGAGGACCGTGGCAGCCCACGACGACGACATCAACCGCGGCATCCGGCCGGGCCGGGGCTCTGACGACCCCGCCGGTCAGATCGCCTATCTCGAGCAGGAAATCGCCGTCCTGCGCCGCAAGCTCGCCGACTCTCCGCGTCACACGAGGATTCTCGAGGAGCGGATCGTCGAGCTGCAGACGAACCTGGCCGGCGTGTCCGCGCAGAACGAGCGGCTCGCCAGTACGCTCCGCGAGGCCCGCGACCAGATCGTGGCCCTCAAGGAGGAGGTCGACCGGCTCGCGCAGCCGCCGGCCGGCTTCGGTGTCTTCCTGCAGGCCAACGAGGACGGCACGTGCGACATCTTCACCGGGGGCCGCAAGCTCCGGGTGAACGTCAGCCCCAGCGTCGAGCCCGACCAGCTCAAGCGGGGCCAGGAACTCATGCTCAACGAGGCGCTCAACGTGGTCGAGGCCATGGCCTTCGAGCGCGCCGGCGACATCGTCACCCTCAAGGAGATCCTCGAGGACGGCGAACGCGCCCTGGTCATCGGACACACCGACGAAGAGCGGGTGGTCCGGCTCGCCGAACCCCTGCTGGACATCACCATCCGCCCCGGCGACGCACTCCTCCTGGAACCCAGGTCCGGATACGTCTACGAGGTGGTCCCCAAGAGCGAGGTCGAAGAACTCGTCCTCGAAGAGGTCCCCGACGTCGACTACGACAAGATCGGCGGCCTGGGCAACCAGATCGAACTGATCCGGGACGCCGTCGAGCTCCCGTACCTCTACCCGGACCTCTTCAAGGAACACGAACTGCGGCCCCCGAAGGGCATCCTGCTCTACGGACCGCCCGGCTGCGGCAAGACGCTCATCGCCAAGGCCGTCGCCAACTCCCTTGCCAAGAAGGTCGCCGAGGTCACCGGCCAGCCCGCCGGGAAGTCCTACTTCCTCAACATCAAGGGCCCCGAACTCCTCAACAAGTACGTCGGCGAGACCGAGCGGCACATCCGTCTCGTCTTCCAGCGGGCCCGTGAGAAGGCGAGCGAGGGCACCCCCGTCATCGTCTTCTTCGACGAGATGGAATCCCTCTTCCGCACCCGCGGATCCGGTGTCAGCTCGGACGTGGAGAACACCATCGTCCCCCAGCTGCTCGCCGAGATCGACGGCGTGGAAGGCCTGGAGAACGTCATCGTCATCGGCGCCTCCAACCGCGAGGACATGATCGACCCGGCGATCCTCCGGCCCGGCCGGCTCGACGTCAAGATCAAGATCGAGCGCCCGGACGCGGAAGCCGCCAAGGACATCTTCGCCAAGTACCTCACGGCCTCCCTCCCGCTCCACGCGGACGACCTCGCCGAACACGGCGGATCGCGGGAAGCCGCCGCCCACGGAATGATCCAGTCCGTGGTCGAGCAGATGTACGCCGAATCCGAGGAGAACCGCTTCCTCGAGGTCACCTACGCCAACGGTGACAAGGAAGTCCTCTACTTCAAGGACTTCAACTCCGGCGCGATGATCCAGAACATCGTCGACCGGGCCAAGAAGATGGCCATCAAGGCCTTCCTCGACCACGACCAGAAGGGCATCCGCGTCTCCCACCTCCTCCAGGCATGCGTGGACGAGTTCAAGGAGAACGAGGACCTGCCCAACACCACCAACCCCGACGACTGGGCCCGGATCTCCGGCAAGAAGGGCGAGCGGATCGTCTTCATCCGCACCCTCGTCACCGGAAAGCAGGGCGCGGACACCGGCCGCTCCATCGACACGGTGGCCAACACCGGTCAGTACCTGTAGCGACGCGCACCGGCTGCGGATGTCCGGGAACGGGCATCCGCAGCCGTCGCTTTCCACTCACCGATTCGTTTTGATCTCCCCGTGCACGCACGACCGCTCTAGGCTCGTGGGTGTACCGCCGCGACACGCACGGTGCGGGGAGCGGCGCCGGGCAAGGAGGGTCGCATGACCGTACGGCGAGTAATGGGCATCGAGACGGAGTACGGGATCTCCGTCCCCGGGCACCCCAACGCCAATGCCATGCTCACCTCGTCCCAGATCGTCAACGCCTACGCGGCGGCGATGCACCGGGCGCGGCGCGCCCGCTGGGACTTCGAGGAAGAGAACCCGCTGCGGGACGCCCGCGGCTTCGACCTCGCCCGCGAGGCCGCCGACTCCAGCCAGCTCACCGACGAGGACATCGGCCTCGCCAACGTCATCCTGACCAACGGCGCCCGGCTCTACGTGGACCACGCCCACCCCGAGTACAGCGCCCCCGAGGTCACCAACCCCCGCGACGCCGTCCTGTGGGACAAGGCCGGCGAGCGGATCATGGCCGAGGCCGCCGAACGGGCCGCCCAGCTCCCCGGCGCCCAGCCCATCCACCTCTACAAGAACAACACCGACAATAAGGGCGCGTCCTACGGCACCCACGAGAACTACCTGATGAAACGGGAGACCCCGTTTTCGGACATCGTGCGCCACCTGACGCCCTTCTTCGTCTCCCGCCAGGTCGTCACCGGCGCCGGCCGGGTCGGCATCGGCCAGGAAGGCCGCGAACACGGCTTCCAGCTCAGCCAGCGCGCCGACTACTTCGAGGTCGAGGTCGGCCTGGAGACCACCCTCAAGCGCCCTATCATCAACACCCGCGACGAGCCGCACGCCGACGCCGAGAAGTACCGGCGCCTGCACGTGATCATCGGGGACGCCAACCTCTCCGAGATCTCGACCTATCTCAAGCTCGGCACCACCTCGCTCGTCCTGTCGATGATCGAGGACGCCTTCATCACCGTCGACCTTGCCGTCGACCAGCCGGTCCGCACCCTCCACCAGGTCTCCCACGACCCGAGCCTCCAGTACCTCGTCACCCTGCGCAGCGGTCGGACACTCACCGCGGTGCAGCTCCAGATGGAGTACTTCGAGCTGGCCAGGAAGTACGTCGACGAGCGCTACGGGACCGACGCCGACGAGCAGACCAAGGACGTTCTCAGCCGCTGGGAGGACACCCTGGGCCGGCTTGAGAGCGACCCGATGAGCCTGGCCGGCGAACTGGACTGGGTCGCGAAGCGGGAGCTGATGGAGGGCTACCGGCGCCGCGACAGCCTGGACTGGGACTCGGCCCGGCTGCACCTCGTCGACCTCCAGTACGCGGACGTACGGCCCGAGAAGGGCCTGTACAACCGTCTGGTGGCCCGCGGCCGGATGAAGCGCCTGCTGGACGAGCCGACGGTGCAGCGGGCCGAGACGAACCCCCCGGAGGACACCCGGGCCTACTTCCGCGGGCGCTGCCTGGAGCAGTACGCGGACGACGTGGCCGCCGCCTCCTGGGATTCGGTGATCTTCGATCTCCCGGGGCGCGACTCCCTCCAAAGGGTGCCGACCCTGGAACCCCTCCGGGGTACGCGTGACCATGTGAAGGAACTTCTGGACCGGTGCAGGACCGCCGAGGAACTGGTGCGGGTTCTTTCCGGCAAGGGCGGAGCCTGAAATGGCCGGGCACTGGGAAACATGACATCAGTGCCCGGACGTTGCAGAAACTGCGGGGCCGATGTCAGTCCCGGCTTGTAGGGTCGGATCTCGTAGACCCAACCGAGCGGGCCGATTCGAGCGGGGTGAGGAAATGGCGACCAAGGACACCGGCGGCGGACAGCAGAAGGCGACGCGTTCCACCGAGGAGGTCGAGGAGACCACCACGGAGGCGAGTTCCGACCTCAAGGAACGCCAGGAAAAACTGAGCGACGACGTGGACTCCGTCCTCGACGAGATCGACGATGTACTCGAAGAGAACGCCGAGGACTTCGTTCGGTCATTTGTCCAAAAGGGCGGCCAGTAGCCTTCGGATTGAAGGCGAATGTCGGAGGCGGGCTCGAAATTCGAGGTCCGAAGCGATGCGCGCGGCAAATCGAGGAGAAGCCGCGCGCATCCTTCGCCCTCAAGCGGTCAAATTTTGACCGGAGCACCTCAAGCGTGCCCATGGCAACACCCGAGGCGGAGCGGGACGGGACGATCACCTCTCCAGGCGGTCTCCCGCCCATCCGCCGAAAGGTACCGGCCGTACATGTGGATCACCGCCACGCGACGGGTAGGGTCCGTGGCGTACTGTGCTTCAACTGTCATTCGGCCATCGGAAAGTTGGGAGACGCTCCCGACGTCCTTCGTCGCGCCATCGCATACCTGGAGGGCAACGCGTGGAAGCAAACAACCTGAGCACCGGACGTCTACCCGCTGCCTTCCTGACACCGGGCTCGTCCTCCTTCATGGACTTCCTCGCCGATCACTCGCCCCAGCTGCTCCCGGGCAACCGGCAGCTGCCCGAGGGGATCGTCCAGGCGCCGCACGGCACCACCATCGTCGCCGCGACGTTCCCCGGGGGCGTGGTGCTCGCCGGTGACCGGCGGGCGACGATGGGGAACATGATCGCGCAGCGGGACATCGAGAAGGTGTTCCCCGCCGACGAGTACTCCGCGGTCGGCATCGCCGGCACCGCCGGCCTCGCTGTGGAGATGGTCAAGCTGTTCCAGCTGGAGCTGGAGCACTTCGAGAAGGTCGAGGGCACCACGCTCTCCCTGGAGGGCAAGGCCAACCGCCTGTCCACCATGATCCGCGGCAACCTCGGCATGGCGATGCAGGGCCTCGCCGTCGTCCCGCTCTTCGCGGGCTGGGACGAGGGCCGGGAGAAGGGCCGGATCTTCTCCTACGACGTCACCGGCGGCCGCTCCGAGGAGCACGGGTACGCCGCCACCGGCTCGGGCTCGATCTTCGCGCGCGGGTCGATGAAGAAGCTCTACCGGGAGGACCTGACCGAGGAGCAGGCCACCACGCTGGTCGTCCAGGCGCTGTACGACGCGGCGGACGACGACTCGGCGACGGGCGGTCCGGATCTGGCACGCCGGATCTTCCCGATCGTCACCGTCATCACCGAGGAGGGCTTCCGCAGGCTCACGGAGGAGGAGTCCTCCGCGCTGGCCCGGTCCGTCACCGAGCGGCGTCTGGAGCAGCCCGACGGGCCGCGCGCCGCCCTGCTCTGACCGCTCGTCGACCTCGTAGAAGCCTTTCGGACCGGAAGAAAGGGACGGTAGCCGGTGTCCACGCCGTTCTATGTCTCACCCCAGCAGGCCATGGCGGACCGGGCGGAATACGCCCGCAAGGGCATCGCCCGGGGCCGCAGTCTCGTCGTCCTCCAGTACGCCGACGGCATCGTGTTCGTCGGCGAGAACCCGTCCCGCGCGCTGCACAAGTTCAGCGAGATCTACGACCGCATCGGCTTCGCCGCGGCCGGCAAGTACAACGAATACGAGAACCTGCGGATCGGCGGTGTGCGCTACGCGGATCTGCGCGGCTACACCTACGACCGTGACGACGTCACGGCGCGGGGTCTGGCCAACGTCTACGCGCAGACGCTGGGCACGATCTTCTCCAGTGCGGGCGAGAAGCCATACGAGGTGGAGCTGGTCGTCGCCGAGGTCGGCGCGGAGCCGGAGGGCGACCAGATCTACCGGCTGCCGCACGACGGATCGATCGTCGACGAGCACGGTTCGGTGGCGGTCGGCGGCAACGCGGAGCAGATCAGCTCGTTCCTGGACCAGCGCCACCGTGACGGCATGTCGCTGGCGGAGGCCTTGAAGCTGGCGGTGCAGGCGCTGTCGCGGGACACCAACGGCGGCGAGCGGGAGATCCCCGCCGAGCGGCTGGAGGTGGCGGTGCTGGACCGGACGCGGCCGCAGCAGCGGAAGTTCAAGCGGATCGTGGGGCGTCAGCTGAAGCGTCTGCTGGACGCGGACGACGCGGCGGTGACGCGGACCGACGATCCGTCGGACGAGGCCGCCGAGGAGTAGTCGGTACGGGTGTGGCGGGGCCCCGGAGTCGTAGGGATACGGCTCCGGGGCCCTTTGCCGTACCCGGGGCGCGTCTTCCCGTACCCGGGCGGGCCCCTTCGTCTTGCCGTACCCGCGCGGGGTCTGCCGTGGCCGAGGCTTTCTCCCGTACCCGGGCCCTTCTGCCGTGCCCGCCCCGGACCCCTCGTCGTGTCCGGGGTCAGGCCCCCGGCGCGGGGCCGGAGGAGGCGCGGGGGACCAGGGTGACGGGGAGGTCACCGGGTTCGGGGATGCGGCCGTCGAGGACGGCGAGGAGGGCGGCCATGCCGCGCTCGCCGATGTGCTCGGCCGGGAGGCCGACGGTGGTGAGTTCGGGTTCGAGGGCGGTGGCGAGGGCGAGGTCGTCGAAGCCGGTGACGGAGAGGTCCTCGGGGACGCGCAGGCCGAGGCGGCGGGCGGCCTTGCAGGCGCCGGCCGCCAGGATGTCGTCGTCGCAGACGATGGCCGTGGGGCGGGGGCCGGGGCGGGTGAGCGCGTGTTCGGCGACGGCGCGGGCGCCCTGGACGTCGAGAGGGGCGCGGACCGTGGTGACGTCGGTGCCGCGAAGGGCCTCGGCGAGGGCGGCGGCGCGGACGTCGAAGGTCCAGGACGGGACGGCGGAGGCGAGGTGGAGGAAGCGCCGGTGGCCGAGCCCGAGGAGGTGGCCGGTGACCTGGCGCATGCCGTCGGCGATGTCGAGGTTGACGTGGGCGGCGGCGCCGGGGCCCGTGGGGTCGCTGTCCAGCATGACGAGGGGCAGGTCGGTGCCGGCGAAGGCCTTGAGGGCCTCGGTGGCCATGGAGGAGGCGATGACGCCGTCGAGGGCGGCGCGGGCGGAGGCGAAGGGATCCCGGGCCGGGCCGATGCCGGCGGGGGAGGGGTAGAGGACGACGCCGAAGCCGTGGCGGGCGGCGACAGTGGCGGCGCCCGTGTAGACGCGGGCGAAGAACTCGTTGGTGAGGGCGGGGACGACGAGGAGGGCGGTGCGGGTGCGGCCGAGGCGGAGGTTGCGTGCGGCGAGGTTGGGGCGGTAGCCGAGGTCCGCGGCGGCCTCGCGGACGGTGCCGGCGGTGCGCTCGGAGACCCGGCCGCGCCACTTGTCGCCGAGGACGAGGGAGACGGTGGCCTGGGAGACGCCGGCGGCGCGGGCGACGTCACGGCTGGTGGGGCGGTGGCCGCCGGGGGTCTCGGGGCTGTGCACGGGTACCTCCGCGGCGCTGTGTGCTGATGCGTCGTCACGCGCGGGGGTGGACCGGCGTGGTGCGGTCATGGTACGTATGACCTCTTGACGTTATACGTAAAACCTCGGGTCGAAGCCCCGGGAGGGAGACAACATGCCCACCGAGGCCCCGGCCGGCGGCTACTTGGAGATCCTGCGCGCGCCCCACGCCACGCGCCTGCTCACCGGCACCCTGGTGGGTCGGCTCCCGAGCGGTACGGGGCCGGTGGCCCTCACGGTGTTCACCCGCGCCGAGGGCGGCAGCTACAGCCTCGCGGGCGGGCTGATCGCCGTGTACGGCCTGGCCACCGCCGTCGGGCAGCCGCTCCTGGGCCGGGCCGTCGACCTCAAGGGCCAGCCCCGGGTCCAGCTGCCCGCCGCGATCCTGTCCGCTCTCGGCATGGCCGTGCTGGCCGTGGCGGGCATCGGCGATCTGTTCCTCGCGTACGCCGCCGTCCTGGTCGCCGGTCTGTTCACCCCGCCGCTCGAAGGCGGGCTGCGGGCGCTGTGGCCGAGCGTGCTGGGCCGGGCGGACCAGGTGCACCGGGCCTACGCCCTGGACGCCGTCGCCCAGGAGGTCATGTTCACCGCCGGGCCGCTGCTGCTGACCCTGCTGGTGGCGCTCTGGTCGCCGGCCGCCGCCCTGCTCGTCATCAACGTGCTCGGTGTGCTCGGTGCCCTGTCGGTGGTGGTCTCGCCGCCGTCGCGGGCCTGGCGCTCGGAGCCCCGCGAGGCCCACTGGCTCGGGGCGCTGCGGTCGCCCGGTCTGCTGGCACTGCTCGGCTCGTTCTTCTTCGTGGGGCTGGCGCTCGGTTCCATCACGGTGGCCGCCGTGGCCTACGCCGACGATCTGGGGAACGACGCGGTCTACGGCTGGCTCATGGCGGCGCTCGGGCTCGGCGCGCTGATCGGCGGCGTGGCGTACGGGGCGCGGCAGTGGGCGGGGGCTCCGGAACGGCGGCTCCGGGTGCTGGTGCTGCTGCTCGCGGTGGGCTACCTGCCGCTGGTGCTGGTGCCCGGACCGGTCGCGATGACGGCCCTGGCGGCTCTCGCGGGGGTGTTCCTGGCGCCGTCCATCGCCTGCGCGTTCATCGTGGTCGACCGGCACGCGCCCGCCGGCACGGTCACCGAGGCGTTCTCGTGGCTGGTCACCACCTTCACGGTCGGTTCGGCGCTCGGTTCGGCGGTCGCCGGGCCCGTGGTGGAGCTGGCGGGGACTCCCACCGGTTTCGCGGTGGCCGGCGTCGGCGGGTTCGTGGCCTTCCTGGTGCTGCTGGCCACCGGCCGGGTGCTCGGGGGAGCCGCCCCGGTGCGACACGCCGTCGGCGGGGGCACCGGAAGCGGTCCGGTATCCGGTGCGCATGGCGGAAAAGACACCCGGACTTCGGGAATCGATCGAAACGGGGCCGTCGAACCCGGTTTCAGCACAGGCCGTCAGGCGTAATGTTCAGACATGGACCGCCGCATTTTCGGGCTGGAGAACGAGTACGGCGTCACGTGCACGTTCAGGGGACAGCGCCGACTGTCTCCTGACGAAGTGGCGCGGTACCTCTTCCGCCGTGTCGTGTCATGGGGCCGCAGCAGCAATGTCTTCCTGCGGAACGGCGCCCGCCTGTACCTGGACGTGGGTTCGCATCCGGAATACGCAACTCCCGAATGCGACAACGTGGTCGAACTGGTCACCCACGACAAGGCCGGCGAGCGCATTCTGGAAGGACTTCTCGTCGACGCGGAACGCCGCCTGCACGAGGAAGGAATCGCGGGCGACGTCTATCTCTTCAAGAACAACACAGACTCCGCCGGAAACTCCTACGGCTGCCACGAGAACTATCTGGTGGCCCGGCACGGGGAGTTCTCCCGGCTCGCGGACATCCTCATTCCGTTCCTGGTCACCCGCCAGTTGATCTGTGGCGCGGGAAAGGTGCTGCAGACCCCGCGCGGCGCCGTCTTCTGCGTCTCGCAGCGCGCCGAACACATCTGGGAGGGCGTCAGCTCGGCGACCACCCGTTCACGTCCCATCATCAACACCCGCGACGAGCCGCACGCGGACGCCGAGCGCTACCGCCGGCTCCACGTCATCGTCGGCGACTCCAACATGTCCGAGACGACCATGCTGCTCAAGGTCGGTGCCACCGATCTCGTGCTGCGCATGATCGAGGCGGGCACGGTGATGCGCGATCTGACCCTGGAGAACCCCATCCGGGCCATCCGCGAGGTCAGCCACGACATCACCGGCCAGCGCAAGGTGCGGCTCGCCAGCGGGCGGGAGGCGTCGGCGCTGGAGGTGCAGCGGGAGTACTTCGAGAAGGCCTCCGACTTCGTCGACCGCCGGGGCATCCGCAGCGGTACGGTCGCCCAGGTCCTGGACCTGTGGGGCCGCACGCTCGACGCGGTCGAGCAGGAGCGGCTGGACCGGGTCGAGACCGAGATCGACTGGGTCATGAAGTACAAGCTCATCGAGCGGTACCGGGCCAAGCACAACATGACGATGTCGCACCCGCGGGTCGCCCAGATAGACCTCGCGTACCACGACATCCACCGTCGTCGCGGCCTGTACTACCTGCTCCAGAAGAACGGTCAGGCGGCTCGGATCTGCGACGACGTGAAGATCTTCGAGGCGAAGTCGGTGCCGCCGCAGACGACCCGGGCCCGGCTCCGGGGCGACTTCATCCGGCGCGCGCAGGAGCAGCGCCGGGACTTCACCGTCGACTGGGTCCACCTCAAGCTCAACGACCAGGCGCAGCGCACCGTGTTGTGCAAGGACCCGTTCCGCTCGGTCGACGACCGGGTGGAGAAACTGATCGCCGGCATGTAGCACCGGGCCCTTGGGGCCGGTGTGACGATTGGCTCGGACGGACCGTCGGCCCCGCACGTTTCCGTGCGGGGCCGACGGCTTCACAGCGTGGTCCCCTAGAGTGGGGCGACTACCGTGCCGTCTGAGATCTGAGGAACTAGTGCGCCGACTTGCCGGCCTGCTCGTCGTCCCGCTGCTGCTGCTCACCACAGCGGCCTGCGGCAGCGAGAACAAGGGCTCCGATTCCGCTTCCGATTCCGGTTCGATTTCGATGAAGAACGGGCTTCCCGCCATCACCGCGGGGGAGAAGTTCGGGGAGAAGCCGACTCTCTCCAAGGGGGTGGGCGACCCGCCCAAGTCGCTCAAGGTCAATGTGATCAGCGAGGGCAAGGGGCCGGTCACCAAGAAGGGTGACGCTCTCCAGGTGCACTACCTGGGCCAGGCGTGGGACTCGACCAAGCCGTTCGACAACAGCTTCGACCGGAAGCAGCCCTTCGAGCTGACGCTGGGCGCCGGCCAGGTCATCAAGGGCTGGGACCAGGGCCTCGAGGGCCAGAAGGTCGGCAGCCGCATCATGGTCGGCATCCCGCCGCAGCTGGGCTACGGCGCGCAGGGCCAGGGCGACATCAAGCCGAACTCCACCCTGGTGTTCGTGGTCGACATCCTGAAGGCCGTCTCCATCCCGAAGTCCGCCGAGGGCACCGAGGTCGCCCAGGACGACAAGGACCTGCCGAAGGTCGGCACCAACACCGACGGCAAGGCGCCCTCGCTGACGGTCCCGAAGGCGGACGCGCCGACCAAGCTGGTCTCCCACTACGTCCTGGAGTCCAAGGGCGAGGTCGTCAAGGCCACCGACACCGTCGTGGTGAACTACGTGGCCGCCCTGTGGAAGGACGGCAAGGTCTTCGACTCGACGTACACCGCGGGCAAGCCCGCCAACTTCCCGCTGGGCCAGCTGACCCTGAAGGGGCTCAAGGACGGTCTGGTCGGCAAGAAGGTCGGCAGCCGCGTGCTGATCGTCGCGCCGCCGTCGGAGGCCTTCGGTGCCGAGGAGAAGCAGGGCATCCCGAAGAACTCGACCCTCGTCTTCGCGGTGGACATCCTGACGAAGATGTAAGACTGTCCCGGTCGCGCGGGCCATCGTCCGCGCGGTTCGTCCGTATGAGGAGCACACTGCAGTGAACATCGAGAAGCCCGAGGTCGACTTCCCGGGCGGCGAAGCGCCGGCCGACCTGGAGATCAAGGACATCTGGAAGGGCGACGGCGAGGTCGCCGAGGCCGGCGACCTGGTCGACGTCCACTACGTGGGTGTGTCCTTCGACTCCGGCGAGGAGTTCGACGCCTCCTGGAACCGCGGCAGCGCGCTGCAGTTCAAGCTGGGTGCCGGCATGGTCATCCAGGGCTGGGACCAGGGTGTCCAGGGCATGCAGGTCGGCGGCCGTCGCCAGCTGATCATCCCGGCGCACCTCGCCTACGGCGAGCGTGGCGCGGGCGGCAAGATCGGCCCGAACGAGACGCTGATCTTCGTCTGCGACCTGGTGGCCGTCCGCAAGGGCTGATCACCTCGCGAGCCCGGCCGAGGGCCCCCGCCTGCAAAGGCGGGGGCCCTCGGCTTTTGATTGGACACCCCGGGGCGGTACGGTCGGACCTCCGAAGAATCGAACCGGTAAAAGAGGGTGCGGGCGTCGATGGCGATTGCCAAGGCCGAGCGGCTGATGAACCTGGCACTGTGTCTGCTCGGTGCCCGCCGGCCGCTCAGCAAGCGCGAGCTGCGCGGCTCCATCGAGGCATATGTCGAAGCGTTCCGTCCGGGCCCCGGAGGCACCTCCGGCGAGGACGCCTTCAACCGGATGTTCGAGCGCGACAAGGACGATCTGCGCGAGCTGGGTCTGGTCATCGAGACCGTGGAGAACCTGGACGGCGAGACCGGCTACCTGGCCCGCCGCGACTCCAACCGGCTGCCGCCGATCACCCTCGACGCCGAGGAGGCCGCCGCACTCGGTCTCGCCGCCAAGGTGTGGCAGCAGGCCCGGCTGGCCGGCGCGGCGAGCGGCGCCCTGCAGAAACTGCGCGCCGCCGGGATGCCGGAGGCCGAGGACGCGTACGACGACCGGCCGAGCGCCCTGGAACCCCGTATCCCGGTCCACGAGGCGGCCTTCGAGCCGCTGATGCTGGCCTGCCGCGACCGCCGTCCGGTCGTCTTCGACTACCGCAAGGGCAACGCGGCCCGCTCCGAGACCCGGCAGGTCGAGCCGTGGACCCTGGAATGCTGGCGCGGCCACTGGTATCTGGCTGGCTGGGACCGCGACCGGCGCGCCGAGCGGGTGTTCCGGCTGTCCCGGATCACCGGCAGGGTTCGTTCCCGGGCCGGCGCCTTCACCGCGCCCGTGCCCGACGTCGTCACCGTGCGCGCGGCCGTCGAGAGCTGGGCGGGCGAGACCGCGACCCGCACCGCGCGGATCCGGCTGCGGGCCGGCTCCGCCTATCCGCTGCGATCCAAGGCCACGGCCGTGACCGAGGGCGCGGACGGCTGGGACGAGCTGGAGATCCCCTACGGGCACGGCCTGGACGCCTGGCTCGTGGAGTTCGGCCCGGACGTGGTCGTACTGGAACCGGCCGACCTGCGGGCCGATGTGATGGAACGGCTGCGCGCCGTGGCCAAGGGCTGAGGGAAGAGGAACGACCGTGGCCGTCAACGCCATCGACCAGACGAGGCGGATGCTCTCCCTCGTCACGTATCTGCGCGAGCGTCCCGGCGCGCACGTCGCCGACGTCGCCCGCGCCTTCGGGATCACCGAGGACGAGCTGATCTCGGACCTGGACGTGCTGCCGATGTGCGGCACCAGTTTCCGGGGCGGCGATCTGCTGGACATCGACACCGACGGCGACCGGATCTGGTGGCGCAACCCGAACGCCCTGGGCGCGGAGGCCGCCGAGCCGCTGCGGCTGGCCGCCGACGAGGCGACCGCGCTGCTGGTCGCGGCCCGTGCCGTGGCGACCCTGCCCGGTCTGCGAGAGGGCGACCGCGACGCGCTGCTGCGGGCCACCGCGAAGCTGGAGGCGGCGGCCGGCGAGGCGGCCGGGGCCAGCTCCCGGCTCTCGGTGACCTTCGAGTCGGAGGGCGGGGTGTTCGCCGAGGTCGACCGGGCGATCTCGGAGCGCCGGCGGCTGTGGCTGCGCTACTACTCGCCCGCGCGGGACGAGCTCACCGAGCGCGAGGTGGACCCGATCCGGCTGTTCGCCGTCGGGCACACGTACATGGAGGCGTGGTGCCGGCTCTCCGAGGCGCGCCGGACGTTCCGGCTCGACCGGGTCGCCGAGATCCGGCTCCTGGACGAGACCGCCGCGCCGCCGGAGATAGAGCTGCGGGATCTGTCGGCGGGGCTTGTGCAGCCGTCCGCCGAGGACCCCGAGGTCGTGGTCGAGGTGGGTCCCGGTGGCCGCTGGGTCGCCGAGTACTACCCGCACGACGCGGCCGAGGAGCTGCCCGACGGGGGGTTGCGGATCACCCTGCGGACTCCCGCGCCCGCCTCGCTGCGGCGGCTCGCGCTGCGGCTCGGCAGCGACGGGCGGATCGTGTCCCCGCCGGAGCTGGCCGACAGCGCGCGTGAGGCGGCGGCCGCGGCGCTCGCCGCGTACGAGAGCCGAGCCGAGCCGAGCTGAGCGATGGGCCGGCCGGAGTGGGGCCGGACCGTGCGCCGAGCGGGCGCCCGGCGGAGCGGAAGGCGATGTTCCGGATCGGTGGAGCGCCGTTCCCCGTGAGGGGTGTCGTCCGGGCGCCTGCCCCGAGCGCAGGGAGAGACGAGGGAAATGTCCGTGATATCCGGCCTGGCGGCCCCGGTCGCACCGATCGCCCCAGTCGCTCCGGTCGCCGCGGTCCTCTTCAAGGCCGCCTGCCCCGACTGCCGCTCCCGCTTCGAGCTCTCCGCGAGCGCCCTGCGGCTCGCGATCGGCGCGAGCCGCCGTACCACCTTCTACTCCTTCACCTGCCCCGAGTGCGGCAGCGCGGTCCGCAAACCGGCCGGGGAACGGATCGTGGAACTCCTCACCGGCGGCGGCGTCAGCACGCTGCGTCTGCACCTCGCGGGCCGGCCGGCGGTCCGCTGATCCGCGGGCGAAGCCCCGTCCCGGGCGGCGCGGGGGATGTGCCCTAGGCTCGGCATATGCTCTTCTGGCCCATGCTCGCCGTCGCTCTCGGCTTCCTCGGCATCGCCGTTCTCGGCGTCCTCGGTCTCAAGGTCTTCGTGGAGGCCCAGCGGCTCGGCCGTCAAGTGGCCCGCACCACAGAGCGCATCCACCAGGCCTCCGAGGAGCTGGAACGCGCCGCCACCCGGCTGGCGCGAACGGGGGAGAACCTGCGCTGACTTCGGGGTAGCCGCGCGCCACGCGCGCGTGAGCGGCGCAATCGCGAGTATGCACGGTCATTGCCGCCCGTTTACCCCTGCGGGTTACGATCGCATGCAGCGCGGTGGCCGGACGCCCGTCCGGACGGCCGGGCTCGCACTTCCAATGTCGCCTCGGTGAAGAAGGTAAACAGCTATGGGTAGGCTCGGCCCCACCGAGATCATTCTGATCCTTGTCGTGGTCATCTTGCTCTTCGGCGCCAAGAAGCTCCCCGACATGGCCCGTTCGCTGGGCAAGTCGGCTCGCATCCTCAAGAGCGAGGCCAAGGCGATGAAGTCCGACGATCAGCAGAGCGCGCCCGCCGACCCGCCCCACGCCGCTCCCGCCGACCAGGCCGCGCCCCGGACCATCCAGGCCGCGCCCGGCGATGTGACCAGCGCGCGTCCCGTGTCCGAGCCCACCGACACCACCAAGCGCTGAGCTGACCCGGCCCGCCGCAGCCGCCGTGCCACGCGGCGGCTGCCGCACGAGATGAGGACGTGGGTTGCTCAAGTCCGCCCGCAAGCAGGAGAGGGACCCCGAGGGCCGCATGCCCCTCGTGGAACACCTGCGTGAGCTTCGCAACCGCCTGGCGAAGGGCCTCCTGGCCATCGCGGCGGTCACCACCGTTGCCCTCGTGTACAGCGAGGAGCTGATGCAGTTCCTGACCAGGTCGGTGCCCAAGTGCGCCCCCGGGGTCACCAGCGACGGCGGCAACTGCGCGATCGTGTCCTTCAACACGCTGATGGCGCCGTTCAGCACGACGATCCAGGTCTCCCTCACGACGGGTCTCGTGGTGGCGAGCCCCGTCTGGCTGTACCAGCTCTGGGCCTTCATCGCGCCCGGTCTGCACAAGCACGAGAAGAAGTACACGTACGCCTTCGTCACCGCCGCGGTGCCGCTCTTCGCGGCCGGCGCGTTCCTCGCGTACCTCATCCTCCCCATCAGCGTGCAGGTGCTCATCAGCCTCACGCCCGCGGGCTCCGCCAACATCCTGTCGCTCGGTGACGTCCTCGACTTCACCCTGCGCATGGTGCTCGTCTTCGGCCTCGCCTTCGAGCTGCCGCTCGTGCTGGTGATGCTGAACCTGACCGGCATCCTCAGCGGCCGCCGGATGGCCCGCTGGTGGCGCGGTGTGATCATGGGCGTGTTCATCTTCGGTGCCGTGATCACCCCGACCACCGACCCGCTCGGCATGCTCGCCCTGGCCGTCCCGATCACCCTGCTCTACCTCGCGGCGGTCGGCTTCGCCCTCCTCAACGACAAGCGGCGCGGACGCAAGAACCCCGACGCCGGTCTCGACGACGACGAGGCGTCCCGGCTGGACCTCACCCCCGAGGCGATCGGTGAGGTCCAGACCGTGGGCGCGGCGCGGAAGCTGCCCGAGCAGACCACCGGCGAGCAGGACGGCACGAGGTCGCACCGGCTGAACGGTTACGACGACATCACGTGATCTTGTAGGGTCCCCCCTCAGATCCGATCCGGGGGGACCCCATGACCAGCGAGATCACTCTCTTCGTCAATCCCGCGGCGGGACGCGGCCGGGGCGCGCACGCCGCGCAGCCGGCCGCTCGCGTACTCCGGGACGCCGGATTCTCCGTCCGTACGGTCCTCGGCCACGACGCCGACGACGCGCTGCGGCGCGTCCGGGAAGCCGTCGCCGCCGGGACCGACGCGCTGGTCGCGGTGGGCGGCGACGGCATCGTCTCCCTGGCGCTGCAGGCCGTGGGCGGTACCGACACCCCGCTCGGCGTGATCGCCGTCGGCACCGGCAACGACTTCGCCCGCTCCCTCGGACTGCCCGTACGCGACCCGGCCGCGGCCGCCGGGACCGTCGCCGAGGTCCTCAAGGGCGACGGCGGGCGGACGATCGACCTGGGGCGGGTCGACACGGGCCTCGCGGCGGCAGCCGAGGGCGCCGAGGGTGATGTGGCGGGCGGCGGTGCGGCGGGCTCGCGCTGGTTCGGCACCGTCCTCGCCTCCGGCTTCGACTCCCGCGTCAACGACCGGGGCAACCGCATGCGGCTGCCCGCCGGACGCTTCAAGTACGACCTCGCGATCCTCGCCGAACTCGCCTCCTTCCGCCCGATCCCGTACCGCCTCACCCTCGACGACGGCACCGCGCTCCAGGTCGACGCGACCCTCGTCGCCGTCGGGAACGGCACCTCCTACGGCGGCGGAATGCGCATATGCGCCGACGCCGTCATGGACGACGGGCTCTTCGACGTCATCGTCGTCGGCGACCTCCCGCGCACCGAACTGATCAAGGTCTTCCCGAAGGTCTACAAGGGCACCCACCTCGGCCACCCCAAGGTGACCCGCCACCGGGTCCGCTCCCTCACCCTCGACGCCCCCGACGTCACCGGATACGCCGACGGCGAGCCCCTCGGCCCCCTCCCGCTCACCGTCCGCTGCGTCCCCGGAGCCCTGCGCGTCCTGGCCCCGCCCGCCCCGTAGGGCCGCTTCCGGCAGCCCCGTAGCGCCGGCCCCGACGGCCGCCCGATAAAGGTCGCGTCACTGTCCGAGGGGGCGGGTAGGCTCGATGACAAGATGACAGAGGACCTCACACCAGCCGAGGCGTACGCGGCTGCCCGCGTTCGCGCCGCGGAGCAGGCCACCGCGCTGGCCCCCTTCCGCGAGATGTACGACTTCGGTCTGGACCCCTTCCAGATCGAGGCATGCCAGGCCCTCGAAGCGGGCAAGGGCGTGCTCGTCGCCGCGCCCACGGGCTCCGGCAAGACCATCGTCGGCGAGTTCGCCGTCCACCTCGCCCTCCGGCAGGGCCGCAAATGCTTCTACACCACGCCCATCAAGGCGCTCTCCAACCAGAAGTACACCGACCTCGTCAAGCGCTACGGCCAGGACAAGGTCGGCCTGCTGACCGGTGACAACAGCGTCAACGGCGACGCCCCGGTGATCGTCATGACCACCGAGGTCCTGCGCAACATGCTCTACGCGGGCTCGCAGGCGCTCTCCGGCCTCGGATACGTGGTCATGGACGAGGTCCACTACCTCTCCGACCGCTTCCGAGGCGCCGTCTGGGAGGAAGTGATCATCCACCTCCCCGAGTCGGTGACCCTCGTCTCGCTCTCCGCGACCGTGTCCAACGCCGAGGAGTTCGGCGACTGGCTCGACACCGTCCGCGGCGACACCGAGGTCATCGTCTCCGAGAGCCGACCCGTGCCGCTGTGGCAGCACGTCCTGGCCGGCCGCCGGATGTACGACCTCTTCGAGGAGGAGACCGACCACGGCGGCCGCGGCTCCTCCCGCCGCGAGGTCAACCCCGACCTGCTGCGCCTCGCCCGTACCGAGAACTCGCGCACGTACAACCCGCGTGAGCGGCGGCGCGGCAAGATGGTCCGCGAGGCCGACCGCGAGCGCGAGCGGCGCGCCCGCAACCGGATCTGGACGCCGGGCCGGCCCGAGGTCATCGCGCGCCTCGACGCCGAGGGACTGCTGCCCGCCATCACCTTCATCTTCAGCCGGGCCGGCTGCGAGTCCGCCGTACAGCAGTGCCTGTACGCGGGACTCCGGCTCAACAACGAGGAGGCCCGGCTCCGGGTCCGCGAGATCGTCGAGGAGCGCACCGCCGCCATCCCCACCGAGGATCTGCACGTCCTCGGCTACTACGAGTGGCTCGAAGGCCTGGAGCGGGGCATCGCCGCGCACCACGCCGGCATGCTCCCGACCTTCAAGGAGGTCGTCGAGGAGCTTTTCGTCCGCGGCCTCGTCAAGGCGGTCTTCGCCACCGAGACCCTGGCCCTCGGCATCAACATGCCGGCCCGGTCCGTGGTCCTGGAGAAGCTCGTCAAGTGGAACGGCGAGCAGCACGCCGACATCACCCCCGGCGAGTACACCCAGCTCACCGGACGGGCCGGGCGGCGCGGCATCGACGTCGAGGGGCACGCCGTGGTGCTCTGGCAGCGCGGCATGGACCCGGGCCACCTGGCCGGTCTGGCCGGCACCCGTACGTATCCGCTGCGCTCCAGCTTCAAGCCCTCGTACAACATGGCGGTCAACCTGGTCGACCAGTTCGGCCGGCACCGCTCGCGCGAGCTGCTGGAGACCTCCTTCGCCCAGTTCCAGGCCGACCGCTCGGTCGTCGGGATCTCCCGGCAGGTCCAGAAGAACGAGGAGGGCCTCAGCGGCTACAAGGAGGGCATGACCTGCCACCTCGGCGATTTCGAGGAGTACGCGCGGCTCCGCCGCGAACTCAAGGACCGGGAGACGGATCTCGCCCGCCAGGGTGCCGCGCAGCGCCGCGCGCAGGCGGCGGCCTCGCTGGAGCGGCTCAAGCCCGGTGATGTCATCCACGTCCCGACGGGCAAGTTCGCCGGTCTCGCGCTGGTCCTCGACCCGGGCGTGCCGGCCGGCCGTACCGACCGGTCCCGCGGCTTCGACCACTACGACGGGCCGCGCCCGCTGGTGCTGACGGCCGAGCGGCAGGTCAAGCGGCTCGCCCCGATCGACTTCCCGGTTCCCGTCGAGCCGCTGGAGCGGATGCGGATCCCGCGGACCTTCAACCCGAAGTCCCCGCAGTCCCGTCGCGACCTGGCCTCCGCGCTGCGGTCCAAGGCCGGTCACCTCAACCCCGAGCGGCACCGCAAGCAGCGCTCGGCCGCCGCCGACGACCGCCAGATCACCCGGCTGCGCGCCGAGCTCCGCGCGCACCCCTGCCACGGCTGCGACGAGCGCGAGGACCACGCCCGCTGGGCCGAGCGCTACCACCGGCTGCAGCGGGACACCAAGCAGCTGGAGCGGCGCATCGAGGGTCGCACCAACACCATCGCCCGCACCTTCGACCGGATCGTCGCGCTCCTGACCGAGCTGGACTATCTCCGCGAGGACGAGGTCACGGACAACGGCAAGCGGCTCGCCCGGCTCTACGGCGAACTCGATCTGCTGGCGAGCGAATGCCTGCGAGAGGGCGTGTGGGAGGGGCTCGACCCGGCCGAACTGGCCGCCTGCGCCTCCGCCCTCGTCTTCGAGGCACGCCAGTCCGACGACGCCGTGGCACCGAAGCTGCCCACCGGCAGGTCCAAGGCGGCGCTCGGCGAGATGGTGCGGATCTGGGGCCGGCTCGACGCGCTGGAGGAGGAGTTCCGGCTCCACCAGACCGAGGGCGTCGGACAGCGCGAGCCCGACTTGGGCTTCGCCTGGGCCGTCTACCAGTGGGCCTCCGACAAGGGGCTCGACGAGGTGCTGCGCGAGGCGGAGATGCCGGCCGGCGACTTCGTCCGCTGGTGCAAGCAGGTCATCGACGTGCTCGGGCAGATCGCCGCGGCCGCGCCCAAGGGGAACAGCACGGTCCCGAAGAACGCCCGCAAGGCGGTCGACGCACTGCTGAGAGGTGTCGTGGCCTACAGCTCCGTGGGCTGACGACACACCGCCACGAAGGCGGGGCGAGTTTTCCACAGGTGGTTGTCCACAGGGCTGGCGCGGTGCCGACCCGTCCGCTTCCATGGTCGGGTACGCACCACCGGGCCCTGTGGGGCAACTCCCGTGGAAGGAAACGCCTGTGACCACGCACGCCGGTCCGCCCGCCGATGCCACCACCACGTCCACCACCACGTCCACCACCGCGACGGCGACCGCGACTGCGACCACGGCCACGGCCGCGACCACGGCGGTGGCGGCGGACGGCCGAAGGACGGTGCCGGGACCGCGCGGCTTACCCCTGCTCGGGAACATGCCGGAGTTCGGCAAGGACCCGCTCGCCTTCTTC
Source organism: Streptomyces sp. NPDC048718 (assembly GCF_043198875.1). Classification (NCBI taxonomy): domain Bacteria; kingdom Bacillati; phylum Actinomycetota; class Actinomycetes; order Kitasatosporales; family Streptomycetaceae; genus Streptomyces; species Streptomyces sp. NPDC048718. The sequence continues at coordinate 22,643 of NZ_JBICVG010000016.1, forward strand.
GAACGGCTGCGGGACCGGGGGGACTTCGTCCGCTGGCGGTTCGGCCCGAGCACCATGCTGTTCATCGCCCACCCCGAGACCGTCGGTGAACTGCTCACCGAAGTCGAGGGGACCTTCGACCAGCCCGACCTCGGCATCGCCGTACGCACCCTGCTCGGCGACGGGGTGGTGGTCGCCAAGGGAGCCGACTGGCGACGCAAACGCTCCCTCGTCCAGCCGTCCGTGCGGCCCCGGCAGGTCAAGTCCTACGCGGCCACCATGGCCGGGTGCGCCGCCGCGCTCGCCGACCAGTGGACCGACGGGCAGCGGGTCGACATCAAACGGGAGATGACCTCCCTCACCCAGCAGATCGCCGTCCGCACCATCTTCGGCACCGACACCACCGCCGACGCGCAGGCCATCGGCCGGGCCATGGACGTCGCCCAGCGGGAGATCGGCGACGAGTTCAGCGGCCTCGGCGGAATCCTTCCCGACTGGGTCCCGACCAGAGGACGGGCCCGCATCAAGAAGTCCGTGGCCGTCATCGACGCCGAGGTCGCCCGGGTCGTCGCCCGGCACCGCGACGGCGACACCGAACGCCCCGACCTGCTCAGCCGGCTGCTCGCGGCCCGCGACGAGACCGGAGCGCCGCTCTCCGACCAGGAGATCAGGGACGAGACCGTCACGCTCTACGTCGGCGGTCACGAGACCACCAGTTCCACCCTGGTGTGGGCGTGGTACCTGCTGGCCCGTCACCCCCGGGTTGCCGAGGCGCTGGGCGCCGAACTCGACCGGGTGCTCGGCGACCGCGACCCCGGCTTCGACGACTACGCCCAACTCGCCTACACGCAGGCCGTGGTGAAGGAGACCCTGCGCCTCTACCCCGCGATCTGGCTGCTCACCGGCATCGCGAAGGAAGGCGCCACGCTGGGCGGCGCGCCGGTGCGCCCCGGCACCCGGGTCTGGAGCAGCCAGTGGGCCACCCACCGCGACGGCCGCTGGTACCAGGACCCCTTGGAGTTCCGCCCCGAACGGTGGACCGTCCAAGCCGACGGAACGCCGGCCGAGGACATACCCGAATACGCGTGGTTCCCCTTCGGCGGCGGCCCGCGCGTCTGCCTCGGCACCCGTTTCGCGATGGTCGAGGCCGTCCTCGTCCTGGCCGCGCTCGCCCGCCGCTTTCGGCTGGACGTCGACGCCGGCGAGATACGCCCGGTGGCGGGGCTGACGTTGCAGCCGGACCGAGAGGTCCTGGCGACGGTTCGGAAACGGTAGGGCGGAGCGGGGGCAGGTTGGGCGGACGGACCGGTTGGGAGGACCGGGTGGACCTCATGTGACCGGGCCGGTGGGGCAGACCAGGGTCAGGGCTGGGGTGGGGCGGGGGCTGGTCAAGTCTGGGTGTGGTCCGGTCTGAGGCCGGCACGGTCTGAGGCCGGCCCGGTCCGGGAACGAGGCCGGCCGGGACGGGGCTGGTCTGAGGCCGGCACCGGTGGCGGGGCTGGGCTGATCTGAGACCGGCGTGGCCCAGGACCGGGGCCAAGGGTTGGTTTGGCGCATCGTGGTGGTGGTGGCGGTGGCGGTGGGAGGGGAGGGGGAGGGGGGGGGAGGGGCCCCCAAGGTGCGAGGGGAACCGCGAGCCGGGCAGCATGGCAGGGTGAGCGACCTGCTGTGGGATGACGTGAAGCGCTTCTTCGACCCGGCTTCGATGGGGGCTCTGCCGGATGTGCGTGTCCCGAACGCCTCGGTGGAGGACTGGCAGGCGGTCCTCGACCTCGTGGCGGAGAAGGGCTGGAAGCACCAGTACGCCGAGGGAACAGCGGTGCTTCCGTTGCCTCGGGCGGAGGTCGTGCTGTCCCGTCCGCTGGATGCCGAGTCCCCGATTCTGCGGGTCTGGCCGACTGCCGATGTACAGGCGGTCTTTCATTTCCTCGATGACGAGGAAGTCGACTTCGATGTCGACCTGAGAGAGCTTCAAGGGCAGGAACGACTCGACGTGCTGTGCGGATTCCTCCGGGAGATCGGGCGGCGGTTGGGAAAGTCGGTGCTGATGGATGCGGAGGGCGCCTGCGGCCATCCGATCCTCGGCTTTGATGCCGGGACCGATCGAGTCGTTCTTCTCATGGAGTCGTAGAGCGGGCTGCTGGGGCTGACACGTGGGAGCGGCGTAGGCCCGGCGCGGAGCGGTCATGAGAGGGTGCGTGACCCGGGTCGGCGCTGTGAGGTCCTGTGCTCGGTGCGGAGCCCGGCCGCGGACGTCGGCCGTCGGCCGCTCGCGTGCTCGTCATCGATCTTCACATACAGAGCGGTCAGCAAGGTGTCCAAGTTCTCATTCGCCACAAAACGATCTTGGGCATCCTCTTCTCGCTCCTGGACGTCAGCCGAGGTTGGATTCTCGGGCTGGGAAGAAGTCGGCGCTCTGGACGTACTCCATAGCCTCGGTGAACTTCGGGTCGCCGAGGCGGCGTTCCATTTCCTGCGGGCTCAGATCCTCCACACGGGTCTGGATCCAGTACAGGTTGCCCAGCGGATCGCGTACCCGCCCGACCCGGTCTCCGAAGAACAGGTGGGTGACCTCGGTGACCGAGATGCCGCCGGCCGCAACGGCTTGACGGTGCACGGTGTCGGCGTCCTCGACGTAAAGACGGAGGAAGCCAGGGGTCGGCGGCCACTCCGGCCGCGCGTCGAACATCATCACCACTGAGTCGCCGATCCGTACCTCCGCATGCTCGATGGCCCCGTCCTTGCCCGCAAGGCACGCGAGCTCCTCCGCGCCGAAGGCCCTCTTCATGTAGTCGATGAGCCGGACCGTGTCGCGCGAGATGATCCACGGCGTCACGGTGTGGTGGCCCTGCGGAACCGGCTTGACGGACATCTGAATGCCTCCTGGGGTGCGAGTGCCTCACGCGGTGATGACGCTAACCCTCATCTAGGTCAGTCCCGGTCCTAGATTCCACTCCATGCCGTAAGCCGTCCCGCCTGGCCGCGCCCTCGCCGCAGTACCGGGAAGCCCTCGGCGACACAGCGGAAGAGACCCCCGGGACGAGCCCGCCGGACATAGGACTTGATCGTCTAGGGCCAGGTCCACCCCCGCCCTGACCTGTCGTCGGACCAAGTGACCGAGGTCCGGCGTGTCCCGACCCCGCCCCCGCCGTTGACCCGACCTGCCGACCTGCCGACCTGCCGACCTGCCGACCTGCCGACCTGCCGTCGGCCCGACGGTCAGATCAGCGCCAGCGCGAGGTCCCGCAGGTCGTCGGCGCGCAGCACCCGGTTGCCGAACCCCGGCAGGGGGACGTGTAGGGGCGCCGTCCAGCGGGAGGGGAGGGCGGCGGGGCCGTACACCGCGCCCGCCAGCATGCCGGTGACGGCGGCGACGGTGTCGGTGTCGCCGCCCAGGTCGATCGCGGCGGCGAGGGCCGTCTCGTACGAGGAGGTGGTGCGCAGGGCCCAGAGGGCGGAGCCGAGGCAGGGCCAGACGGCGCCGTTGAACTCGGTGGCGTCCTCGGGCCGCCAGCCGGGGGCGAGGACCCTCGCCCATCGCTCGCGGTGCGGTGCGGCGACCTCGGCGAGGGCGGCGGGAACGGCGGGGAGGGGGTCGTCTCCGAGCAGTGCCACGCGGATCAGTTCGTGGAGCACCGCCGTGCCCTCCCAGGTGGCGGGGTCCCCGTGGGTGAGCGCGGCGATCCGCCGGGCGGCGGCCATGGTGACGGCCCGCCCACCGGCCGCGAAGTGCACGGCGGAGGTGGCGGCGCGCATCAGCGAACCGTTGCCCGCGGCGCGGATCTCGACCTCGAAGTGCCGCGTGGCGGCGGTGGACCAAGGGTCGCCGCCGAGCAGTACGGCCTCGGTCTGCAGACCGATGTCCTTCGGGTCGGCGGCGGCCCAGCGCCGGAACCGGTCGAACATGTCCGGCAGGTCGAGTCCGCCCCGCTCCACGAGGGACTCGCCGACGAGCACGGCCATCTGGGTGTCGTCCGTGGCCTCGCCCGGTTCCCAGCCGCCGCCCCCGCACATCTCGCCGGCTCCGTCGGGGAACCGCTCCCGGAACACCCCCGGAAGCCCGAACTCGAACGGAGCCCCGAGCGCGTCCCCGATGGCGGACCCCAGTACGGCGCCCACGGCTCTGTCCTCGACACGCATGGAAAGCGACCTCTTTTCGCTCCGCACGGACAACCGAATGCGTCCGTCTCCCGCGAAAATTGATGCCAGATCCATCATGACAGGTCAAAGGGCTTTTTCGTAGGACGAACGGCACAGCTCAGGAAGCTTGTTGGGGCCTGTCGGGGAAGCTCAGAATCGCCGTCATGAATTCTTGGGGGAAAGTCGATCAGGACGCCGTTCTCAGGGCCCGGGTGGCACTTCTGGCCTCGGGACGCCGGACCCGACGCGAGGAAGTCGACGCTTTTCGGGTGCTCGCCCAGGTCAGCCCCGCCGCCTATCTGCCCAAGTTGGTCGGGGCGTTGCTGGGGCTGAGTTTCGAGTTCCGGTTCAGGGACCGGCCCGAGGTCCAGCTCGCGCTGTGCGAGGAGGCGCTGGCGGCGGCCCGGGCGGTGGATCCGGCCGAACCCGCCCGGGTGGAGCTCATGCGTTGCGCGCTCAGCGACTGCCAGTGGCTGCTGTACCGGCTGGGGCGGCGCGCCGAAGGGCTGGCGCTGCGCGCCGAACTGCTGGAGATCGGCCGGGCGGAGGCGGAGCGGGCAGGAAACGCCCGGGTTCGGGGGCTGACGGAGTGGGCCGACGCCGTCGCCGAGGAGGGACGGTACGACGAGGCCGCCGACGCGCTGACCGAATGGGTGGCGGCGATTTTGCCCGACGGCCCCCAGTACGGGCAGCTCGCGTGGTCGCTGGTGCGGTGGGTCGGCGCGCTCGACGCCGCGGGCAGGTTCGGCGAGATGCTCGCCGCGTACGACCGGCTCGTCGGCGTACGGGCCGCCGACGTCGCGGTCGGCCATGCTCCGGTGGCCGACCGCTTCCAGTCGCTCATCGGGAACGCGCGGATGCTCGACGCCCATGAGCGGGGCGAGCGGGCGGCCGCGGTACGGCAGAAGGCACTGGGGGTACTGACGGAGTTGGCCGCCGAGGGGGAGCGCCGGAACAGGAGCGGGAGCAGGGAGGCGGAGTTCTGGGCGGCTCTGTGGTCGTGTTCGGCCGCGGATGGTGGGCGGGCGACCCCCGCCGTGCCCCTCCCCCCTGCGGGCGCCGAAGCACGGACGTGGACCGCCGACGCCCGACGGAACGACGCCGAGGGCATCGACGCGTTGCGGGGCGAGGTGGACGCCCTCGTCCCGCGAGCCGCCGAGGACCCCGACCGGTATCTGGCCGAACTGGTACGGATCCAGCGCACTCTCACCGTCCGGGCCGGGGTATGGGCGGGGCGAGAGGGGAGCGAGCTCCCGGAGGAGGTGCGCTCCCTGTTCGATGAGGGGGTGGACCTTGCCCGCCGGCTGCACCGGCACCGGCCGGCGGACGGTACGCGGATCCTGGCCGGCCGGCTTGTCGAACGGGCGTCGTGTCGGGTCGTCAGCAGGGAGTACGGCCCGGCCCTCGACGACTTCCGGGAAGCGCTGAGCCTTCTGGGAGAGCGCGGCTGAAACGCCCGGGGCGAAGGCCGTGAGGTCTCCGCCCCGGACCGGGGGCAACCCGGCCGGATCGCGCCCCCGCTTCCGAGGCGGGGGTGTGGTCAGACGGGCTGGGTTTCGGGGATCCGGCTGTTCGGGCTTCCGGTCTTCGGTTGCCGTACGCGCAGGGCGAGCGCCGTGCCGAGGGCGGTGGCGACGGTGATGGCGCCCGCGGCGGCGAGCGTCGTGCCGTCGGGGGAGAGGAGCGGCCGGCCGCGCAGCGCCTGCCAGGTGAGCAGGGCGAACACGGCGGCGTAGAAGCCCGAGGCGACCAGGATCAGGCGCAGCCGGATCCGGTCGTCGGCGAGGCGGGTGAAGCGCGGGGCGAGGGCGGACAGGACGAGCGGGAGCAGCGGGATCAGCTGAAGCGCGTGCATGCCGAAGAAGTGGCCGATGCGCAGATCGCCGCCGGTGGTGGACCAGCCGATCAAGGGCAGGCCGGGTCCGCCGTCGGGTACGCCGACGCTGTGCGCGCCGATCAGCGACGGGTCTTTCTGGGCCAGTTGGCCGGACGTGGGCCGGGTCATGGCGAAGCCGAGGGCCGCGCCGGCGAGGGCTATGAGCGAGGAGAGGCGTACAGCCCAGGCGGTGGCGCGGTCCAGGATCCGGGCGCGCAGCAGCAGGACGGCGATGACGAGCGCGGCCAGCCAGAGGATGACGACGGTGCCGCCCATGGCCCCGAACAGGGCCGCGTCGAACGGTGTCGCCACATTGAAGTGGCTCTGCCTGCCACGGATCACCTGGGTGGTGATGAGCGCCATCTCGCCGGCGCACGCGACGGTGAGCACGGTGCCGGCCCACCAGCCGGCCCGGCGGGCCCGGGCGCCGGGAAGCAGGGAGAGCATCCAGGCGAGCGTGAGGCAGTACGCGACGAAGGAGAGCGCGAACTTCAGAGGCTTGGCCCAGATCGCCGCGCCCGCCAGTTCCCGGTCGTCCAGGAAGAGGCCGCCGAGGCAGACGAGTGCGAAGACGGCCATGGAGACGGTGAACCAGACCAGGGGCCGGTGGAGCGTGCGGAGCCGTGCTGCCGACGACATGGGAATCCCCCCCCCGAGGGATGCGTGGCGTATGGGATGCGCGCACAGCGCACAGCGACAGGAATGGATAGTGGCACTTCCTGGTATCTGATAGCGCCACTATCTATGATGGGGAGTCGGCCGGCAAGGCCGGAGTGCGAGGGAGAGGCGAACGCGCGGTGCGTATCGGAGAGTTGAGTCGCAGGGCCGGGGTGTCGGTGCCGACGATCAAGTACTACGTCCGGGAAGGGCTGCTGCCCGCAGGGCGGTTGACGAGCCCGAACCAGGCCTCGTACGAGGAGTCCCACATCCGGCGGCTCCGCCTGATCCGCGCCCTGCTCGACGTCGGCGGCCTGTCCGTGGCGGCCATCCGCGAGGTCGTCGTCTCGATCGACGACGAGGAGCTTCCGCTGCACGAGGTGCTCGGTACGGCGGCGGAGCGCGTGGTGCCCCGTTACGAGGGCGGCGCGGGTGGGCCGGAGGAGGACGTCCGCGCCGCGGCCCGTACGGCCGTCGCCGGCCTGATCGACCGCCGGGGCTGGCGCAGCCACCCCGGGTCCCCGGCCGCCGAGGCCCTCGCCGTCGCCCTCACCGCCCTGGAGGACCTCGGTCACGGCTCGTTCACCGAGGCCCTGGACGACTACGCGGACGCCGCGGAACGGGTGGCGCGCGCGGACCTCGACTACGTGGCCCGCAACGTCGCGCGCGAGGATCTGGTCGAGAGCGTGGTCGTCGGCACCGTCCTCGGTGACGCGGTCTTCGGCGCCCTGCGCCGCCTCGCCCAGGTCGACGCCTCGGACCGGCTCTACGGCGCCGAGCGCTGAGAGTTCGCCCCGAACGGACCGTGCGGGACTCACGGGGCCGGGCGGCCCCCGCCCCTCCCCCCCTCCGGCGCGCCCGGACCACCTGTCCTGCCCTCCGCCCCGCGCCACCGGCGCGGTCGTGTCGGCGGAAGCCGCGTCCCGCGCGGGTCGTGTCGCTCCAGGCGAGGCCGACGGTGTCCGGTGTGCCGCCTTCCAGTCCGCCGAACTCTTCCTTCGCGGAGCCCGGCATATGCCTGCCGTCGCGTCAGACGGTTCCCGGGCCGCGGTCACGGTTGCGGCTGCGGTGTCGGCGCCAACTCCCCATCAGGAGAACGCCCGATGACCGGTGATGCCCCGCACCGACCCTGAATACGGTAGGGGCGGGTCGTCGTCGAGTGGGAAGGCGAGAAGGCATGGATGTGTACGAGGCCGTGGACAGCCGCCGGGCCGTGCGGGCGTTCAGTGATGAGCCGGTGTCCAGGGAGGTGCTCGAACGAGTGCTGGCCGCGGCGACGCGGGCTCCGTCGAGCGGGAACCTCCAGCCGTGGCATGTGTACGCCGTGACCGGCGAGCCCCTGGCCGAGCTGAAGAAGCGGGCCACGGCCAGAGCGCTGGCGGGGGACCCGGGTGACGAGCGGGAGTACCCGATGTACCCGGATGAACTGACCTCGCGCTATCTGAACCGTTTCTCCGCCGCGGCCGCCCAGCGGTACGAAGCGCTGGGAGTCGAGCGCGACGACCCCGACAGGCCCAAGAGGATCGCCGCGTTGAACGCGGAGGCGTTCGGGGCGCCGGTCGTCCTGTTCTGCTATCTCGACCGGACGATGGGCCCCGGGCAGTGGGGGGACGCGGGGATGTACCTGCAGACGGTCATGCTGTTGCTGAGGGCGGAAGGGCTGCACAGCTGCCCCCAGGTGATGTGGACGATGTATCGCAAGACCGTCGGCGAGACGGTCGGAGCCGATGACGGGCTCGTCCTGTTCTGCGGAGTCGCGGTGGGGTTCGAGAAGGAAGGCGTGCCGCCGCTGCGTACCGGGCGGGCGGATATGACGGAAACCGTGAGCTTCATCGGATCGTGAGCGCGAGGCGGTCGCGATCCACAGGGCGGCGGGAAAGCCCGAGGGGGCTAAGGCCGACCGGCCCCCACCCCCTCGGGCGAGCGTGATGCGGGCGGGTCAGCCCTCCTGCTCGCGCTCCACCTGCTCGTTCCACTCGCGCTTGACCGCGCGCCAGGCCTCGTCCGTCTTCCCGAGCCGCCAGTAGCCCGAGATCGACAGACGTTCGCGCGGTACGCGGCGCTCCAGCCGCAGGTGACGGCGGAGCCCCTTCACGAAACCGGCTTCGCCGTGGACGAAGGCGTGGACGTCGCCGGCCGGGAAGTCCAGGGTGCGCACCGCCTCCAGCAGGGCCTCGCCCACCGGACGGTCGCCGCGGTGCAGCCAGGTGACGTCCACACCGGCCGCCGTCCTGAACTTCTGCTCCTCGGCGGCGTCCGCCACCTCCAGGAACGCGTGCACCACCGAACCCTCCGGCAGTCGCTCCAGCGCCACCGCGATCGCCGGCAGGGCGCTCTCGTCGCCCACGAGCAGATGCCAGTCGGCGGACTCGTCGGGGGCGTAGCCGCCGCCCGGGCCGAGGAAGCGGATGACATCGCCCGCCTGCGCCCTGGCCGCCCACGGGCCGGCCAGACCCTCGTCGCCGTGCACCACGAAGTCCACGGTCAGCTCGCGGTGCACCGGGTCGAAGGCCCGCACCGTGTACGTCCGGGTCGTCGGCCACTGGTCGCGCGGGAACTCGGCACGGATCCGCTCCATGTCGAACGGCTCCGGGTACGTCACGCCCTCCGGCGCGAACAGCAGCTTCACGTAGTGGTCGGTGGAATCGCCGATCTCGAAGGCGTCGAGGCCGGGGCCGCCGAGTATCACGCGCACCATGTGCGGGGTGATCCGCTCGGTGCGCACCACTCGGGCCTCGTGTGCCCGCGGTGTCTTGCGGGCGGGCTGGGCGGCGGGCTGCTGGGCCACGGTGGTCTCCCCGTATCGGTCCATGGCCCGGTCCGGGTTCCGGTCCGGTCCATGCGGTCGGCGTTCCCGCGCCCGGGCGGCAGGGGCCTCGGTAGCGGAGCTTAGGATTACCTAAGTTAACATCTCCGCACCCGCGGAGACAGCCCCCCCTCGGCCCCCTCGGCTCCCTCGCCCCTGGGTCCCCTCGATCCCGCCGGCCTCCCGGGCGCCCCGCCCCCGGCCTCTCGGCCCGCTCAGCCCTCCCGGTGCTCCTGGTGCTCCAGGACCGGCAGCATCCGCCCCACGGCCCCGCCGAGCCCCCACCGCTCCACCAGGCCCATGAGCGCCTCCGGGTCCCGCGGTGCCGACGGCAGGGCGGCGGAGAACTCCGGCAGCGGTACGTCCCGCGCCACCCGGACCACCGTCGGAGCCACGTCCAGATAGTCCGCCGCCTCCATGACGCCCCGCCGCTTCGCCGGGGTCAGCCGCGAGGTCCGGTCGGCCGCAGCCGCGCGGACCCCGGCCAGATCCCCGTACTCCGTGATCAGCTGCGCCGCCGTCTTCTCGCCGATGCCCTTGACCCCGGGCAGCCCGTCGCTGGCGTCCCCGCGCAGCGCCGCGAAGTCCGCGTACTGGTCGGCCCGTACCCCGTACTTCGTACGGATCAGCTCCTCGTCCACCAGATCGCAGTCGCCGACGCCCTTGCGCGGGTACAGGACCCGCACCCCGCGCCCGTCGTCCACCAGCTGGAACAGGTCGCGGTCGCCCGTCACGATGTCGACCGGGCCCGCCGCGCGGGCGCAGAGGGTGCCGATCACGTCGTCCGCCTCGAAGCCGGCCGAGCCGACCCGGGCGATGCCCAGCGCGTCGAGCACGTCCACGATCACCGGCACCTGCGGCCCCAGGGTGTCCGGGATCTCCTCCTCGTCGGGACGGCCCCGCTCCGTCTCCTCGGCCACCCGGTGCGCCTTGTACGAGGGGATGAGGTCGACCCGCCACTGCGGCCGCCAGTCCTCGTCCCAGCAGGCCACGAGATCGTCCGGCCGGTGGTCCTGGACCAGGCGGGTGATGAAGTCGAGCAGTCCGCGCACCGCGTTCACGGGGGTCCCGTCCGGGGCCCGGACGGAGTCCGGCACGCCGAAGTACGCGCGGAAGTAGAGGCTGGCGGTGTCGAGGAGCATCAGGCGTCGCGTCACCCTCCGATCATGCCGCACCACACCGACACCGCCCGCCACCTGGAGTGACGCCGGTCACCTTCCGGTTTGGGTCCGGGAGGCCAGGGCAGGCGCGAGCTCGGAGCGAACCCAGTACGGGATTCAACGGTGCGAACCGAAAACGAATCCCGTGCGTGGCGGTCGCGCGGGCCGATCCCGCGCCGCTCCACGGCCCGGCTGCGGGGGTGGCGGGCCGTTTTCATTGCTACCCGTGAGGTGTATGTGTCCAGGCTCCAGGCCGACCATCTCTACAAGGTCTTCGGCAGACGACCCGACGAGGCCGTCCGCAAGCTCGCCGCCGAAGGCGACGCGGTCGACCGCGAAACGCTGCGCTCCGACGGCACGACCGCCGCCGTGATCGACGCGTCGTTCACCGTCGACCCCGGCCAGATCTTCGTCGTCATGGGCCTGTCCGGATCCGGCAAGTCCACCCTCCTGCGCATGCTGAACGGCCTGCTCGCCCCCACCGCCGGACGGGTGCTCTTCGACGGCCGCGACCTCACCGCGCTCGCCCCCCGCGAACTGCGCGCCGTGCGGTCGAAGAAGATCAGCATGGTCTTCCAGCACTTCGCCCTCTTCCCGCACCGCAGCGTCCTCGAGAACGCCGCCTACGGCCTGGAGGTCCAGGGCGTGGCCCGCGCCGAGCGGGAGAAGCGCGCCGCCGAGGCGCTGGAACTGTGCGGACTCGCCGGCTGGGAGAAGTCCTGGCCCGACGAGCTGTCCGGCGGCATGCAGCAGCGTGTGGGCCTCGCCCGCGCCCTCGCCACCGACGCCGACCTGCTTTTGATGGACGAGTCCTTCAGCGCGCTCGACCCGCTGATCCGCCGGGACATGCAGGACCAGCTCCTGGTCCTCCAGCGCAAACTGAAGAAGACCATCGTCTTCATCACCCACGATCTCAACGAGGCCATGCGCCTCGGCGACCGCATCGCCGTCATGCGCGACGGCCGGATCGTCCAGCTCGGCACCGCCGAGGACATCCTGGTCCGCCCCGCCAACGACTACGTCGCCTCCTTCATCCAGGACGTCGACCGCACCCGGGTGCTCACCGCCGGTGCCGTCATGACCGACGGCACCGTGTCCGCGGCCGACTGCCCGGCCGACTGCGCCTGCCAGGCGGTCGGCCCTGACACGGTGCTCGCCGAGCTGTGCGCGATCTCCGCCCGCGCCCCGCACCCGGTGGTCGTGCGGGACGAGGACGGCTCCGCCCTCGGCGTCGTCCCGCAGGAGAAGCTGCTCGCCGCCATGGGCAGCCTCACCGCCGAGCCCGCCGCCCCGGCTGCGCCGGTCGCCGCGCCCGAGACCAAAGCACCGGCGCGGACGCCCGCCGCCGGAACGGCCCAGGGCAAGGTCACCGGCAAGGTCAAGGCCAACGGCAAGCCGGCCGCCGGCAAGACCACCGCCGCCCCCGCCTCCAGGACGAACGCCGCGAAGGCGGCGAAGGCGACGGCTGCGCCGTCCACCGGCCCGGAGGTGACCACCCATGCCTAGGCTTCCCCTCGGCCAGTGGGTCGACAGCACCGTCGACTGGCTCCAGGCCCAGCTCTCCTGGCTCTTCGACGCCATCACCACCGGCGTCACCGGCCTCTACGACGGCATCGACGCCGTCCTGTCCGCGCCCCAGCCGCTGCTCTTCGCCGGCATGCTCGCCGTCGTCGCCTGGTGGCTGCGCGGCCTGACCGCCGGTGCCCTCGCCTTCGCCGGCTTCGCCCTCGTCGACTCGATCGACCTGTGGAACGAGGCGATGTCGACCCTCTCCCTGGTCCTCGTCGCGACCCTGGTCACGCTCGTGATCGCCGTACCGCTCGGCATCTGGGCGGCCCGCTCGAAGGCCGTCAGCACCGTGCTGCGCCCGGTCCTGGACTTCATGCAGACCATGCCGGCGATGGTCTACCTCATCCCCGGCATCATCTTCTTCGGCGTCGGCGTGGTCCCCGGCATCATCGCCACCATCATCTTCGCCCTGCCGCCCGGCGTCCGGATGACGGAGCTCGGCATCCGTCAGGTCGACGGCGAACTCGTGGAGGCCGCCGAGGCGTTCGGCACCACCCCGCGCAACACGCTGCTGCGCGTCCAGCTCCCGCTCGCCCTGCCCACCATCATGGCGGGCGTCAACCAGGTGATCATGCTGGGCCTGTCCATGGTCGTCATCGCCGGCATGGTCGGCGGCGGCGGGCTCGGCGGCGCCGTCTACCGCGCCATCGGCAACGTGGACATCGGTCTCGGCTTCGAGGCCGGCATCTCCATCGTCATCCTCGCCATGTACCTGGACCGGATGACCGGCGCCCTCGGCCGCCAGGTCTCCCCGCTCGGCCGCCGGGCCGCCGCGAAGGCGCACGCCGCCCGCGCGTCCCGCGCCGGCGCGAAGATCTGGGCGCACCGCCCGCAGCCCGTCACCGCGCTCGTCGGTGTCGTCGTCCTGGCGCTCGTCGCCGGCGGCATGGGCTTCCTCGGCGGCGGCAAGTCGTCCGGCAGCGCCTCCGGCCAGGGCAACGGCAAGAAGATCACCCTCGGCTACATCCCGTGGGACGAGGGCATCGCCTCGACGTATCTCTGGAAGGAGATCCTGGAGCGCCGCGGCTACGACGTCTCCATCAGCCAGCTGGAGGTGGGCGCCCTCTACACCGGCCTCGCCGGCGGTCAGGTCGACCTGCAGACCGACGCGTGGCTGCCCGTCACCCACGCCCAGTACCTGGAGAAGTACGGCGACAAGCTGGAGGACCTCGGCTCCTGGTACGGCCCGACCTCCCTGGAGCTGGCCGTCCCCTCGTACGTGAAGGACGTGAAGTCCCTCGCCGACCTCAAGGGCAAGGCCGGGCAGTTCAAGGGCCGGATCGTCGGTATCGAGCCGAGCGCCGGCATGATGGCCATCCTCAAGGCCAAGGTCATGAAGGAGTACGGCCTGGCCGGCGAGTACAAGGTCGTCGACGGCTCCACGCCCGGCATGCTGGCCGAGCTGAAGCGGGCCTACGCCAAGAAGGAGCCGATCGCGGTCACCCTCTGGTCGCCGCACTGGGCCTACTCGGACTTCGACCTGAAGAAGCTCGACGACCCCAAGAACACCTGGGGCAAGGGCGACGGCATCCACTCGATCGCCCGTAAGGGCTTCACCGCCGACAATCCCGAGGTCGGCCGCTGGGTGAAGGACTTCAAGCTCAGCGAGAAGGAGCTGACCGGCCTGGAGGCCGTCATCCAGGGCACCGGCAAGGGCAAGGAGCAGGACGCCGTCCGCACCTGGCTCGACGAGAACCCGGGCGTCGTGGACCGGCTCGCCCCGCAGTAGCGGCCCCCGCGCCCGCGACCGCGTCGTGTGGTCGCCCGGCCAGGGTCGTACGGCCGCCTGTGCACGGCCTGACCGCTCACCGTACGAAACGGCGTCGATCACCGTACGGAAAGGGGCGGACACCGAACGTATTCGGTGTCCGCCCCTTTCCGCTACGACGCGAAACCTCACCCGAAAGCTGCGTAAGGTTCAGGTAACCGACCAGTAGAGCCCGGACGCGGGAGACGAGAGAGACGAGGGAGGGGGCCGACATGGACGACAAGGAGTCACCGCGCGTGGGCGCGGCCGTCAAGCGGCGCCGGCGGGCGCTCCAGCTCACCCTGGCCGTCGTGGCCCAGCGCAGCGGCCTGTCCGTGCCCTTCCTCAGCCAGGTCGAGAACGAGCGGGCCCGCCCCAGCGACCGTTCGCTCCAGCGGGTCGCCGAAGCCCTGGACACCACCGCCGCCGAACTCCTCGCCGCCGCCGAGGCCGCCCGTATCGTCGACGTCGTCCGGGCCGGGGAGGAGCTGGGGCAGGCCGGTTCGGGCCTGCGGCCCCTCGTCCGCGGCCGGCACCAACTCCAGGCCCTGGAGGTCACCGGCGAACAGGACGCGGGCGGGGAGGTCCTGCACCGCAACGACGAGGTGCTGTACGTCGCCGACGGCGCCGTCGCCGTCGAGGCCGAGGGCCGCGCCTACGGGCTCGGCCGGGGCGACACGCTCTATCTCTCCGGCGGGGTCCGCCACCGCTGGCGGGCCACCGCGCCCGGCACCCGGCTGCTGTTCGTCGCCGTCGGCGACCACATCGAGGCCGCGGAGGGGTGAGCGGGGTGCGGACCGGTCACCCGGCAGCGGGCGCGGCGCGGGCGACCACGCGGGTCGTCTCCCTGGTGCCGTCGCTCACCGAGGCCGTCGCCGTCTCCACGCCGCCCGGCACCCTCGTCGGGGTCACCGACTGGTGCACCCACCCGGCCGATCTCGGCGGCGCCGCGCGGATCGGCGGTACCAAGAACCCCGACACCGCGGCCGTCGTGGCCTTGCGGCCCGATGTCGTCCTCGCCAACGAGGAGGAGAACCGGGCCGTCGACCTCGACGCCCTGCGCGCCGCCGGACTCGACGTCCTGGTCACCGAGGTCCGCACCCTGGACCAGGCGTTCGCCGAACTCGTCCGGGTCCTCGCCGCCTGTGGCGTACGGGACCGGCCCGGCTGGCTCGACGCCGCCGAGGCGGCGTGGGCGGCGGTCATCCCCGAAGCGGTCGTGGCCTCCCTCGAAGCCGGTCCTGTACGCGAGACCGAGCCCGGGGCCATTGGCGAGACCGCCCCCGGGACCGCCCACGAGACCGCCCACGAGACCGTCGCCGGGACCGGTCCGGGGACCGCGTCCGGCGGCCGGCCGCGTACCGCCGTCGTCCCCGTCTGGCGCCGCCCGTGGATGGTGCTCGGCCGGGACACCTTCGCCGGCGACCTGCTCGCCCGCCTCGGCGTCCGCAATCTCTACGCCGGCCACCCCGAGCGCTATCCGCGCGTCCCGCTCGACGAACTCCTCGCGGCCGGCCCCGACCTCGTCGTCCTGCCCGACGAGCCCTACCGCTTCACCCGTGACGACGGCCCGGAGGCGTTCCCCAAGGCCGCCGCCGCGCTCGTCGACGGACGCCACCTCACCTGGTACGGGCCGTCCCTCGCCGAGGCGCCGGCGTCGCTCGCCCGGGCCCTGCGAGCAGCGCACCGCTGAGCAGGCCGCGCACGGTGGGGACGGCCGCCAGCAGCCAGGCCGCGACCAGCACTCCGTACAGCGCGATCGCGAGCCACCGGAACAGCGCGAGCCCCGTGTGCCGGGCCAGCCCCTCGACGCCCGTCACACAGGTGCCCACCGGGAAGGTGAACGCCCAGAACGTCATCGCGAACCCCATTCCCCGGCGGCGCGCCCGGACCACCAGCGCCCCGGCGAGCACCAGCCACAGCAGCGCGAACCCGATCACCGGGACGCCGTACAGCACGGCGAAGGCCTCGAAGCCCCGGGCGTACGGCTGTGCGAGCACGCCCGGCGCGGCGTCGGCGAACGCGTTCGCGGCCGTCGTCGACTGGCCCAGCGGACCGAGCACCAGGAACAGGGTCGGCGTCAGGGCGAGCGGCAGCGCGGAGCCCAGGACGAGCCGTCCGAACAGCAGCGGCAGCATGACCAGCGTCGCCAGCAGACTGATCCCGAACATCGCATGACAGAGCAGCAGCAGTGTCTGCCGCGGCTCGCCCGCGGGCAGATGCGGCAGCAGCAGCGGGCCGAGCGCCGCGGACACCATCGGGGCCACCACCGGAAGCAGCCACACGGGTGATGCCTCGTCGATCCGGTGCCGCGCCACCATCAGATACGGCACCGCCGCCGCGGCCACCAGACCGATCACCGTGCCCGCAGTGAAGAGGACCGTGTCGAGCGCCACCGCGGCGGACAGCCCGATCCAGTCCCGGCCGACGAGCAGCGCGCCGCCGCCGACCGCGAGCAGCGCCATGGACAGACAGCCGTAGAACGGTGCCATCGCGGGGTCCAGCAGATGCGCCCGGGCCTGGTCGCGGTGGTGGGTCCAGTGCAGGGCGCGGGCGGTGAGCAGGACGAGCAGGGCCGCGAGCGACAGGGCCCAGAAGGCGGTGCAGACCGTCCGCAGTCCCGGTACGGTCAGGGGCAGGCCCGCTCCGGCGTTGGCGATGATCGCGGTGCCCATGACCGAGGCGTACCAGTTGGGGCCGAGGTGACGGACCGCCGCGAACCGGGACCCGGAGCCGGCGCCAGGGGCGGGGGCGGGCTGCGACTCGTGGTCGGGTTCGGGTTCGGCGCCGGGCGTGGCGGTCGGGGAGGGAGCGAGGGAAGCCATGCGTTCACCGTCTCCCGCACCCGCCGCCCCCACCAGGGACATCGCGACTATGGGGCCATAAGCTGGCTTTATGAGCAGCGAGCCGCGTACGCCCGAGCTTCCCGCGCTGGTGTCCCACCGCGTCCCCGATCTCGGCGCGCTCGAACTGCTCTTGGCGGTCGCCCGGCACGGCAGCCTCGGCCGGGCCGCCCGCGAGGTCGGGATCACCCAGCCCGCCGCCAGCAGCCGGATCCGTTCGATGGAGCGGCAGCTCGGCGTGGCCCTGGTCGACCGTTCGCCGCGCGGTTCCCGGCTCACCGACGCGGGGGCGCTCGTCACCGACTGGGCGCGGCGGGTCGTCGAGGCGGCCGAGGCGTTCGACGCGGGGGTGCAGGCGTTGCGCGGGCGGCGCGACTCACGGCTGCGGGTCGCCGCGTCCATGACCATCGCCGAGTATCTGCTGCCCGGCTGGCTGATCGCGCTGCGCGCCGGACGGCCGGACACCGCCGTCTCCCTCCAGGCCGGCAACTCCGCCGCCGTCGCCGGGCAGTTGCTCGCCGGGGACGCGGACCTCGGGTTCGTGGAGGGGCTCGCGATACCGGCCGGGCTCGACGGGGTGGCCGTCGCCCGCGACCGGCTCACCGTCGTCACCGCGCCCACCCACCCGTGGGCCCGGCGCCGAACCGCCCTCGACCCGGCGGAACTCGCCGCCACCCCGCTGATCCTGCGCGAACGAGGGTCGGGTACCCGGCAGGTCCTCGACGCGGCGCTCTCCGCGTACGGGGGACTGGCCCGGCCGCTGCTCGAACTCGCCTCCACCACGGCGGTGAAGGCGGCGGTGGTCAGCGGCGCGGGCCCGGCCGTCCTGAGCGAACTGGCCATCACGGAAGAGCTGTCCTCCCGCCGGCTGGCCGCCGTGCCCGTCGCCGGAATGCCGCTCGCCCGGGAACTGCGCGCGGTCTGGCCGGCGGGCCACCGGCCGACGGGTCCGGCGCGGGAACTGCTGTCGCTGACCCGCGCGGGCACGCGCGCGTAGAGGCGCGGAGGGTTCGTGCGGGCGGACCCGGTGTCGTACCCGCCGCCACGCGCGCATGGAACCGAGGCGTGCGGCCTTCCCATCAGCCCGCCCGGCCTCGCCGCACCCGCCTGTCAGGCATCTCCGGCCGGCCTGCCGTTCCCACCGCTCCCACCGTTCCCGTCGAGGGTGAGGAAGAAGTCCCGGACGTCGGTGGCGAGCAGGTCCGGCACCTCCATCGCGGCGAAGTGCCCGCCCCGCTCGAACTCGGACCAGTGCCTGATGTCGTAGAGCCGTTCGGCCAGCGGCCGGACCGACCGGGTGATGTCGTGCGGGAACACCGCCACGCCCACCGGCACCGGGCACGGCTCGCTCCGCCGCGCCGCCTCGCGGTGCAGCCGGGCCGAGGAGGCGGCGGTGGCGGTCAGCCAGTACAGCGAGACGTTGGTGAGCAGTCGGTCGTCGTCGATGGGGGCGCGGGGGTCGGTCCAGTGGGCGAAGCGTTCGGCTATCCAGGCGAGCTGGCCGACGGGCGAGTCGGTCAGCGCGTAGCCGAGGGTCTGCGGGGTGGTGGCCTGGAGCGCCTGGTACGGCGGGCGGTTCGCCATCAGTTGCCGTACCGCGTCCAGGCGGGCGTTGTCGGACGCGGACAGCGTGATTTTGGCCTCCGGGTCCGGCCGAGTCGGCAGGTAGTTGACGTGGACTCCGGCCACCCGCTCGGGTTCCGCCGCGCCGAGCGCCAGGGAGATGCCCGAGCCGAAATCGCCGCCCTGTGCGCCGTAGCGCTCGTATCCGAGACGGCGCATCAGCTCCGCCCAGGCCCGCGCCACGCGCGCGGTGTCCCAGCCGCGTTCGCGGGTCGGCCCCGAGAAGCCGTAGCCGGGGATGGAGGGGACGACCAGGTGGAAGGCGCGTGCCAGCGGCTCGATGACATCGAGGAACTCCAGGAAAGACCCCGGCCAGCCGTGGGTGAGGATCAGCGGGAGCGCGTCGGGCCGCGGGGAGCGGACATGGACGAAGTGGACGCGCTGGCCCTCGATCTCGGTGATGAAGTGCGGCAGTTCGTTGAGCTGGGCCTCGTGGGCGCGCCAGTCGTAGCCGGTGCGCCAGCGCTCGGCCAGTTCCTTCAGGCGGGCCAGCGGGAAGCCGTAGTCCCAGCCGGCGCCGTCGATCTCGTCGGGCCAGCGGGTGCGGGCGAGGCGGTCGGCCAAGTCGTCGAGACCGGCCTGGGGGATGTCGATGTGGAACGGCTGGATCACGGTCTTCACTCCGGAAAGTCGTGAGGCGCACAAACGTTAGTGGTACTAATCAAAGTAGAGTGTCGGCGCCCCTCATGCGAAGGAGATATGCGCCCCCATGAGCCCGAGCCCGAGTCCGAGTCCAAGTCCAAGCCCAAGTCCACCATCAGGCCAGCGCTCGAGCCCCAGCACGAGACCCGATCCGGCCCCCGCCCGGCTGCGCACCCTGCCCAGCCGGCTGCTGGCCCGGGCCTCGGTCGTCGCCGACCGGCTCGTCGGCGAGCGGCTGGCCGCCGAGGGCGCGCGCAAGTGGCACTTCGCCGTCCTGGTTGCGCTCGCCGAGGCGGGCCCCGCCAGCCAGGCCGGACTCAGCCGCCGTACCGGTATCTACCGCAGCGACATGGTCGCGGTCCTCAACGAACTGGCCGGCGGGCGGTACGTCGAACGCGCACCCGACCCCGCCGACCGCCGCCGCAACGTCATCACCCTCACCCCCGCGGGGCGCGACCGTCTGAGACACCTGGACGCGCTGATCGCCGAGGCCGAGAGTGAACTCCTCGGCCCTCTCGCCCCGGCCGACCAGGCGGAACTCGTGCGGCTGCTCACCGTCCTGAACGAGCACCACCGGCCGGGTGAGGTCTGCTAGCTACCGCTCGGCCGCCTTGGGACGCTCGGTCTGCCCCGCCCCCTGGGCCCGCTCGCCCATGTACGTGCGGGCGGCCTCCACCAGGCCCCGCACCACCCGGGTGTCCTCGCTCATCTCCGGATGCCCCTGCACGGCCAGGACCCAGGCGGGGGAGGGCAGTTCGGCGGCTTCGACCGTGCCGTCCGGGGCGTACGCGGAGACGACCAGGTTCTTGCCGAGGATATCGGCGCACTGGTGGTGGTACGTGGGCATCGACGTGGTCTCGGGGACGAGGGAGGCGTACCGCGTGCCGGGCACCGGGACCACCGGGTGGCTGCCCATGACGCCGAGGCCCCCGGTGTGCCCGTCCATGTGCTGGACCAGGGTGCCGCCGAGGGCCACGTTGAGCAGTTGCAGACCGCGGCAGATGCCCAGCAGCGGGGTGCCGGCGGTGAGGGCCGCCTCGATCAGGGCCAGTTCCCAGGAGTCCCGTTCCGGCGCGGGCGGGCCGGTACGGGGGTCGAGCGCGGCCCCGTACCGCACCGGCTCGACATCCGCGCCGCCCGAGATCACCAGCCCGTCCAGCCGGGCCACCATCTCGGCCGCCGCGCCCGGCTCGTCCGGCGGCAGCATCACGGCGAGGCCGCCGCACGCCCGGATGTGCCGCGCGTAGCCGGTCGGCAGCAGCTCGGCCGGGAGATCCCACACCCCCCAGCGGGCCTGCTCCAGATAGGTCGTCACGCCGATGAGCGGCTTGGGCACGGATCCTCCCGCGTGGTGGGGGTGGGGGTGGGGGTGGGGGTGCGTCGGGTTCGGTGGTTCCCGGCCGGGTGGCCGGGAACCGTGGTCGGAGGGGCGTGGGTTGGAGGCCGGGGCCACGGGCCTGCGACCGGCGGTCAGCGACCCCGTCCGTGATCCCGTCCGTGGCCCGGTCGGCGGTCCAGCTCCGCCTCCGCCGCCGCGAGCGCCGCGAACTCCTCCTCGGGAGCCCTCGCGACGAGACGATGGCGACTGTAGAACGCGAAGTAGGCCAGAGCGATCACGTACACGCCGAGCGCGATGAACGCCGCGTCCCGGTCCACCAGGAACGTCGCCACCAGCGCCGACAGCGCCAGCGCGAAGGCCACCCACGAGGTCAGCACCCCGCCCGGCGTCCGGTACGGCCGCGCGAGCCCCGGCTCGCGGCGGCGCAGCACGATGTGGGACAGCGCCATCAGGGCGTACGAGATGGTCGCGCCGAACACCGCGATGTTCAGCATCCGCGCCCCGTTCCCGGTCGCCTCGGCCAGCGCGAATCCGAGCGCGCCGGGGATCAGCAGGCCGAGGTACGGCGCCTTGCGGCGGCTGGTGAGCGAGAGGAAGCGCGGCAGATAGCCCGCCCGGGACAGCGCGAAGAGCTGGCGCGAGCCCGCGTAGATCAGCGAGAAGAAGGAGGCGACCAGGCCCGCGAGGCCCGCGTAGTTGACGAAGCGGCCGAGCGTGGTCGGCCCGCCGTCGCCCTGGAGCGCGACCACCAGCGGATTGCCCGCTTCCTGTACGGCCGCCGCGCCGCGCGCCCCGGTCGCCGCGAGGAAGGTCAGTAAGGCGAGCAGGACGAGGACGCCCATCGCGAGCGCGAGCGCGCGGGGCATCGCGCGGACCGGGTCCTTGGCCTCCTCCGCGGCCAGCGGTACGCCCTCCACACCCAGGAAGAACCACATGCCGAAGGGGAACGCGGCCCAGATGCCGAGGAAACCGAACGGCAGCCAGGAGCTCGCTCCCGCGGCCGTGTGGTCGACGGGGATGTCGGTCAGCCCGGCCGCGTCGAAATCGCCGAACGCGCCGATCGCGAAGACGAGCAGCGCCGTCACCGCGATGGCCGTGACGGCCAGGCTGAAGCGCAGAGCCTCGCCCACGCCCCACAGATGGATGCCGAGGAAGAGCACGAAGCAGGCGAGGTGGACGGGCAGGCTCGACGTCAGGCCGAACAGCTGGAGGGACTCGACGTAGTCGCCGATGAACAGCACGATGGCGGCGGGCGCGAGTACGTACTCGATGAGGATCGCCGTGCCGGTCAGGAAGCCGCCCCAGGTGCCGAGCGCGCGCCGGGCGAAGCCGTAACCGCCGCCCGCGGTGGGCAGGATGGCGGACAGTTCGGCGAGCGAGAAGACCAGACACGCGTACATCGCGCCCATCAGGACCATCGCCACGGCGAGACCGCCGAAGCCGCCCTTGGACAGTCCGATGTTCCAGCCCGAGTAGTCGCCGGAGACGACGTACGCGACCCCGAGCCCGGTCAGCAGCAGCGTGCCGGCGCTGCCGCGGCGCAGAGTGCGGCGCTTCAGATAGTCGTCGGCGGAGGGAGACCCGGCACGGGACCCGGCAGTGGCACCGGCCCCGGAACCCGCCCCGGATCCGGCGTCCCGGCCGGGTGAGGTGCCCGAACCTTTCGAAGTTTCTTCCACGGTCATGGCGGCACTCGGCTCCCGACGCTCGCGGTGAAAGGCAGTGCTGGACGGTGCTGGGCGGCGCTTGGCGGTGCTGGGCGTACGTGGCGGCGCACGGCCACGTACGACGGCGCCGCGATTCCAATGGAACGCTGCCATACCTTTGTGGTCGCGGGAGCCGAGCGCAAGCCCCCGTGCGTCGATTCGCCCCCGTGCGCCGATTCGACCGCTCAGCTCAGGAAGCCGCGCAGCAGCGCCGCCGTCCCGTCGCAGTGTTCCCGCATCACCGCGCGCGCCCCGTCCGCGTCCCCCGCCAGGACCGCCTCCACCACCGCCGTGTGCTGACGCTGGGAGTGCTCCAGGTTGCGGACCAGGAGCGGGATGCAGTCCAGGAGTTCGTTCACGGTCGCCCGTACCGCCGCGTACCGTGCCGTCAGCGACGGCGAGCCGGCCAGTTCGGCCAGCGTCAGATGCAGCAGTGTGTCCTGGCGCCGGTAGTCGTCGAGCGGCGCGTCGTGCGTCGCCGCGAGCGCCGCCCGCAGCCGCCGCGCGCCCTCCTCCGCGAGGCCCCGCCCGGCGCACAGTTCCGCCGCGCCCACCTCCAGGACCTCCCGGAAGCGCAGCGTGTCCTCGATGTCGACGGCGGCGATCCGGCGCCGCAGCTCCGCCTCGTCGGCGCTCTGGGTACGCGGGAGGACGAACGTTCCGCCGTACCGTCCCCGCCGGCTCTCCACCAGCCCCTGCTCCTGAAGGACCTTCAGGACCTCGCGCAGGGTGACCCGGCTGATCCCCATCCGGTCGGCGAGCTCGCGTTCGGCCGGCAGCCGGCCGCCGCCCGGCACCAGACCGAGCCGTACGACCTGGAGTATCTGCTCCAGGGCCTCCTCGAAGCCGTTGCCCGCGCGCACCGGGCGCAGCACCCGGGTCAGCGCGCCGGCCGTGCTCGCCGTATCCATCGCGCCTGCCGCACCCGCTGTATCCACCGTGCCCGCCGCGTCCCTCGCGTCCGCCGTGTCACTCGTTCTGGCCACCTCGCCGTTTTTCCTTCCCAAGCAATGGTCCCGCCCCATACCTTATGGCTCCCGGCACGCCGAACGAGGAGTCGTCCCGTGGCAGACCGAACACCCCCGCTCACCGTCGACACGCTGCGCGAGCTGGCCGGACGCGGGGAGATCGACACCGTCGTGCTGGCCTTCCCGGACATGCAGGGACGGCTCCAGGGCAAACGGTTCGCCGCCCCCTTCTTCCTCGACGAGGTCCTCGACCACGGCACCGAGGGCTGCGCCTATCTTCTGGCCGTCGACGCCGAGATGAACACCGTCGACGGCTACGAGATGTCCTCCTGGGACCGCGGTTACGGCGACTTCGCTCTGCTCCCCGACCTCGCCACCCTGCGCCGGATCCCCTGGCACGAGGCCACCGCCCTGGTGACCGCCGATCTCGTCTGGGCCGACGGCAGCCCCGTCGCCGCCGCGCCCCGGCAGATCCTGCGCCGCCAGCTCGACCGGCTCGCCGCCCGCGGCTGCACCGCCCAGGTCGGCACCGAGCTGGAGTTCATCGTCTTCAACGACAGCTACGAGCAGGCCTGGGACACCGGCTACCGCGATCTGACCCCGGTGAACCGCTACAACGTCGACTACTCCGTCCTCGGCACCGGCCGGGTCGAACCCCTGCTGCGCCGTATCCGCAACGAGATGGCGGGCGCCGGGCTCACCGTCGAGTCGGCCAAGGGCGAGTGCAACCCGGGCCAGCACGAGATCACCTTCCGGTACGACGAGGCCATGGTCACCTGCGACCAGCACACCGTCTACAAGACCGGGGCCAAGGAGATCGCAGCCCAGGAGGGCCGCTCGCTCACCTTCATGGCCAAGTACAACGAGCGCGAGGGCAACTCCTGCCACATCCATCTCTCGCTCCGGCCCACCGACGAGGCCGCAGCGGCCGCCGGGACCGCCGGGACCGCCGGGACCGCTGGGGCCGCCGGGACAGCTGGGACCGGCGAGCCGCGGCGCAATCTCATGGCGGGCGGCGGGCCCGACGGGATGTCCGTGCTCATGCGGCACTTCCTCGCCGGACAGCTGGCCGCGCTGCGCGACTTCTCCCTCCTCTACGCGCCGCACATCAACTCGTACAAGCGCTTCCAGCCCGGTTCCTTCGCCCCCACCGCCGTCGCCTGGGGCCACGACAACCGCACCTGCGCCCTGCGGGTCGTGGGCCACGGCAACTCCCTGCGCTTCGAGAACCGGTTGCCGGGCGGCGACGTGAATCCGTATCTCGCCGTCGCGGGCATCGTCGCGGCCGGGCTGTACGGGATCGAGCAGGGCCTCGAACTCCCGCCGCCGTGCACCGGGAACGCGTACACCGCCGCGTACCAACACGTCCCCACCACCCTGCGCGAGGCCGCCGAGCTCTGGGAGAACAGCGAGATCGCCAAGGCCGCCTTCGGCGCCGAGGTCGTCGCCCACTACCGCAACATGGCGCGCGTCGAGCTCGACGCGTACGACGCCACCGTCACCGACTGGGAACTGCGCCGCTCCTTCGAACGCATGTGAGGACCGCACCTTGGACCCCCTGAGCCCCACAGACCCCACAAACCCCTCGCGCCCCCGGAGCATCGCCGGGATCACCGACCGCATCACCGGCCGCACCACTGACCGCTCCACCGACCGCACCCTCCTCCGCGTCCTCAACCCGGCCACCGAGGAACTCGTCGCCACCGTCCCCGCCGCCACCCCGGCCGACGTCGACGCCGCCGTCCGCCGCGCCACCGCCGCCCAGCAAGCCTGGGCCGGGGCCGCGCCCGCCGACCGCGCCCGGATCCTGCGCCGCTTCGCCACCGTCGTCGACACGCACATCGAGGAACTCGCGCTCCTGGAGGTACGCGAGGCCGGCCACACCCTCGGCAACGCCCGCTGGGAAGCCGGCAATGTCCGCGACCTGCTCGACTACGCCGCCGGGGGAGTGGAGCGCCTGACCGGCCGCCAGATCCCGGTGCCCGGCGGCCTCGACCTCACGATCCTCGAACCCCTCGGCGTGGTCGGCGTCATCGCCCCGTGGAACTTCCCGCTGCCCATCGCCGCCTGGGCCACCGCCCCCGCCCTCGCCGCCGGCAACGCCGTCGTACTGAAACCGGCCGAGGCCACCCCGCTCACCGCCCTGCGCCTCGCAGAACTCGCCCTGGAGGCCGGACTCCCCGAGCATCTCTTCCAGGTGCTGCCCGGCGAGGGTCCGGTCACCGGTGCCGCGCTCGTCGATCACCCCGGCATCGCCAAGATCGTCTTCACCGGCTCCACCCGCACCGGCAAACGGATCATGGCCAAGGCCGCCGACCAGGTGAAGCGGATCACCCTCGAACTCGGCGGCAAGAGCCCCACCCTCGTCTTCGCCGACGCGGACCTCCCGGCCGCGGCGGCCGCGACCCCCATGTCCTTCCTCGACAACAGCGGCCAGGACTGCTGCGCCCGCACCCGGATCCTCGTTCAGCAAGAGGTGTACGACCGCTTCCTCGACCTGCTCGCCCCGGCCGTCGAGGGGATCGTCGTCGGCGACCCGCTCGACCCGCGCACCGACATGGGCCCTCTCATCTCCCGCGCCCAGCTCGACAAGGTCCGCTCCTACGTTCCCGAGGACGCCCCGGCGCTGCGCGGCAAGGCCCCCGACGGCCCCGGCTTCTGGTACCCGCCGACCCTTCTCACCGATGTTCCCGAGGACGCGCCCTGCGCCGTCGAGGAGATCTTCGGGCCCGTCGCCGTCGTCCTGCCGTTCACCGACGAGGCCGACGCGATCCGGCTCGCCAACGCCACCCCGTACGGCCTGGCCGGCTCGATCTGGACCCGCGATCTCGGCCGCGCCCTGCGGACCTCGCGCGCCGTCCGGGCCGGCAATCTCTCCGTCAACTCCCACGCCAGCGTCCGCTACTGGACCCCGTTCGGCGGCTACGGACAGTCCGGCCTCGGCCGCGAACTCGGCCCCGACGCCCTGACCGCCTTCACCGAGACCAAGAACGTCTTCATCAGCACGGAGGGCAGCCCCGCATGACCACCGAAGAGATCGTCTGCCGCCGTCTCGTCGGCCGCACCGCCGTCGTCACCGGCGCCGGCAGCGGCATCGGCCTCGCCACCGCGCGCCGGCTCGCTGCCGAAGGGGCCCATGTCGTCTGCGGCGACATCGACGAACGCACCGGCAAGGCCGCGGCCGAGGAGACCGGCGGCACCTTCGTACGCGTCGACGTCACCGACCCGGAGGAGGTCGAGACGCTGTTCCGTACGGCCTTCGAGACCTACGGCTCCGTCGACGTCGCCTTCAACAACGCGGGCATCTCGCCGCCCGACGACGACTCCATCCTCGACACCGGCCTGGAGGCGTGGAAACGCGTCCAGGACGTCAATCTGACCTCGGTCTATCTGTGCTGCAAGGCGGCCCTGCCCTATATGCGCCGCCAGGGCCGCGGCTCGATCATCAACACCGCCTCCTTCGTCGCCCGTATGGGCGCCGCGACCAGCCAGATCTCCTACACCGCCTCCAAGGGCGGCGTCCTCGCGATGTCCCGGGAACTCGGCGTCCAGTTCGCCCGCGAGGGCATCCGTGTCAACGCGCTCTGCCCCGGGCCGGTCGACACGCCGCTCCTGAGGGAACTGTTCGCCAAGGACCCCGAGCGAGCCGCCCGCCGCCTGGTGCACATCCCGCTCGGCCGCTTCGCGCGGGCCGAGGAGATCGCCGCCGCGGTCGCCTTCCTGGCCAGCGACGACTCCTCGTTCGTCAACGCCACCGACTTCCTGGTCGACGGCGGCATCGCGGGCGCGTACGTGACCCCGCTGTAGAACCGACCTCGGCCGACCGGTTCGGGGCCGGTCGGCCGGTCGACGGAGAGGCTCCTCGGGCGCCGGGAGTAGGTCCGGCGCCTCATGCGCGCCTCCCGGCCGGCTGGCTACCGTCAACGCCCATGCAGACCACCGGAGACACCCGCCGCGCGACGGCGGAGCGAAGGCGCGACACGCTGGAACGGCTCGGCACCGAGCGGGACATGTGGGTGTCGACCGCCCACCCCGACCACGGGCCGCACCAAGTGCCGCTGTGGTTCGCGTGGGACGGGCGGGCGGTGTGGATGTGTACTGGTGCCGCGTCGGCGACCGTGCGCAATCTCCGTGCCGACCCGCGCGTGCGCCTGGGGCTGCCCGACACTCTCGACGTGGTGCTGCTCCAGGGGGAGGCGGAGTGCTTCCCCGGCGACGAGGTGCCCGGAGAGGCGGCGGACGCGTTCGCCGCCAAATTCGGGTGGGATCCGCGGACGGAGGAGGGTTCCTACGTGTACGCGCGCGTGGTGCCGGAAACCGTGCGCGCATGGCGCGGTACTTCGGAACTGCGCGGCAGGGTGATCATGCGCGACGGGGTGTGGCTGGGCTAGGCACCGTCCTGGCATATGCCCGATACACGCCTTCTCGCCGCGCTCTCGGGGGTGCCGTGCGGGCGCCGGAGGAATCAGAGGAAGGTGCGGCCCTCGCCCCGGTACGTCGGCACGGCGGCCGTGACCCGGTCGCCCGACACCAGGTGCAGTGTGTCGAACCGCTCGCACAGCTCGCCGGCCTTCGCGTGCCGGAACCAGACCTTGTCGCCGATCCGCAGATCGTCGGCCGGCGAGCCGAGCAGCGGTGTCTGCACCTCTCCAGGGCCTTCCCGCGGGTCGTAGCGCAGCCCCTCGGGGAGGTACGGCACGGGCAGCCGGTCCGGGCCCGCCGCGCCCGAGGCCGGATAGCCGCCGCCGAGGACCGTCACCACCCCCACGCCCGGGCGGCGCACCACCGGCTGGGCGAACAGCGCCGCCGGACGGCCCGTGAAGGACGAGTAGTGGTCGAACAGCCGCGGCACGAACAGCCCCGAGCCCGCCGCGACCTCCGTCACCGCGGCCTCGGCCGCCGTGTGCTGCACACTGCCCGTACCGCCGCCGTTGACGAACTCCAGGTCCGGCGCCACCGCCCGCACGGCCGAGACCGCCGCCGCCCGGCGCACCGCCAGTTCCCCGCGCGCCGCCGTCTGCATCAGCCGTACGGCCCGTGACCGCAGCGGCCGGCCCGCGACCGCGTCCGCCACTCCGGCCACATGCCCCTCGTACGCCATCAGCCCCACCAGCCGGAACCCGGGACGACGTATCACCGCCCGGGCCAGCCCGGCCAGCCGATCCGGCTCCCACAGCGGTGAACGGCGCGCCCCGACCCGTATCCGGCCGCCGAACAGCCGCAGCGAGGTGTCCAGTTCCAGACAGATCCGGATCTCCTGGGTCCCGCCCGCCCGCGCGGACGCGATCAGATCGAGCTGCGCCGGGTCGTCGACCATCACGGTCACCGCCCCGGCGAGCTTCGGGTCGTCCGCCAGTTCGGCGAACGCGGCCCGGTCGGCCGACGGATAGGCGAGGAGTACGTCCTCGAACCCGGCCCGGGCCAGCCACAGCGACTCGGCGAGCGTGAAGGACATGACGCCCGCGAACCCCGGCCGCGCCAGCACCCGTTCCAGGAGCGCCCGGCAGCGCACCGACTTGCTCGCGACCCGGAGCGGCTTGCCCCCGGCGCGCCGGACCAGATCGGCGGCGTTCGCGTCGAAGGCGTCCAGATCGACGAGCGCGAGGGGTGCGTCGAGGTGCGCGGTGGCCCGGTCGTACCGGGCCCGGTCGGCACCGCGGGAAGTCCGGGGAGTCATGGGCCGAGCCTGCCAGAGCGGTTGACGCGGGGGTAGCCCCTGAGTTCCCGTACCAGGGGGAACAGCCCGTAGAGTGGCGGCCATTGCTTTCGCGGAGCGGCCGGGGACCGGGTTGGACCGGAACGGCCGGTTCGACCGGATCGGGCTGGTCCGGGGGATCGACCAGGGGGACAGGGACGGGGATGAGCAGCGAGCCGCAGCACCCCGTGTCCCGGATCAGTGAGGCGGTGCTGCCACCCGAACCGGCGCCCGCGCCGTCCGCGCCGCCCACGTCGGCGGCACCGGACACGTCCACCTCGCCCGTCACACCCGCCCCTCCCGCCGCGCCGTCCGGGCCCGCACGGTCGCCGGGCGGTTCCGGTGGTACGGAATCCCGCGCGGCGGCCCCGGCCGGGCGCCCCGCGACCCGGACCGGCGAGGCCCCTCGGCCCGCCGCCCCGACGGCACCACCCGCCCCGGCCGCATCGACCACCCCGCCGGCCACAGCCGCAGCCCCAGCCCCAGTCGCACCACCGGCGACGGTCACCTCGGCCACCTCATCGGCCCCAGCCACCCCGTCGGTCTCGACTGCCCCACCGGCCACACCCCGGCGGCCCGCGCCACCGGCTCCCGCCGGCTTTGCCCGCGCAGTCACCCCCGCCGCCCCCGTGCCGGTGCCCGCCCCGGCCCCGTCCTCACGCTCCACCGGCCGGCCGCTGCCGCCCGAGCAGCCCCCGACCACGCAGCCGGCCACCGACTCCGAGCAGCCCGACGCCAGGCAACCCGCGGCCGAGCGGCCCGACACCGAGCGGCTCGACACCAAGGGACCCGACTCCAAGCGGCCCGCCGCCGAGCAAGCCGCTGTCACCAAGCAAGCCGCTGTCACCGAGCGGCCCCCCGCCCCCGAGCGGCCCACGGAGACCACCACCCGTCTCCGTCCGATACGCGACCCGCGCGCCGCCGCCGCGACCCCGCGCCGTACCCCCGCGCCGCCGTCGCCGTCCCCGGCCGACCCCGCGCGCCCGCCCGCCCGCCCGGTCCCCGCCCCCCGGCCCGGCACCGCGCCCGCCCCCGGGTCCCCGTACGACACCTGGGCCCTCGCTGCCCAAGGCCAGAGCCAGGGCCACGGCCAGGACAGCCAGGGCCCGATCCCCGCCGAGACCACCACCCGCCTCCGCCCCCTCCCGGGCCGCCGCCCCGGCCGGGTCGTGGCCGCCGCGACCTGTGCCGTCCTCGCCGCCGGACTCGTCGGCGGCGCGGTGACCGGCGCGCTGCTCGCCGACCGTGGCGCGGACGAACGCGCCGAGCCGCCCGGCTTCACCCCCGCCCGCGCGCTCTGGCACAACGCCCCCGTCGACACGCTCTTCCCGCGTACCCTCGCGGGCCCCGCCGCCGGCCCCGGCGGCGCGCCGCGCACCTGGACCCGGATCGTCGTCGCCCCCGACAGCCCCTGCTCCGCCGCCACCCTGCCGCCGAAGCTGTACGCGGCCCTGAAGGCCGTCGGCTGCGACCGCGTCCTGCGCGCCACGTACACCGACGCGACCTCCTCCCAGGTCACCACCGTCGCCCTCGCCTTCACCGGGGCCGACCCGGCCGCCACCCGCGAGCTCGCCTCGCACGCCCCCGACGAACTCCCGCCCGCCCTGGCCGGCCCCGGCACGGTCGCCGAACACTTCGGCGCCCCGCAACGGGCCAGCTGGTGGCGGCACGTACTGGCCGACCTGCCCGTGGTCGTCACCACGGTCTCCGGCTTCGCCGACGGCCGCACCGTGGCCGTGCCCGAACCCGCCACCCGCGCGATGACCCCGAAGCGCACCAGCGCCGTCGCCCAGGCCGGACTCGGCCACGAGGCCAAGGGGGTCGGCGACGCCGTGGAACAGGCGCTGCGCCGTACCGTCGCCGCCACCGCCGAGGAGGACCAGCGGTGACCCCGCGCCCGCGCCGTACCGCCGCAGCCCTACTCGCCGCCGCCTTCGCGGTCCTGCCGGCCGCCGCCGCGCCCGCCGCGTACGCCGACACCATCCGGGCCCGCCAGTGGGGCCTCGAAGCGCTGCACACGAGCACGGTCTGGCAGACCACCCGAGGGGCGGGCGTCACCGTCGCCGTCCTCGACACCGGCGTCGACGCCACCCACCCCGACCTCGAAGGCTCCGTCCTGCCCGGCACCGACCTCATCGGCTTCGGCGCCTCCCGGGGCGACCGGGCCTGGGCCCGGCACGGCACCGCGATGGCGGGCATCATCGCCGGGCACGGCCACGGGATCGGCGGCGAGGACGGTGTTCTCGGCGTCGCCCCCAAGGCCAGGATCCTGCCCGTGCGGGTCATCCTCGAAGGCTCCGACAAACAGCGCGACAAGGCCCGCAAAAGCCGTGGCACCGCCCTCGCCGAGGGCATCCGCTGGGCCACCGACCACGGCGCCGACGTCATCAACCTCTCCCTCGGCGACGACTCCGAGTCCGCCCACCCCGACGCCGGCGAGGACTCCGCCGTCCAGTACGCGCTCGACAAGGGCGTCTCCGTCGTCGCCTCCGCCGGCAACGGCGGCGAGAAGGGCGACCACATCTCCTTCCCCGCCGCCTACCCGGGCGTGATCGCCGTCGCCGCCGTCGACCGCTACGGCACCCACGCCGCGTTCTCCACCAGCCGCTGGTACGCCACCGTCAGCGCGCCCGGCGTCGACATCGTCATCGCCGACCCGGACCGCCGTTACTACGAGGGCTGGGGCACCAGCGCCGCCGCCGCGTTCGCCTCCGGCGCCGTCGCGCTCATCCGCTCGGCCCACCCCGACCTGACGCCCGCGCAGATCAAACGGCTCCTCGTCGACACCACGCGCGACCGCCCCGACGGCGGCCGCAGCGACGACAAGGGATACGGGATGATCGACCCCGCCGCCGCGATGGCGGCGGCCGGCGGTCTCAAGGGCGCCGACACCAAGGCCGCCGCGACCGGCTACACGGGCCGCTACTTCGGCGCCGGCCCCGAGCCCGAGGCCGGCGCCCCCCGCCCGGTCGGCCTGCTGGCCCCCCTGGTCGGCGGTATCGGCGTGCTCTTCCTCGCGGCGGCCGCGGCGCTGTGGCGCGGGAGCCGTACGCGCTGAGCCGGGGGCGGGGCGAGCCCCCGTCGTCGTACGCGCCAAGGCGCCCCGACCGCGCCAAGACAGCCCGTCGCGGCCCGACCCGTACCGGCCCCGGGCCGATCGGCCCAGGTCCACCAGCCGGATCCCGGCCGGTTAGGCTCGGAGCGTGGAGCTCAAGAACATCCCTGACCCCGGTTACTCCGACGACGACGGCTCCGCCGACCCGCGGCTCGCCGCGGCTCTCGCGGCCTGGGCGGAGGACCGGACCGCGCACGGCCCCGTCCTCGCCGCCCTCCAAGGCGCCCGGCTGCTCGTCCCCGTCGTCGCGGTGCTCGGCGAGATCGAGATCGACCCCGAGACGGGACTGAAGAAGGAGAAGACGAGCGACATGGCGGTGCCGACGCTCACCGCCGGCGACCGGCGCGCGCTGCCCGCCTTCACCTCGATGGAATCGCTGCACCGGTGGGACCCGGGCGCCCGGCCCGTCGCCGTCCCGCTGCACCAGGCGCTCGCCGCCCTCGTCCACGAGAAGGCCGACACGCTCGTCCTGGACATGTCGGGCCCGGTGGCCTACCAGGTGACCGGTTCGGCCCTGCTCGCCCTCGCCGAGGGCCGCACCAGTGTCGACCCGCTGGACGATCCGGCGGTACGCGAAGCGGTACGGACCGTCGTCGCCGCCGAGCCCGCCGTACTCCGCGCCCACCTGGGCCCCGGCAGCGCCGACGGCACTCTCGCCCTGGTCCTCGCCGGGGACGCCGCTCCGGCCGAGGCCGCCCAGCGGGTGGCCCGCGCCCTGGCCGCCGACGAAACACTGAGGGCCCGCCTGGTGCGCGGCCTCGACCTGGCACTGCTGCCGGCCTCGGCGACGCCTCCGGGCGAGCCCTTCTACGTCAGAGACTGATGAGTGGACACGGGGTGCGGGTGACGAGCCCGTGCCCCGTATCCGGGGAGATCGGTGGAGACCACCGACCGGGACTTCCGGCCGTACACCGGCCGCGGAAATCCTGGCCGTACACCGGCCCCGTGCCCGCGGTCCTCCGGGGGGCGACCCCCGTAACCCCCGCGTCCGGGGCCGTCGCCGTACGACTGCCGAACTCCTAGCCGTACACCGGCCCCCGTGCCTGCGGTCCTCCGGGGGGCGACCCCCGTAACCCCCGCGTCCGGGGCCGTCGCCGTACGACTGCCGAACTCCTAGCCGTACACCGGCCCCGTGCCTGCGGTCCTCCGGGGGGCGACCCCCGTAACCCCCGCGTCCGGGGCCGTCGCCGTACGACTGCCGAACTCCTGGCCGTACACCGGCCCCGTGCCTGCGGTCCTCCGGGGGGCGACCCCCGTAACCCCCGCGTCCGGGGCCGTCGCCGTACGACTGCCGAACTCCTGGCCGTACACCGGCCCCGTGCCTGCGGTCCTCCGGGGGGCGACCCCCGTAACCCCCGCGTCCGGGGCCGTCGCCGTACGACTGCCGAACTCCTAGCCGTACACCGGCCCCGTGTACTTCTCGCCCGGGCCCTGGCCCGCGTCGTCCGGGACGAACGAGGCCTCGCGGAAGGCCAGCTGAAGCGACTTCAGGCCATCGCGCAGCGGCGCCGCGTGGAAGGAGGAGATCTCCGTCACGCCGGCGTCGAGCAGACCGGCGAGCGCGTGGATCAGCTTGCGGGCCTCGTCGAGGTCCTTGTACTCGTCGCCCTCTTCCGTGAGACCGAGCTTCACGGCGGCGGCGCTCATCAGATTGACGGCGACCGTCACGATCACCTCGACCGCCGGCACCTCGGCGATGTCACGCGTCATCGCGGAGAAGTCGGGCGTGTCCGAAGGGTTCGAAGGGCTGGCGGCGTCGGTCGACTCGTGCTGGGGCGTCTCGCTCATGGCCCACAGCCTAAGCCGCCGCGTGGTTCGCGCCGACCAAAGGGGGCTGCTAAGGTGGTGACACATAAAGACCGGCTGGACATCTGTGTGCCCAGCCCACAAGTGGAGGCTCCGATCTCCCACCTGGCCGCCCTCACGGGCGGCGGGTCACCGGTCTGATGGCGGCCATCGTTCCGTACGGACGATGGGGCCATCCGATGACGCGCCCCGCGGTTGACCGCGGCGCTCCGGTTTTTGGAGCCCCGCCTGTGTCCCGTCCGGGGCATTTTTCATGCATCGGCTCGGTTGGTCTCGACAGTTTTCTCAACGTGTCCGTCCGCCAGGCGGTCGCGTGGTGCAACCGAGGAGGATCCATCAGCGCCGAGCCCCGCATCAACGAGCGGATTCGCGTTCCCGAGGTGCGTCTTGTCGGCCCCAGCGGCGAGCAGGTTGGCATTGTGCCGCTTGCGAAGGCCCTGGAGCTCGCACAGGAGTACGACCTCGATCTTGTCGAGGTCGCGGCAACCGCCCGTCCGCCCGTGTGCAAGCTCATGGACTACGGGAAGTTCAAGTACGAGTCGGCCATGAAGGCCCGTGAGGCGCGCAAGAACCAGGCGCACACGGTCATCAAGGAGATGAAGCTCCGGCCGAAGATCGACCCGCACGACTATGACACCAAGAAGGGTCACGTCGTCCGGTTCCTCAAGCAGGGTGACAAGGTCAAGATCACGATCATGTTCCGTGGTCGTGAGCAGTCCCGGCCGGAGCTCGGCTACCGACTGCTGCAGCGCCTTGCCGAGGACGTGCAGGACCTTGGCTTCGTGGAGTCCAACCCGAAGCAGGACGGCCGGAACATGATCATGGTTCTGGGCCCGCACAAGAAGAAGACCGAGGCCATGGCCGAGGCCCGCGAGGCGCAGGCCGCCCGCAAGGCCGAGCGCCAGGGCGGTGCGCTCGCCGCGGCCCAGGACGACGCGGTTCAGGACGAGGCAGTCCAGGACGAGGCGGTCCAGGACGACGAGGCTTCGGCCGACACGTCGGCCGAGAACCCCGAGGCGTGATCCCACGGGCCGCCGGAAGGCGGCCCCAGGGTTCCGCCCCGGAACCACCAACCAAAGAATTGACGCTCCCGGCATTACCGGTGTCCGCACCGGGGGAGCGCCACTGACGAGGAGAGAACGGCGCCATGCCGAAGAACAAGACGCACTCCGGTGCCAAGAAGCGCTTCAAGGTCACCGGCTCCGGCAAGATCATGCGGGAGCGCGCCGGCAAGCGCCACCTGCTCGAGCACAAGTCGTCCAAGCTGACGCGTCGCCTCACCGGCAACGCCGAGATGGCCCCGGGTGACTCCGCCAAGATCAAGAAGATGCTGGGCATCTGATCTGATCTCCCGCCCTCGGCGACGAGGGCATCCGGTCGAGACCGGGACCCATTCGTTTTTCGGGTCGTGTGAGTACCCCACGGCCCCGCTACAAGGAGTATGAAGTGGCACGCGTCAAGCGGGCAGTCAACGCCCACAAGAAGCGCCGGGCGATCCTCGAGCAGGCTTCCGGCTACCGCGGTCAGCGTTCGCGCCTCTACCGCAAGGCCAAGGAGCAGGTCACCCACTCGCTGGTCTACAACTACAACGACCGCAAGAAGCGCAAGGGCGACTTCCGTCAGCTGTGGATCCAGCGCATCAACGCCGCTGCCCGCCAGAACGGCATGACCTACAACCGCCTCATCCAGGGTCTGAAGGCCGCCAACATCGAGGTGGACCGCAAGATCCTGGCCGAGCTCGCGGTCAACGACACCAACGCGTTCGCCGCGCTGGTCGAGGTTGCGCAGAAGGCCCTCCCGGCCGACGTCAACGCCCCGAAGGTCGCCGCCTGATCTTCCAGGCCGCAGTACTTCTGCCCGGACCCGCAGGCCACTCGCCTGCGGGTCCGGCGCGTTGACCGCCCCTCGCACCGCCCCGGAGCGTCCGGTCACCCCGTTCCGACCCGTCACCCCGTTCCGCCCCGTTCGCCCCGCCCCGTCGCGCGGCGCCCTGGAACGGCCCCCTGGAGCCGCGGCCGCCCCGTCGGCCCGCCCGGCTGCGCCGACCGCCCCGGTCGCCCACCCTGGAAGGGCGACCACCGCACCGGCACCGGCCCGCTCCAGCGCGCCGACCGCCCGGTCACCCAGCCCCGGCGACCCGCCCCGTCCCGGTCGTCCCGTCCCGGCGCGCCCCGCCCCGCCCCACCGCCGCCGTCACTTGAGTCAGAGAGCCGCAGGCACATGGCCACCCCCGAGCTGATCTCCCCGCGTTCGCCGCGCGTCATCGCCGCCCGGCGGCTCGCCAAGCGCAACTTCCGGGGCAAGGACCGCCTCTTCCTCGCCGAGGGCCCGCAGGCCGTCCGCGAGGCCGTCGAGCACCGAGGCACCGCCGACCGGCCCACCCTCGTCGAACTCTTCACGACGGTCGAGGCCGCCGAGCGCTACACCGCCATCGTCGACGCCGCCCGCGCCGCCGGCGCCCGCGTCCACTACGCCTCCGACGCGGTCCTCGCCGAGGTCTCGCAGACGGTCACCCCGCAGGGCCTGGTCGGCGTCTGCCACTTCCTCGACTCGCCGTTCGAGGAGATCCTCGCCGCCCGTCCCAAGCTCGTCGCCGTGCTCGCCCACGTCCGCGACCCCGGGAACGCCGGTACGGTGCTGCGCTGCGCCGACGCCGCCGGAGCCGACGCCGTCGTCCTCACCGACGCCTCCGTGGACCTGTACAACCCCAAGTCCGTCCGGGCCTCCGTCGGCTCGCTCTTCCATCTCCCGGTCGCGGTCGGCGTCCCCGTCGAGCAGGCCGTGGCGGGCCTCAAGAGCGTCGGCGTACGGATCCTCGCGGCCGACGGCGCAGGTCAGGACGATCTCGACGACGAGCTGGACGCCGGCACCATGGGCGGCCCCACCGCCTGGGTCTTCGGCAACGAGGCCTGGGGCCTGCCCGAGGAGACCCGGGCGCTCGCCGACGCCGTCGTCCGCGTCCCGATCCACGGCAAGGCCGAGAGCCTCAACCTCGCGACCGCCGCCGCCGTGTGCCTGTACGCCTCCGCGCGCGCCCAGCGCCCCCGAACCACCGCCTGATCCCTCCACGGACGCCCCGAGGCTAGTAGGGTGACCACCTCGGGGCCCACTGCGCTACACGGAGGGGTGGGATAAGGGGATGACAGTCGGTACGGGCAGTCCCGCACAGGCACGGAGTACCGCGCCATACGGGGCGGAACCGCCACCCGTACCCGAGCCGCGCGGCGCGCCGGTTCCCCACGGGACCGAGGCCGCCCCCCGCTCCGGCCCGGGTCCAGGATCCAGCCCGGATCCACGGCCCGCGCCGGGATCCGGTTCCGGTCCGGGTACGGGGCCGAGCCCAGGTTCGGGTCCAGA
Source organism: Streptomyces sp. NPDC048718 (assembly GCF_043198875.1). Lineage (NCBI taxonomy): Bacteria > Bacillati > Actinomycetota > Actinomycetes > Kitasatosporales > Streptomycetaceae > Streptomyces > Streptomyces sp. NPDC048718. The sequence continues at coordinate 59,671 of NZ_JBICVG010000016.1, forward strand.
CCCAAGGCCAAGCTCAAGTTCAAGCTCACGCCCAGGGTCCTGTTCCTGTCCTCCCGGTCCACATCAGGGTCGAGGCCCGTGCCCAGGCCCGGATACGGGGGAGAATCCGGCACCCGGAATCACCCTGGCCCCCACCCCCGCCCCGGACCTCGGCATCGACCCGGACGATCTGCCGGACGGCCTGGTCGTCGCCGACGAGACCGGCCGCGTCATCTGCTTCAACGCCGCCGCCAGCCGTATCACCGCCGTACCCGGCGCCCAGGCCCTCGGCCGCCCGCTCGATCAGGCCCTGCCGCTCGAAGACCTCAAGGGTCACCGCTGGTGGGCGCTCACCGACCCGTACGGCGGCCTCGCCACCCGCCGCGGCCAGCCCGAACGCAATCTGCTGCTTCCCGGCGGCCGCGAGGTCCTGGTCTCCGCCCGTTATCTGCGCACCCGCCCCACCGGCCCCGTCCACCGGGTCGTCGTCTCGCTGCGCGGCACCGAGGCCCGCCGCCGTACGGAACGCAGCAACGCCGAGCTGATCGCCACGGTCGCCCACGAACTGCGTTCGCCGCTCACCTCCGTCAAGGGCTTCACCGCCACCCTCCTCGCCAAGTGGGAGCGGTTCACCGACGACCAGAAGCGGCTGATGCTGGAGACCGTCGACGCCGACGCGGGACGCATCAAGCGGCTCATCGCCGAACTCCTCGACATCTCGCGGATCGACTCCGGCCGGCTGGAGGTGCGCCGCCAGCGCGTCGACATCGCCGCCGCCGTCGGCCGGCACGTCCACGCCCACACCACCGGCGGCCAGGCCCCCGACCGTTTCTTCGTACGGATCCGGTCCGGCCTGCCCGATCTGTGGGCCGACCCCGACAAGATCGACCAGATCCTCGGCAATCTGCTCGAAAACGCGGTGCGGCACGGCGGCGGAACCGTCACCATCGACGTGGCACCCACCACGGCCACCACCGACGGAGAGAAGGGGACGGAGGTCATCGTGAGCGACGAGGGACCCGGTATCCCCGAGGAGTCGATGGGCCGCGTCTTCACCCGTTTCTGGCGGGGCAGCAAGCGCGGCGGCACCGGGCTCGGCCTCTATATCGTCAAGGGCGTCGTCGAAGCCCACGGCGGCACCATCACCGTCGGACGAGGCCCCCGCGGCGGGGCCGAGTTCCGATTTATCCTGCCCGTCGGCACCCCGGCCCACCTCGTCTGATCCCGCTGCCGCAGCCGCGGCGGGACCACCGTCTCCGTCCCACCGGCCGAGACGGACCCGAGGCCAAGAGCCGTACGGGCCGCCCACGGGCTCATTCGCGTCCCCGCGCCCCGTTAGACTCGTCCTTTGGCACGTTTGCGCCCTTGACATCGAGCGGGACCGCCCAGCCAGCCAACCGAAACACGGGAAGAAATGTCGGCACCCAATAAGTCGTACGACCCGGTCGAGGTCGAAGCCTTGAAACCGGAAGAGATCGAGCGCATGCGGGACGAGGCGATCGCCGCCTTCGCCGCCGCGGGCGACCTCGACGCGCTCGCGCAGGCGAAGACCGCGCACACCGGCGGCACCTCGCCGCTGGCGCTCGCCAACCGCGAGATCGGCGCGCTGCCGCCGCAGGCCAAGGCCGCGGCCGGCAAGCTCGTGGGCCAGGCCCGCGGCGCCGTCTCCAAGGCTCTGGCCGCCCGCCAGAGCGAGCTGGAGGCCGAGCGCGACGCCCGCGTCCTCGTCGAGGAGGCCGTCGACGTCACGCTGCCGTACGACCGCGTCCCGGCCGGCGCCCGGCACCCGCTGACCACCCTCATGGAGCGCGTCGCCGACGTGTTCGTCTCCATGGGCTACGAGGTCGCCGAGGGTCCCGAGGTCGAGGCCGAGTGGTTCAACTTCGACGCCCTGAACTTCGTGCCGGACCACCCGGCGCGGCAGATGCAGGACACCTTCTTCGTCCAGGGACCCAAGGGGACCACCGGCGACGAGTCCGGTGTCGTGCTCCGCACGCACACCTCGCCGGTCCAGGCCCGCACCCTCATCGACCGGGAGCCCCCGGTCTACGTGGTGTGCCCCGGCCGCGTCTACCGCACCGACGAGCTGGACGCCACGCACACCCCGGTCTTCCACCAGATCGAGCTGCTGGCTGTCGACGAGGGCCTGACCATGGCCGACCTCAAGGGCACCCTGGACCACATGGTCCAGGCGCTCTTCGGCCCGGACATGAAGACCCGGCTCCGCCCGAACTTCTTCCCCTTCACCGAGCCGTCCGCCGAGATGGACATGCTCTGCTACGTGTGCCGGGGCGAGTCCGTCGGCAACCCCGACCGCCCCTGCCGCACCTGCGGCAGCGAGGGCTGGATCGAGCTGGGCGGCTGCGGCATGGTCAACCCGAAGGTGCTCGTCGCCTGCGGTGTCGACCCCGAGAAGTACAGCGGATTCGCGTTCGGTTTCGGTATCGAGCGCATGCTCATGTTCCGCCACAACGTCGAAGACATGCGAGACATGGTCGAGGGTGACATCCGGTTCACCCGGCCTTTCGGGATGGAGATCTGATGCGGGTCCCGCTTTCCTGGCTGCGGGAGTACGTCGACCTGCCGGCGACGGAGACCGGCCGAGATGTACAGGCCAAGCTCGTCGAGGCGGGCCTCGAGGTCGAGACCGTCGAGAAGCTCGGCGCCGGCCTGACCGGCCCGCTGGTGGTCGGCAAGGTCCTCTCCATCGAGGAACTGACCGACTTCAAGAAGCCCATCCGGTTCTGCCTGGTCGACGTCGGCCAGGCCAACGGCACCGGCGAGCCGCAGGAGATCATCTGCGGCGCCCGGAACTTCGCCGAGGGCGACAAGGTCGTCGTGGCACTGCCCGGCGCCGTGCTGCCCGGCGACTTCCGGATCGCCGAGCGCAAGACGTACGGCCGGATGTCGCGCGGCATGATCTGCTCGGGCGACGAGCTCGGCATGGGCGACGACGGCTCGCACGGCATCATCGTGCTGCCGCCGGAGCACGAGATCGGCACCGACGCGACGGTCCTCCTGGAGCTGTTCGACGAGGTCCTCGACATCGCCGTCACCCCGGACCGCGGCTACTGCCTGTCGATGCGCGGCGTCGCCCGCGAGACCGCCATCGCGTACGGCCTGCCGCTGCGCGACCCGGCGCTGCTCGACGTGCCCGCCCCGAACGCGTACGGCTACCCGGTCCAGGTCACCGACCCGGCCGGCTGCGACCGCTTCACCGCCCGCACCGTCGTCGGCCTGGACCCCGAGTCCCGCTCGCCGATCTGGCTCAAGCGCCGCCTCCAGAAGGCGGGCATGCGCCCGATCTCGCTCGCCGTCGACATCACGAACTACGTGATGCTGGAGCTCGGCCAGCCGCTGCACGCCTACGACCGCACCAGGCTCGACGGCCCCCTCGGGGTCCGCCGCGCCGAGGCCGGCGAGAAGATCACCACCCTCGACGGCACCGTCCGCGTCCTGGACCCGGCGGACCTCGTCATCACCGACAACCGCGGCCCCATCGGCCTCGCGGGCGTCATGGGCGGCGCCGACACGGAGATCGCCGACCACGCCGACCTCGCCGGTGCCACCACCGAGGTCGTCATCGAGGCCGCGCACTTCGACCCGATCGCGATCGCGCGCACGGCCCGCCGCCACAAGCTGTCCTCCGAGGCGTCCAAGCGCTTCGAGCGCGGTGTCGACCCGAAGGCCGCCGCCGCGGCGGCGCAGCGCTGCGCCGACCTGCTGGTGCTGCTCGCGGGCGGTACGGCCGAGGCCGGCGTCACCGAGGTCGTCGCGCCGTCCGCGCCGCGCACGATCACGATGCCGGCGAACCACCCGGACAAGGTCGCCGGTGTCGCCTACGGCCGCGAGACCGTCGTCCGCCGCCTCCAGGAGGTCGGCTGCGACGTCTACGGCCAGGACGAGCTGATCGTCACCGTGCCGTCGTGGCGTCCCGACCTCGCCGCGCCGAACGACCTCGCCGAAGAGGTCATCCGCCTGGAGGGTTACGAGAACCTGCCCTCCACGCTGCCGAAGCCCCCGGCCGGCCGCGGCCTGACCGAGCGCCAGCGCGTCCACCGCCGGGTGGGCCGCGCCCTGGCCGGCGCCGGCTACGTCGAGGCGCTGAACTACCCGTTCATCGGCGCGCAGGTCTTCGACCAGCTCGGCCTCGACGCGGACGACGCCCGCCGCCGGGTCGTCACCCTCGTCAACCCGCTGTCCGACGAGGAACCCGCGCTCCGTACGACGCTGCTGCCGGGCCTGCTCGGCGCGCTGCGCCGCAACGACGGCCGGGGCAGCCACGACCTGGCGCTGTTCGAGACCGGTCTGGTCTTCCGGCCGACCGAGGGCCAGCCGGGCGTCGCCGTCCGCCTGCCCGTCGACGGCCGTCCGAGCGACGAGGACATCGCCCGCGTCAACGCCGTGCTGCCCGCGCAGCCGCGCCGTGTGGCCGTCGTCCTCGCGGGCTCCCGCGAGCAGGCCGGCTGGTGGGGCAAGGGCCGCCCGGCCGACTGGGCCGACGCCGTCCAGGCCGCGCGCCTGGTGGCCGCCGAGTCCGGCGCCCAGCTGCTGATCGACGCCGCCCAGTACGCCCCGTGGCACCCGGGCCGGTGCGCCGCGTTCCACGTCATGGTCGACGGGGTCAAGACCCTCGCCGGTCACGGCGGCGAGCTGCACCCGCGCGTGGTCAAGGCCCTCGGCCTGCCCGCCCGCACCTGCGCCATGGAGCTGGACCTGGACGTCCTGGAGAGCGCGAACGAGGGTGCCGTGAAGGCCCCGAGTATCTCCGCCTTCCCGGTCGCCACCCAGGATGTCGCCCTGGTCGTCGACCAGGACGTCCCGGCCGCGATGGTGGAGTACTACCTGGCCGGCGGCGCGGGTGAACTCCTGGAGTCCATCCGCCTGTTCGACGTCTACACCGGCGACCAGGTCGGCGCCGGCAAGAAGTCGCTGGCGTACGCGCTCCGCTTCCGCGCGGCCGACCGCACCCTGACGGTCGAGGAGGCGACGGCGGCGCGTGACGCCGCGGTCGCCATGGCGGCCGAGCACACCGGCGCGGTCCTGCGCGGCGCGTAACCGCCCGCGGGAACGACGAGGGGCCGCGGGCCCGGGGTGGGCCCCGGGCCCCGGCCCGTTTCCGGGGGGGCGGGGGGGGCGGGGGGCCCGGGCCCGGGGGTGTTGGCGGGGGGGGCGGGGCCGCGGCCCCCCGCC
>NZ_JBICVG010000016.1:64852-161168 GCF_043198875.1 Streptomyces sp. NPDC048718
CGCCGCGGGCGGGGGGGGCCGCGGGGGCCCCCGGGGGCCCCCCCCCCCCCGGCGGGGCGGGGGGCGGCGCCCCCCCCCCGCGGGCCCCCCCGGGGGCGGGGGGCGGGGGGCCCCCCCGGCCCCGCGGCCCTTTTCCGTGCTCGCGTGGCGGTACGGGAGCCCTGGCACGGGAGTTCTTCCGGGGGCTCGCGGAGCCGCTGCCGCCGTCCGGGGACGCCCGGGGACATCCCCAGGACGTCCAGGGACGTATCGAAGACGTCCACGGACACCCGAGGACGTCCGGGGACGTCCGGGGCGTCCGGGCGCCCGAGGGACGTCCGGCGACGGTCCCCGGACGTCCCCAAGGACACCCGGGGGCGTACCGGAACGCGAAACGGCCGGACGGCCCGTACCTGTGCGGTGTACGGGCCGTCCGGCCGCCGTGTCCCTCGTGTCGCCGTGTCCCTCGTTCGGAGGACCGGCGTCACGCGTACGGGTAGAAACCCGATCCGGTCTTGCGGCCGAGCCGGCCCGCGTCGACCATGCGCTGGAGCAGCGGGGGAGCGGCGTACAGCGGCTCCTTGTACTCGGTGTACATCGAGTCGGCGATCGAGGCGATCGTGTCCAGACCGATGAGGTCCGACAGCTTCAGCGGGCCCATCGGGTGGGCGCAGCCGAACTCCATGCCGTTGTCGATGTCCTCGCGGCTCGCGATGCCGGACTCGAACATCCGGATCGCGGAGAGGAGGTACGGCACGAGCAGCGCGTTCACCACGAAGCCCGACCGGTCCTGGGCGCGGATCGCGTGCTTGCCGAGGGTCTTCTCGGCGAACAGCTGGGCCCGGCTGATCGTGCCCTCGGAGGTGGTGAGCGCGGGGATCAGTTCGACGAGCTTCTGCACCGGCGCCGGGTTGAAGAAGTGGATGCCGACGACCTGGTCGGGGCGGGAGGTCGCCACGGCCAGCTTCACCAGGGGGATCGAGGAGGTGTTGGAGGCCAAGATGGCGTCCGGCCGGGTCACCACCTGGTCGAGCACCTGGAAGATCTCGGTCTTGACCTGCTCGTTCTCCACGACCGCCTCGATGACGAGGTCGCGGTCGGCGAACTCGCCCAGGTCGGTGGTGAAGCTGAGCCGCGCGAGCGTCTCGTCGCGCTCCTCCTCGCTGATCTTGCCGCGTTCGGCGGCCTTCGCGAGCGAGTTGAAGAGCCGCGTGCGGCCGATCTCCAGCGCCTCGCCGGTGGTCTCGGCGACCTTCACTTCGAGGCCGCTGCGGGCGCACACCTCCGCGATGCCCGCGCCCATCTGGCCGCAGCCGACCACTCCGACGCGCTCAATGTCGGCCATGGAGTCCGTCACCTCGTGCCTTTCGCTCTCTGCTGGCGGCGGGCCCGTGTGATTCCGGTGCGTCCGCCTCGACCCCACGACGTTACTCCCGACGGAGCAAATGATCGATCGTCACAGACGGGGCATGCTGTCCGATGGGCTGTGACGTATCCGATAGCGAGGGGTGACAAAATGGCACCGATCGGTAGAAGAGGGTTCGTGGCGGGTGTGGCGCTCGCGACTCTCGGAATGGCGGCGACGGGCTCCGCGGCCGGGCCCGTCCAGGCGGCGGAGGACCCCGGCGGAGGGACCGGCGCGGGCGGGGAGGGCCGGGCAGGCGCCTTCAAGGGGATGTGGCTCGCGACGGTCACCAACCGCGACTTCCCCTCCCGCACCGGCCTGACGGCGGCCGAGCAGCGCAAGGAGCTGATCGGCTGGCTCGACCTCGCGGTCCGGCGCGGACTGAACGCCGTCGTCTTCCAGATCCGGCCCACGGCCGACGCGCTGTGGCCCTCCCCGTACGAGCCCTGGTCGCAGTACCTCACCGGCGTCCAGGGCAAGGACCCCGGCTGGGACCCGCTGGGCACCGCCGTCACCGAGGCGCACAAGCGCGGGCTTGAGCTGCACGCCTGGTGCAACCCGTACCGGGTCGCCTTCCACACCGACCCCGGCCGGCTCGCCGCGAGCCACCCGGTGCGCGAGAACCCCGACTGGGCGCTCGCCTACAACGGGCAGCTGCTCTACAACCCGGGCCTGCCCGAGGTCCGCGAGCACGTCCAGGACGCGATGCTCGACGCCGTACGCCGCTACGACGTCGACGCCCTGCACTGGGACGACTACTTCTACCCGTATCCGGCCTCCGGGCAGGTCCTGGACGACGACGACGCGTACGCGCGTTACGGCGGAGGGTTCGCCGACCGGGCGGCCTGGCGCCGGAACAACATCGACCTGCTGGTCTCCGAGACCTCCGCCCGGATCAGGAAGCTCAAGCCGAAGGTGGCCTTCGGGATCAGCCCCTTCGGGGTCTGGCGCAACGCCGGCACCGACCCGGCCGGCTCCGACACTCGCTCGCTCCAGACCTACGACGATCTGCACGCGGACACCCGCCGCTGGGTCAAGGAGGGCTGGATCGACTATGTGATCCCGCAGCTGTACTGGCAGATCGGCAACTCGGCCGCCGACTACGCGAAGCTCGTCCCCTGGTGGGACAAGACGGTCAAGGGCACCGGGGTACGGCTCTACCTCGGCGAGGCGCTGTACAAGGTCGGCGATCCGGCGCAGGCGGACGCCTGGCAGGACGCGGCCGAGCTGTCCCGGCACGTCGATCTCGGCCGTAAGTACGGCTCCGTCGGCGGGCACTGCTACTTCGCGGCGCGCGAGGTCTCCAAGGATCCGCTGGGCGCGCTCACGGCCGCCCTCAAGAGGTGACCGGCGACGTCCTCGCGCCCGGCTTCACGGCGCCCTGATCCCCGCCGGGGCCAGGGCCGGGGGCCGAGACCCGGGGCCGGGGGCTCGCGGGCCCCCGGTGGGGCTCACGGGCCCGTGGCCTCGGCGTGATGGCGTACGACGGTGTCGGGGCCCGGCGACATCAGGGCCTCGTGACCGTCGTCGTCGAACTTGACGCGGTACGGGGGAGCGCCGTTCTCCCCCCGTACTTCCAGAACCTCGGCCGTACGGTCGTGCTGTCCGACCGTACGGCCGTGCATCAGCAGTCTGTCGCCCACGCTCGCCTGCATCGCGTGACCTCCTCGCGGCTGGACCGGTCATCGCGGGGCCCGCGCGCTCCCCGAGCCGGAAGCCGGAAGCCGAATTCGCGACCCGGACCCGGAACCGGTGAGGAGACGCCCAGGACGCCCTACTCGGAGTCTACGTCTGCCATTGTGACCCGCGTCTCAGCTCCTCGCCCGCTGGGTCACGGCGATGCAGACGAGGACCCCGACGGCCGCGAGCGGCGCCGCGGCGGCCGGGTGCTCGCCGAGCAGGGTCACCGACCAGACCAGGGTGAGCAGCGGCTGCGCGAGCTGGAGCTGGCTGGCGCGCGGGATGCCGATCGCTGCCATGCCCCGGTACCAGACGTACAGGCCGAGGAAGGTGGAACCGGCCGCCGCCCACACCAGACCGGTGATCCCGTGCGCGGTGAGGTGCACCGGCTCGTACGCGAGGGCGACCGCCGCGCCCACCGCCGTCAGCGGCAGAGCGCCGGCCAGCGCCCAGCCGATCACCTGCCAGCCGGGCATGACGGCGGCCAGCCGGCCGCCCTCGGTGTATCCGGCGGCGCAGACAAGGAGCGCGCCGAAGAGGTAGAGGTCGCCGGCCGTCAGCGCGCCGCCGCTCTGCTGGACGGTGAAGGCGATGACGACGAGGGCGCCGGCGAGGGCCGCGGCCCAGAACGTACGGGACGGCCGCCGGCCGGTGCGCAGCGCGGCGAACACCGCCGTGGTCAGCGGCAGCAGACCGACGACGACGGCGGCGTGCGCGGTGGTGGAGGTCCGCAGCGCCAGTGTGGTCAGCAGCGGGTAGCCGACGACGACCCCGCCGGCGACCACCGCGAGTCCGGGCCAGTGGCGCCGGGCGGGCAGCGGGACGCGGCCCGCGAGGAGGAAGCCGCCCGCGATCAGGGCGGCGAGTACGGAGCGGAGGGCCACCAGCGACCAGGGGCCGAAACTCTCCAGGCCCCACACGGTGGCGGGGAAGGTGAGGGAGAACGCGATGACGCCGAGCACGGCGAGCAGGGTGCCGCCGGAGAAGCCGGCACCGGCCCGGTCGCCGGTGCCGTGGCCGCCGGTGCGAGGAGCGGTGTGGCCGTCGGTGCGAGGGGCGGAGTGAAGGGCGGTGCGGGGAGCGTTGGGAAGGGCCGTGCCGGGGCCGGCGGCCGTGGTGGAGACACCGACCGCTATCGCGTCTTCAGGGGTAGCGCTATTCTCTGCTCTCATGCAAGAGCGTAGCAGCGTCGCCGAGTTGGCCGGAATCCTGAAAGCGGAGCTGGACTGCTACTCACCAGGAGAGAAACTGCCGTCCAGCCGGACTCTCGTCGAACGCCACCGGGTCTCCCCGGTGACCGTCACCCGCGCCCTCGCCCTGCTCGCCGCCGAGGGCCTGGTCGTGACCCGCCCGGGCGCGGGCGCCTACCGGACGGACCCCCGGACCGCCGCCCCCGCCACCGGCGACACCTCCTGGCAGGAACTCGCCCTCAGCGCCGACGCGGCCACCGAACTCGTCCCGCGCGCCGTCGACGCCTCCGGTGTCCTCGTCACCCTCGCCGAACCCCCCACCGGCACCGTCGAGTTCAACGGCGGCTACCTGCACCCCTCCCTCCAGCCCGAACGCGCCCTCGCCGCCGCGCTCACCCGGGCGGGCCGCCGCCCCGGCGCCTGGGGCCGCCCGCCCGTCGACGGACTGCCCGAGCTGCGCGCCTGGTTCGCCCGCGAGATCGGCGGCGGCGTCACCCCCGCCGAGATCCTCGTCACCGCCGGCGGTCAGCCCGCGCTCACCACCGCCCTGCGCGCGCTGACCCCGCCCGGCACCCCCGTCCTCGTCGAATCGCCCACCTACCCGGGCATGCTGGCCGTCGCCCGCGCCGCCGGACTGCGCCCCGTCCCCGTCCCCACCGACGCCGAGGGCATCCGCCCCGACCTCCTCGAAGCCGCCTTCCGGGCCACCGGCGCCCGCGTCCTGGTCTGCCAGCCCCTCTTCCAGAACCCCACCGGGACCGTCTTGTCCGAGGGGCGGCGCGCCGCCGTCGTCCGGGTCGCGCGGGCCGCCGGAGCCTTCGTCGTGGAGGACGACTTCGCCCGCCGGCTCGTCCACGAGGACGCCGGCCCGCTGCCGCCGACCCTCGCCGCCGACGACCCCGACGGCGTCGTCGTCCACGTCTGCTCCCTCACCAAGCCCACCTCGCCGAGTCTGCGCGTCGGCGCGCTCGCCGCCCGGGGCCCCGTCCTCGAACGCCTCCGCGCCATCCAGGTCGTCGACAGTTTCTTCGTGCCCCGTCCGCTCCAGGAAGCCGCTCTGGAACTCGTCGGATCGCCGTCCTGGAACCGTCATCTGCGCACCGTCGCCCACGAGTTGAAGAACCGCCGCGACATCATGACCGCCGCCGTCCTGCGGCATCTTCCCGAACTCGCCCTGCCCCACGTCCCGTCCGGTGGCTACCACCTGTGGCTTCGCCTGCACGACACGCTCCCCGAGACGGCCCTGTTCCACGCCGCCCTGCGCGCCGGGGTCGCCCTCGCCCCCGGCCGCCCCTACTTCTGCGCCGAGGCGCCCGCCGGGCACGTCCGGCTGAGCTTCGCGGGGGTCGCGGGCCCCGCCGAGATCGCGGAAGGTGTCCGCAGACTACGGACGGCGATCGACGGTCTCCTGCCGTGACGCGCGAGGAAAACACCTGACAGGAGCCCGGTGGCCTGGCAGCCTGCGCCCATGAGCGACCAGAATGCCCCGAACGATCAGACCAGCCAAGGAGGCCCGAGCGGCACCGGCACCGGTCCCGCCTTCGTCTCCGCCCCGGTCCTGCACGGGACGTACGAGATCTCCGCCGACCCCGCGCGGATCGACGCGGCCCGTGTCCACCAGTGGATCTCCACCGACGCCTACTGGGCCCCCGGCCGGTCCCGGCAGACGCAGGACCGGGCCATCGCCGGTTCCCTCAACTTCGGTGCGTACGACATCGGCAGCGGCGAGATGGCCGCGTACGCGCGCGTGGTCACCGACTACACCACCTTCGCCTGGCTCTGCGACGTCTACGTCGACCGCGCGGCCCGGGGCACCGGCCTCGGCACGGCCCTCGTCACCGCCGTCCGCGACCACCTGGAGCCGTACGGGCTGAGCCGCATCCTGCTCGCGACCGCCGACGCCCACGGCGTCTACGAGAAGGTCGGGTTCGCGCCCCTGAGCAATCCGGGCAAGTGGATGGCTCTCGGGCGGCAGTGACCCGAGGCCCGTCCGGCCCCTGATGCGAGACCTCTTGACCGGGCGGGCCGGCGGCCTCACGATCGCGGCCATGGCGCTTCGGGTCACGCTCGTCGCGGCGGCGCGTAGTTCCTCGCTGCTCGCCGAGCGATTCGACGACGACCGGCCGCTCGACGAGGCCGGCTGGTACGAGGTACAGCTCGCCGCGCCCCGGCTGATCCCGCTCGGCGCGGCCGAGCTGCGCTACTGCTCGCCGACCCCTCGCAGCCGCGCCACCGGCGTGGCCCTCGGCTACGCCCCGCTCGCCCAACCGGCCTTGCGGGACTGCGACATGGGCCGCTGGCGCGGCCACACCCTCGCGGAGGTCGCGGCGGTGGAACCGGCCGCCGTCGAGGCCTGGCTCGCCGACGCGCGAAGCGCCCCGCACGGCGGTGAGCCGCTGCTCGCCTTCATCATCCGCGTCGGCGGCTGGCTCGACAGCCGGCCCACCGACGACGGCGCGATCGTCGCCGTCGCCGAACCGGCCGTGGTCCGCGCCGCCCTCGTCTTCGCCCTGAAGGCCCCGCCCCCGGCGTACTGGAACGTCGACGTCCGCCCCCTGTCGACGATCACCCTCACCGGACGCCCGGGACGCTGGCACCTGGAACTGGCGGCGGTCGCGGGCTGAGGGTGGGGCGGGAGGCCGGGGGCGGGGGTCCGACCGGGAGGGCGGCCGGGCTGATGTTCGCAGGCACCGCCGCCGAGCCACGCAACAGGCATCCGAGGGATGAGGACGAGGAAGCCCCTGCCTTCCGCCGCGGAACGCGCCCGTGGGCTCTGGCAGGATTTCCGAGGCGAAGAGCCTCTTCGCCGTCGCCGTCGCCGTCGCCGTCGCCGTCGCCGCCGACGACGGCAGAGAGCAGACCACGGTCCCGGCCCCGGTCCGACGGCGCACCGTCCCGGTCCTCTCACGAGGGCCGTACGGTGCCCGCTCCGGTCGGCCGTACCCCGGGCACCGGCTAGCCTGGGAGCACGATGAACCGTCTGACCACGTCATGGGGCACCTTCCCGCTCACCCGCTGCCCGGCCGACCCGCGTGATCCGCTGCGCGCCTGGGACGCGGCGGACGAGTACCTGCTGAACCACCTCGCCGAGACCGGCACCGATCTGTCCGGCACGGTCGCCGTCGTCGGCGACCGCTGGGGCGCGCTCGTGACCGCGCTCGCGGCCAAGGACCCCGGCCCCGGCGAGCTGGTGCAGATCTCCGACTCGTACCTGGGCCGGACCGCCACCGCCGAGAACCTGGCCCGTTCCGGGGCCGCCCCCGACGCGGTGCGCATGCTCACCACGCAGGACCCGCCGCCCGAGCGGATCGACGTCCTGCTGGTCCGCGTACCGAAGAGCCTCGCACTCCTCGAAGACCAGCTGCACCGGCTCGCGCCCGCCGTCCACGAGGGCACGGTCGTCGTCGGCACCGGCATGGTGAAGGAGATCCACACCTCCACCCTCACCCTCTTCGAGACGATCCTCGGCCCGACCCGGACCTCCCTCGCCGTGAAGAAGGCCCGGCTCATCCACACCACGCCGCTCGCCGCCACCGCGCCGGGCGTCAACCCCTGGCCGTACCGGTACGAGCTGCCCGCCGACGCACCCGCCGGCCTCGCGGGGCGCGCTGTTGTTAATCAGGCCGGGGTGTTCTGCGCCGACCGGCTCGACATCGGCACCCGCTTCTTCCTGGCGCACCTGCCGCGCGGCCTCGGCCGCGCCCGGGTCGTCGACCTCGGCTGCGGCAACGGCGTCGTCGGTCTCGCCGTCGCGCTCGCCGAGCCCGAGGCGGAACTCCTCTTCACCGACGAGTCGTACCAGGCCGTCGCCTCCGCCGAGGAAAACTTCCGCACCCACGCGGGACCCGGCCGCACCGCCGAGTTCACGGTCGGCGACGGGCTCGCCGACGTGGCCCCCGGCTCGGTCGACCTGGTGCTCAACAACCCGCCGTTCCACAGTCACCAGGCCACCACCGACCGGACCGCCCGCCGTATGTTCGCCGAGGCCCGCCGGGCCCTGCGACCCGGCGGGGAACTGTGGGTGGTCGGCAATCGGCACCTCGGCTACCACGCCACGCTGCGCCGGATCTTCGGCAACAGCGAACTGGTCGCGAGCGACCCGAAGTTCGTGGTCCTGAAGGCCGTCAAGCGGTCCTGAGACGGACGGCCGACGCGGCCCGCCCCGGCTCGGGGCCGCGAACGGCTCACCGCCACCTCGGAAGAGATGACCGAGGTGGCGGTGAGCCACTTCATGGCGGTACGTCTCGCCGGGCGGCCCTCATGACGGAGCCACGACGACATCCGGAAGCCGGAAGGTCCCGCTTCACGACCGTCGAGGTTTCCGGCGGCGTGAGGGCGGGCCGCCCGCCAAGTTCACTGGAAGATGGCGAGGTTGGTGCTGTTGCTCGTTTGGACGCCCGCGATGCCGATGACGGTGGTATTCGTCGTCTCCATGACGGTGAAGCCGGCACCGGTCGACGAGTAGAGCCTCGTTCCGGAGGTGGTCGACACGCCGCCGGGGCCGGCGGTCGTGGTCGAGCCCGACGAGACGACGGTGTCGGCGGCGGCCAGACCGGAGCAGCCGATCAGGAGGGGCAGGGCGAGGGAGAGGGCGGCGACGGTGCGCTTGACGGCGTGCATGGGACGGTCCTTTCGTGGGGGTGAAGGGGACCGGGAGTCCCTTCCCCTCGGGTGTGAGGGGAGGTGACCATGACAGCGCGTGGAGCCGCTCGCCGGAAGGGGCATAGGGGGCAAACCACCTGAAGGGTGGGAGCGGAGGCGTGGAGGCACGGGCGGCGCGAGAGGGAACGGGGTGGCCCGCCACGCCCCCCGCGCACTCCGTGCACGTGCGCGCACCACCGCCTTGGCGCCGGTGACTCACCGGCGCACACCACATGCTCATTCCGGTGTCTTCGCCATGCCTGGCGACGACGCCGTCAGGGTCGCTCACCGCTCGCGTCCTTGGTCGGGCGGCCACCCGGGCAGGCACTCAGGCGAGGGCGACCAGGTCCCGGTACCCCGGGTTCCACAGGTCCTCCTCCGCGTCCGGCAGCAACAGCACCCGCTCCGGCCGCAGCGCGTCGATCGCGCCCTCGTCGTGGGTCACCATGACGATCGCGCCCGGGTACGTGCCGACGGCCGCGAGGACCTCGTCGCGGGAGGCCGGGTCCAGGTTGTTCGTCGGCTCGTCGAGCAGCAGGACGTTCGCGCCCGAGTGGACCAGACCCGCGAGCGCGAGCCGGGTCTTCTCGCCGCCCGACAGCACCCCCGCCGGCTTGTCGGCGTCGTCGCCCCGGAACAGGAACGCGCCCAGCACCCGCCGCACCTCGCCGTCCGTCAGCCGCGGCGCCGCCGAGGCCAGGTTCTCCCATACCGTACGCGCCGGGTCGAGCGTCTCGTGCTCCTGCGCGAAGTACCCGAGCCGTAGCCCGTGGCCGCGTACCACCCGCCCCGCATCCGGGGTCTCGTGGCCCGCGAGCAGCCGCAGCAGCGTCGTCTTGCCCGCGCCGTTGAGCCCGAGCACCACGAGCCGGCTGCCCCGGTCCACCGCGAGGTCCACCCCGTCCAGGACCGGCCGCCCAGGCCCGTACCCCTTGGTGAGCGACACCGCGCCCAGCGGGACCCGGCCGCACGGCGCGGGCTCGGGCAGCCGGATCCTGGCCACCCGCTCGGCGTGGCGGACCTCCTCCAGGCCGTCCAGCAGCCGGTCGGCGCGACGGGCCATGCTCCGGGCGGTGACCGACGTCGACGACCGGGCCTTCATCCGCTCCGCCCGGTCGTGCAGCGCGGCGGCCTTGCGCTCGGCGTTGGCGCGCTCACGGGTCCGGCGGCGCTCGTCGGCGTCCCGCTGGGCGAGGTACGCGGCCCAGCCGGTGTTGTGGACGTCGAGCGCCGCGCGCTGCGGATCGAGATGGAAGACGCGGTTGACGGTGGCCGCGATCAGATCCGGATCATGGCTGATGAGGACGAGACCGCCCCGGTGCGCGGCGAGATGGCCGCGCAGCCAGCCGACCGAGTCGGCGTCGAGATGGTTCGTCGGCTCGTCGAGCAGCAGGGTGCCGTCGTGGCCATCGCCGGCGAACAGGATCCGGGCCAGCTCGACCCGCCGCTTCTGCCCGCCGGACAGCGTGCCGACCGGCCGTCCCAACGCCTCGGAGGCCAGCCCCAGCCCGGCCGCGACCCGGGCCGCCTCGGCCTCGGCCGCGTAACCGCCACACGCCTCGAAGGCGGCCTCGGCCCGCGCGTACGCCGCCATCGCGGCATCGTCCGCCCGCTCGGCGAGCCGGTCGGCGGCCTCGCGCAGCCGCAGGGTGGCGACGTCCATGCCCCGCGCGGACAGGATCCGGTCCAGGACCGTCACGTCCGGATCGGCGGCCCGCGAGTCCTGCGCGAGACAGGCCACCGGGCCGGTACGTACGACCTCGCCGGCGGCGGGGGCGCGCAGCCCGGCGAGGGTGTGCAGAAGGGTGGTCTTCCCTGCTCCGTTACGGCCGACCAGGCCGATCCGGTCGCCGGGAGCGATGTGGAAGGAAACGGAAGAGAGGAGAAGACGGGCGCCGACGCGCACGTCGACACCGCGAGCGGTGATCATGGGATGACGCTCCGAAACTGGCCGAGGACACACGGGTGACGTGGAAGCGGGTCCTGGGCTAGGAAATTCGGGGCGTGGACATACCGCCGACGGTAGTCGGCGACGGGGGAGTGCGCATCCGGATATCCCGGCGTGGATGCGGGGGATGCGGGGGATGCGGGGGATGCGGCGCGATACGGGCGGCGCGCTGCGCCGGACCGGGCAACAGCCGTACGGTGAGGGCGCGGTGGACGTGCGGTGGCCGTGTGGCGGTCGTGCGGGTCAGCGCCGACGAGGGTTGTCCCAGGGAGGGGATCGGGTGGACGAGAACGAGGTACGCACACGGTTCGACGGCCGCCCCCAGGTGGAGTTGCGGCTCAACCCCATCAGGGCCGCGGACCGGAGCCGGGTCGACGGGATCGCCCACGCCTTCGGCTACCGGTTCCTCTCCGCCCGGCCCCTCTACATCGGGGGCCTTCTCCTCTCCTACGAACGCGACGACGGCCCCCTCGCCCGCCGCCGCAACGAACTCGCCATCGCCCACCTGCGCGGGGGCGGCCCCGCCCCGGCGTCGGACGCCCCGCCCCCGCCGCCTCCTCCGCCCCCGGCCGTGGCACCTCCTCCGCCTCCGCGCCGGCCGCCGTCCCCCTACCTGCCGGGACCGCCTCCGCCCCCGTCCGTCGTGGCCCCGCCCCGGCCACGGATTCCGACCCCGCCGGACTACCCGCCCCTGCCCCCACCGCCCCCGCCCGGCGCACCGCCGCGTTCCTGATCGGGGGTGGGTGTGGCCCGCCCCGCCCCGGGTGGAGGCCGGGCGGGGCGGGGGTCTTATGGGTGGGTGAGGAGTGTGGTGATGAGGATGATCCAGGCTGCGGTGGCGAGGACGGCTGTGGTGGTGCGCCACATCAGCGGGTTGTGTGGGGGGTCGGGGGTAAGGAGCGTTTGAGGGTCATTTTGGGTGGGTCGTGGGGGTGGTTGCGGATTTCGACGGCGCAGTCGACGGCGGCGGATTCGTCGTGGTGGGGTCCGTTGGCCGTGTAGTGGGTGAACCATGCGGCGAGGAGGGCGCAGACCGTGCAGCCGGGGGAGGGCTGGGGGTGGCGTTGGAGTCCGTGGTCGGTGGTGGGTTCTATTCGGCTGGTCACGGTTTCGCCACCGGGGGGACGGGGGTGGTGAGGACGCGGATGCGTTCGGCTTCGGTTTCGGTGGGCGGGCGGAGATCGGTGGTGGGGGCGGTCCATTCGGTTCCGCCGCACACAGGGCGCAGGACGACGAGGCCGTTTTCGTAATCCATCACCCGGCCGGGGCGAGTTGTCGCCATGCGGGTATCGACCATGTAGGAGCCGACGGGGGGCATCGTCGCAGGCTGTGGGCTTGTTTGGGGCGTGTGTTCGGCCATCACCCGTTCCTTTCTGTAGTGGATTCACTACGAGGCGTCGCCAGAGTGACTTAGAGTCGGAATCGCTCGCAACGTCTCAAGAGAGGAAAGGAAGTTGGTAAATCGGCGAGACCTCGACCCTGACGCCTCACCACAAGCCGCCTACGGCGCGCGTTTGCGCAGGATGCGCGAGGAGCGAGGGCTGTCCCAGGTCGAGTTGGGTGTCCAGGCGGAATATTCGGGGACGCATATTTCGCAAGTGGAAAATGCGCGCAAGCTCCCAACCTTGCGCTTCTCCAGGCGGGTCGACCTGGCGCTTGAGACCGGCGACTCGTTCGAGCGCGAATGGCGCGAGATGACGCACGGAGCGCTTCTGGAGGGCTTCCCCGAGTACATGGAGTACGAGGGGCGGGCCGCGGAACTCCGATTGTTCGACACCGGGATCGTCCCGGGCTTGCTTCAGACGCCGGAGTACGCGCAGTGCCTGGCGGACAGCAAGGTGCGGCGGGGTGCCATCACGCTGGAGCAGGGGGACGATCTCGTTTCCGTCCTGGCGGAACGACAGGCCACGTTCACACGCCCTCATCCTCCGACGATGATGGTGGTGATGGACGAGAGCTGTATCCGTCGGCAGGTCGGCGGGCCAGGGACCATGGGCGCACAGCTTGATCGGCTGCTGGAGTTCGCCGAACAGCCGAACGCTGTGCTCCAGATCGCCCCGTTCGAGATAGGAGAGCGACGTGCGCTCTATCTGCCGATCAACCTGCTGACGCTGCCGGACATGACCGTGATCGCGTACGCGGAGTCGCAGACCCGAGGGCACCTGGAACGCGAATCGATGGCAGTGTGGCCCCTGCTGACGGCCTACCATCACTTGCAGGCCGAAGCCCTCTCCCATGCGGCGTCGGTTGCCATGATCCAAGAAGCGCGAAAGGGCTACCTGTGACGACCGAGACTCCGCAGTGGTTCAAGTCCTCCTACAGCGACACCGGTGGCAACTGTGTGGAGGTCGCCACCAACCTCGTCGCCTCGCGCGGCGTCGTCCCCGTCCGTGACTCGAAGGACCTCGCCGGTCCGGTGCTCGATGTCCCCGCCTCGGCGTTCGCGTCCTTCGTGGCGGGCGTCAAGGGCGACGGGTTCGACCTCGTCTGACCCGCGCTGACACACGAAAAGCCCCGCCCCACCCCCGAGTTCGGGATGAAGGCGGGGCTTCGTCATGCGGTCTGGTCGATGCCCTCGTCGCGGCGTACCGTGCGGGCAGCACCCCTTCGACTCTCCGTACGAAAGGGCCCCGCATGACGACCGAACCCCGTCACTGGTTCAAGTCTTCCTACAGCAACACCGGTGGCAACTGCGTCGAAGTCTCCGTCGACTTCGTCGCTTCGCGCGGCATCGTCCCTGTCCGTGATTCGAAGGACCTCGCCGGGCCCGTTCTTGGGATCTCCACTCCTGCCTTCGCGCTGTTCGTGGCGGGCGTCAAGGGCGACGGGTTCGACCTCGTCTGACCCGCCCCAAGGCAGGGCTTCACCCTCTTCGATTCCCCACATGAAAGGGCCCTCGATGGCGACCGAGCCCCCCTGCTGGTTCAAGTCCTCCCACAGCGATAACGGTGGCAACTGCGTCGAAGTCGCCGCCAACCTCGTGGCCGCTTCCGGCGTCGTCCCCGTGCGTGACTCGAAGAACCCCACCGGACCCGTCCTCGACGTCTCCGCCCCCGCCTTCGCGTTGTTCGTGGCGGCCCTCAAGGCCGGCGGCCTCGCGCCCGTTTAGGCCGTGTTGCCTGGACAGGTGCGGGAAATCGCCGCGCCCCGTCCCGGCGAAGTGCCCGGGGCGGGGCGCGGAGAGGCCCGACAGGCAGAGGGATTCGGCCGGTCTTTCTAGGAAGACTTCCCTCCTCCGTAGCTGGCCCTGTCTCCGTAGGTGCCGTGGCCGTCGGTGGTGACCTGGATGGTGGCGGTGGCGGTGTTGCTGGTGACCGTCTCGCCCTGCGGGTCGGTCGCGGTGGCGGCGGCGGTGTTGGTGACGGAGCAGGTCGTACCGTGCCCGCCGTATCCGCTCCCTCCGCTCCCGTTCCCGCCGTCGTCGCCGTTTCCGGCGTGCGCGCAGACGGCGAGGTCGGCCTCGGTGACGGTGTAGCCGCCGTGGCAGGTGGTGTTCTCACCGGCGGCGAGGGCGGTGCTGTCGCAGGTGACGGTGTCGATCAGGTTGTCGGTGACCGTCACCGAACCGAGCGCCGCGTCACCGGTGTTGGTGACCGTGTACGCGTACTCCACCGTGTCCCCGACAGCGAACGGCCCGGCGGACACGACCCGCTTGGCGAGGTGGAGCGAACCGGCCGGCGTCGGCGCCGGTTCGGCCAGAGCCAGGCTGAACTGGCCATTGGTCCCGATGGCGGTGACGCGCACGCCGGGAGGGAGGTTCGTCCGGACCGGCGTAGTGCTCGGCTCGGTGGTGCCGTCACCCAACTGCCCGAAGTCGTTCCCGCCCCAGGAATAGACGTGGCCGTCGGCGGTCAGCGCCAGGCTGTGGTCGAAGTCGCCCTTGACGTCGGTGGCATGGATGCCTGCGGGAAGGTCCGCGTAGACCGGGGAGAGCTGCCGGTCGAGGGTGCCGTCCCCCAGCTGCCCCGCCCAGTTGGCACCCCAGCCGAGGACGCGACCATCGGAGGTCACCGCCAGGCTGTGGTACGAGCCGGCCGCGATGGCGGTGACCTTGGTGCCTGCCGGGATGTGCGTCTCGATCGGGGTGTAGTGCGGGTTGCGGGTGCCGTCACCGAGGTCCCCTTCCTGGTTGATTCCCCAGGCGAGGACGCGGCCGTCGGACGTCAGGGCCAGAGTGTGCACGCCGCCCGCCGCGAGGACGGTGATGTCGGTGCCGGGCGGCAGGAGTGCCTCGGCCGGCGTGGGGTTGGGGGCGACGCCGGTCGAGGTGCCGTTCCCGAGCTGCCCGCCGTTGTTGAGGCCCCAGCCCAGCACACGGCCGTCGGAGGTCAGGGCCAGGCTGAAGTTGCCGGTGGTGCCCGCGGTGATGGCGGTGATCTCGGTCCCGGAGGGCAGCCGTACCTCGACCGGTGTGGAGCGGTCGATGGTGGTGCCGTCGCCCAGCTGCCCCCAGTTGTTCCGTCCCCAGGCGTAGACGCGGCCGTCGGAGGTCAGCGCCAGGCTGTGGAACCCGCCCGCGGCGATGGCGGTGACCACGGTGCCGGGAGGAAGGTCGGCCTCGACCGGGGTGCTGCTGCTGACGGTGGTGCCGTTCCCGGCCTGCCCGAAGTCGTTGGCGCCCCAGGCGTAGACGCGACCGTCGGAGGTCAGTGCCAAACTGTCCCGGTATCCGGGGGCGATGGCGGTGAGCTGTACGTCGTCGGGCAGGGCCACGGCGACCGGTGTGGCGCGAGCGGTGGTGGTGCCGTCCCCCAACTGCCCGGCGCTGTTGTCACCCCAGGCCAGGGCGAGGTCGGTCGGCGGGACCCGCACCGCGTTCGCGGGCGGGGAGGCGAGGCCGGCCAGGCACAGAGCGGCGAACAGGGCCGCGACCAGAGCGCGGAGGACGGCCCGCGCCCGACCTCCGCCAGGACGGGTTCGCATCACATTCGAGGGAAGAGTCACGCTCCCCTTTCTTTCCCACCCCCGAACCCGAGCCCTGGTGCCGCTCCTCCCGCATCCCCCGGACGCCGTACGGAACCACTCACTCGGCCGCCGCCCGAACAGGGCCTGGCGGAGCCGCCGTACAGTCATAGCCCCCGTAGCCCCCGTGGCCGGGTCACTCCGGCCAGGGGTTGTTCCGGATGATCTCGACGAAGTCCTTCCGGCTGAACGACGGGTCGAAGTGGGCCAGCACGTCGTCGTTCATGGTGCCGAAGGTGGCGCCGCCGATCCCCGGGGTCACGACCTGCCGATCCCCAGGGTCACGCCCCGCCCCGCGAAGAACCGGGGCAGCGCCTCCCACGGCACCTCGGCGGAACGCTGGGAGACGCCGGGAAACCCCGAAGGGTTGTGGACAAGCAGGTGGTCGGGTGTGCGGCCGACGGCGAGGACCAGATGCCCGCCCCGCCCCGGCGGGACGGTGTCCGGTTCGCGGATCGAAGGATGGACGGACAGCATGACGAGCTTTCCCTCGTCCAGGAACCCGGGAATCTCTTCGACCGTCAGCCGCCCGTGCACCTCGGCCTCGATGTCCCAGCGTTTCGCGGCGTGTTCGGCGAATGGAGCGTAGATCAGACCGTCCACCCCGTCGGCCCGGCGGACGTACGCGCCCGCGTCCAGGAACTCCCGGGCCAGCGTCACAAGGCCCGGGGTCTCGAATCCCCAGTGCTCCAGGGCCATGCGCAGACAGGCCATGCCGCAGACGCGCCAGGACCAGAAGGCGTATTCGGCGGGATCCTCCGCGCCCGAGAGGTGCCAGAGCGGATCGTCTTCGGCCTTGACCCGGCCGGAGAGTATGTCGGGGACGAGTGCGGCGGATTCCCATTGCGAGTGGTACGGCACCTCGTGGCCGACCGGTGTCTTCCCCATAGTCCTTTTTCCGTACGACGGTTGCGCGCACGCGAGGCGCCTTCCGAGCCCGAGTGGGTGGCTCATGAGGGCGTCATTGCTTCCCTGAGGGCTCGATCGACAGTACTCGCCTGCGGGTGCCCGATACCTGGCACGGCCTGTCCGGCAGCCGGTCCGGGCGGGCCGCCCGAAATGGAACCGCGCCGGGCGCCGAGAAGGTGACAGCATGCGGTCGTATGGCAGAAGGCGACAGCGGTAGCGCGTTTCAGGCGGGCCGAACAGGGCTCATCGTCCGGATCCCGGAAGCGGAATCGGCGATCGGAGGATGGCGCGAGCAGTGGGATCCCTCGGCGCGGGCAGGGGTTCCCGCACACATCACGGTCCTCTTCCCGTTCCTCGACGAGAGCCGGGTGGACGCGGCCGTCCACTCCGCGCTCGCGGACGTTCTGGGCCGGCACCAGGCGTTCGACCTGCGATTCGAGAGATGTGGACGGCTTCCGGGAGTGTCGTATCTCGTTCCCGAGCCCGCCACGCGATTGCGGCGGCTCACGGAGGCGATCGTCGGTTGCTGGCCGGAGGCCCCGCCGTATGGAGGACGGCACACCGAGATCGTGCCCCACCTGACCATCGCACAAGGCCAGGAAGACGCCGTCACGGAGGAGATCGAGGCCGACCTCGCGTGCCGGCTTCCGTTCATGTCTCGTGTCACGTCGGTCGAACTCATCGTCCACGACGGCACGAAGTGGCAGGAACGCGCGTCGTTCGCGCTCGGAGACTGAACCGGGTCGAGCCCGTTCTCTTCGTGTGACGCGGGGGAGACTGTCGGACGCGGGCCCTAGGATCGTGAACATGGCGCTGCGACCCGTCCAGGTGAACATCAAGGCTCTCGACCCCGCGAGGGTCGGCCGGTTCTGGGCGGAGGCGCTCGGCTGGAGTATGTCCACCGCCGGGGCGGCCACGTACATCGCTTCCGCCGGCGGCCCGCTCGGACCGGACCCGGCCGCCCCCGCAGTCTCCGCCATCTCCGTCGTCCCCTCACCCGAGGGCAAGACGGCGACGAAGAACCGTACCCACCTCGATCTCGCCACCACCTCCCTCGCCCACCAGACGGAACTGGTCGCCCGGCTCCGGGACCTCGGCGCGACCCCCGTCGACCTCGGCCAGGGCGACGACGTCCCGTGGGTCATCCTCGCCGACCCCGAGGGCAACGAGCTGTGTGTGCTGGAGCCCCGGGAGATCTACCGGGACACCGGGCCGATCGCCGCCGTCGTCGTCGACTGCGCGGATCCTCGGACGATGGCCCGGTTCTGGGGCGGGGCGCTGGACTGGACCGTCCGCCGGGCGACCGACGACATCGCGGTGCTGAGCGCCGCCGACGGCACGGGGACGTTCCTCGAACTCTTCCGCGTGCCCGGACCGAAGACGGTGCCGGACCGCGTCCATCTCGACCTGATGCCGTACCCGGGCGAAGACATGACGGCGGAGGTGACCCGGCTGCGGGACCTCGGGGCGACCGTTCTCGACCTCGGCCAGGGCGATGTGCCCTGGACGTGTCTGGAGGACCCGGAGGGGCACGAGTTCCGCGTTCTCGCCCTGCCCTGACGGGGGTTACCCGGCGCGAACCGGCGTCACGTACGAACGCGCGGACACCCGGCGGCGCCCCCCGAATGCCACGGTCAGCCGCCGTAGAGCCCCCAATCGTCGAGGCCCCCGTAGATGTGCGCTTCGAGGCACTGCGGCGCGTCGAGGCCGACGGCCGCGCCCCGGTAGAGAGCGACGAGCGAGTCCTTGCCCCGCCACCAGGTGTCCGTCACACCCCGTACTTCGGTCACCTGCTCGTACCCCCTGAGGTCGAGCGAGTCGACGGCCTTGCCCTTGACCTTCGTGATGGTCGTGGCCCAGCGAGCGGCGTGGGCAGCGAGCGCCAGGGACTCCACCCATCCGTCGATGTCGGCGTGCAGCGGCGTCCAGCGATTGGCGTCGAGGCCGAAGGCGCCGTCGGGGCCGATCCTGAACCCGTACGCCATGGACACCCGACAGCTTCCCGCCGAGAACGACCAGCCCTCCTCGGCTGAGCCCCTCGGGCAGGCCGCTTGCAGGCTGTGCGGGCCGCCCTCGTAGAACGGGGCCGGTGGCAGGGCCAGCCCGCCCCAGCGCTCCTGGAAGGCGATGGCCTGGTCGACCTCGGAGGCGGGGATCCCGTGGCCGATCCACGCCTCGCGGTGGCGCCGCAGGTCCCGCCGGGAGATACGGACGCCACTGGTCTCGACGAAATACCGCGCCCGGTTGCTCAGCCCGGCGGGCGCGACGGGAACCGAGGAAATGGGCTCGTCAGCCGTCACCGCTGCTCACCGCCGTCGGCGTGCAGTACTGCCGCCGCGATCTCCCGTACGCGTTCAAGGGTGATACCCGTGCGCTGTTCGACGGCGAG
This sequence comes from Streptomyces sp. NPDC048718, assembly GCF_043198875.1. Lineage (NCBI taxonomy): Bacteria > Bacillati > Actinomycetota > Actinomycetes > Kitasatosporales > Streptomycetaceae > Streptomyces > Streptomyces sp. NPDC048718. Next base: position 83,956 of record NZ_JBICVG010000016.1, read on the forward strand.
GGGATGATCGGTCGGTTCGAGTTCGACCAAGGGGCGCTCGCCGACCGGGCGCGTGTGGACGTACGTCTTCAGATTGAGGGTCGTGGGGGAGTAGGGCAGCAGATCGGTGGTGAGCCAGCCGAAGTACGGCTCCTCCGACTCACGGCCGGGCTTCTCCCACAGATCGCGGGCGCGGGAGAAGTTCTCCCGGCTGAGCGAGACCCAGACCGCCCACGAGAACACCTCGTCGCTGCCGACGACCGGTATCTCGATCAGACCCTTGACGAAGTAGTGCTCCGCGAGGACCACGCACTCGTCCGAGGTGAGCGTGCAGTCGTCACGGTCGGCGAAGGCGGGCTCCCATACGGCCGGGGCATGGGACGAGTAGTTCATCGGCAGTTCGGGGTGCCGGGCCCCGCAGCAGACGCAGGTGAATCCGAAATCGCTGGTCATGGCGGGTAAGCCTATGACGGGCGAGGGAATCGATCTTCCGCGCTGGGCCCGGGGCACCCCCGGACTCTCGCGCGTCCCCTGCGGGAACCGGGTCACCACCGGGCGCGCAGCACGCCGTCGCTGTCGGGCAGGCCTCCCCGAGCTGCCCGGCGCGCGCGCCGCGCTCGAAGGCTCCCGCCGGATCGCAAGGGCGACGGGTTCGACCTCGTCCGACCCACGCTGACACACGAAAAGCCCCGCCCCACCCCCGAGTTCGGGATGAAGGCGGGGCTTCGTCATGCGGTCTGGCTGACGCCCAGAGCCTCAGCGCCCGTTCGGATACACCGTGTGGCCGGGGAGTCTCAGATCGGTGCAGCCCCGGCGCTTGGCCTGGTCCTTCGCGAACGCGTCGAGGAGAGGCCGTACCTCACTCATCGGCAGTATCGGTCCGGCGCCGTGCATCGTGTGGTCGGCGGCGAGGAAACTGGCGGACTCCCCGGCGCACAGGGCCTTGGCGCGCCCGAAGTCCTCACTGAGCAGGGGGTCGTTCTCTCGGACGTCCTCGGGGAGCCGCACGTTGGCCGCGAACATCCTGGTGAAGGGCTTGTCCGTCCAATCTCCGTACCAGCCCGAGAAGTTCTCGGCGTTGCCCGTCCCGGTGTCGACCAGGGAGCAGGTGGTGATGGGCGCCTTCGCGCCGGTGGGCGCGACCACCCGCCACTCCTTGCCGGACGGGCTCTTGGGCAGGGTCTGCCGGGTCAGCCACTCGCACATGGTGCCCTTGGTCTCGCTCACGCGCAGCTTGTGCCCGGGATCGACGCCGTCCGGCAGCGGCAGGGGGTCGGCCCCGCAGCCGAGCTCGTTATTGGCGTCATTGGCGATGCGTACGGCTGTGCGCAGGGACGCGGGAGAGGGGTCGTTCTCCACCGCGTGGGAGTACACCTTGGTGACAAGGCGCCGCATGCGGCCGTCGTCGGCACGGCCGAGCTTCGGGCACTCCTGAATGATCACGGGGCCGAACTGGCCGTAGAACCCGGGCACGGACCTGGGGAAGCCGTAGCGCAGGCTCCCAGGGATGGTGAACTCCATGTCCAGTGGACCGTGCGGATCACCCGTGTCCGTCTGTGCCTCGACCATGAGGACGAAGTGCCGGCCGTCGTTCTCCCTCACCGAGCACTTGAGCAGGTCCTGCCCGGAGCCGAAGGTGTCCTTGCCGGCCTGGAGCCGTTCGTCCGGCAGCAGTTCGGCGAGTTCACCGCCCGAGAGGTGGCCCCCGCACAGGGTCTTGGCGTACCACCACGGCTGCCACACCGGCTTCGCCAGCCAGCCGGCGCCCGCCAGGACGCCGAGCACCACCGCCACGATGGTGAGCACCCGTAGGCTGGGCCGCCACCGCCGTTCCCGGTTCCCCGTTGTCATGTCTTCCCTTTCGCCGTTTCTCCGTTTTCCCGGGGCTCACCCCTGGGTGGGGCGCAGCCTACGGGGGCGCGAAGGCGGTCGGGCGAGGGGTGCGCGGAGGCACGGAACGGCGGGGGTCGTACCCTGAGGCGGAACAGCGGCGTGGCCATGGCCGATGCGTCGCGGCCGGGCGCCGCCCCCCTTCGGGTACCGGGGACCGGGTGCCGGGCACCCGCCACACGATCAGGAGTCGACAGGTGATCAGTCCGGCCGCGGTAGGGGGAGTGGCCCTGATCGAACTCGGCATGGCCCTGATTCCCGGACCGAATATGATCCACCTCGCCTCGCGCGCGATCACCCAGGGGCGCAGGGCGGGGCTGGTCAGCCTGAGCGGGACGGCCATGGGGTTCCTGTGTTACCTGCTGGCGGCGGCTGCGGGCCTGTCCGCGTTGTTCGCCGCCGTGCCGGTGGCGTACACGGTGGTCAAGCTCGCCGGGGCGGCCTACCTGGCGTACCTCGCCTGGGGCATGCTCAAGCCCGGCGGCCGCTCGCCCTTCACCCCGGCCGGGGACCTTGCTCCGGTCTCCGACGCCCGCCTGTTCTCGATGGGGCTGCTGACCAACCTGCTCAACCCTAAGATCGCTCTCCTGTACGCCGCCCTCCTGCCCCAGTTCCTGGACCCGCGGGCAGGCCCGGCGTGGGGGCAGCTGCTCCAACTCGGCGGGGTGCAGATCGTCGTGGGGATCTCCGTGAACGCTCTGATCATGCTGGGCGCGGCACGAGTGTCGCGGTATCTGGCCGTCCGGCCCCGGGTGATGGCCGCTCAGCGGTTCGCGGCGGGCGGCCTGCTCGGCGTCTTCGCGCTGCGCACCGCCCTGTCCCGCACACCTGTCTCGGCTTGATGCCCGCGCACCTGCGAGGCCGGCCCCGCTGTGATCGCCCGGACAAGCCCTGCTGATCTGTTCGGCCCAGGTCAAGACAGGTGTGCGAGCTGTGCGCGCCCGAGGCCGACGGCGTCCGTGACCGATGCCGTGGCTCTTGGAATCCTGCCTCTCCGACACCGGCCGATGGCCCCAGGGCGTGCGACAGAACCTTCAGGCGCCCCAAAGGACAGGCACCCCAAAGGAGCCGTGCCGTGTGCGGCGATGAATCACCCGGTGTCGGAAGGGTTTCCGCTGAGATATCCACGCAGTTCGTCGCCCACTCGCAGGTCGGTGACCTCGATGGAACAGCTCTGCGCCGTGGCCAGGACCCTGCTCGCCGTGGCGGACACCTTCAAGTCGACGCCGCCGCCGGGCGGGAGCCCGCTGAGGCCGACGTAGTAGGTGAGCCCGTCGATGGGTTTGGGCCGGATGAGACTCACCGCGTCCGGTTTGCGCATCCGAAGGAGCGTGGTCGGTGTGCCGGTCGGGATCTCGGTCCAGCCGCCGCCGTCGGGAATGCCCCAGAGCCAGTTGTCGCGATCGGCGCCCTCCACGAACCGCACGCCGGACGGGCCTTTGATCTCAAGGAAGACCATGACGTCCTTGAAGCCCACGTGCTCGTAGTGCCCTGAGGCGAGCACGTCGATGTTCATCCTCGCCGTGGCGTGCGGGGGCGGGAGCGTCGTGTTGGGGTGTTCGGTGTACGGCCGCAGGTCGATGTTGCCGATGAAGACGATGTCAGAGGGACAGTTCGGATCGTCCTTCGTCACGGTGGCCATGGAAGCCTCCCTTCCGCTTACCCCCGGTGCTGATCGGGACGCCGCCGGACGCCCGCTCCCTCCGGGCACGTCGGCGCGGGCGGCTCGGCCGCCCCCGCTCGTGTTCCCCGGGAGTCCCCCGGTTCCCGCGCACCCCCTGTGATCCATCGTCCCGCCGGTGCGGCGGGCACGCATGCCAGAAGAAGGGCATTGCATAAAACTGCGTGGACTCGTATAGTCATGCCATCTAGAGGAGGTTTTCGATGACGGTACGAGCAGCGGTCGCCGGCGCGAGCGGGTACGCGGGCGGAGAGCTTCTGCGCCTGCTCCTCGCCCACCCCGGTGTCGAGATCGGCGCGCTCACCGCGCACTCCAACGCCGGTCAGCGCCTCGGAGGCCTCCAGCCGCACCTGCTGCCGCTCGCGGACCGCGTCCTCGTGGACACCACGGCCGAGAATCTGGCCGGTCACGACGTCGTGTTCCTCGCACTCCCGCACGGGCAGTCCGCGGCGGTCGCCGAGCAGCTCGGCCCGGACACCCTCGTCGTCGACATGGGCGCCGACTTCCGGCTGAAGGACGCCGCGGACTGGGAGACCTTCTACGGTTCCCCGCACGCCGGCACCTGGCCGTACGGCCTCCCCGAGCTGCCCGGCGCGCGCGCCGCGCTCGAAGGCTCCCGCCGGATCGCGGTGCCCGGCTGCTACCCGACCGCCGTCTCGCTCGCGCTCTTCCCGGCGTACGCGCAAGGGCTCGCCGAACCCGAGGCCGTGATCGTCGCCGCCTCCGGCACCTCCGGCGCGGGCAAGGCCGCCAAGCCGCACCTGCTGGGCAGCGAGGTCATGGGCAACATGACCCCGTACGGCGTCGGCGGCGGCCACCGGCACACCCCCGAGATGATCCAGAACCTCAGCGCGGCGGCGGGGGAGCGGGTCACCGTCTCCTTCACCCCCACCCTCGCGCCGATGCCCCGCGGCATCCTCGCCACCTGCTCGGCCACCGCCAAGCCGGGCGTCACCGCCGAGAGCGTGCGCGCCGCGTACGAGAAGGCGTTCACGGACGAGCCGTTCGTCCATCTGCTCCCCGAGGGGCAGTGGCCGGCCACGGCGGCGGTGTACGGCTCCAACGCCGTACAGATCCAGGTCGCCCTCGATCCGGCCGCGAACCGGATCATCGCGGTCGCCGCCATCGACAACCTCGCCAAGGGCACCGCCGGCGGCGCGGTGCAGAGCATGAACATCGCCCTCGGGCTCCCCGAGGAGACCGGGCTTTCCACGGTGGGAGTCGCGCCGTGAGCGACGCGTACCGGGCCCCCCGCGGCCTCGCGCCCCGGCCGGCCCCCGGCCCGCAGTCGATGACCATGCCCGCGGCGGTGCGCCGCGCGGGTGGAGAAGTGAACGGAGAAGAGCAGTGAGCGTCACCGCAGCGAAGGGATTCACGGCCGCGGGCATCGCGGCCGGGATCAAGCAGAACGGCAACCCGGACCTGGCCCTCGTGGTCAACACCGGTCCGCGCCGCGCCGCCGCGGGAGTCTTCACCTCCAACCGCGTCAAGGCCGCCCCCGTCGTCTGGTCCCAGCAGGTCCTCGCCGACGGCGAGGTGACCGCCGTCGTCCTCAACTCCGGCGGCGCCAACGCCTGCACCGGACCGCAGGGCTTCCAGGACACCCACGCCACCGCCGAGAAGGCCGCCGAGACCCTCACCACCCGGGGGATCGAGACCGGCGCCGGTGACGTCGCCGTCGCCTCCACCGGCCTCATCGGCGAACTCCTCCCGATGGACAAGCTGCTCCCCGGCGTCGAGAAGGCCGCGGCCGAACTGTCCGCGCACGGCGGCGAGAAGGCCGCCATCGCCATCAAGACCACCGACACCGTGCACAAGACGTGCGTGGTGCAGAAGGACGGCTGGACGGTCGGCGGCATGGCCAAGGGCGCGGGCATGCTCGCCCCCGGCCTCGCCACCATGCTCGTCGTCCTCACCACCGACGCCGACGTCGACGCCGAGGGCCTCGACACCGCGCTGCGCCAGGCCACCCGGCTCACCTTCGACCGGGTCGACTCCGACGGCTGCATGTCCACCAACGACACCGTGCTGCTGCTCGCCTCCGGCGCCGCCGAGGTCACCCCGGCCCCCGACGCGTTCGCCGAGGCCGTCCAGGAGGTGTGCGCCGACCTGGCCCGCCAGCTCATCGGCGACGCCGAGGGCGCCAGCAAGGACATCCGTATCGAGGTGATCAACGCCGCCTCCGAGGACGACGCCGTCGAGGTCGGCCGGACCATCGCCCGAAACAACCTCCTCAAGTGCGCCATCCACGGCGAGGACCCCAACTGGGGCCGTGTCCTGTCCGCCATCGGCACCACCGCCGCCGCCTTCGAGCCCGACGAGCTCAACGTCGCCATCAACGGCGTGTGGGTCTGCAAGAACGGCTCCGTCGGCGAGGACCGCGACCTCGTCGACATGCGTTACCGCGAGGTCGTCATCACCGCCGACCTCGCCGCCGGAACGGACTCCGCCGTCATCTGGGCCAACGACCTGACCGCGGACTACGTCCACGAGAACAGCGCGTACAGCTCATGAGTACGACGAGTACGACGAGGAAGCACACCGCCCTGCCCAAGGCGCGGACCCTCGTCGAGGCGCTGCCCTGGCTGACCCGCCATCACGGCAAGACCGTCGTCATCAAGTTCGGCGGCAACGCCATGATCGACGACGACCTCAAGGCCGCCTTCGCCCAGGACGTCGTCTTCCTGCGGCACGCCGGCCTCAAGCCGGTCGTGGTGCACGGCGGCGGCCCGCAGATCAGCGCCGCCCTCGACCGGGCGGGCCTGGTCAGCGAGTTCAAGGCGGGCCTGCGGGTCACCACGCCCGAGGCGATGGACATCGTACGGATGGTCCTCGCCGGCCAGGTCCAGCGCGAACTCGTCGGCCTGCTCAACCAGCACGGCCCGCTCGCCGTCGGCATCACCGGCGAGGACGCCCACACCCTCAGCGCCACCCGCCACCGGCCGGTGATCGACGGCGAACCGGTCGACATCGGCCGGGTCGGCGAGATCACCGCCACCGACACCGGCGCCATCCAGGCGCTGCTCGACGACGGCCGCATCCCCGTCGTCTCCTCCATCGCCCGCTCCCAGGACGACGACCATGTCTACAACGTCAATGCTGATACGGCGGCTGCGGCACTCGCTGCGGCGCTGGGCGCCGAAACACTGATGGTCCTCACCGACGTCGAGGGCCTCTACGAGGACTGGCCGCACAGCGACGAGGTCATCAGCCGCCTCACCGCGAGCGAGCTGGAGAAGCTGCTGCCCGAGCTGTCCAGCGGCATGGTCCCGAAGATGGAGGGCTGCCTGTACGCCGTCCGCAACGGGGTCACCACGGCCCGGGTGATCGACGGCCGGGTCCAGCACTCGATCCTGCTGGAGATCTTCACGGACGAGGGCATCGGCACGATGGTCGTGCCCGACGAGACGACGGTGGAGTCATGATGAGCGGCAGCGGTAGCGGTACGGAGCAGACGAACGACCTGGCCGGCCTGACCGCCGGCACCCCGGCCACGGCGGACGGCGCATCGGTCCAGGCGACCGGCGCCCCGGCCGCCGGCGCCCCGGCCGGCAACGCCACCCTGACCCGGCGCTGGCAGGGCTCCCTCATGGACAACTACGGCACGCCCCGGCTGCCGCTCGTCCGGGGCGAGGGCGCCCGCGTCTGGGACGCCGACGGCACCGCGTACCTCGACTTCGTCGGCGGCATCGCCGTCAACGCTCTCGGCCACGCCCATCCGGCGGTCGTCGAGGCCGTCACCCGGCAGATCCAGAGCCTCGGCCACGTCTCCAACCTCTTCGTCGCCGAGCCGCCCGTCGCCCTCGCCGAACGGCTCCTGGAGCTCTTCGGCCGGGCCGACGGCCGGGTCTTCTTCTGCAACTCCGGCGCCGAGGCCAACGAGGCCGCCTTCAAGATCGGCCGGCTCACCGGCCGCCGCCACATGGTCGCCACCACCGGCGGCTTCCACGGCCGGACCGTGGGCGCCCTCGCGCTGACCGGCCAGCCCGGCAAGCAGGAACCCTTCCTGCCGCTGCCCGGCGACGTCACCCATGTCCCGTACGGGGACGCGGACGCGCTCGCCGCCGCCGTCACCGAGGACACCGCCCTCGTGATCATCGAGCCCATCCAGGGCGAGAACGGCGTGGTCGTCCCGCCCCCCGGCTACCTCAAGGCCGCCCGCGAGATCACCCGCGCCACCGGCACCCTGCTCGTCCTCGACGAGGTCCAGACCGGCGTCGGCCGGTGCGGCACCTGGTTCGAGCACCAGGCCCACGAGGGCGTCGACCCCGACATCGTCACCCTCGCCAAGGGACTCGGCGGCGGGCTGCCGCTCGGCGCGACCGTCGCCTTCGGCCCGGCCGCGGAGCTGTTCGCCCCCGGCCACCACGGCACCACCTTCGGCGGCAACCCGGTGGCCTGCGCCGCCGGACTCGCCGTCCTGGACACCCTCGGCGACGGCGCCGCTCTCGACGAGGTCAAGCGGATCGGCGAGAAACTGCGCGCCGGAATCGAGGGTCTCGGCCACCCGCTGATCTCCCATGTCCGTGGCGCGGGCCTTCTCCTGGGTATCGTGCTCACGGAGTCCCTCGCGCCCCAGGTGCAGCAGGCGGCTTCGGACGCCGGTCTCCTGGTGAACGCGCCCGCCCCCGATGTCGTACGGATCATGCCCCCGCTGATCATCGGCGACGCGGAGGCGGACACCTTCCTGCGGGCCCTGCCCGGCGTTCTCGACGTGGTGAACGGGGAAGGACGAACCGGAGAATGAACCGACGATGAGCGACGCGCAGGCACACGAACACGGGGACAACCCCCGGACCGAGTCCGGGGGCGGGCCGGCCGTCCCGCAGACCCGCACCGCCCGCCACCGCAGGATCGTCGACATCCTCAACCGGCAGCCGGTGCGCTCGCAGAGCCAGCTGGCCAAGCTGCTCGCGGACGACGGGCTGAGCGTCACCCAGGCGACACTCTCCCGCGACCTCGACGAGCTCGGCGCGGTGAAGATCCGCAACACGGGCGGCGAGCTGATCTACGCGGTGCCCAGCGAGGGCGGTTTCCGCACCCCGCAGGCGCCGCTCGGCGAGTCGGCCAAGGAGGAGCGGATGCGCCGCCTCTCCGGCGAGCTGCTGATCTCCGCCGAGGCCTCGGCCAACCTGGTGGTGCTCCGTACGCCGCCGGGCGCGGCCCAGTTCCTCGCGTCGGCCATCGACCAGGCGGAACTCCACGCCATCCTCGGCACCATCGCGGGCGACGACACGCTGCTGCTCATCTCCCGCGACCCGGTCGGCGGCCAGGCCCTCGCCGACCACCTGCTGCGCCTCGCGCAGAAGGACCGCTGACCGCTTTTCGTCCCGGTGCGCCCCGCGTCCCGGTGTGCCCCGTGCGGCCGCCCTGGCGGCGCCGCGGCGAAACGTGCCTGCCCCGCTTCCCCTTGGCCAGGGAGCGGGGCAGGCGCTTTGCGTTTCACGGGGTGGGCGGCCGGGCCCTCGCACGGGGCGGACAGGCCCCGGGGCGCGTCCGCCGGCCGATCAGGTCAGCTGAATCGAGCTGGCCTGGTCGTTCATCGCGTCGCCGACATACGGCGTGGACTTGGTGTAGAGCTGGTTCGTGCCGTTGTAGTAGATGTCCGAGTACAGACCGACCCAGCAGTTGTTCGCGGGGATCAGGGAACTGATGCCGTCGTTCCAGCCCCCGAGGTCGCTCCAGCCCCAGTCCCACGTCCCGTTGTCCTTGCAGCCTTCCGGGATCTCCATCGTCCAGGACGCACCGCCGTAGTTCCAGTCCCAGTAGACGACGGCGCCCACGACCCCGCCCTGGAGACCGGCGGCGACGCGCGCGTCACGCTTGCCGGCCGGGGCGTTGATCTCCGCGATGAAGCCCTTGTCCTTGGCGGCCTTGGCCGGCGCCTCGGGCGCGTCGGTGACCCGGCCGTCGGTCGCGTCGGCGATCGCCTCGCGGAAGGTGTCGTAACACGTGGTCGTGTGCGAAGTGACGTGGGCGACGCAGTGGGCGCCGGTCTTGGCCCGAGGGGCCGAGGTGGCGGCGGAGGCGGCGGACACGGTGGCGCCGGTGCTCGCGATCGCCAGTCCCAGCGAGGCGATCACGATCGCCGTGCGCCGGGTGGTCCGGTGTGCCGCGTGTGCCGTGTGGAAGACATGAAGGTCTCCTTGAGGGGAGGGGCTGCTCGGTGCCGGCCGCGCCGATCGGCGGCCGGGCATCAGCGCACCAAGCCCGTGTCTTTGCTGCGTAAGCGATCGATAAATGAGAGAGAAGCGCGAAATTCCGCTCACCGACCGGTAGCTTCGCTCTTGTGCGAAGGCTGTTCCATCGCCGCTGGTCGGGGGACGGTCGGGAGGCGGCCGAGAAGTCGCCCCGCCGTCCGTCTGGGTGCCGAGCGCCCGCAACCACCGGTCATCCGGAATGAAGCGCCCAACGTAGCTCCCTAGTAGCGCGTGATCGCCGTCCGTCCGCCCCGGGTGCCGACGGCGAGATGCGGCCGGCGGGCCGGAGCCGCCCAGACCAGGATCCGGCGCATCGCCTCCGCCGGTACGGACACGCAGCCGGCGGTCGCCCCGCGCCCGTTCACATGCAGGAAGATCCCGGCCCCGCGCCCGCGCACCGGCCGGTCGTAGTTGAACGCGACGACGAGCGCGTGGGCGTACTGCTTCCGGTAGGTGGTCAGATGCTCGGCCTCGGCCGCCCGGCAGTCCCGGGGCAGCCCCTCCACCCAGCGGTTGTACGCGCGGGAGGCGTTGTCCTGGCACCACCAGGAACGTTCGGTCACCCGGACGTACCGGTACGCCGTCCCGGCCGGCGCGGGCGCGGTCCCGAAGGCGTACGGAAGCCGGAAGAGCCCTGTGGGCGTGGTGTCCGTACCCTGCCGGCGCCGGGACCCCTCGGCGAGCCCCTTCGCCCCGAACCGCGCGGGCGCCGAACCCGCCCGCACCCACCGCCCGCCGCGCCGGTCCCACCAGGTCACCGTGCCGGTGGTGGCCCCGGTGCGGGCGGCCTCGGCGGTGATCAGCTGCGTGCCGCCGCCGGTGTCGGCCATCCGCTCCGGGAGTGGGGCGCCGGCCGACACCGGTGCCGTGCCGGGTGCCGTGACCGATGCCGCGACCAGGGGCGATGCCAGGGGCGACGCCAGGGCCGGTCCCGGTGCCTGGGCGAGCGAGCCGAGCGACGAACCGAGCGAGCAGAGCGCCGCGCCGAGCGCGAGTAGGGTGCGCATGGCGCGACGATAGGTCCGCCCCGCCGGGCCGCCGGGCTATTGCCCCGTACGGGGGAGTGGCGGCAGCGGCAGTGGCAGACCGGGGAGCCCGTCGATGCTGGACGCGATGTGCTCCTTGCCCGCGAAGTACGCGCTCAGCGACTCGTCGTCCTCCCGGGCGAAGCGCCGCTGGTGCAGATCGCGGTCCTCGTCGTACGACATGAACGGCACGCCGTAGCCACAGGTGTCCCGCACCAGCTCGGCCCGGACCAGGATGATCGCCCGCAGCCCGTGCTGCTCGGGGTCGATCCCGCCGAAGTGCCCGATCAGCTCCGCCCATCGCGCGTCGTCCCGGAACACCGGCTCGCCGCGCCCGTGGATCCGTACGATGTTGGGCGGCCCCTGGAAGGCGCACCACATGAGGGTGATGCGCCCGTTCTCCCGCAGATGGGCCACGGTCTCGGCGTTGGACCCGGCGAAGTCCAGATAGGCGACGGTGTGCTCGTCGAGGACGGCGAAGGACCCCGCGAGCCCCTTCGGCGAGAGGTTGACGGTCCCGTCCGCGTCCAGCGGAGCCGTCGCGGTGAAGAACACCGGCTGGGACTCGATGAAGGCACGCAGACGACCGTCGATCTGTTCATATGTCTTTCCCATGTCGCGATTCTTTTCCAGGCTTTCGCGCCGTACGCCGGACGGGCGCGCGATACCTTCCGGGAAGGATCAAGCAAGGGGGCGCCGCTTGGCACCGCAGAGCCCGAGTACCTACCGGCTCCTGACTATCACCGAGTCCGGCGATGACGAGAGCTTCGACGACTTTCTGGATGAGTTCTTCCCGGAAGATCCCGCGGCGCGCGAGCGCATCGATCGCGGTGCCGAGTGCCTGGCCGCCGAGGAGCGTGGCGCCCGTCTCGTGGAGCTCCGTGAACGTGCGCGCCGGTCGTGAGGATGGCGCTCGCCGCATGGGCGTGGCGCTCCAGCGTGCCATCGGCTCGGGAGGAACAAGCCCGCGCAGCTGATCATCTGGGCCGAGGTGGAGGGCTGGCGAACCGATCTCGCTGCCTGAGCCCGCCTGAGCCCGCCTGAGCCCGCCTGAGTCCGTCCGAGTCCGCCTGAGTCGGCAGGACACGCCCCAGTGGCGCCCGGAGCCCCGAGTGGTGGCTCCGGGCACCGTTCGCCGTGCGGGCCGGTGGTCGCCTGTGCGTGCTCACGTCGCCTCTCCGGGTGTACCGCCCCTTCATGCAGCGGCGGTATGCCTCTCCACACCCCCTCCCACCTGCGGTTTTCGATTTCCGGCAGCCAACCTTTGACAAACCATACGGAGCACTGCATAGTTATACCCATCAGTGGTTGCAAGGTAAGGAGAACCCCGTGACCGAGCGCGTCGTACTCGCCTACTCGGGCGGCCTGGACACCTCCGTCGCCATCGGCTGGATCGCCGAGGAGACGGGTGCCGAGGTCATCGCTGTCGCCGTGGACGTCGGCCAGGGTGGCGAGGACCTGGACGTCATCCGTAAGCGCGCGCTCGCCTGCGGTGCGGTCGAGGCCGAGGTCGCGGACGCCAAGGACGAGTTCGCCGACGAGTACTGCCTCCCGGCGATCAAGGCCAACGCCCTCTACATGGACCGCTACCCGCTGGTCTCGGCGCTCTCCCGGCCGACCATCGTCAAGCACCTCGTCGCCGCCGCCGAGAAGCACGGCGCCTCGATCGTCGCCCACGGCTGCACCGGCAAGGGCAACGACCAGGTGCGGTTCGAGGCCGGTATCCAGGCCCTCGGCCCGGACCTGAAGTGCATCGCCCCGGTCCGTGACTACGCCATGACCCGGGACAAGGCCATCGCCTTCGCCGAGAAGGCGGACCTGCCGATCGCCACCTCCAAGAAGTCCCCGTACTCCATCGACCAGAACGTCTTCGGCCGGGCCATCGAGACCGGCTTCCTCGAGGACATCTGGAACGCGCCGATCGAGGACATCTACGAGTACACGGCGAACCCGGCCGTCGCCCGCGAGGCCGACGAGGTCGTCATCTCCTTCAAGGAGGGCGTGCCGGTCGCCATCGACGGCAAGCCCGTCACCGTGCTCCAGGCCATCCAGCAGCTCAACGAGCGGGCCGGCGCCCAGGGCATCGGTCGGATCGACATGGTCGAGGACCGGCTCGTGGGCATCAAGTCCCGCGAGGTGTACGAGGCTCCCGGCGCGATCGCCCTGATCACCGCCCACCAGGAGCTGGAGAACGTCACCGTCGAGCGCGAGCTGGCCCGCTACAAGCGGCAGGTCGAGCAGCGCTGGGGCGAGCTGGTCTACGACGGCCAGTGGTTCTCCCCGCTCAAGCGGGCCCTGGACGGCTTCATCAACGAGGCCAACCAGCACGTCACCGGCGACATCCGGATGACCCTGCACGGCGGCCGCGCCGTCGTCACCGGCCGGAAGTCCTCGGAGTCGCTCTACGACTTCAACCTCGCCACCTACGACACCGGCGACACCTTCGACCAGTCGAAGGCCCAGGGCTTCATCGACATCTTCGCGCTCTCGTCGAAGATCGCCGCGAAGCGTGACCTCGGCTGACCCCAGTCGTTCGACAGCCCGCCTCCCCGTTCCGCGACGCGGTGGGGAGGCGGGCGCGCATCCGGGCCTGTGTCCCGGATACGCGCGGGTGCGGCACGGCCGCCGGACACGCCGAACGGGCGTGCACCGGCGGACCACCGGCGCGGCACATCGAGACCCGCGCACCGCGTCGAAACCCTCGCAGCACATCCAGACCCTCGCAGCACAGACCCGGCATGAGGAGCAGCAGAAGTGAGCAGCAACAACGGTGACGTACGGCTCTGGGGCGGCCGGTTCGCCGACGGTCCCGCCGAGGCCCTGGCGAAGCTGTCCGCGTCCGTCCACTTCGACTGGCGTCTCGCGCCGTACGACATCGCCGGTTCCCGCGCCCACGCGCGCGTGCTGCACAAGGCCGGGCTGCTCACCGAGGACGAACTGACCCGCATGCTGGACGGTCTCGACCGGCTGGAGGCGGACGTAGCCGACGGCTCGTTCACCGGCACCATCGCCGACGAGGATGTGCACACCGCCCTGGAACGGGGTCTCCTGGAGCGGCTCGGCGCCGAGCTCGGCGGCAAGCTGCGGGCCGGCCGGTCCCGTAACGACCAGGTCGCCACCCTCTTCCGGATGTACCTGCGCGACCACGCCCGGATCATCGGCTCCCTGATCGCCGAACTCCAGGACGCGCTGGTCGGCCTCGCCGAGGCGCACCCGGACGTCGCCATGCCCGGCCGCACCCACCTCCAGCACGCCCAGCCGGTGCTCTTCGCCCACCACGTGCTCGCGCACGTCCAGTCGCTGTCCCGGGACGCCGAGCGGCTGCGCCAGTGGGACACCCGGACGGCCGTCTCCCCGTACGGCTCCGGTGCCCTCGCGGGCTCCTCGCTCGGCCTCGACCCGGAGGCGGTCGCCAAGGACCTCGGCTTCGAGCGCGGCTCGGTCGGCAACTCGATCGACGGCACGGCCTCGCGCGACTTCGTCGCCGAGTTCGCCTTCATCACGGCGATGATCGGGGTGAACCTCTCCCGTATCGCGGAGGAGATCATCATCTGGAACACGAAGGAGTTCTCCTTCGTGACCCTGCACGACGCCTTCTCCACCGGCTCGTCGATCATGCCGCAGAAGAAGAACCCGGACATCGCCGAGCTGGCCCGGGGCAAGTCCGGCCGCCTCATCGGCAACCTGTCCGGCCTGATGGCGACCCTGAAGGCGCTGCCGCTGGCCTACAACCGGGACCTCCAGGAGGACAAGGAGCCGGTCTTCGACTCCTGCGACCAGCTGGAGATCCTGCTGCCCGCCTTCACCGGGATGATGGCCACCCTCACGGTCAACCGGGAGCGCATGGAGGAGCTGGCCCCCGCCGGGTTCTCGCTCGCGACCGACATCGCGGAGTGGCTGGTCAAGCAGGGTGTGCCGTTCCGGGTGGCGCACGAGGTGGCCGGCGAGTGCGTGAAGGCCGCCGAGGCCGAGGGCAAGGAGCTGGGCGATCTGACGGACGAGCAGTTCGCCAAGATCTCCGAGCACCTCACCCCCGAGGTCCGCACGGTCCTCGACGTCCCCGGCGCCCTCGCCTCCCGCAACGGCCGGGGCGGCACCGCGCCCTCCGCCGTCGCCGCCCAGCTCATCGAGGTCAAGGCCGACCTGGTGATCCAGCACGCCTGGGCCGACGCGAAGAAGTAGCCGCACCCCCTGAGCGGGCCCCTCACCCTCGGTCGGGCCCTCTCACCCCCTCGGCATCACAGCGCCGCCGCCCAGTCCGCGAGCCTGTCGAAATCCGGCCGGAGCAGTCCGAGCCGGGGATCGACATGCAGCAACAGGGCGGCGGCGAGGTGGTTTTGCTCCACGTACTCGTGGTCGTACGCCGTGATGTCGTCGTCCACCCAGGCGAACGGCCGCCCCGCCGCGTATTCGAGGATGTACCGCGTCTTCCAGAAGGTCCCGCGCGGGGCCCTGTCGTGTATCTGCGGCCAGTCGATGTACGGCAGCTCCGGCAGCCCGAGGTGAGGGCCTATCCAGTCGTTGGCCTCGCCCTTCCAGGTGGTCGCCCAGACCAGCTCGTACGCGTCGGCCAGAGCCCGCAGCTCGTCACCGTGCGCGGGATTCAGCCACACCCGCAGCGGCTTGACCCCGGTCCAGTCGGACGGGTGCGTCCGGTGCGTGGCATACCCCTCCGGCCTGCGCTCGCGCTGTGCCGCGTAAGGGTTCAGCGGCCCGTCGACATCGATCAGCAGCAGCGGTTTCGGCAGCGCTTTTGTCATGCTCGTAGCATTCCTTTCCTTGTCCGGGCGGGCATCGGATTTTCCCGCCGTGGTACGTCCGCTCCGGGGCGGCCGTCGTACGGCCGCCGCCCCGGACTTCTGGGAAGGCGATCGGCATGGGAGCCGGATTCATCCTTTTTCCGCTGGCCCTGTATCTCGTCCTCATGGGCGTGTTCTGCGCCCTCGTCGGCGCGAAGACGACACGGCGGATGGGCTGGGCCATGTCGGCGGGGCTGGTGTTCCTGCCCCTGGCCCTCTTGGTCGGCGCTGTCTCACCGCTGGGGAGGTAGCCGTCAGCATGGGCTCTTGATGCCTCGCATGAGACATTTTTGTCTCATGCGGTGTACGGTTGTCTCATGTCAGTCGACCGCACCCAGGTGCTCCGCTCCGCCGCCGCCACCCTCAGCGTCAAGGCGACCGCCACCATGGACGAGGTCGCCCGGGCCGCCGGGATCGGCCGCGCCACCCTGCACCGGCACTTCGCGGGGCGGGAGGCGCTGATCCGGGCGCTGGAGGAGCTGGCTCTCGACGAGCTGACCGCCGTACTCGACACGGTGGGCCCCGAGGCGGGCCCCGCCGACGAGGCGGTGCGCCGGCTGGTGGGCGCGGTGCAGCCGGTCGCCCCGCTGATCGCCTTCCTCGTCACCGAGAACCAGCTCTTCGAGGGCGAGCAGCAGAACGAGGGCTGGGCCGCCCTCGACGCGCGGATCTCCGCGCTCTTCCGGCGCGGCCAGGAGGAGGGCGTCTTCCGGATCGATCTGACGCCCGCCTGGCTCTGCGAGGCGCTCTACGGGCTCATCAGCTCGGGCGCCTGGGCCGTCGCCGACGGGCGGGTCGCCGCCAAGGACTTTCCGTACATGATCGCCGAGCTGCTGCTCGGCGGAGCGCGCAGGAGCGTGGAGAAGTGATCACCGACACCGTACGGCACGAGCACGAGCGCCGTACCGAGAGCCATATCGAGGGCGCCCGCCGGCCCGGCCGGTGGCTCGCCCTCTCCGTACTGGTCCTGGCCGTCCTGCTGGTGGCCGTGGACGCCACGGTCCTCGGCCTGGCCACCCCCTTCCTCTCCGAGGATCTGAAGCCGTCCGGCACCCAGCTGTTGTGGATCGGCGACGTCTACTCCTTCGTCATCGCCGGTCTGCTGGTCTCCATGGGCAGCCTCGGCGACCGCATCGGCCGCAAGAAGCTGCTGCTCACCGGCGCCACCGCGTTCGGCGCGGTGTCCCTGCTGAACGCCTACGCCACCAGCCCCGAGATGATGATCGTGGCCCGCGCGCTGCTCGGCGTCGCCGGCGCCACCCTGATGCCGTCCACTCTGGCCCTGATCCGCAACCTCTTCCACGACCCGCGCGAGCGCAGCCTCGCCATCGGCGTCTGGGGCGCGATGGCCTCGGCCGGTGCCGCCGTCGGTCCGGTCGTCGGCGGATTCCTGCTCGAACACTTCTGGTGGGGCTCGGTCTTCCTCATCAACCTGCCCGTCATGGCCGTCCTGGTCGTCGTCGGCGTCAAGCTGCTGCCCGAGTCGAAGAACCCGGCCCCCGGCCCCTGGGACCTGCCCAGCGTCGTCCTCTCCCTCGTCGGCATGATCGGCGTCGTCTACGCCATCAAGGAACTGGCCTCCGAGGGCCCGACCTCCGCCGCGGCCCTCGCCGCCGTGCTCGGCCTCGGCGGACTGACCTGGTTCGTCCGGCGCCAGCTCACCCTGCCGACCCCGCTCCTGGACATGCGGCTGTTTCGCAACCGGGGGCTGTCCGCCGCCGTCGTCGCCGACCTGCTGACCGTACTCGGCCTGTCCGGCCTGGTGTTCTTCCTGTCCCAGTTCTTCCAGCTGGTCCAGGGCCGGGCGCCGCTGGAGGCCGGCCTCGCCGAACTGCCCGCCGCCGTCGGCGCCGTGGTGGCCGGCCTGATCGCCGGCCGGGCGGCCCGCCGCTACTCGGTGCGTGCCGTCGTCGCGGGCGGTCTCGCCGCCATCGGCCTGGCCCTCGCGGCCCTGACCACGCTCGGACAGACGACCGGATACCCGCTGCTCGGCGCGAGCCTGCTGGTCGTCGGTACGGGCGCGGGCTTCGCGTTCACCGTCACCGCCGACGTCATCCTCTCCAGCGTCCCCAAGGAACAGGCCGGTGCGGCCTCCGCGGTCTCCGAGACCGCGTACGAGCTGGGCGCGGCCCTCGGCATCGCGCTCCTCGGGTCCATCGTGACCGGCGTCTACCGGGACTTCTCCACTCCGGCCGGTGTCCCGTCGGGCGCCTCCGCCGCGGCGCACGAATCCCTCGGCGGAGCCGTCGAGGCCGCCGCCGGCCTGGCCCCGGAACGGGCCGAGGCGCTGGTCTTGGCCGCGCAGGACGCCTTCGTCGACGGCCTGCGCATCGCCTCCGGCATCGGCGCGGCGGTCCTGCTCGCGACCGCCGTCGCCGCCTGGTTCCTGCTCAGGGGCCAGCGGCTCGGCGAGGGCGACGGACACTGACGCTCCCGTCGGCGGCCGGATCCGGGGCACGGAAAGTGCGACGGTACGCCGACGGGGCGACGCCGGCCTCCGCCGCGAGGTGCCGCCGCAGCGAGGTGGCGGTGGCGAATCCGACCTCGTGGGCGACGCGTTCCACCGGCAGATCGCTGGACTCCAGCAGGTGCCGGGCCCGCCGCAGCCGCTGCGAGGTCAGCCAGCGGCCGGGGCTCAGACCGGTCTCCTCTTTGAAGCGCCGGGTGAAGGTACGGGTGCTCATCGCCGCGTGCGCGGCCAACTGCTCCAGCGACAGCGGTAGTTCAAGCCGCCGCAAGGCCCAGTCGCGGGTCGGCCCGGTGCCGGTCGTGCCCGCCGGCGGCAGGGGCCGCTCGATGTACTGTGCCTGCCCGCCGTCCCGGTACGGCGGCATGACGCAGAAGCGGGCGGCCTGGCCTGCCACCTCGGTGCCGTGGTCCTGGCGCAGCAGATGCAAGCAGACGTCGAAGCCGCTGGCCGCTCCCGCCGAGGTCAACACGTCACCGTGATCCACGAAAAGAACGTCGGTGTCGAGCTCGACCCGGGGGAACAGCTCCCGGAAGCGGTCGCTGAGCGCCCAGTGGGTGGTGGCCCGGCGCCCGTCGAGGAGACCGGTGCCGGCCAGCAGGAAGGCGCCGCTGCAGATCGACACCAGCCGGGTGCCGGGCCGGATGCCGGAAAGCGCGTCCAGGGCCTTCGGGTCCGGGGCGGCGGCCGAGGTCCGGGGGATCGCGTACCCAGGGATGATCACGGTGTCCGCCTCGGCCAGCACCTCGGGGCCGTGCCCGGGGGTGACGGTCAGGTCCGAGACGGTGCGCACGGGCTTCCCGTCCACGCCCGCGGTCACCACCTCGTAGCGGCCATCGGCGGAGCCCAGGACGTGTTGGGGTATGCCGAGTTCGAAGGGGTAGATCCCGTCGACCACGAGAACGACCACCTTGTGCGGGCCGGGCCGCGGTTCCGGGCGCGTCACGCGACCCGGTTCGGCGGTGTCACCGGTCAAGCCACCGGCCGAGTCACCGGCCAGGTCGCGGGCGCCGGGCGTACCGGGGGCGGCAGGGGGGACGGGCATGGCGAGAATGTATCGGAGGCTGACCTTTCCGCCATGGCCGAGGCCGGCGCGAACGGCGAGGATCGAGGCCTGACTTCGACGAGGACAGGGGGGAGAACCCTCGCCCCTGGGCCGTCGTCGGGGATCGAGCGATCCGTGTCGAATCGACGCCGGACGCGTCCGGCCGAACACAGGAGGTTTCCCATGGCCAAGGGCTATTGGGTCAGTGTCTACCCCGCCCTTTCCGACCCCGAGGCGCTGACCGCCTACGACACGCTGGCGGGTCCGGCCGTCCGGGCCGCGGGCGGGCGCCTTCTGTCCCGTGGCGATCGAGTCGTCGCCCACGAGGCCGGAATCGCGCATCGCGTCGTGCTGATCGAGTTCGACAGCCTTGAACAGGCGGTCGCGGCGTACGAGAGCGAGGCGTACCGGAAGGCGCTGGTGGCCCTCCCCGACTGCTACGAGCGCGACTTCCGCATCATCGAAGGCATCGACTGACCCGGCCGACCGGACTCACCGGCGGGCCCGACTCACCGGCGGGCCCGACTGACCGGCGGGCCCAGACCCGCCGAGCCCCCGTCACCCACGGAAACGTCCCTACGGGGGCTACGGGGGCTACGGGATTCTCGGCACTCGGTACCCCGGCCCCTTGCGCGCGCCCCGTGCCTCTACGCCTACGCGGCCTTCGCCTTCGTGGCGTACATGTCCACGTACTCCTGGCCCGACAGCCGCATGACCTCCGCCATCACCGAGTCCGTGACCGCCCGCAGTACATAGCGGTCGCGGTCCATCCCCTCGTAGCGGGAGAACTCCATCGGCTCGCCGAACCGGACGGTCACCCGTCCCGGGCGGGGCATGCCCGCGCCGCCCGGCTGGAGCTTGTCGGTGCCGATCATCGCGAACGGCACGACGGGCGCTCCGGTCATCAGGGTGAGCCGGGCGATGCCGGTGCGGCCGCGGTAGAGACGGCCGTCGGGGGAGCGGGTGCCCTCCGGGTAGATGGAGAAGATCTTGCCCTCCTCCAGCACCCGGCGGCCCGTCATCAGCGCCGCCACACCGCCGCGTCCGCCGTCGCGGTCCACCGGGATCATGCCGACACTGGTGAAGAACCAGGCCATCAGACGGCCCTTCAGACCCTTGCCCGTGACGTACTCGTCCTTGCCGATGAAGAAGACCTGACGTTCCAGGCAGATCGGCATGATCATCGAGTCGATGAAGGTCAGGTGGTTGCCCGCGAGGATGACCGGTCCGGTGCCCGGGATGTTCTCGGCACCCTCGACGCGGGGGCGGAACATGAGGCGCAGGAGCGGGCTTAGCGCGGCCTTCATGAGCGCGGGACGGGACACGGTTCCTCCGGGGCCGGGCGGACGGACAGGCAAGGGCGCGTCCGCGGCTCGGCCGAGCCGGTGGCGCAGGACCGGACGATACTCGCGAGTCGGTACGCGTCGCACATCGGGTCTCACCGGTCGGACGCGTACGGCGGGGTGAGGGTTCGTTAATGGACAGGGTGGCCGGATCCGCTCCGTCTCCTCGTGTTTCCGTCGAGTTCGACTGCGATCTGCTCGCGATCGCACGTTTGTGCCTAGCGTCAGGGAGAAGAGTTGACAGGTGCGGGACACCAACCAGAAGGAGCGTCCATGACCCAGCCCCAGCCCCAGCGCCCGACCCCGGCCCGGCGGGCCGTTCTCGGCGCGGCCGGAGCAGCCGTCCTCGGCGGCTCGACCGTCCTCGCGGGCGGCACCGCCCAGGCCGTCCAGTCCGCCATGGGCCAGGAGGGGAACCAGGGCCAGGACCAGGGCCAGCGTCAGGGCGACGGAAAGGGCCGCGGCTACCGTTCGCTTCCCTACCCCACCGTCATCGGCCACCGGGGCGCCAGCGGCTACCGCCCCGAGCACACCCTCGGCTCCTACCAGCTCGCCCTCGACATGGGCGCCCATGTCATCGAGCAGGACCTCGTCCCCACCAAGGACGGCCACCTGGTCTGCCGCCACGAGAACGACATCACCGGCACCACCGACGTGGCCGACCACCCCGAGTTCGCCTCCCGCAAGACCACCAAGACCGTCGACGGCGTCGCCCTCACCGGCTGGTTCACCGAGGACTTCACCCTCGCCGAGCTCAAGACCCTGCGGGCCGTCGAGCGCATCCCCGCCGCCCGCCAGAAGAACACCCTCTACAACGGCCGCTGGGCCGTGCCCACCTTCGAGGAGGTGCTGCGCTGGGCCGAGGACGAGGGCCGCCGCCGCGGCCGCGAGGTGTGGCTGCACGTCGAGACCAAGCACCCCACCTACTTCCGCTCTCTCGGCCTTGGCCTGGAGGAGCCGCTGGCCAAGCTGCTGCGCCGGTACGGCCGCCACCGTGCCGACTCCGCCGTCTTCCTGCAGTCCTTCGAGCCCGGCAGCATCCAGCGGCTCGGCCGCCTGGTCGACGCCCCGAGCGTCGTGCTGCTCTCCTCCGCCGACTCCCGCCCCTGGGACTTCGTCGCCTCCGGCGACCCGCGCACCGTGGCCGACCTGATCACGCCGAAGGGTCTGGCCGAGATCGCCTCGTACGCGCAGGGCATCGGTCCCACGATCGACCTGATCCTGCCCCGGGACGCGAGCGGCCGCCTCGGCGCCGAGACCAGCCTCGTGCGCGACGCGCACCGTGCGGGCCTGATCCTGCACCCGTACACGATGCGCAACGAGAACACCTTCCTGCCCACCGAGTACCGCCGCGGCACCGACCCGGCGGCCTACGGCGACGCCTTCGGCCTGCTCCAGCGCTACTTCGCCACGGGCATCGACGGCATCTTCTCCGACAACGCGGACACGGCACTGCTCGCGGCGGCGGACTACGCGGCGGCCCACGCCCGCTGACCGAACGCCGGCCGGCCGAACGCCTGCTGACCGGCTGACCGGCTGACCGGCTGACGGCCGGCCGATCTCCGATCGCCGCCCGCCCACTCGCCCGCCTGCCGCCCGCCGACCCCTCACGTCGGCGGGGCGCCGGCGGGCGGCGGCTGCGGGCGACGGTGTTCCGCCGACCGGGTGAATCAGGGCCGGGACCGCAACCAGTCCCGGCCCGCTCCGCATCGTGGCCGACATGACCCTCCGCCCCTCCCTGCTCGCCGCCCTCACCCCGCTGCTCGCCGCCGAGTGCGGGGCCGAGGCGGCGGCCGCCGGCGTCGACGCCGAGGACCTCGAACAGGCCGTGTGGCTGCGGTTCCTGGAGCGCGTCGCGGCGGGCGGGACCGAGCCCGAGCGCCCCGCCGACTGGCTGCGCCGGGCCGTACGGGCCGAGGCCCGCCGCGCCCGCCGAGAGCGCGCCCGCGCCCTGCGGTTCCGCGGCGAGGCCCGCGCCGAGACCCCGACCCCGGAGCACTCCGCGCTCACCGCCGAACGCCACCGCGCCGTGCGCGCCGCCGTCCGCCGCACCCCCGGCCACTGCCCCCGGCTGCTCACTGCGATGCTGCACCCCGGCGACCCCAGCTACCGCGATATCGCAGGAGCGTTGGGTATCTCACAGGGCAGTCTGGGGCCGATGCGTTCCCGTTGCCTGGGATGCCTGCGCAGAATGCTGTCTGCTGAGGTTCCCGGCCCCGGGGTCCGGGGAAGGGTGCCGTAGAAATTCACTCGGACTGGTGAGCGGAAGGCATGCGCACATGAGCATGAGCGTGACCATCTCAGCGGCGGACGCGACGCGTGACGCGGAGCAGATCCTGAAGCTGCAGTACCTCTGCTATCAGCGCGAGGCCGAGATCCACCAGAACTGGTCGATCGAGCCGCTCACCCAGCCGCTCGACGCCCTGCGCGCCGAACTCGTCGAGGGCGTGGGCCTGGTGGCCCGGCTCGGCGACGAGATCGTCGCCTCGGTGCGGGGCCGGCTCGACGCGGACGGCACCGTACGGATCGACCGGCTCATCGTCCACCCGCGCATGCGCCGGCACGGCCTCGGCGGCCGGCTTCTCGACGCCATCGAGCGCCACTTCGCCGCCGAGCCCGGCCCCGCCGCCAAGCGGTTCCGGCTCTCCGCCGGCCTGCGCGCCGAGAGCGGCCTGCGGCTGTACCACAGCCGGGGTTACGCCCAGGTCGGCGACCAGGAGTCCGACCCGGCGCACACCCTGGTGACGCTGGAGAAGGCCGCGTAGGGCACGAGCCGGGCCGAAACCGCAGGTCAGGGGCGGCGAAGGCTGGTCGAGTGAGGTAGAAGGGCGTATGGACAGCGCCGTTCTCCAGCAGATGCTCGACCAGGTCTTCGACCACGCCGTGGTCTACCACGGGTACACCACCTACATGCGCGACTACGAGGTCGTCGTCCATGTCACCGCGGACTCCCGGACCGGTATCACTCCGGCCCACCTGAGGCATCTCTTCCGGTACTGCGTCGAGGTCCGCTGCGAGACGTCGTTGCGGCCGGAGACCTGGCGGGTCTCGCTGGACGACCGGCTCGTCGATTCCGTGACCGGCGACGGCCTCGACGGATTCGTCTGGGGTGTGGAGTGGCAGATGCTCTACCCGGGAGCCAGGCTTCTCGCCGAGTCGGAGGCGACCCGACACTGGTCGAAGGCTCTGGGAATCGACTTCCACGAGGTGTGTATCGAGAGCGGCGCGCACAAGCTGACCTTGCTCTTCTCGGAACTCCAGGTGAGCGAACTTCCCGCCGGATACACCCCCTTCGTCACGGACGAGCCGTCGCAGGCCGGGTGACCTCGCGACTGCCGGGGCGTTGCCCGGCGGGACGGGCGGTGGCCGACCTCGGCCGGACTCGCGCCACGGTCGTGGAATTCCGCCATCCGGACGCCGGAGATGGCGTCCCGCGTCCGCCGCCGACTACCGCGTCGTCCCCGGCGCGCGCGTGGAGACGCCGTCCGGGCTCGGGCATTCGCCCCATCTGGAGGACCCGCCGCGTACCGCCGGACCGCTCCTCGCCTTCGCCGCGGCACACCAGCGGTGACCGGCACACCCGGCACACCCGACGCGACGGGCGAGGACCGGACGGCCTCTCAGACCTGGGCCCGCGCCTGGGCCTGGGCCTGCGCCTCGCGCGCGAGGCCCTTGCGCAGCCACCAGATGCCGGTCAGCGGCAGCAGGACCGGGATGAAGATGTAGCCGTAGCCGTACTGCGACCAGACCGTCGCGTCCGGGAAGGCCGAGGGCTCGATGAGCGTCCAGGTGCCCACGATCAGGACGCCCGCCAGCTCGGCGGCGCAGCACACCAGCGCCGCCCTGCGCGCGGTCTCTCCGCCACGTACCAGGGTGTACGTGATGAACGCGTAGACCACCGCCGCCACGGCCGACAGGCTGTAGGCGAGCGGGGCGCGGTCGAACTCGGTGGCGATCTGGTAGATCGAGCGGGAGACCGCACCGACCGACATCACGCCGTACAGCCAGACGACCACCATGCCGGGGCCCGAGATCAGCCGGCCGGAGCGCTGCGCCCCCGCCTCGGCCCCAGCCCCGGCGCCGGCACCGGTTTCCGTCCCGGCCTGGGCGCCGTTCTCCGTCGCGGTCATGATCAGCCCACCGTCCAGATGTCGTAGAGACGCACTTCGAGGACGGCGAGCACCACCGCGCCCGCCGTCACGGTCGCCGAGCCCCACTTGCTGCGCTCGGTCAGCGACATGAGACCGGCCGCGGGCACCGCGCACAGCGCGCCCAGGAGGTAGGCGATGAAGATCGCCGTGCCCTCGTCGGCCTTCTCGCCGCGGGTCAGCTGCACGATCCCGACCACCAGCTGCACCAGGGCGAGGAAGGTCACCACGGCCATGCCGATGAAGTGCCAGTCCTTGGTGGGCTGGTCACGGGAGAAGGCGAAGCCGCACCAGGCGGCGAGGGCGAGCGCGGCGGCCGAGACCGCGACCGTCAGGGCGTCAAGCATGGCCCCGAGGGTATTACGGGCGGAGCCGTCCGATGCGCGCGGCCCCGCTCCGCGCGGTGTCGTACGGCGGCCCGCGCCCGCCCGTTCCCGGGAACGGGCGTCCCGCCCCGGCGGCCTCCGTACAACGCGGGGGCGTGGTCTTGGCCACAAGAGCCCCCTGTGTCCTCCTTCCGGAAGACCGCCCCATGCTGCGCCGTGCTGCCCCGCTCCGCCCCGGTCCGCTCCGCGCGGACCACCCGCCGAGGGGCGTCGGCCCAGGCCACACCGGGAACGGGAGCCCTGTGCCGTCGCCCGGAGCGCATCCGGGCGGATCCGGGAGACCGGGCCGGGAAAGGTGCTCCCGGACCTCTCGCGTCTCACGCTTGTCCGCTATTCGGACAGCCCTCCGTCGTTCGCAGCTGCGCATGCTTTACTTGCAGCCATGACCACGACGAGCAACCGCACCCTTGCGACCGAGGCGAACCAGACGCCCGGTGCTCGCTGTATGTGTCGAATGTGCGCCATCTGAGGGCCCCCGCCGCATGCTCGCGCCCCGAAGCGAGCCCCGACGGCCGAGCCGTTCCCACCGCCTTTGGGTGTCGGAGCGTGCCCGCCCCGCGCACGTGCCGCCCGCCGGGCCTTTTCCCCGGGTCGGCCACCCTGCGCCTGACTGTCCGAATGACGAATGCCGTGCACGGCGGACGAGCGCCGTGCACTCGACAGTGACGGAATTCCTGTGATCACCATTTCGGGCCTGACCAAGGTCTACGAGTCGCGAGGCCGCCAGGTCACCGCTCTGGACGGTGTCGACCTCCACGTTCGCGAAGGCGAGGTCTTCGGCGTGATCGGTCAGAGCGGCGCCGGCAAGTCCTCGCTCATCCGCTGCGTCAACCTCCTGGAGCGCCCCACCTCCGGCACCGTGACCGTCGACGGCGTCGACCTCACCGCCCTCGCCGGGAAGAGCCGCCGCGCCGGCAAGGACCTGCGCCGCGCCCGCAGCAACATCGGCATGGTCTTCCAGCACTTCAACCTGCTGTCCTCGCGCACCATCCAGGACAACATCGAGCTTCCCCTGGAGATCCTCGGCCTCTCCGGCGCCGAGCGTTCCCGCCGCGCCCTGGAGCTCCTCGACCTCGTCGGCCTCGCCGACAAGGCCAAGGCGTACCCGGGCCAGCTCTCCGGCGGCCAGAAGCAGCGCGTCGGCATCGCCCGCGCCCTGGCCGGCAAGCCCAAGGTCCTCCTGTCCGACGAGGCCACCAGCGCCCTCGACCCGGAGACCACCCGTTCCATCCTCCAGCTCCTGCGCGACCTCAACCAGCAGCTCGGCCTCACCGTCCTGCTGATCACGCACGAGATGGACGTCGTCAAGACCATCTGCGACTCGGCCGCACTGATGGAGAAGGGCCGTGTCGTGGAGTCCGGAACCGTCAGCGAACTGCTCGCCACCCCCGGCTCCCGGCTGGCCGCCGAGCTCTTCCCGGTCGGCGGCGTGGCCACCGGCCCGGACCGTACGGTCGTCGACGTCACCTTCCACGGCGAGACCGCGACCCAGCCGGTGATCTCCCAGCTGTCCCGTACGTACAACATCGACATCTCGATCCTCGGTGCGGCCATGGACACCGTCGGCGGCCGCCAGATCGGCCGGATGCGCATCGAACTCCCCGGCCGTTACGAGGAGAACGTCGTCCCGGTCGGCTTCCTGCGTGAGCAGGGCCTCCAGATCGAGATCGTCGAACCGCAGGACGAGCTTCAGAGTGACCCGCAGAACGAACCACAGAACGACCCGCAGGGCACCGCGCCGGTCACCGGCACGCCCGCACTGACCAAGGAAGGTGCCCGGTGACCTGGTCCCAGATGCAGCCCCTGCTCGAACAGGGCACGCTCGACACCCTCTACATGGTGCTGTGGTCCACCCTCGTCACCATCCTCGGCGGGCTGCCCCTCGGCCTCCTCCTCGTCCTCACCGACAAGGGCGGACTGCTGCAGAACCGGCCGGTCAACAAGGTCGTCGGCGTGATCGTGAACGTGGGCCGCTCGCTCCCGTTCATCATCCTGCTGATCGCCCTGATCCCCTTCACGACCCTCGTGGTGGGCACCTTCATCGGCCCGACCGCGATGATCGTGCCGCTCGCCGTCGGCGCCATCCCCTTCTTCGCGCGTCTCGTCGAGACCTCCGTCCGCGAGGTCGACCACGGACTCGTCGAAGCCGTCCAGTCCATGGGCGGCGGCATCCCCACCATCGTCCGCAAGGTGCTGCTCCCGCAGGCCCTGCCGTCCCTGGTCTCCGCCGTCACCACCACCGTGATCGTGCTCATCGGCTACTCCGCCATGGCCGGCGTGGTCGGCGGCGAGGGCCTCGGTTCCAAGGCCGTCACCTACGGATACAACCGCTTCGACACGACCTTCATGCTGACGACCGTCGCCGTCCTGATCGCGATCGTGACGATCGTCCAGCTGATAGGCGACGGCGTCGTCCGCCTCCTCGCCCGCCGAGGCCGCACCGCTTGACGGCGCCGCCGCGCCCCGCGCGGCACCCCTGACTTCGTATGACGAAGACGAGCCCGGACTTGTTGTCCAGGCCGGAAGCACACCACTTGAAAGAGGCACTCTTCGTGCGCAAGAACATCAAGATCACCGCCGGCGTCGCCGCCACCGCAGCTCTCGCCCTCGGCCTCACCGCCTGCGGCACGGCCTCGGACCCGTCCTCCAAGGACGGCGCCGCCTCCGCCGACAAGCCGCTCGTCATCGGCGCCACCCCGACGCCGCAGGCCGACATCCTGAACTTCGTCAAGGACAACCTCGCCGAGAAGGCCGGGCTCAAGCTGGAGGTGAAGGAGTTCACGGACTACGTCCTGCCGAACACCGCCACCGACGCCGGCCAGATCGACGCCAACTACTTCCAGCACCAGCCGTACCTCGACGACTTCAACAAGAAGAAGGGCACCGACCTCACCTCGGTGGCCACCGTCCACCTGGAGCCGCTGGGCATCTACTCCAAGAAGGTCCACGCCCTCAAGGACATCAAGGCCGGCCAGACCGTCGCCGTCCCCAACGACACCACCAACGAGGGCCGCGCGCTCCACCTCCTCGCCGACAACGGCCTCATCACCCTGAAGAAGGGGGTCGGTACGGACGCCTCGCTCGCGGACATCACCGACAAGAAGGGCCTGGAGTTCAAGGAGCTGGACGCCGCCACGGTGCCCCGCGCCCTGAACGACGTCGACGCCGCCGTCATCAACGGCAACTTCGCCATCGGCGCCAAGCTCCAGCCCGCCAAGGACGCCATCGTCCTGGAGAAGGCGGAGGGCAACCCCTACGCCAACATCGTCGTGGTCAAGAAGGGCAACGAGAAGGACGCCCGGGTGACCAAGCTCGTCGAGCTGCTCCACTCGCCCGAGGTGAAGAAGTTCATCGAGGACCACTACGACGGCGCCGTCGTCCCGGCCTTCGGCACCACGGCCAAGTAGTCCCGGCCGAGTGAGGCCGGCCGGGTAAGCACGGCTGGGCCGCCCGGCCCGGCGGGCCCGGACCCCCCCTTCCCGGCCCCCCGGCGGGATCCGGCCCCACTCGCGGCACCCCCCAGGCCCCGCGCGCCCGACCGGCGCACGGGGCCTCGGGGCCTTCGGGTCTCCCGGTCCGGGGACCCCTGAGCCCCGGGACCCCGGGACCCGGGGAACGCCCGGCCCCGCACCCTCCCGCCGCCGCGCCGCCCGCACATGCGCCGCCGCCGCGTCATGCTGCATGCTGTGCGTTCACGGTCTTCACGTACGGAGCTGCGCATGACTACGACCTTCCCGTCCCTCACCATCGGCACGGAACGGTTGGTGCTGCGCCCCTACGAAGAGGGCGACATACCCGCCTTCGTGGACATGATGAACGACGAACTCGTCGTCGCCTGGACCTCCGTCCCGCATCCCTACACCCGGGCCCACGCCGAGCATTGGGTGCGCGAGTTCGCCCCCGCCGAACGCGCCGAGGGACGGGGCATCGTCTTCGCCGTCACCGAGTTCCTCACCCAGCGCCTCGTCGGCACCATCCATCTGTACGGAACCGACTGGCGCCTTCGCGCCACCGAGATCTCCTATGTCACCGCGCCCTGGGCCCGCGGCGAGGGCTACGCCACCGAAGCCGTGCTCGCCGTCGCCCAGTGGCTCTTCCGCGACCAGGGCTTCGAACGCCTCCAACTGCGCACCGCCGCCGGCAACACCGCCTCCCAGCAGGTCGCGCAGAGAGCGGGCTGCATCAGCGAGGGCGTCCTGCGCAACGCCTGGATAGCCCGGAGCCAGACCGAGAGCGGCGCGTGGACGGAGATCCGTACCGACCTCATCCTGTGGAGCCTGCTTCCCGAGGACCTCGACGGTCTCGCCGACCAACTGCCCGAGACCGGCTACTCCGCGCACGCCGACTGGGGCGCGCCCCGCAGGTAGGCTCGACCCGCCCCACCCGCACACCAGCAGCAGGAGACAGACGCGACATGGCCGATCGGGTCACGGTGATCGGCTGGGACGGCTCCCCCCTCACCGAGGCGGCACGGTCCGCGCTCGCCGCCGCCACCCTCGTGGCCGGCGCCGCGCACCACCTGGCCCTGCCCGAAGTACCGCCCGCCGCCGAACGCGTCCGCCTCGGCAGCGTCGACCTCGCCGCCCGCCGGATCGTCGGCCACCGCGGCACCGCCGTCGTCCTCGCCGACGGCGACCCCGGATTCTTCGGCGTGGTCCGCACCCTGCGCGCCCCCGAACACGGCCTGGAAGTCGAGGTGGTCCCCGCCGTCTCCGCCGTGGCCGCCGCCTTCGCCCGGGCCGGCATGCCCTGGGACGACGCCCGGGTCGTCGTCGCCCACCGCCGCACCCTGCGCCGCGCCGTCAACGTCTGCCGCGCCCACCCCAAGGTCGCCGTCCTCACCTCGCCGGGCGCCGGTCCCGCCGAACTCGCCCTGCTCCTCGACGGGGTCCACCGCACCTTCGTCGTCTGCGAGGAACTCGGCACCGACCGCGAACGGATCAGCGTCCTCACCTCCGACAAGGCCGCCGACCACGCCTGGCGCGACCCCAATGTCGTTCTCGTCATCGGCGGCGGCCCGGTCGGCGGCAGCACCGGCGGCTGGCTGCTGGGCCACGACACCCCCGCCGTCCGGGGCTGGGCCCTGCCCGGCGAGGACACCGGCGGCCGGACCGGGCAGGACCCCACCCTGCGCGCCGCCCAACTCGCCCGGCTCGGCCCGCGGATCGGCGACCTCGTCTGGGACATCGGCTGCGCCGGCGGCACGTTCGCCGTCGAGGCGGCCCGGCTCGGCGCCGCCGTCATCGCCGTCGACGCCGACCCCGGCGCGTGCGCCCGTACCGACGCCGCCGCCCGCCGCGCGGGGGTGCCGCTCCAGGTACTCGCCGGCCGCGCCCCGCACTTGCTGGAACGGCTCCCCGAACCCGATGTCGTACGCGTCGGGGGCGGGGGAGTGCCCGTCGTGGCCGCCTGCGTCGACCGCAGGCCCGAACGGATCGTCACGCACGCGGCCACCCGCGACGAGGCCGAGGCGATCGGCGCCGCCCTCGCCGACGGGGGCTACGAGGTCGAGTGCGCCCTGCTGCAGACCGTCGGGCTCGACCCGCGCGACTGGAGCGAACGCGGCCGTTCCCTCGCGTTCCTGCTGGCCGGCCGCAGGATCTGACGCCCGCTGGGGTTCGCTCGGTGCCCGCCCGGCGCTTGCCCGGGGCCCGCCCGGCCGGCGGCCGGTTCTCGCTGTGAGGTCCCCACCCGTGATCGTGTGCGACGACGGGCGGGGTAGGCTGGCCGTTTGTTGTACCGCCTCCGGAACCTCGGCGGTTTGTTCGTCAATGTCCGGAAACGGTGGCCTCATTGGGTCTCTGATGTGGTACGGAGCAAACGGGGGACGGCGCGACGTGGCGCAGTCCACAGCGCACCGTGGCGGTTCCGCCTGCCACGAAGGCCGAAGGCCGGGACAATGCAGGGGTGTCCGCGCGGTACGTGCCGCGCGGCGCGCACGCTCGTTGTCCTGGACGGGCGCAGGACTGAAGGAGCACAACCGATGGGCGAGGGGTACGCAGCATGACGGACACCGGCCAGGTCCCGGGCGAGGGACTGCCGGAGAACTCAGGCATGGTCGAGCAGCCGGGCATCCCCGCTCCGGGTGCGTACAACACCTACCTGGACCCCTCCGCGAACCCAGCCGAGGACGACGGACTCCTGCTGATGCCGGGCGCCCAGGGCGCCTGGAGCGAACATCCGCCGGGCGCCACACCCGCGCCGCCGGTCACCGTGCCCGCGCCGCCGGAGGTCGACCCCCTCACCGCGCCGCTGGAGCAGGTCACCGCCACCCCGCCGCGCGGAGTGCGGCTGCCGCCGCAGGGCACCCCGGCGCACGGCGTCCCGATGCCCCCGCACGGCACCCCCGCGCACGGCGTGCCGCTCGCCGCCCCGCAGGGCCCGCCGGTCGTCACCGAACACGGTTACGAGCCCGGTGTCCTCGACACCGGCTCCGTCGACCTGTCCGGGGCCGGGATGCCCGCGCCCGCAGGGGCCCCGGTCCCGCCGCCTGCCCGCCGCCCGCTGCACATGGGCCCGCCGGTGCCGGACCACGCCACCGGTGGTGTGGTCCGCTCCCTCGCCGACCGAGGCCCGGCCGCCGCCCCGGCCCCGCAGCCCGTGCCCGCCCCGGCCGCGCCGCAGGCTCCGGCCGCCGCGCCGGTGCCCGCGCAGGCCCCGGCCGCTCCGGCCGGGCCGGTCGGTGGGCCGGAGTACCTGGACGTGCCGCAGGATCAGCAGACCGCCCCGCAGGGCGCCATGCCGTGGCCCGCGCAGCCGCAGGACCCGCAGGCGCGGCAGATGCCGCAGGCCCAGCCGGTCGCGGCGGCTCCCGCCCAGGCCGAGGCCCCGGTCGCTGCCCAGCCGCCGGTCCAGGCCCAGATGCCGGCGGAAGCGGTCGCCCCGCCGGTCGCGCGGTTCGTACCCGTCGAGGGCGCCGTACCGACCGCCCCGCACCTGGCCCCGACGCCGCAGCCGGATCCCCCAGTCGAGGTGCCTGCCGAGGTGCCTGCCGAGGTTCCGGCCGAGGTGCCTGCCGAGGTTCCGGCCCAGCAGGAGATGCCGGCCGAGCCCGCCCCGGCGCCGGAGCGGGCCGTCGAGGAGGCCCCGCCGGCCGTGGCCGCAGAGGCCCAGCCGGCCCCGGCCCCGGCCGAGATTCCGGACGTGGCCGAGGCTCCGGCTGCCGAGGTTCCGGCTGCCGAGGTTCCGGTGGT
Source organism: Streptomyces sp. NPDC048718 (assembly GCF_043198875.1). Classification (NCBI taxonomy): domain Bacteria; kingdom Bacillati; phylum Actinomycetota; class Actinomycetes; order Kitasatosporales; family Streptomycetaceae; genus Streptomyces; species Streptomyces sp. NPDC048718. The sequence goes on from NZ_JBICVG010000016.1 coordinate 116,112, forward strand.
GGAGACCCCGGTGGCCGAGGTGGCCGCCGAGACGCCCGCTGCCCCGGCCGCCGAGCCGGTTGCCGAGCCTGTCGCGGCGCCGGTGGCCGAGACGCCCACCGAAGCGCCTGCCGAGCCCGTCGCCGCCCCGGCGCCCGCCGAGGTGATCGCCCCGGAGAGCACGGAGACCCTGGAGTCCCCGGAGACGCCCGTCGCTCCGGCGCCCGAACCCGTCGTCGTGGAGGCCCCGGCCGCCGACCCGGTGCCGGTCCCGGCCCCGCGCGAGGGCGAGCCGGAGATCCCGGTCGAGGCGGCCCGTATCCCCGAGCAGTCCGCGCCGGTGGCAGACGTTCCGGTGGCCGAGGTTCCGGCGGTGGAGACTCCGGTGGCGGAGGCCGCCGCCCCGGCCGAGCCGGTCGCCGTACCCGTGGCCGAGGCGCCCGCCGCCCCCGCCGCGCCCGTCGCCGTCGAAACCCCGGTCGCCGCGGAGGTCGTACCGGAGCAGCAGCCCGGCGTTCCGGCCCCTGCCGCCGAACCGGCCCCCGAGGCCGTACCGGAGCAGCCCGCCGCCCCCGAGCCCGCCGCGGCCCCGGCCGCCGAGGCCGTCCAGCCCGAGGCGGCTGCGGAGCCCCAGGCCGAGCCTCAGCCGGAGCCCGAGGCCCCGGTCGTAGCCGAGGCCCCGGAGGCCCAGACCCCGGACGCCCAGGCCCAGACTCCGGAGGCCCAGACCCCGGACGCCCAGGCCCAGCCCGCCCAGGAACCGGCGGCCCCCGAGGCCGAGCCCCAGCCGGAGCCCCCGGCCGAGGCCACCGGCGAGGCGGAGCCCGAGGCGGCCACCGAAGCAGCCGGCGAGCCCGGCACCGAGCCCGGCACCGAGCCCGGCACCGAGCCCGGCACCGAGCCCGGCACCGAGACCGGCACCGAGGCCGGTGCCGAGACCGAGATCGAAGCCGAGCCCGGGGCCGAAGGCGAGGTTCAGGCCGAGACCGAGACCGACGAGACCGAGACCGACGAGGCCGAGGCCGAGCAGCCCCCGACCGAGCGGGCCCCCGGCTACGCCGAGGCCGAACGCGAGGCCGTACTCCGGGTGATGCGCGAACGCCGCGACATCCGCAACGGCTTCCGTTCCGACCCGATCCCGCACGAGGTCCTGCTCCGCGTCCTGGAAGCGGCCCACACCGCGCCCAGCGTCGGCCACTCCCAGCCCTGGGACTTCGTCGTCATCCGCTCCGACGAGACCCGTCAGGCGATGCACGAACTCGCCGCGCGTCAGCGCGAGGCGTACGCGAAGTCCCTGCCCAAGGGCCGCGCGAAGCAGTTCAAGGAACTGAAGATCGAGGCCATCCTCGAAACGCCGGTCAACATCGTCGTGACCGCCGACCCCACCCGGGGCGGCCGCCACACCCTCGGCCGCTACACGCAGCCGCAGATGGCCCCGTACTCCTCCGCGCTCGCCGTCGAGAACCTGTGGCTCGCCGCCCGCGCCGAGGGCCTCGGCGTCGGCTGGGTCAGCTTCTTCGACGAGCGCGAGATGGTCCGTACCCTCGGCCTGCCCGAGCACCTGGAAGTCGTCGCGTACCTCTGCGTGGGATACGTCGACGAGTTCCCCGAGGAGCCCGAGCTGATGCAGGCGGGCTGGTCCAAGCGCCGCCCGCTGTCCTGGGTCGTCCACGAGGAGACGTACGGCCGCCGCGCCCTGCCCGGCGAGGAGCCGCACGACCTCCTCCAGGAGACCGTCGCCAACATCCGCCCGCTGGACGCCAAGGCGCTCGGCGAGGCCTGGGAGCGCCAGAAGCGCATGACCAAGCCCGCCGGGGCGCTGGGCATGCTGGAGATCATCTCCGCGCAGCTCGCCGGTCTGTCCCGGGTCTCCCCGCCGCCGATCCCCGAGCCGGCCGCCGTCGCGATCTTCGCCGGCGACCACGGGGTGCACGCCCAGGGCGTCACCCCCTGGCCCCAGGAGGTGACCGGCCAGATGGTCGCGAACTTCCTCGGCGGGGGAGCGGTCTGCAACGCCTTCGCCAACCAGGTGGGTGCCGAGGTCTGCGTCGTCGACGTCGGTGTGGCCGCCGAGCTGCCCGCCAGCCCCGGTCTGCTGCCGCGCAAGGTCCGCCCTGGCACGGCGGACATGACGATCGGCCAGGCGATGACCCGCGAGGAGGCGGTCGCCGCCATCGAGGTCGGCATCGAGACCGCCCGCGATCTCGTCGCCGCCGGCAACAAGGCGCTGCTCACCGGCGAGATGGGCATCGCTAACACCACCGCGTCCGCCGCCCTCATCGCCGTGTTCGCCGAGGCCGACCCGGCCGAGGTCACCGGCCGGGGCACCGGAGTCAACGACGAGACGCACGCCCGCAAGGTGGACGTGGTCCGCCGGGCGCTCGACCTCCACAAGCCGGACCCACAGGACCCGATCGGCGTCCTCGCGGCGGTCGGCGGCCTGGAGCACGCGGCGCTCGTCGGCCTGATCCTGGGCGCGGCCTCGCTGCGTACCCCGGTCATCCTCGACGGTGTGTCCACCGGCGCGGCGGCGCTCGTGGCCCGGGCCATCGCGCCCGAGTCGCTCGCGGCGTGCATCGCGGGCCACCGCAGTGCCGAGCCCGGCCATGTCGCGGCCCTCAACAAGCTGGGCCTGCGTCCCCTGGTCGACCTGGACCTGCGCCTCGGCGAGGGTACGGGCGCCCTGCTGGCCCTGCCGGTGGTGCAGAGCGCGGCGCGCGCCATGCACGAGGTGGCGACGTTCGACGCGGCCGGCGTCACCGAGAAGTAGCCGCGAGAACCGTCCCCCGTTGCCCCGGCCGTCGTCGCCGGGGGAGCGGGGGACGTGGGCATGGTGCGGAGCGGAGACACCCATTTCTCCCGCGCGGTCCGGACGGCCCCCGCGCGGATACGGCCGGAAACGGCCGGATCGGGACCCGCGCCCGGCCTCCGGACCCGAGTCCGGCCCCGGGCCTCGGCCGTAGGCCACGCCGCCCCGGTGCCCCCTCCCGTACGAACCGCCCACGCGAGACCCGGAACACTCCCTGCCACCCGCCACGAACGCGCAGGTCACCGATATCGTCAGGTGCGCACCGCACCGTCCCCCACAGGAGCCGCCCGCACCATGACCGCCGCTGCCGAGCACTCCGAGCGCCCCGAGTCCGCCGACTCCGCCGAGCCCACCGGGCGCCCCGCGTACGAGCACCCCGCCTACCCCGTCGGACTGCGTCTCGCCGACCGCCGCGTCGTCGTGTTCGGCGGCGGGCAGGTCGCCCAGCGCCGGCTGCCCGCGCTGATAGCCGCCGGCGCGCGGGTCACCCTGGTCTCCCCTTCCGCCACCCCGTCCGTCGACGCGATGGCGGAGAGCGGCGAGATCACCTGGATCAAGCGCCGTTACGAGAGCGGAGATCTGGCCGATGCCTGGTACGCGCTCGTCGCCACCAGCGACCCGGTCGCCAACGCCGCCATCTCCGCCGAGGCCGAGCTGACCCGGACCTGGTGCGTACGCTCCGACGACGCCGCCGCGGCCACCGCGTGGACCCCGGCGACCGGGCACAGCGAGGGCGTCACGGTCGCGGTCCTGACCGGCCACGACCCGCGCCGCTCGGCGGCCGTGCGGGACGCCGTCGTCGAGGGGCTGCGGGACGGTTCCCTGGCGGCGCCCGCGCACCGCGCCCGCACCCCGTTCGTCGCCCTGGTCGGCGGCGGCCCCGGTGACCCCGATCTGATCACCGTCCGCGGCCGCCGGCTGCTCGCCGAGGCGGATGTCGTCATCGCCGACCGGCTCGGCCCCCGCGACCTGCTGAGCGAACTGCCCCCGCACGTCGAGGTGATCGACGCCGCGAAGATCCCGTACGGCCGGTTCATGGCCCAGGAGGCCATCAACAACGCGCTGATCGAACACGCCAAGGCCGGCAAGTCGGTGGTCCGCCTCAAGGGCGGCGACCCCTTCGTCTTCGGCCGAGGCATGGAGGAGGCGCAGGCGCTCGCCGCCGAGGGCATCGCGTGCACCGTGGTCCCGGGCATCTCCAGCTCGATCTCGGTGCCGGGCGCGGCCGGCATCCCGGTCACCCACCGGGGCGTCGCGCACGAGTTCACCGTGGTCAGCGGCCATGTCGCGCCGGACGACCCGCGCTCGCTCGTCGACTGGGCCTCGCTCGCCCGGCTCACCGGCACCCTGGTGATCCTCATGGGCGTCGACAAGATCGGCCGTATCGCCGAGACGCTGATCGCCCACGGCAAGGCGCCCGGCACCCCGCTGGCCCTCGTCCAGGAGGGCACCACCGCCGCTCAGCGCCGGGTGGATGCGACACTGGCGACCGTGGCCGAGACGGTACGGGCAAAGGACGTCCGGCCGCCGGCCGTGATCGTCATCGGCGACGTCGTCGCCGAGGGCCCGGGCAAGCCGCTCCCGTAACCGCGGCACCCCCGTACCTCCGCACTCCCGCACGCATTGGCACCTCCCACCGGACAAGGCAGTATCACCCCGTGGCCGAACTCATCACGATCGACGACCCCGACGACCCGCGCCTGCGCGACTACACCGGACTGACCGACGTCGAACTGCGGCGCCGGCGCGAACCCGCCGAGGGCCTGTTCATCGCCGAGGGCGAGAAGGTCATCCGCCGCGCCCGGCAGGCGGGGTACGAGATGCGGTCGATGCTGCTGTCGGCGAAGTGGGTCGACACCATGCGCGATGTCATCGACGAGGTCCCGGCGCCGGTGTACGCGGTGCAGCCGGAGCTGGCCGAGCGCGTCACCGGCTACCACGTGCACCGCGGCGCGCTCGCCTCGATGCAGCGCAAGCCGCTGCCGACGGCGACGGAGCTGCTGGGCACCGCCCGCCGGGTCGCCGTCATGGAGTCGGTCAACGACCACACCAACATCGGGGCGATCTTCCGCAGCGCGGCGGCCCTCGGCATGGACGCGGTACTGCTGTCGCCGGACTGCGCGGACCCGCTCTACCGGCGGTCCGTGAAGGTGTCCATGGGCGCGGTGTTCTCCGTGCCGTACGCCCGGCTGGACACCTGGCCGCGTGGCCTGGAGGCGGTCCGGGAGGCGGGCTTCAAGCTGCTCGCGCTGACCCCGGCGGAGCGTGCCACCTCGATCGACGAGGCGGCCCCGCACCGGCTGGACCGGGTCGCGCTGATGCTGGGCGCGGAGGGCGAGGGCCTGTCCACCCAGGCGCTGCGCGCGGCCGACGAATGGGTGCGGATCCCGATGGCGCACGGGGTGGACTCGCTGAACGTGGGGGCCGCCGCCGCGGTGGCCTTCTACGCGGTGACGAGCGGTCGCCCGCAGGGCTGACGTACGGGCCTCGGACCCGGGCCCTATCGGCCCCCGGGTCCGGGCCGGAGCCGTTACCCCTGGAGCGCCTGGGCGGCCGCGATGCCCAGGGCCACGATCAGCGTCACGACGACGAAGACGAAGAGCCGCTGTCGCAGCAGCCTCGGGTTGGCCGGGCGTAGTCCGGTGGATGTGTTCCGGTTCCCGGGGCGGGTGCCGGGCCGGGACCGCGGGGCCCGCGCGCCGCCGGCGCGCGGACCGTTCGGCCGGGAGGCGGCGGGCCGGGCCTTGCCCGGGCGCCCCTTGCCGCCGGCCGGACGGTCGGGCAGCGGCCGCTCGCCCGCCCGCTCGGAGCGCCGCTCCCCGGGCCGCTCGGAGTGACGCTCACCCGCCCGGTCGCCGGGCCGCTCACCCGCCATCCGCTCGCCCGCGCGCTCGGACATCCGGTCGGGCATCCGGTCACCGGGGCGCTCGCCCGGCCGGTCGCCGAGCCGCTCGCCCACCCGTTCCACGGACCGCTCGGTCGCCCGCTCGGTGTACCGCTCCGTCGGCCGCGCGAGGCCGCGTTCGTCGCCCCGCTCCCGGCTGCCGGCGGGCCGGGCCGCCGGCAGCCCCTGCGCCTCCCGCGCGGCGATCTCCTTCAGCCGCATGGACAGCTGCAGGGTGCTGGGCCGTTCCTCGGGATCCTTCGCCAGACAGGCCCGTACGAGCGGGGCGAGGGCGTCCGGTACGCCCGTCAGCTGCGGCTCCTCGTGCACCACCCGGTAGAGCATGACCTCGGAGCTGCCGTGCCCGAACGGGGAGTCGCCCATCGCCGCGTACGCCAGGGTCGCGCCGAGCGAGAAGACGTCGGTCGCCGGGGTCACGGCCGCGCCCCGCACCTGCTCGGGGGCGAGGAAACCGGGAGAGCCGACGGCCGTGCCGACATGGGTGAGGGTGCTCGCGCCGGTCGCCCAGGCGATACCGAAGTCGATGATGCGCGGGCCCTTGGGGGAGAGCAGGATGTTCGACGGCTTGAGGTCCCGGTGCACGACCCCCGCCTCGTGTACGGCCACCAGGCCCTCCGAGAGGGCGGCGCCGATGGCGGCCACGTCGGCGGCCCGCAGCGGACCCTCCTCGGCGACCCGGTCGTGCAGCGACGGCCCGGGAACGTACTGGGTGGCGAACCAGGGGCGCTCGGCCTCCAGGTCGGCGGCGACCAGCCGGGCGGTGCAGCCGCCGCGGATCCGCCGGGCGGCGGACACCTCGCGCGCGAACCGGGAACGGAACTCCTGGTCCTCGGCCAGGTCGGGCCGGATGACCTTGAGCGCCACCCGCTGTCCGCGCCGGTCGGATCCGAGGTACACGACTCCCATCCCGCCGGCTCCGAGCCTGCGGTGGAGCCGGAACGACCCGACGATCCGCGGATCCTCGCGCCGGAGCCGCATCATCGCCATGTCCGTCCCCTCGTCCGTTCGACGTGGCACAGCTTACGTAGTGCCGCCCCGGCCCGCTCACAGGCCGCGCCCTCGGGGTGGTCCGGATTGTCGGTGCCGACGACGGTGTTTGATGGCCGGTCAGCCATACCCCTTGTCAACATCCCGTCTTATCAGGGGCGTTGGCGCGTACGTCGGGCGCCACCCCGGACACGGTGGGCAAACGTGAGCGACGTCACGGTCCCCCTCAGGGAGGTCCCCGAGACGGGCGGCGGGGTCTCCACCCAGGGGAGTACACCGGGGGAAGCGGGGTCATCCTCCCGGAGGCCCGAAAGCCGGTACGCGGGCATGACGCCCGGGCCGCGCCCGCTGCGTAGATTTGAAATCGAGCGGCGGGTGCAGCACTCGTCCCCCGAGGTCACCGCGTCCGCCGCTCGTCCGACACGACAGCCCGACCCGACCACCCGAACAGGATGAGGACCATGGCGTTCCCGGCCCAGCGGCTCACCTCGCGCCCTTCCGGCCGTCGTCACCCCCTGGTGGCGACCGCGATGGTCCTTCCTCTCGCGGCCCTTCTCGTGGTCGTCTTCGGCGGCTGGGACGCGGTGGTCGCACAGGCGTCGTCCGTGGGCGTGATGCTGGGGCGCTGAGCGGCGCCCCGGACCCGGGAGAGCGGCCCGGGTCAGGGACATCCGGCCAACAACCCCGTGGGGACGGGGGTGCGGCGGACGGCAGCGCGGGGCCGGTCGGCTGGGGAGCCGACCGGCTTTCGCGCGTTCCCGGCCGGGTTCCGGGGCCCGGAGTCCCGGTTTTGCGCCCGTCTCCCTTTGGAGCCCCGCGACCCCGGCTGCGAAGACCGCAGGACCGGCGTCCGCGGGAAGTGCTCCAGCTCCGCCCATGCGAGGAGGCGGCGGCGAGCGCGGTGTGGTCGGGTCCCGTTCGCTGGCCGGTACGCCCCGGCGAGCACCGGCCCGGGGACGTATCTCCTGCCGTCCTGCCGCAACGCGGTCCGCCGTAGGCTCCCGGCGTGGACGACACCGCCCCCGGCACCCCCGTACTCCAGGAACTGCACGCTCTCGCCCGCGCCGCAGCGCACCCCGAGGGGGCGAAGACGTGTCCCTGCCCGGTGGCCCTGCTGGCCGACCGGGACGACGGGACGGTCGTACGCCACGGGCCCCTCGTCCTCAAGGCGCACGCGCCCCGGACCGCCGCCGGGTCCGGTGACACCTCTGGTGCCAGGTCCGGTGACAGGTCCGGGCAGGGGGCCGCCGACGGCGATCTGGACGCGCGGATCGCGGTCGCGGCCCTGCCCGCCCTGGCCGGCGTCCTCCTCCCGCCCCTGCCGGGCGCCGCCCTGCCGCACGTCCCGCTGCCGGGCACCTGTCCGCCGGACGCGTCGTCCCCGCCCCGCGCGCGGACGGCGGTGCTCGGGGACCGCCCGCTCACCCTCTGGCCGTACGGGATCCCCGTCGACCCGGACGCCCCCGAGGCGGCCCCCTGGGAGGCGGCGGCCCGGCTGCTCGCCCTGCTGCACCGCACCCCGGCGCCGCCCGGGCTGCCCGCCATGCGGGCACCGCTGAAGGCGGCGCTCGCGGTGGACCGGATGCGGCGCGCCGCCCCCGGCCATCCGGCCACCGCCACGGTGCTGCGCGCCTGGCGCACCCTCCCCGAGGAGTACCCCGCCTCCGCCACGGACCGGCTCTGCCACGGCGACTTCCACCTCGGGCAGCTGGTCCGGGCCCCGCACTGGCGGCTGATCGACGTCGACGACCTCGGCCTCGGCGACCCGGCCTGGGATCTGGCCCGCCCGGCGGCGTGGTTCGCGGCCGGACTGCTGGCGCCGGAGGTCTGGGCGCGCTTCCTCGGCGCGTACGAGGCGGCCGGCGGGCCGGCGACCGGGCGGCGGCCCGGGGACGCGGGATCCGGTGACGAGAACCATGGGGGAGGCGGAGAGGGGAACGGCGGTGATCCGTGGGCCCGGCTCGACGTCCCGGCCCGCGCGCTGACCGTACAGACCGCCGCGCTCGCGCTCGCCAAGTCCACCGCCGAGGGGCGTCCGTTGGACGAGGTGGAGAACGTGATGATCGACACTTGTGCGCGAATCGTCGCGCTCTGAACCGAGTTGGCTCCGACGGCGTCCGCATACAGTGAGATCACCATTCGAACGTCAGGGAGTTGAGACGCGCATGCAGTGTCCCAAGTGCCACGCCCCCATGCACACGTACAACCGCAGCGGTGTCCAGATCGAGCAGTGCAGCGGCTGCCGTGGCATCTTCCTGGACTACGGCGAGCTTGAGGCGCTGACCCGCCTGGAGTCCCAGTGGACGCAGCCGGCCCCGCCGCCGGCGTACCCGCCGCAGCCCGCCGCTCCGGCCTGGGGCGCCCCGCACCACGGTGGCCACCACGGCGGCCACCACGGCCACCGCGGCTTCGGCCGGCTGCTGTTCTCCTCCTGAGCCCAAAAGCCCCCGAGCCCCTTCGTGCCGTGCGCCCCGCTCCTCGCGGCGGACGGCACGAAGGGGAAGCCCCGCGTCGTCCGAAGAGCACCCGAGGACTGAACGAAGAGCGCACGAAGAAGCCCCCGGACGCCGAAGCGTCCAGGGGCTCTTGTCTGGTGCGCGATACTGGGATTGAACCAGTGACCTCTTCCGTGTCAGGGAAGCGCTCTCCCGCTGAGCTAATCGCGCGGGGGGATCCGTGGACCCGGGATCCGAAGATCCGGTGCGCGATACTGGGATTGAACCAGTGACCTCTTCCGTGTCAGGGAAGCGCTCTCCCGCTGAGCTAATCGCGCGGGTGATCTGTGGATCCGGAGCCCGAAGGCCCGGTGCGCGATACTGGGATTGAACCAGTGACCTCTTCCGTGTCAGGGAAGCGCTCTCCCGCTGAGCTAATCGCGCGGGGGGATCCGTAGATCGAGGACTCGAAGGTCCAGTGGACGATACTGGGATTGAACCAGTGACCTCTTCCGTGTCAGGGAAGCGCTCTCCCGCTGAGCTAATCGTCCTTGGAGGTGGAGACGGGATTTGAACCCGTGTAGACGGCTTTGCAGGCCGTTGCCTCGCCTCTCGGCCACTCCACCAGGAGTGTGTGCAGGGGTTCGGGAAGATCCCCCACATCGAGCGGACGACGAGATTCGAACTCGCGACCCTCACCTTGGCAAGGTGATGCTCTACCAACTGAGCCACGTCCGCTTGTCGTTTCCGTTTCGCTTGCGCGTCCCGGCGACGTGTTGAACTCTAGCGGATTCCTGGGCCAGTACAAAAACGCGTTTCCGCAGCGTGCTGAGCCGCGCACCCGGAAGGCGCCGATCAAGGTCACCCGGGTACCTGCCCCGGACGCCTCTCCCACCCGCCCGAGGGTGAGGTCCGCACGATGTCCCACGGTGTCCGCGGGCGGGCGCGGACGGTCACCGGAGCGAGACGGTCACGGCTGGTCACACGGTCGGCCGGCGGGCGTCCGCGGCCCGCGAGGGCCCACCGCCGGCCCGCGACGCGCCCGCGGCCGGGGCTTCTAGACTCGACAGGCGTGTACCCCCTCACCCCCATGGCCCGCTTCGGCGGCCTGCTCGCCACGGACCTCCGCGACGTCACCCACGATCCCGAGGCCCTGGACTCCTCCGGCTTCTGGGCCGTCTGCGCGGACTTCGAGGGCCGCCTGACCTGCGCCCGCTTCGGCGACGTACGGCCCGACCCGGTCCCCGCCCCCGTACCCGGCCGCTGGCGCGGCCCGGCGGCCGGCGACTGGATCTCCTCGCTCGACCGCGCCGCGTACACCGCGGGCGTGCGCCGCATACGCGAGCACATCGCGCGCGGCGAGGTCTACCAGGCGAATCTGTGCCGGGTGATGTCCGCGCCGCTGCCCGACCCGGCCCGCGCGGACGTCGACGCCCTCACCGCTCTCCTCGCGCGCGGCAACCCCGCCCCGTACGCGGGAACGATTCGCCTGCCCGCGCACGGCGTGGAGATCGCCACCGCCTCTCCCGAGCTCTATCTGCGCCGCGACGGCGCCGTCGTCGAGTCCGGCCCCATCAAGGGAACCGGCAAGGCCGCCGCCGACCTGCTGGAGAAGGACCACGCCGAGAACGTGATGATCGTGGACCTGGTCCGCAACGACCTGGGCCGCGTCTGCGCCACCGGGTCCGTCACGGTGCCCGCGCTGTGCGCCGTCGAGGAGCACCCCGGTCTCGTCCACCTGGTCTCCACCGTGCGCGGCGAACTGCGCGAGGGGGCCGGCTGGGCCGGGCTGCTGGCCGCCACCTTCGCGCCCGGCTCCGTCACCGGCGCCCCCAAGTCCAGCGCGCTGCGGATCATCGACGCCCTGGAGACCGCGCCCCGCGGCCCGTACTGCGGCGGCGTCGGCTGGGTCGACGCGGACCGCCGCACCGGCGAGCTGGCCGTCGGCATCCGCACCTTCTGGATCGACCGGGCGGCGGGAGCGCTGCGGTTCGGCACCGGAGCGGGCATCACCTGGGGCTCCGACCCCGAGCACGAGTGGGCGGAGACCGAGCTGAAGGCGTCCCGGCTGGTCGCGATAGCGTCGGCGGGATCCGAGGAGCACTCGGAGGAGTACGAGGCGAGCGGAAAGGCCATATCTCGATGAAACTCTGGGTCAACGGCGCACTGCACGATGCCGGGGACGCGCTGGTGTCCGTCCTCGACCACGGTCTGACGGTCGGCGACGGCATCTTCGAGACGGTCAAGGCCGAGCGCGGCGAGACCTTCGCCCTCACCCTCCATCTGGAGCGGCTGACCCGCTCCGCCCGCGGTCTCGGCCTGCCCGACCCGGACCTGGACGAGGTCCGGCGGGCCTGCGCCGCCGTCCTGGAGGCGAACCCGATGGAGCTGGGCCGGCTCCGTGTCACGTACACCGGCGGGCTCTCCCCGCTCGGCTCCGAGCGCGGCGCGACCGGCCCGAGCCTGATCGTGGCGCTCGGCGAGACCGGCCGCCGCCCCGACTCCACCGCCGTGATCACCGTCCCGTGGACCCGCAACGAGCGCGGCGCGCTCACCGGCCTGAAGACCACGTCGTACGCGGAGAACGTCGTCGCCCTCGCGCGGGCGGCCGAGCGGGGTGCCACGGAGGCGCTGTTCGCCAACACGGTCGGGCAGCTGTGCGAGGGCACCGGCTCCAATGTCTTCGTGGTCGTCGACGGCCGGATCCTCACCCCGCCCGTCGCCTCCGGCTGCCTCGCGGGCATCACCCGCGCGCTCGCCGTGGAGTGGACCGGCGCGGAGGAGACCGATCTGCCGCTGGAGATCCTCGACAGCGCCGACGAGATCTTCCTGACCTCGACGCTGCGCGACGTCCAGGCCGTGCACCGGGTGGACGACCGGGATCTGGCCGGGGCGCCGGGGCCGGTCACCGCCAAGGCCATGCGGATCTTCGAGGAGCGGGCCGCCCGCGACCGGGACCCTCGACTCGGGTGATCCGGATCACGCACTCGGGCGATCCGGGTCGCGGGCTGCGGCAGGGGCTGCCCGGCGGATCTTGGCCGGGGCCGTGACGTCTGGCACGGCACCTGGCCGCGTTGCCGAAATGCCTGGATAGCTCCGCTGTCAAGACGCTCCGGCGCCTTGCCGTCCACCGCACCAGACGCCCCGGCCTATCCGACCCTGATCCACCGGACAGCCCCTAATCCGGATGACGGACGGGCGGCGGGGTGGGTAGAACACCGGTGATGACCACCACTCTGCGGCCGTCCGAGCCGCTTCAGAAGTCCGCCGACGGCGGCCGTTCGCGAACCTACGACATCTGCGTGAACAGCCGCCGCGTCGGCACCGTCCGCCTTGCGACCGACCCGGGCTTCGGCACCTCCATGGCGCGGATCCTGGATCTCGCGGTCGACGAACCGGACCGCGGCCGGGGCCGCGCCACGGTGGCGGCGCTCGCCGCCGAGGAGGTGCTGCGCGGCTGGGGCTGCCGCGAGGTGGGGATATCGGCGCCCGCCGGGGTCCCGGCCGCGGTGCGGCTCGCGGAGTCGCTCGGCTACACCGAGCGCAGCCGCAACATGATCAAGGAAGTCGCCGCGGAGCCGCCGGAGCTGCCCGAGGGCATCGAGGTCCGCCCGATGACCCAGGCGGAGTTCGACGAGTGGGAGCCCCGGGCGAGGGAGGGCTTCGCGCGCAGCTGGATCGAGCGCGGTGTGCCGGAGGCGGAGGCCCGGGCGAAGGCGGACGCCAGCCACCGGGAGCTGATGCCGCACGGTCTCGCCACCGAGGACCTGGCGATGAACGTCGCGGTCCGGGACGGGCGGGTCGTGGGCTGGATCTGGACCGGCACCCGCGAGGTCGAGCCGGGGACGAGGGCCGGTTTCGTGTACGACATCGAGGTCGCGCGGGAGTGGCGCGGCCACGGTTACGGCCGGGCGCTGATGCTGCTCGCCGAGCGGGTCGTGGCGGGCGCGGGGGAGCGTCTGATCGGACTGCACGTCTTCACGGGCAACACTCCGGCGATCCGGCTCTACGAGTCGCTGGGCTACCGCACGACGTATGTGAACGGCTCCAAGAAGCTGATCTGAGGACCCCGGGGGAGCTGAGGGGCCTCTGAAGGAACCCCGAGGGACCCCAGGGGTACGGCGCCGCCCCTGCCCCCACTGCCCGTCGCAGGTACGGCGGCGGGGCGGGGGAGCAGGGGCGGTGTGCGAGCGGCGGGGGTCAGCCCGCCAGGAGGCGGTCGGCGATCTCCTCGATCCGAGCGCGCAGGCCCTCCTGGCTCTTGCCGCCGTCCAGCCGCTCGCCGCCGATGACGTAGGTGGGGGTGCCGGTGACCTTGAGGGCCTGGCCCTCCGCCTGGTCGGCGTCGACCGTGAGCAGGTGCCGGCCGTCGATCAGTGCGGTGTCGAACTCCTCGGCGTCCAGGCCCAGTTCGGCCGCCACCTCCATCAGCACCGGCTCGCCCCGGTCGCGCAGCCGCTCGGTCCGGGCCAGCAGCGCCTCCGTGTACTCCCGGCCCTTGCCCTGGGCGTACGCCTCCTCGGCGGCCTGGGCGGCGGCGTAGGCGTGCTTGTTCTTCGGCAGCGGGAAGTGGCGCAGCTGGATGTCCAGACGCTCGCCGTACTTCTCCCGCAGCGCGTTCAGGTCGGCGAGGGCCGTGAAGCAGTCGGGGCACTGCAGGTCGAACCAGGCTTCCAGGGCGACGGGGGAAGCGGGGGTGGTGGGGGTGGTGGACTCACTCATGGGAAGAGTCTCGCATTGGCCGTTCCCTGGGGGACGACCCGGAGATGTCCCTGATCCGGGCCGGGAACCATGGCCCCGGACGGGAGGGACGGTGCAGGATGGAGAAGACGGATCGCCCGGGTTCAGGAGGATCGCATGCTTGCCGAGACCATTTGTTCCGCGGTGTCCGCGGCGGGCCTGGGTATCGCCGCGATCACGGCGTATCGCAAGCGGTTCCTGACCGCGACCCGCATCGCCGCCTATTCGCTCGTGCCGCTGGGACTGGTGATGACGGGCGCGATCGACTGGGTGGCGAATCTGCTGACCTTCAGTCCGACGGTCTGGATCGGCTTCGGTCTGCTCGGTCTGTCCTGGCTGCTGTTCTCGTCCGTGAGGGCGATAGAGCGGCGCCGGGCCGGGAGGAGCGAGGTCACCGGGGCCGGAAGCGGGCGGGCCGCCACCTCGGTCGCACCCGCCGCTCCTGCCGCGTCCGCGCCGTCGCTCGGCACGGGCCGGCCGAGTGCGCCGGCGAAGCCGCAGCGGGCCGCCAAGGCCGGCGAGGACGACTTCAGCGACATCGAGGCGATTTTGAAGAAGCACGGAATATGACCGTGGCCGCGTCACGGTCCGACCGGTTCTGACGCTTCTCGCGTCCCGAGTCCACGGGATGGGGTGAACCGAGCCCGCCAAGAGGCCTTTACGGGCTTTTGGGGCTCTCGAGTGCGCAATCATCCCCCCGCCATGCTCGATACCTCGCGGGATTCCGCCCACCGCCCTGCCGCCCCTCCTGCCGAGGAGCCGCGCGGCTGCCTGTTCGCCCTGTCCCAGCCACCACTGATGATCTTCCTGGGGGTGATCGGCGGCCTGATTCTCATGGCGGCCGTGCACGACCTGTTCCTGTTGTGAGCCCGCCCACGGGCCGGGCAGGGTGCCGCGCGGCCCCGCCCGGATCAGCCCGCGGCCTCCTTGCGGCGCGCCCGGTAGGCGGCGACGTGCAGACGGTTGCCGCAGGTGCGGCTGTCGCAGTAGCGGCGCGAGCGGTTGCGGGAGAGGTCCACGAAGGCCCGGCCGCAATCGGGGGCCTCGCAGCGCCGCAGTCGCTCCTGCTCGCCCGAGACGACGATGAAGGCCAGCGCCATGCCGCAGTCGGCGGCCAGGTGGTCGGCGACGGAGGCGCCGGGCGCGAAGTAGTGCACATGCCAGTCGTAGCCGTCGTGGTCGGTCAGCTGCGGGGTGGTGCCGGCGGCGGCGACCAGTTGGTTGATCAGGGTGGCCGCGATCCTGGCGTCCGGCGCCGAGAAGACGGCGGTGAAGCGCTCGCGCACCTCCAGGACGGCCCGCAGGTCCCCGTTCCCCAGTTCGCCCACGTCACTGATCTTGTGGCCGCCCACGAAGGACCGCAGGGCCCGGACGTCGGACAGCTCGTCGTCCCGGCCGTCGCGGGGCGCGGTGTTCATCAGGTCGACGACGGTGTCGAGGGCGGTGCGGGTGTCGTGGGGGATCAGCACGATTCGCTCCCTGGCCGGGTACGGGCGGGCGCCCGCGGAATTGCGCTGACTCTAGCGTGACCCGGAAACGGGCAACGGCGTCCTCCGCCGCGCCGGACACGCGGTGGAGGACGCCGAGGGACATACCGTGCCGCTTCTCGCGCGGCGCCGTCTCCCCGAGTCGGACGGCGCCGGGCGGCTCCCGGACGGACTGGCTCAGCTGTCGGCCAGGATGTGGGAGAGCTCCGTATCGAGGTCGAAGTGCCGGTGTTCGGTGCCCGGTGGCACTGCTGCGTCGGTCCGCTTGAGGAACGACTCCAGGGCCCTCGCGGGGGCCTCGAGGAGGGCCTCGCCCTCCGGGGAACTCAGTGCGATGCAGACGACTCCCTGACCGTGGCTGCGGGACGGCCAGACCCGGACGTCGCCCGTGCCGGTGGGCCGGTGCAGCCCCTCGGCGAGAAGGTCGCGGGCGAAGACCCACTCGACCGTCTCCTCGGCTCCGGTGTGGAAGGTGGCGTGCACGGCATAGGGATCGGCCGTGTCATACCGCAGGCCCGCGGGTACAGGCAGTGAGGACTCGCTCGACACAACGAGGCGCAGGTGCAGCTCGCAGCTGACCGTGGTGTTCATAAGCGCCAGGGCCTTTCGCTCAGTGTGCGCTCGGGGATTCGCACGTCGGCGCAATCGACATGCCACCTACGGTGCCGTTGTAAACCCCTCTGTCTGTTTTGTGCTTGTTCGGGTAGCTCGATTGGTGGCGTGTGACTTTGGGTAATACCGCCATTTCAGGGGGGTGTGCCGGTCCGGTAAGTTGGGGTCATGAATGCGGACAGTGACGGGCGGGCGGGGGAGTCCGCGGCCGACGGGGCGGGCGGCGGAGAGCCGGCCGAGCATGCCCCACTGGGGTCCCGGGCCCCCGAATTCGTCAAAGCGCGCCGGAGCCTGCATGTGAGTTGGCAGGTCGGCGTGTTCCTGGTCGGTCTCGCCGTGGTCGGCGCGGGCATCGTCATGCTGCCCCTGCCCGGTCCCGGCTGGCTGGTGATCTTCGCCGGCATGGCGATCTGGGCCACCGAGTTCGTCTGGGCCCAGCTGGTGCTGCGCTGGACCAAGCGCAAGGTCACCGAGGCCGCGCAGCGCGCCCTCGACCCGAAGGTCCGGCGCCGGAACCTGATCCTCACGGCCGTCGGTCTGGTGATCGTGGCCGTGCTGGTCGGCGTCTACGTGTGGAAGTTCGGCATCGTCATGCCGTGGAGGATCCACGAGTGACCCGGGGCTGCCCCGGGGTGGTTCGGAAGCCCCGCTGACATGCGGTAATGTTTGCGGTGCGCCGGGGCGATTAGCTCAGCGGGAGAGCACTTCGTTCACACCGAAGGGGTCACTGGTTCGATCCCAGTATCGCCCACCACCCGGCCCGAAGGCCCGGAGACAGTCACTGTCTCCGGGCCTTCGGCATTCGAAGTGCCGCCGGCCCCTCCGGCGGCACTTCGAAACGGTCAGCGCATCCGCCCCAGCCGGTCCCGGAGCCGCCGGGCGTCGCGCAGCCGCTGCTCGTACGTCGCGCCCACCGCGAGCAGCAGCCCGCCCGCCAGCGCCGGCGGCAGCCAGCGCGGCAGCGCGCCCACCACCTGCACCACGTACGGCGCCAGCTCGTGCAGCCCGTTCAAGACCAGCACCACCCCGCCGAGCAGCAGCGGCGCCCGCAGCCGGAACCGCGCCCCGAGCAGCGTCACCGTCAGCGCCGCGAGGCCCAGCAGCAGTGGCCGCACCCAGGACGGGTCGGCCCACGCCGCGCACAGGCTCGGCACCAGCGCCGCCGTCAGACCCGGCCCGTACGCCACCCCGGACGACGTCTCCGGATCGCGCCGCCGTCGCACCACGCCCACCACCAGGGCCAGGGCCGCCGGCGGCAGCGCGTACGCCTCCGGCGCCGTCACCTCCCACAGCGCCAGCCGTACCCACGTCGCCGAGACGAACAGCGCCGCCGCCGCCCACGAGGCGAGCGGGCGCCGCGCAGGCCGCAGCGCCGTCGCCGCCGCGACCGTTCCGCCGAGGGCGAGCCCGAGTGCCAGCAGCTCAGGCCGCGCCGAGGCCGCCGCGAGCCCGCACAGCCCCACCCCGGCGCCCGTCGCCTCCACCATCACACCCGGCAGGCCGAGCCCGGAGCGCCGCCCCAGCCACGCGCCCAGCCCGGCCGTCCCCGCGGGCACCGCGAGCAGCAGGAGCCCGGCCACCGCGAGCCCGGTCTGCGCGGCGGCCGCCCCGGCGCAGACCAGACCGGCCACCGTCACCACCGCCGCACCGGCCCCCACGAGCCGCCGGGCCCCGTCCGCCCGCACCGCGACCCCGGCGAACAGCACGGCGAGCACGCCGAGCACCGCGAACGTCGCCCCCCGCACGTCCAGCGCCGGCGCCACCGCCCCCACGGCCGACGCGAGGCCGCAGCCGTACGCGAGCCACCCGACCACCGGCGACCTGCGAGCCGCCCGTACCACCCCCGCGCCCAGCGCGAGCCCCGCCGCGGCCGTCGCGAGCCGGAGCGTCACCGAGGCCGCGTACGGCAGCTCCAGGGACACCGGCAGCGCCGTGAGCAGCGCCCAGCCGCACCCGAGGGCCGCACAGCGTGCCCAGAGTCGGGGGACGAAGGTCAGCGCCCCCGCCGCGAGCAGCGGCACCACCGGGGCGGTCGCCGGAAAACCGGTCAGGACGGGCGTGGCGTGCGTGCCCGACCAGACGTCGCCCGTACGCGCCAGCGGACCGAGCAGGCCTGCCACGACGGGCGGCAGCGCCCACAGCCCGGTGAGTGCGAGCACCCCCGCGCCCGCCGCGGCCAGACCGTGCCGCACCGCCCGCCCGGCCCGGATGCCCGCGCGCAGCGCCACCGCCGCCAGGAGCACCGCGCACAGCGCGTACCCCGGCACCGCCCAGTCGGCCGGGACCACCTGCCGCAGCAGACCGCCCGAGGCCGCGAGCACCGCCACCCCCGCCGCCGTCGCGGCGGCGAGCGCG
This sequence comes from Streptomyces sp. NPDC048718, assembly GCF_043198875.1. Lineage (NCBI taxonomy): Bacteria > Bacillati > Actinomycetota > Actinomycetes > Kitasatosporales > Streptomycetaceae > Streptomyces > Streptomyces sp. NPDC048718. The sequence continues at coordinate 134,421 of NZ_JBICVG010000016.1, forward strand.
GCCGGCGCGTGGCGCGTCGCCAGGTACAGCAGTACCAGCGCGACCGCGAGCAGCGGAGCGGCGGCCCGGCCGGGTGCGTACGAGGACACCACCAGACCGGTCGCGAGTGCCCAGCCGCCCAGCAGGCCCGCCCCGGCGGCGGCCGCCGCGCGGACCGAGGCCGGCAGCCCCGCCCGCAGCGCCGGCACCAGGTCCACCGCGGCCGTGACCAGTGCCGCCCAGACGAACGTCACCAGGCCGCCGTCCAGGGCCCACACCGCGAGGAGCGGCGCCGGCTGGGCCACCGCCACCGCCGCCGGCCACGGGATCCGCAGGCCGCGCAGCGCGGATCCGTACGCCGCCCAGGCGGCCGCCAAGGCCACCGACGCCCCCGCCGCGTACGCGGCGAAGCCCGTCTCCGGCAGGGCCACCCGCTGCACCGCGTACGCGTCCAGGACCGTCAGCACCAGTCCCAGCGCGGCCACCGCCTCCGCCGTCGCCGCGAGCCCCCGGCGCAGCAGTCCCACCGGCGCGAGGAGCGCGGCCGACGTGACCACCGCGAGCACCACCGCCCGGCCGCCGATGCCCATCGAGCCCCAGCTCACCAGCGTGAACACGAGCGCGGCCACGGTCAGCAGCGCCCCGCCGAGAGTCAGCAGCACGTTCTGGGTGCTGTGCGGCGTCGCCTCCGGGCGCGGAGCGGGGGGAGCGGGCCATGAGGCGCCGGGCGCGGGCGGCCCGCCCGGCGGCCCCCACGCCACCGGTGCCCGCGCCTGCGTCTGCGGGCGCAGCACCCGCAGCAGCCAGTCCCGGCGCAGCAGCAACTGGGCCCGGTGGGCGTCGAGTCGGGCGAGTTCGCGGTCGACGAGCACCAGCTCTTCCGCGGGAGGCAACGAGGATTCCATGGCCGGAGTGTGCGCCGGGACACCCGGTCAGGGGATGCGCGCGGGTACTCAGTCCGCGTCTGAGTACCCGCGCGCCGGGCAGACTGAGGTCATGGACTGGTGCCGCTACCGCTTTCGCAGCGTCTGGCGTCTCGCCGCCCCGCCCGAGGCCGTCTACGCCGTCCTGGAGCGCGCCGAGGAGTACCCGCGGTGGTGGCCCCAGGTGCGCGAAGTCGTCCCGCGCGACGAGCGCACCGGCACCGCCCGCTTCCGCTCCGTCCTCCCCTACGACCTCGTCGTCACCGCCGAGTCCCGGCGCCGCGACCCGGTGGCGCGCGTCCTGGAGATCGGGCTCGGCGGCGACCTCGCGGGCTGGGCCCGCTGGACCCTCACCGCTCTGCCCGGCCAGGCCGGCACCCGCGCCCTCTACGAGCAGGAGGTCGAGGTGCGCGATCCCCTGATGCGGGCGTTCGCCGTCCCCGGACGGCTGCTGTTTCGCGCCAACCACGCCCTGATGATGCGCGGCGGACGCCGTGGCCTGGCCGCCCACCTGCGCACCCCGGCATCGCCGGTTTGAACGAAACCCGCGAGGGCCTGTATGGTTCAACCCGTTGCCCGGGCGATTAGCTCAGCGGGAGAGCACTTCGTTCACACCGAAGGGGTCACTGGTTCGATCCCAGTATCGCCCACCGGGTCAGGCCGGTCCGTCAGTTGACGGACCGGCCTTTGCCATTCCCGGCCCCGCCGCTGGAATGCGGGCGGGCGGGTGTGCCGGCGGACTGCGGGTCCGGCCCCGCTCAGGCCACCGCGGGCAGCTCGGGCCGCAGCGGCCACGCCGGGTCCACCGTCTCCGGCGTCCCCTGCCGGGTGAACCACGCCTGAAGCCCCCGCGCCTGTGCCGCGTGCCACACCGCCTGGAGGGTGTGCAGCTCGCCCGGCGACAGCCGTTCGAGACGCCCCGCGAACCGCCGCCCCACCGCCCGTACGACCTCCAGTGCCGCACTCGCGTCGGCCGCCGCGTCGTGCGCCCCGTCCAGCACCACCTCGTACTGGACGCACAGATCGGTCAGCGTCCGGCGGCCCTTGCGGTAGCGGTCCAGATGCTTGTCCAGGACCCGCGGGTCCAGGACGCACAGCGGAACGCTGTCCAGATAGCGGCCCAGTGAGGACGCGCGGTGCCGGCGCAGCTCGCGGTCCAGGATCGTCAGATCGAACGGCGCGTTCATCACCACCAGCGGGCGGCCCGCCGCGATCTGTTCCGCTATCGCCCGGGCCACCTCCTCCACTACCGGCGACGGCCAGCGGCCGTTGCGCTGGAGGTGGCGATCCGTCAGGCCGTGGACCGCGGTCGCCTCCGGCGGCACCGGTATGCCCGGATTCACCAGCCAGCGGGTCACCCTCGGCCGGGTGCCCGCCGCGTCCTGGACGACGAGGGCGGCCGACACGATCCGGTCCTCCTCGACGTCGACTCCTGTGGTCTCCGTGTCGAATGCGGCCAGGGGCCCCTCGTACCACTGCGTCGTCATCCCCGAACTCCTCGCACGCGCGCGGCAGATGGCCAACCCCCTGCCCCGATTCGTAGATACCCGGGCTGTTTGCGCCGTACGCGGACCGGTCACAACAACAAGGACGGGGAAGGGAATCGACATGGCGCTCGCCCAGCCCGAGTCGGGAGGGCTGCCGCCCCAGCGGGAAGCCCCCCTGCGTGGTTCACTCGCCACCACCGCGTGCATGGAGACCCTGCAGGTGGGATATCTCCACGCGGTCGCGGCGGCGGCAGGCTGCTCGCTGTCGCAGCCGTTCCCGGACAACGGCATCGACTGGCATGTGAGCCACAGCGCGGCCGGTCACACCGTCGACGACGAAGTGACCATCAAAGTCCAGCTCAAATGCACCTATCAGATACCGCCGCGGGTGCCCGGAACGGCGGCCGGGGCATCCGCGGCGTTCTCGTTCACGCTCGACAACGACCACCTGGTGAAACTCGCCCGCACCCCCGTGGCGGTGCACAAGATCCTGGTCGTGATGCTCGCGCCGCGGAGCCAGGACGACTGGCTGCGGGCCGGGCACGACCGGCTCGACCTGCGGCACTGCTGCTACTGGATCAACTTGGCCGGCCACCCGGTCACGGGCCGCCACCGGACCACCGTGCGCGTCCCGACGACAAGGATCTTCGACGACCGGGCGCTGTGCGAGATCATGGCGCGGGTCGGCGTGGGAGGGAGACCCTGATGCACCGGCCGATGGACGAACCCGAGTACGGCTCCATCCCCCCGTCCTCCTCCGCGCACACGACCTCACGGTCCCAGCCGCACCCCCGGCCCCATCCCCACCCGCACCCGCCCCACCCGGAACCACCGCACCACCCGGAATCGCCGCCCCATCCGGTGCCCGGCGGCCGGCCCGGCCACTGGAGCGGCGTACCCGCCGTGCCACCCGGACCCTGGGCCGACGCCGGGGACACCCCCGACCCCGGCCGCGTCGACCCCCGCGTCCTCGGCGCGCTGCTCGCCCGCCACGGCTGGCGGCGGCGCGGCGGAGCCGCCGGCCGCTACAGCCGCTGGACCCCGCCCGGCCCCGGCGACACCGGCCGCGTCACCAGCCTCCTCGTCCCCGACAGCCGCGCCTTCCCCGACGCCGACGACCTGCTCGGCGAAGCCCTCACCGCGCTCGCCCGCAGCGCCGTGCCCTCCGCCCGCGACGTCCTCACCGGCCTCACCGTCCCCAGCGACGAGATCCGCTGGTGGCGCGACGTCCCCCCGGGACCGGCCGGAGCCGTGCCCTGGCCCGTCCAGGAACAGCTCAGGTCCGCCGCCCGCGCCGTGCTGCTCGCCGGCGCCCTCGCCGTCCGTGCCCGCACCGGCTACCACGGCTCCCGGCACCGGCGGCAGGCCCAGGCAGCCCTGGCGTCCGTCGTCGTCGGCGCCGCACCCGGCGGCCGAGGCCTCACCGCCTTCCTGCCCGTCGACACCGGCCGGACCGTCTCCGTACGGCTCCACCACGCCCTGTCCGCCACCCGCGAGGCCATCGACTACCAGCGGGCCACCGGAAACACGGACGCCTTCGACACCGCCGTCGAGGCCGGCGTGAGCCGCGAACTCACCGACGCGCTGGTCGCCCTGGTCCGCGGCACCGAAGGCGCCGGCATCGCCCTCGCCTGGTCCCCGGCCGCCGGCACCCCCGAAGGCTGCGCCGCCCGCCCCGAACCCGTCGAGTTCTCCCCGGGCGACCTGCCCGCCCTGCGCGCCGCCGGCGCCCGCTACCTGGCCGGCGAACCCTCCGTACCCGTACGGATCACCGGCACCGTCGTCCGCATGCGCCGCTCAGGCCCGCACGGCGAAGGCACTGTCCGGCTGCGCGTCCTGTCCGGCGCCGAGGTCGGCCACGTCCGCGTCACCCTCGACGAGGACGGCTACCGCACCGCCGGCCACGCCCACCTCACCGGCCTCCCGATCCGCGTCGTCGGCCGCCTCGAAAGCCGAGGCGGCTTCCGCCGCCTCACGGACGCGAGCGCCGTCGCCCCGGTCCACGTCGACGAGGCGGAACGCGACCGCCTGATGAAATCGCTGCAGTCTTTTCAGGACGCCCCGGACTTTTTCACGGAAGGGGACTGAGGGGCCGAGGGGGGAGGGCCGGGGGCTGGGTGAGGCTTGTGCGTGAGTGTGGCGGCTGGGGTGGTGCTTGTATGTGAGTGCGGGGCTGGTGCGTGGCCCGCACGGGCACGAGGCGGCTGGGGCTGGGGTTGTGCGTCAGCGAGAGGGCTGGGGCTGGGCCCGCATGGGCGCGAGGTGGCTAAGGGTGGGCGCATGTTGTTTGCGCCGCGTTGGCCTTTTTATGACTCGGTTCTCCCCCTGCCTTCGGCGGGGGGACCCCCACGGGGTGCTGGAGTCGGACTCACAGCACCGATCGTGCTCGGCCCACTCGTTCCTCGCGGGCCTGTGCGCGTTCGGCACTGTTCCCCCGACGCACCCCTTCGGCTCACTCGGCCGTAGGAGGCAGCCCGGTTGTATTTGGCGTCGTCAGGTGTCCGGCCCGCACTCACACAGGCAGGCGCGCCCGCACTGGTTCGCAACGGCAGAGGGCCCGGGCTCGCTGGGCAGGGGCCCGCAAACAGGTGTGACGGCATATGCCCGGCCCGCACTCGCGGGGGCCCTGGGCCCCTCGTGCGTCCGGGATCTCACCACAGCGCGACCCCGCACCCCCCGGCCCCGATAGACTCGTACCCGCGCGGCACCTCGTCTCTGCCGCGCGCCACCGGCGCCGGCACCTCGTGTCTGCCCGCGCCCTAATGTATGGAGCATCTGTGTCTGAAGTCCGTGTGACCGTCCCGTCCGCCTCCGGGCCCGAGGAGAGGACGGTGAGCGCGGGCACCACGGCCGGCGCCCTGTTCGCCGAAGACCGCGCCGTGATCGCCGCCCGTGTCGCGGGCGAGCTGAAGGACCTGTCGTACGAGCTCGCCGACGGCGACGTCGTCGAGGGCGTGGAGATCTCGTCCGAGGACGGCCTGAACATCCTGCGCCACTCCACCGCGCACGTCATGGCGCAGGCCGTGCAGGAGCTGTACCCGGAGGCCAAGCTGGGCATCGGCCCGCCGGTCCGGGACGGCTTCTACTACGACTTCGACGTGGAGAAGCCCTTCACGCCCGAGGATCTCAAGGCCATCGAGAAGAAGATGCAGGAGATCCAGAAGCGCGGCCAGCGGTTCGCCCGCCGTGTCGTGACGGACGAGGCCGCCCGCGAGGAGCTGGCCGACGAGCCGTACAAGCTGGAGCTCATCGGCATCAAGGGCGCCGCGTCGACCGACGACGGCGCGAACGTCGAGGTCGGCGGCGGCGAGCTGACGATCTACGACAACCTGGACGCCAAGACCGGCGAGCTGTGCTGGAAGGACCTCTGCCGCGGTCCGCACCTGCCCACGACCCGCAACATCCCGGCGTTCAAGCTGATGCGCAACGCGGCCGCCTACTGGCGCGGCAGCGAGAAGAACCCGATGCTCCAGCGCATCTACGGCACCGCGTGGCCGTCGAAGGACGAGCTGAAGGCCCACCTCGACTTCCTCGCCGAGGCCGAGAAGCGCGACCACCGCAAGCTCGGCAACGAGCTCGACCTGTTCTCCATCCCGGACGAGATCGGTTCGGGTCTGGCGGTCTTCCACCCCAAGGGGGGCGTCATCCGCCGGGCGATGGAGGACTACTCGCGCCGCCGGCACGAGGAGGAGGGCTACGAGTTCGTCTACTCGCCGCACGCCACCAAGGGCAAGCTGTTCGAGAAGTCGGGCCACCTGGACTGGTACGCCGAGGGCATGTACCCCCCCATGCAGCTCGACGAGGGCGTGGACTACTACCTCAAGCCCATGAACTGCCCGATGCACAACCTGATCTTCGACGCGCGCGGGCGTTCGTACCGTGAGCTGCCGCTGCGTCTGTTCGAGTTCGGCACCGTGTACCGGTACGAGAAGTCGGGCGTCGTGCACGGCCTGACCCGCGCCCGCGGCTTCACGCAGGACGACGCCCACATCTACTGCACCCGCGAGCAGATGGCGGACGAGCTCGACAAGACGCTCACCTTCGTCCTGAACCTGCTGCGCGACTACGGTCTGGACGACTTCTACCTGGAGCTGTCCACCAAGGACCCGGAGAAGTACGTCGGCTCCGACGAGGTGTGGGAGGAGGCCACCGCGGTCCTCCAGCAGGTCGCCGAGAAGCAGGGCCTGCCGCTCACCCCCGACCCGGGCGGCGCCGCCTTCTACGGCCCGAAGATCTCGGTGCAGGCGCGTGACGCCATCGGCCGTACCTGGCAGATGTCCACCGTCCAGCTGGACTTCAACCTGCCGGAGCGCTTCGACCTCGAGTACACGGCGGCGGACGGCTCGCGCCAGCGGCCGGTCATGATCCACCGTGCCCTGTTCGGCTCGATCGAGCGGTTCTTCGCGGTGCTCCTGGAGCACTACGCGGGCGCGATGCCGCCGTGGCTGGCCCCGGTGCAGGCGGTCGGCATCCCGATCGGCGACGCGCACGTGGACTACCTGCGGGAGTTCGCCGCCGACGCGAAGAAGAAGGGCCTGCGGGTCGAGGTGGACGCCTCCTCGGACCGTATGCAGAAGAAGATCCGTACGCACCAGAAGCAGAAGGTGCCGTTCATGATCATCGTCGGTGACGACGACATGAACGCGGGCACGGTCTCCTTCCGCTACCGCGACGGTTCGCAGGAGAACGGCGTTCCGCGCGACGAGGCCATCGCCAAGATCGCCAAGATCGTCGAGGACCGCGTCCAGGTCTGACCCTCCCCGGCACCGGCCGAGGTGGTTTCGCGAGGCCCTGGGAAACACCGCTTCCCAGGGCCTCGCCCATGTGGTTCGTCCCGTCCCCGGAGCGCTCAGCGCTCGTCCTCCCGGCGGAAGACCTGGATCAGCCACGACGAGAACGAGCCCGTCACCGCCCCGAGGAGCGCGAGCCCGCAGGCCATCAGGCCCACCGCGGTGGTCCGGCCCAGCGGGGTCACCGGGGTCACGTCCCCGTAGCCGACCGTCGCCAGGGTCGCGGCGGCCCACCACACCGCGTCGCCGAAGGTGCGGATGGTCGCGCCGGGCGCGTCGTGCTCCAGGAAGTAGACGGTGAGCGCGCTGGTGTAGCCGAGCAGGGTGGCCGTGAGGCCCGCGTACGCCATCACGCGCGCGTAGAGGGTGAGCCGCGGCTTGTCGTAGCGGCGCTGCACCCGGTCGTACACGCTGACCACGCTCAGCGGGCGCAGCAGCGGCAGCACCACGATGACGGTGTCGAGCAGATGGCGGCGGACGAAGCGGAGCGGGCCGAGGCCGCTCAGCCGCACGCGGACCGCGTAGTCGGCGACGAAGAAGGCCCAGGCGCCGAGGACGATCCCCAGACAGAGGTTCAGCCAGCCCTGCCCGATGCGGTCGTGGGCGAGGACGCGCACCGAGTAGCCGGCGAGGAAGACGGCGGAGGCCACCGCCAGCGGGATCGTCATCCGGCGTTCCCAGCGTTCCTGCCGGGGCGGCTCCGGCGGCCTGTCGCTCACCGGATCAGGATGGCCCGGCCCGTTCTCCTTCGCCCCGGCGACACGTTCCGAACGGGCGACGCAATATGCTGCACGGCATGACGACTGAGCCGGAACAGCAGATCGGAGTGGGGACGCCGGACGCTTTCCAGCGCCTGTGGACGCCCCACCGGATGGCGTACATCCAGGGCGAGAACAAGCCCAGCGGACCGGACGCCGGCGACGGCTGTCCGTTCTGCGTGATCCCGTCGAAGTCGGACGAGGACGGGCTGGTGATCGCGCGCGGCACCAGCGTGTACGCGGTGCTGAACCTGTACCCGTACAACGGCGGACACCTGATGGTGGTCCCGTACCGCCACGTCGCCGACTACACCGAGCTGGACGCGGCCGAGACGGCCGAGCTGGCCGCCTTTACCCAGCGGGCGATGACGGCGCTGCGGACCGCGTCCGGCGCGCACGGGTTCAACATCGGCATGAACCAGGGCTCCGTCGCGGGCGCTGGGATCGCCGCGCACCTGCACCAGCACGTGGTGCCGCGCTGGGGCGGGGACACCAACTTCATGCCGGTGGTCGGCCACACCAAGGTGCTGCCGCAGCTGCTCGCCGATACCCGGAAGATGCTCGCCGACGCCTGGCCCACCGCGGGAGCCTGAGCCCGCACTCGGCATTCGGGCCTATGCCAGTGCCCCCGTACCGCGATGATTCCGCGGTACGGGGGCACTGACGCGTCCACAGGGTACGGTCGGCCGCCCGGGCGTCCCGGAGGGCTCCGGCGCGCCCCTACGCGTCGTACAGGTCGGCCTTCTTCGGGCTCGCGTCCTGGACGCCGCCGCCGAGGCCGAGCGAGCGCGAGGTGAAGCGGGAGGTGTCCACGTTGTGCTCGTCGAGCGCCTTGATCGTCGCGGCGTGCACCGCGCGCAGCACCGGGGTGGCCATCCGCAGGGCGTCGTCGGCCATGAAGCGGTTCCGCCAGGGCTGGCCCGCCCAGGCGTGCCGCAGCCCGAACGGCTCGGGCAGCACGAGCTTGCCGCCGAGGAACTCCAGGATCGGCGGGAACCAGGTGAGCGGGGCGCGCACCGCCTGGCGTACCACCTCGTCGGTGTCGGTCAGCGGCAGCTTGATCTCACGGGTCTCCCAGAACCGGACGGTCTTGGAGACCGTCTTGCTCTTCCCGGACGGCTTCGAGCCGAAGAATCCGTGGACCGGGCCGAGGGCGTGGCCGGTGACCTCGACGCGCAGCGTGTGGTGGAGCGAGGTCACGGTCACCATCATCGTGAGCACCAGCTGGCCGTCCCACAGGGTGAACTGCACGCCCAGGTAGTGCCGGTTCCCGGCGCCGAACTGCTGGTCGTTGCAGATGCGCTGGATCTCGTGCGGCTTCACCTCGTAGTTGACGATGTTGTCGCCCGAGGGCCGCGAGACCTCGCCCGCGCCCTCGCCGACCGGTGACACGATCCAGTGCTTGACGGTCGGCTTGGGGAAGCCGGTCTTCAGCGCGCCGCGTTCGAGCAGGGTCAGCTCGGTGTGGATCCGGCGGATGATGTCCCAGGCCCGGAAGTCGTGGATCTCCTTGCCGGCGAGGGGCACCAGCTCCTCGGCCATGACCCAGCTGCCCCAGCGGGTGCCCATGCCCAGGATGCCCTTGGGGCCCGCGTAGAAGGCGACGTTGGACAGCTGCTCGGCGGACACCTTGTTCAGGTTGGCCTGGAGCTCCTGGGCGGCCTTGTCGGTCGGGTCCTTCGCCACGGCCTCGGGGACGGACGCCCCGATTCCGCCGCTCAGCAGGGCCGTCCAGCGCTCGCGCAGCACGATGGCGGTGTTCTCGCAGATCCGCCGGGCCAGGAACCAGCCGGCGACCGGGGCCACGATCATCGCGCGCAGATAGTTCGGCAGCAGCCCGTCCCAGGGCAGCTTGACGAGGACGATCGCGGCGAACAGCCCGGCGATCACCAACAGGGCGGTGCCGACGGCGCTGTTGCGCTTGTTCTCGGAGCCCGCCGCCATCCGGCGGAGCTGGATCACGCCGAGCCAGAGCAGCAGCCCGGGCAGGAACAGCACCCCGCACACGGCGGTGACCAGGGTGAGTTTGATGTCGCGCTGCTTGCGGATGCCGGAGGCCGCCAGACAGTGCTCGACGACCGGCCGGGGGTCGGCGCCGAAGGACTGGATGAGCGCCTTGCGCGCGCCGCCGAGCATCCGGACCTGGACGGCGCGCGAGAACGCCTCGCCGAGGTCCGGCCGGAAGAGTTTGGGCCACTTGCCGGGCTTGACCGACGACTGGTGCCAGTCGCTGTTGGCGTCCAGGATCGCCTCGACCGGGCTGTCGCGGTACGCGGCGGTGGCGAGAGCATAGGTCGCCGCCGTTCCCGCGTCCGAGCCCTGGAGAGGGATCTGCGCCCCGGGTCCGAAACTGCCGATCGTCACTGCCGCCCCCATCGCCGCGGTTCCTGTGCGGGCTGTTTCCCAACTGCCGCGCCCCGCACACCTTCTGAGCTGGGCACCACAGCGTAACCGGGCGACACATGATGCGTCACCGCATGTGCCGAGGACTGGTACGGGACGGCCGGATGCCGTCCGCCGGAGCGGAGCCGGGCGGACGGCGACGGCGCCCGGCGGGACGAAGGCCCGCCGGTCAGGCGGTATTCCCGGCCTTCTCGCGGACCCGGTCGGCGACCTGAGGGGGCATCGGCTCATGCCGTACATACACCCGGTCGAAGCTCCCGGTGCCGTGCGAGACCGACCGCAGATCGATCGCGTACCGTCCGATCTCGATCTCCGGCACCTCCGCGCGCACCAGGGTCCGGCCCTGCCCCGACTGCTCGGTGCCGACCACCCGCCCGCGCCGCCCGGACAGATCGCTCATCACCGCGCCCACGTACTCGTCCGGGATCAGCACCGACAGCTCCGCCACCGGCTCCAGGAGGCGGACCGGGACCTCCGCCGCCGCCTCCCGCAGGGCGAGCGCGCCCGCCGCCTGGAACGCCGCGTCGGAGGAGTCCACCGAGTGGGCCTTGCCGTCGCGCAGGGTGACCCGGACGTCCACCAGCGGATGACCGGCCGCCACCCCGCGCGCCGCCTGTGCCCGCACGCCCTTCTCCACGGACGGGATGAACGAGCGCGGGACGGCGCCGCCGACCACCTTGTCGACGAACTCGATCCCGCTGCCCGCCGGCAGCGGCTCCACGTCGATCTCGCAGATCGCGTACTGCCCGTGCCCGCCCGACTGTTTCACCAGCCGGCCCCGCCCGGCCGCGGCGGCCCCGAAGGTCTCGCGCAGCGCCACCTTGTGCGGCACGGTGTCGACCCGCACCCCGTACCGCCCGCGCAGCCGCTCCAGGGCCACGTCGGCATGGGCCTCGCCCAGACACCACAGCACCACCTGACGGGTGTCCTGGTTCTGTTCGAGCCGCATCGTCGGATCCTCCGCGACGAGCCGCGCGAGGCCCTGCGACAGCCGGTCCTCGTCGGCCTTCCCGTGCGCCTCTATGGCCACGGGCAGCAGAGGTTCCGGCATATGCCAAGGCTCCATCAGCAAGGGCGCGTCCTTCGCCGACAGCGTGTCGCCGGTCTCCGCCCGGCCCAGCTTGGCCACACAGGCCAGATCGCCGGCCACGCACCGCGTCAGGGGCCGCTGCTGCTTGCCGAACGGCGAGGTCAGCGCGCCGATCCGCTCCTCCGCGTCGTGGAGCTCCCCGTTCCCGTGCCCGTTCCCGTGCCCCGGATCGGTCAGACCGTGCCCCGACACGTGCACCGTCTCGTCGGGCCGCAGCGTGCCGGAGAACACCCGGACGAGTGAAAGCCGTCCCACATACGGGTCCGAGGAGGTCTTCACGACCTCGGCCACCAGCGGCCCGTCCGGATCGCACACCACCGCCGGACCGGCCGGGCCCCCGGGCGCGGCGACCGCGGGCGCGGTCCGCTCCAGGGGCGTGGGAAAGCCGCGGGTGATCAGGTCGAGCAGTTCCACGGTGCCGAGCCCCTGGCTGCCGCCCTCCACCGCCGGAGCCGCCGCGAGCACCGGATGGAAGGTGCCCCGCGCGACGGCCTTCTCCAGATCGTCCACCAGCGTGCCGACGCCGATCTCCTCGCCGCCCAGATAGCGGTCCATCAGGGTCTCGTCCTCGCTCTCGGCGATGATCCCCTCGATGAGCCGGGCCCGGGCCTCGGCGATCACCGCCCGCTGCGCCTCGTCGGGTGGATCCTCCCGCCGCGCCCCCGCCGTGTAGTCGAAGATCCGCTCCGTGAGCAGCCCCACGAGCCCGGTGGCCGGGGCGTGCCCGTCGGCGCCCTCGGGGCCGAGCACGGGCAGATACAGCGGCAGTACGGCGTCGGGGTCGTCGCCGCCGAAGAGCGTCGCCAATACCCCGGTGAGCCCGGCGTAGTCCATACGGGCCGTGTCCAGATGGGTGACGACGATCGCCCGGGGCATCCCGACCGCCGCGCACTCCTCCCACACCGCGCGCGTGGAGCCCGCGACCGCGTCGGCCTCCTGCGCGGCCGAGACGACGAAGAGGGCCGCGTCCGCCGCGCGCAGACCGGCCCGGAGTTCCCCGACGAAGTCGGCGTATCCCGGGGTGTCCAGCAGATTGATCTTGCAGCCGCCCCACTCGACCGGGACGAGCGAGAGCTGGACCGACCGCCCGCCGCGCCGCTCGATCTCGTCGTAGTCGGAGATCGTCCCGCCGTCCTCGACCCGCCCGGCCCGGCCCACCGCGCCCGCGGTCTGCGCCAGGGCCTCCACGAGGGTCGTCTTGCCCGATCCGCTGTGGCCGACCAGCACCACGTTCCGTACATCCGAGGGCCGGTCGGCCGTCGGTGCCCTGCCGGCGGCTCCGGAGCGGGTGTTCGCCTTGTCGCCCATGATGTTCCTCCCGACTGCTCGCGCGTCCCGCGCGGTGAGGTGGCGGCGCGGGTACGGGGGAGCGGCGGGGCAGCGGCGGCATGAGGCCACCCGTCGTCGCGTGCGGCTCCGAAGGCGCCCGCGGTCGTCCTTCGAGCTTCGCACCGCCGTCACGGTGCGTCCATACGTCGTGCGCGGGGGCCCTCGGCAGGCGACGGCTCGGCGGGGCGCGACACGCCCCGGCGCCCTCTCACGACGCGGACCACGGGTGCCGCCGCTCCGGCGCGGACCCGCGTGGCTACGATGGGTGAGCCGGTGGTCATTGGGGCCGCGCGGCCCACCGAACCTCGGGAAGGCCATGCTGAACAAGTACGCGCGTGCGTTTTTTACGCGTGTCCTCACACCGTTCGCCGCGTTTCTGCTCCGCCGGGGCGTCAGCCCCGACACGGTCACGCTGATCGGCACCGCCGGAGTGGTGGCCGGCGCGCTGGTCTTCTTCCCCCGCGGAGAATTCTTCTGGGGAACGATCGTCATCACGCTGTTCGTCTTCTCCGACCTCGTCGACGGCAACATGGCCCGGCAGGCCGGGACCTCCAGCCCCTGGGGCGCCTTCCTCGACTCGACCCTGGACCGGGTCGCCGACGGGGCGATCTTCGGCGGTTTCGCGCTCTGGTACGCGGGCAAGGGAGACGACAACGTCCTGTGCGCCGTGGCGATCTTCTGCCTGGCCAGCGGCCAGGTGGTGTCGTACACCAAGGCACGCGGCGAGTCGATCGGCCTGCCGGTCGCCGTCAACGGCCTCGTCGAGCGCGCCGAGCGTCTGGTGATCTCACTGGTCGCGGCCGGCCTCGCCGGACTGCACGCGTTCGGCGTGCCGGGGGTGCAGGTGCTGCTGCCGATCGCGCTGTGGATCGTCGCCGCCGGCTCGGCGGTGACCCTGGGGCAGCGTGTCGTGACGGTGCGCAGGGAATCGGCGGAGGCGCAGGCGAAGGCCGCCTCCGGGGGGAGCGGGACAGCGACATGAGCGGTTTCAAGGACCGGCTGAGCGACGGGCTGTACGGCCTCGGCTGGGCGACCGTCAAGAAACTGCCCGAGCCGGTGGCCCGCGGCCTCGGCCGGCGGATAGCCGACTCCGTCTGGAAGCGGCGCGGCAAGAGCGTGCTGCGCCTGGAGTCGAACCTCGCGCGCGTGGTGCCGGATCCGACCCCCGAACGTCTCCAGGAGCTGTCGCGGGCGGGCATGCGCTCGTACATGCGCTACTGGATGGAGTCCTTCCGGCTGCCCACCTGGAGCAAGGAACGGGCGGCGAACAGCTTCGACCCCAAGGACGTCCACTACCTGACGGAGGGGCTCGCCACCGGGCGCGGCGTCGTTCTGGCGCTGCCGCACATGGCCAACTGGGACCTCGCGGGCGTCTGGGTCACCCGGGCGCTCGGTGTCCCGTTCACCACCGTCGCCGAGCGGCTCAAGCCCGAGACGCTGTTCGACCGGTTCGTCGCCTACCGCGAGTCCCTGGGCATGGAGGTGCTGCCGCACACCGGCGGCTCCGCCTTCGGCACCCTGGCCCGCCGGCTGCGGGCCGGCGGCCTGGTCTGCCTCGTCGCCGACCGCGACCTGTCCGCCTCGGGCGTCGAGGTGTCGTTCTTCGGCGCGCGCGCGCGGATGCCCGCCGGGCCCGCGATACTCGCCCAGCAGACCGGCGCCCTCCTGCTGCCCGTGACGCTCTGGTACGACGACACCGACGTCATGCGCGGCCGGGTGCACGCGCCGATCGAGGTACCCGAGTCGGGCCACCGCACCGAGAAGACGTCCCTCATGACCCAGGCCCTCGCCGACGTCTTCGCCGAGGGCATCGCCGACCACCCGGAGGACTGGCATATGCTCCAGCGGCTGTGGCTGGCCGACCTGGAGGAGCGGACCGCGTGAAGATCGGGATCGTCTGCCCGTACTCGTGGGACGTGCCGGGCGGCGTCCAGTTCCACATCCGCGACCTCGCCGAGCACCTGATCCGGCTCGGTCACGAGGTCTCCGTCCTCGCCCCCGCCGACGAGGACACACCGCTGCCGCCGTACGCCGTCTCCGCCGGCCGCGCCGTGCCCGTGCCGTACAACGGCTCCGTCGCCCGCCTCAACTTCGGCTTCCTGTCCGCCGCCCGGGTCCGGCGCTGGCTGCACGACAACGCCTTCGACGTCGTCCACATCCACGAACCGACCTCGCCCTCGCTCGGGCTCCTGACCTGCTGGGCGGCGCAGGGGCCGATCGTGGCCACCTTCCACACCTCCAACCCTCGCTCGCGGGCCATGATCGCCGCGTATCCGATCCTCCAGCCCGCCCTGGAGAAGATCAGCGCGCGGATCGCCGTCAGCGAGTACGCGCGCCGCACCCTCGTCGAGCACCTGGGCGGCGACGCCGTCGTCATCCCCAACGGCGTCGACGTCGACTTCTTCGCCCGGGCCGAGCCCCGCAAGGAGTGGCAGGGCGGCACGCTCGGCTTCATCGGCCGCATCGACGAGCCCCGCAAGGGCCTGCCGGTGCTGATGCGGGCGCTGCCGAAGATCCTCGCCGAGCGGCCCGACACCCGGCTCCTGGTGGCCGGCCGCGGTGACGAGGAGGAGGCGGTCGCCTCGCTCCCGCCCGGGATGCGGGCGCGGGTGGAGTTCCTCGGCATGGTCAGCGACGAGGACAAGGCCCGGCTGCTGCGCAGCGTCGATGTGTACGTCGCGCCCAACACGGGCGGCGAGAGCTTCGGCATCATCCTGGTCGAGGCCCTGTCCGCCGGCGCGCCCGTCCTCGCCGCCGACATCGACGCCTTCGCCCAGGTCCTCGACCAGGGCGCGGCCGGCGAACTCTTCGCCAACGAGGACGCCGACGACCTCGCCAAGCACGCCGTGCGCCTGCTCGGTGACGAGCGGCGCCGCGCCGAGCTGAGCGCACGCGGATCGGCGCACGTACGGCGCTTCGACTGGTCGACGGTCGGCGCGGACATCCTCGCCGTCTACGAGACCGTCACCGACGGCGCGGCCTCCGTGGCCACGGACGAACGCGCGGGCGGCGGTCTGCGGGCCCGGCTGAGGCTGTAGGCGCACCGGGCTTTCGGGGCTTCAGAGGCTTCTGGGGCTTCCGGGGCGCGCGGATCGTGGGACGGTCCGCGCCCGGGGCGTACGCGACCGGGCCGGGGGAGACCGGCCGGGGAAGCCGCGCCACCGGGCGAGGCGGGAGGTCGGGCGCCCTCGGCCAGCGGGTCACGCGATGATCGGGCCGATCGGCGGTGTGCCCGGCCGCGCGCCGGGCAGGCTGCCCGCATGATCTCGACCACCTGCCTCGACCTCGGCCACTTCACCCGGCCCGCCGCCGAGTGGGGCGGCCCGTACGACCGCCGGGAACCCGTTCTCGCGTACCTCGTCCGCCACCCCGGCGGCACCGTGCTCTTCGACACCGGCATGGGCGAGGGCTCACCCGAGACCGACGCGCACTACCGGCCCGTGCGCCGGCCCCTGACCGTGGACCCGGCCGAGGTCGGTCTCGTCGTCAACTGCCATCTCCACTTCGACCACATCGGCGCGAACCAGCGCTTCCCCGGCGTCCCCGCCCTCGTCCAGCGCACCGAACTCGCCCTCGCCCGCGCCGGCGGCCACACCATCGACAGCCTGCTCCCCGGCGTCTCCTGGCAGGAGATCGACGGCGAGCACGCGATCGCGCCCGGCGTCCTCGTCGTCCCCACCCCGGGGCACACCGCGGGGCACCAGTCGCTCGTGCTCGACCACGGGGACCGGGTGACCGTGCTCGCCGGGCAGGCGTACGACTTCGCGCACGAGTTCCGGGCCGCGTGCGACCCGGCGCACGAGCTCCGTGACCCGTACCGCGCCTGGTTCGCGCGGCTCGGCGCACTCGGCGCCGGGCGGCCCGCCCGTGTCCTGTTCGCCCATGACCGCGACCTTTGGGAAGGGGTGCTGCCGGCGCCCCGGTAGCCTGTGCGCCCGTGACCGCAACCCTGATCTGGACCGTAGCCGCACTGATCCTCGTCGGCGTCTACCTGAGCTGGACCGCCGGACGGCTCGACCGGCTCCACACCCGAATTGACGCCGCCCGCGCCGCCCTCGACGCGCAATTGCTGCGCCGCGCCTCGGTCGCCCAGGAGCTGGCCACCTCCGGGGTGCTCGATCCGGCCGCGTCGATCGTGCTCTACGAGGCGGCGCACGCCGCCCGGCAGGCCGAGGAGGAGCAGCGCGAGGTCGCCGAGAGCGAGCTGAGCCAGGCGCTGCGGGCGGTGTTCGGGGAGCCCGAGCAGGTCGAGGTGGTCCGCGGGGCGCTTGGCGGCGAGGAGGCGGCGGGGGAGCTCGCGGCGGCCGTACGGCGGGTGCCGATGGCCCGGCGGTTCCACAACGACGCGGTACGGGCCGCCCGCGCCCTGCGCCGCCACCGCAAGGTCCGCTGGTTCCGGCTGGCCGGCCACGCCCCGTTCCCGATGGCCTTCGAGATGGACGACGAACCGCCCGTCGCGCTCGCCGACCGCCCGGCCTGAGTGCGGCCCCGACCTGTTCCGAGCGCGAGCCCGGCCAGGCCCGGAGCCGGCCTGAGCCCATCCGGACCCGTCCCGAATCCGCCCCCGGACCAGGTGGCCTGCCCCACCCCACGGAAAATGATCCACTGGGTCCGCATTGGCCCTTGATGTGGACTGCTCGTGCCCTGTTTCCTCACTCTTGTCTTAACCCGCTGTGAACGAGTGAGGTACCCCGTGTCCACCACGCCTTCCGCCACCACCCAGTCCCCCGAGACCGGCACCGCCCGCGTCAAGCGCGGCATGGCCGAGCAGCTCAAGGGTGGCGTGATCATGGACGTCGTCACGCCCGAGCAGGCGAAGATCGCCGAGGACGCGGGCGCCGTGGCCGTCATGGCCCTGGAGCGGGTCCCGGCCGACATCCGCAAGGACGGCGGCGTGGCCCGGATGTCCGACCCGGACATGATCGAGGGCATCATCGACGCCGTCTCCATCCCGGTCATGGCCAAGTCCCGCATCGGCCACTTCGTCGAGGCCCAGGTCCTGCAGTCGCTCGGTGTCGACTACATCGACGAGTCCGAGGTCCTCACCCCGGCCGACGAGGTCAACCACTCCGACAAGTGGGCCTTCACCACCCCCTTCGTCTGCGGCGCCACCAACCTGGGCGAGGCCCTGCGCCGGATCGCCGAGGGCGCGGCCATGATCCGCTCCAAGGGCGAGGCCGGCACCGGCAACGTCGTCGAGGCCGTCCGCCACCTGCGCCAGATCAAGAACGAGATCGCCCGGCTGCGCGGCTTCGACAACAACGAGCTGTTCGCCGCCGCCAAGGACCTGCGCGCCCCCTACGAGCTGGTCAAGGAGGTCGCCGAGCTCGGCAAGCTGCCGGTCGTGCTGTTCTCCGCCGGCGGTGTGGCCACCCCGGCCGACGCCGCGCTGATGCGCCAGCTCGGCGCCGAGGGCGTCTTCGTCGGCTCCGGCATCTTCAAGTCCGGCGACCCGGCCAAGCGCGCCGCCGCCATCGTGAAGGCCACCACCTTCTACGACGACCCGAAGATCGTCGCGGACGCCTCCCGCAACCTGGGCGAGGCCATGGTCGGCATCAACTGCGACACCCTGCCCGAGTCCGAGCGCTACGCGAACCGGGGCTGGTAAGCACTCATGACCACTCCCGTCGGTTCCGACTCCGCGACCCCCGTCATCGGAGTGCTCGCCCTCCAGGGCGACGTACGGGAGCACCTGATCGCCCTGGCCGCGGCGGACGCCGTGGCCAGGCCCGTCAGGCGCCCCGAAGAGCTGGCCGAGGTCGACGGCCTGGTGATCCCGGGCGGTGAGTCCACCACCATCTCCAAGCTGGCCGCGCTGTTCGGCCTGCTGGAGCCGGTCCGCGAGCGGATCGCCGCGGGCATGCCGGTGTACGGCACCTGCGCCGGGCTGATCATGCTCGCCGACAAGATCCTCGACCCGCGCTCGGGCCAGGAGACCTTCGGCGGCATCGACATGATCGTGCGCCGCAACGCCTTCGGGCGGCAGAACGAGTCCTTCGAGGCGGCCGTCGCGGTGCGCGGAATAGACAGCCCCGTCGAGGGCGTCTTCATCCGGGCGCCCTGGGTGGAGTCCGTCGGCGCGGAGGTGGAGGTGCTCGCCGAGCACGGCGGTCACATCGTGGCCGTACGCCAGGGCAGGGCCCTCGCGACCTCGTTCCACCCCGAACTCACCGGCGATCACCGGATTCACGCGCTGTTCGTGGACATGGTGCGCTCGGAACGGTGACGCGATCCCGGTAGGATCTCTCGGGTTCGTGCAGAAAATTGGTTACGCGAAGGAGACAGGCAGATGTCCGGCCACTCTAAATGGGCTACGACGAAGCACAAGAAGGCCGTGATCGACGCCAAGCGCGGCAAGCTCTTCGCGAAGCTGATCAAGAACATCGAGGTCGCGGCCCGCACCGGCGGCGCCGACCTGGAGGGCAACCCGACGCTGTTCGACGCCGTCCAGAAGGCGAAGAAGTCGTCGGTCCCGAACAAGAACATCGACTCCGCGATCAAGCGCGGCGGCGGCCTTGAGGCCGGCGGTGTCGACTACGACACGATCATGTACGAGGGTTACGGCCCGAACGGTGTCGCGGTGCTCATCGAGTGCCTCACCGACAACCGCAACCGCGCCGCCTCCGACGTGCGCGTCGCCATGACCCGCAACGGCGGCTCCATGGCCGACCCGGGCTCGGTCTCGTACCTGTTCAACCGCAAGGGTGTCGTCGTGCTCCCCAAGGGCGAACTGAGCGAGGACGACGTCCTCGAGACCGTCCTGGACGCGGGCGCCGAGGAGGTCAACGACCTCGGCGAGCAGTTCGAGGTCCTCAGCGAGTCCACCGACCTGGTCGCGGTCCGCACCGCGCTCCAGGCGGCGGGCATCGACTACGACTCGGCCGAGTCCAGCTTCGTCCCGACCATGCAGGTCGAACTCGACGAAGAGGGCGCGCGCAAGATGTTCAAGCTGATCGACGCCCTCGAGGACAGCGACGACGTGCAGAACGTCTACGCCAACTTCGACGTCAGCGACGAGGTCATGGCGAAGGTCGACGCCTGATCGGGCGCTGATCACGGCATTTTTGGCAGCGGGCCGACGGGACACACCCCGTCGGCCCGCTGCTTTGTCCGGCGTTGTCAGTGGCAGCGGATAGCCTGCACAAACAGACTTGCGATCGGCTGGAGATCAGGGAGGGGCGGGCGTGCGCGTCCTCGGGGTGGACCCGGGTCTGACCCGGTGCGGTGTCGGTGTCGTCGAAGGCGTCGCCGGACGCCCGCTGACCATGCTCGGTGTCGGTGTCGTCCGCACCCCGGCGGACGCCGACATCGGTCCGCGGCTCGTCGAGATCGAGCGCGGCATCGAGGAGTGGATCGACCGCTTCGATCCCGAACTGGTCGCCGTGGAGCGGGTGTTCAGCCAGCACAATGTACGGACGGTGATGGGCACCGCCCAGGCCAGCGCCGTCGCCATGCTGTGCGCGAGCCGCCGCGGACTGCCCGTCGCCCTGCACACCCCGAGCGAGGTCAAGGCCGCGGTCACCGGCAGCGGCCGGGCCGACAAGGCCCAGGTCGGCGCCATGGTCACCCGGCTGCTCCGGCTCTCCGCCCCGCCCAAGCCGGCCGACGCCGCCGACGCCCTCGCCCTCGCCATCTGCCACATCTGGCGCGCCCCGGCCACCAATCGCCTGCAACAGGCCGTGGCGGCCCAAAGCCGCCTCCAGCAGGCCGTGGCGGCGCAGAACCGTCTCCAGCGGGCCGTCGCCCCGCACACCCCGAAAGGCCGCACGCCATGATCGCCTTCGTCAGCGGCCCGGTGGCCGCCCTCGCCCCCACGACCGCCGTCGTCGAGGTCGGCGGTGTGGGCATGGCCGTCCAGTGCACCCCGAACACCCTCGCGTCCCTCCGCGTCGGCGAGCCCGCCCGCCTCGCCACCTCCCTGGTCGTCCGCGAGGACTCGCTGACCCTGTACGGCTTCGCCGACGACGACGAGCGCCAGGTCTTCGAGCTGCTCCAGACCGCCAGCGGCGTCGGCCCCCGGCTCGCCCAGGCCATGCTCGGCGTGCACCGCCCCGACGCCCTGCGGCTCGCCGTCTCCACCGGCGACGAGAAGGCGCTCACCGCGGTCCCCGGCATCGGCAAGAAGGGCGCGCAGAAGCTGCTGCTCGAACTGAAGGACAAGCTCGGCGCGCCGCTCGGCGCCAGTGGCCTGGTCGGACAGCGGCCGCCGGTCGCGACGGGCCCCGCCCCCTGGACCGAACAGCTCTCCGCCGCGCTCGTCGGCCTCGGCTACGCGAGCCGGGAGGCCGAGGAGGCCGTCGCCGCCGTCACCCCGCAGGCCGAGGCGGCGCTCGCCGAGACCGGCTCCGCGCCCGTCCCGCAGCTGCTGCGCGCCGCCCTCCAGACCCTCAACCGCGCCCGCTGACCCGGCCGCCCCCTCCCCGTACGAGCGAAAAGGCAACCACCACCGTGAACTGGGACGACGAGACGGCCGCCGCCGAGGAGCGGATCGTCGCGGCCTCCGCGGAGAGCGACGACCAGGCCGTCGAGGCGGCGCTGCGCCCCAAGGACCTCGCCGAGTTCGTCGGCCAGGAGAAGGTCCGCCAGCAGCTCGATCTCGTCCTGAAGGCGGCCCGCCAGCGCGGCGCCACCGCCGACCATGTGCTGCTGTCCGGCGCCCCCGGCCTGGGCAAGACCACGCTCTCCATGATCATCGCGGCCGAGATGAACGCCCCGATCAGGATCACCAGCGGCCCCGCCATCCAGCACGCCGGCGATCTCGCCGCGATCCTGTCCTCCCTTCAGGAGGGCGAGATCCTCTTCCTCGACGAGATCCACCGGATGTCCCGGCCCGCCGAGGAGATGCTCTACATGGCGATGGAGGACTTCCGCGTCGACGTCATCGTCGGCAAGGGCCCCGGCGCCACCGCCATCCCGCTGGACCTGCCGCCCTTCACCCTGGTCGGCGCCACCACCCGGGCCGGCCTGCTGCCGCCGCCGCTGCGCGACCGCTTCGGCTTCACCGCCCACATGGAGTTCTACGAGCCGCACGAGCTGGAGCGTGTGGTGTGCCGCTCCGCCGGACTCCTCGACGTCGTCATAGACGCGGCGGGCGCGGCCGAGATCGCCGGCCGCTCGCGCGGCACCCCCCGGATCGCCAACCGGCTGCTGCGCCGGGTGCGCGACTACGCCCAGGTCAGGGCCGACGGAGAGATCACCCGCGAGATCGCCGCCGCCGCGCTCGGGGTGTACGAGGTCGACAGCCGCGGCCTCGACCGGCTCGACCGCGCCGTCCTCACGGCCCTGCTGAAGCTCTTCGGCGGCGGCCCGGTCGGACTGTCGACCCTCGCCGTCGCGGTGGGTGAGGAGCGCGAGACCGTCGAGGAGGTCGCCGAGCCCTTCCTCGTACGGGAGGGGCTGCTCGCCCGTACGCCCCGTGGCCGGGTCGCCACTCCGGCGGCCTGGGACCACCTCGGCATGGTCCCGCCGGAGGCCGTGTCCGGGAAATAGCGCCGCTCCCGCCCGGCGGCCGGACAAGATTTTTCCCGACCCGGCCGAGGCCGCGGGAGGCCGCCTCACCACCGGGAATCGGCCGGCCGGACAACCGGGGCTCTTCGGGGCGCGACGGCGCGGAGACTCGCCCGTTAGGGAACCGGAATGCGATGCTGGACGTTGTTCCAATGCTGCGGACTCGCCTAGACTCCGCCGATGCCGCCCTTATGGTCGGCGCACCCACCCCCGAATCAGGCCGCGGAGTTCTCCACGGCCTTGCGAAGGAATTCCGTCCCGTGACTAACATCGGCATGCTCCTCCCGTTCATCGTGCTCATCGGGGCCATGTTCCTCATGACCCGCTCTGCCAAGAAGAAGCAGGCGCAGGCGGTGGAGATGCGCAACCAGATGCAGCCCGGCACCGGCGTACGCACGATCGGGGGGATGTACGCCACGGTCAAGGAGATCGGCGACGAGACCGTCCTCCTGGAGGTCGCGCCCGGCGTCCACGCCGTCTACGCGAAGAACTCGATCGGCGCCGTCCTCGACGACGCGGAGTACAACCGCATCGTGCACGGTGACGAGCCCGACACCGTCGTCCCGGACGACGTGTCCTCGCTGACCGAGGCCGCCGGCCAGGACGCCGAGACCTCCGAGGAGGCCGTGGGCGAGCCCAAGGCCGACCTCACCAAGAAGACCGGCGCTGCCGAGGGCGACAAGGACGCCAAGGCGAACGGCGAGACCGAAGCCAAGTAAGTCAACGCGCGGGAGCCGCGCGGTCCCCCTCTCGGGGGCGCGCGGCTCCCGCGGTGGTCTCACGTCTGCGGGGGCGAGTCCCCACACACACTTCGTGGCCGTCCCCGGCCGTGTGGCGCGGGGCGGTTCGGACAGGGAGAAACGACAGGTGGCAGCACCGAAGAAGGGCCGAAGGCCGGCGGGGGGCCAGAGCCGGCCGGGCCGTGCCCTGGCGTTCATTCTGATCGCCATGGTCGCGCTCACCGGCGGCATGTTCTGGTCGGGGCACACCACCCCGCGTCTAGGCATCGACCTCGCCGGCGGCACGTCGATCACGCTCAAGGCCAAGGCGGAGCCCGGCCAGGAGTCCGCCGTCAACGAGTCCAACATGAACACGGCGGTCGGCATCATCGAGCGCCGTGTCAACGGGCTCGGCGTCTCCGAGGCCGAGGTCCAGACCCAGGGCCGCGAGAACATCATCGTCAACATCCCCAAGGGGACGAACGAGAAGCAGGCTCGCGAGCAGGTCGGTACCACCGCTCAGCTGTACTTCCGGCCGGTCCTGACCGTCGCCGCCGCCCAGCCGCCCGCGGACCCGAGCGCCAAGCCGAACGGATCCGCCACGCCGAAGGCGCCGGCCGCCTCCGGCACCCCCGCCGACAAGGGCGGCAAGGGCGACAAGGGTGACGAGAGCACCGCGGACGACAAAGGCGGCAAGGACGGGAAGTCCGCTTCCCCGACCGCGACCACCGCTCCGCAGGGCCGCGCCGTCACCGAGGGCCTGAAGGCCCCGAGCCCGACGGCGAGCGCCTCCGCCTCCGCGTCCGGCGCGGCGAAGGAGACCACTCCGCCGGCCCAGCCCGTCGACCCGGCCACCGCCGCGCTCCAGCAGAAGTTCGCGGCGCTGGACTGCCTCGACCCCAAGCAGCGCAGCGCCGTCGGCCAGGGCGTCAAGCCGAACGAGCCGGCTGTCGCCTGTGGCGAGAACGGCGGCATGTGGGAGAAGTACCTCCTCGGCCCCGCCGAGGTCGACGGCAAGGACGTCGACAAGGCCCGCGCCTCGTTCGACCCGCAGACCGGCCAGTGGATCGTGGACATGCAGTTCACGAACGCCGGCTCCAAGAAGTTCCAGAAGATCACCGGCAAGCTCTCGCAGCAGGCCGAGCCGCAGAACCAGTTCGCGATCGTCCTCGACGGCGAGGTCGTCTCGGCGCCCCGCGTCCAGACCACGCTGAGCGCCAACGCGCAGATCTCCGGCAGCTTCACCCAGCAGTCCGCCCAGGACCTCGGCAACATCCTGTCGTACGGTGCCCTGCCGCTGTCCTTCGTGACCCAGAGCGTCGACACCGTCACCGCCGCTCTCGGCAGCGACCAGCTGCAGGCCGGTCTCATCGCCGGTGCCATCGGTCTCGCCCTGGTCATCCTCTACCTGGTGGCCTACTACCGCGGCCTGTCGTTCATCGCGCTCCTCAGCCTCGGCGTCTCGGCCCTGCTGACCTATGTGCTCATGGCCCTGCTCGGCCCGGCCATCGGCTTCGCGCTGAACCTGCCGGCCGTCTGTGGCGCCATCGTCGCCATCGGTATCACCGCCGACTCGTTCATCGTCTACTTCGAACGCATCCGCGACGAGATCCGCGAGGGCCGCACCCTGCGCCCGGCCGTCGAGCGTGCCTGGCCGCGGGCCCGGCGCACCATCCTGGTCTCCGACTTCGTGTCGTTCCTCGCCGCCGCGGTGCTCTTCATCGTCACCGTCGGCAAGGTCCAGGGCTTCGCGTTCACGCTCGGCCTGACCACCCTGCTCGACATCGTCGTGGTCTTCCTCTTCACCAAGCCGGTGATGACCCTGCTGGCCCGCACGAAGTTCTTCGGCAACGGTCACCCGTGGTCCGGCCTGGACCCCAAGCGTCTCGGCGCCAAGCCGCCGCTGCGCCGCTCCCGCCGCACGTCCGCCCCCGCCGCCGGCACTGTCGAACCGAAGGAGGCGTGAGATGTCGAAGCTCGGAGATCTCGGCGCCCGGCTCCACCGAGGTGAGGTCGGCTACGGCTTCATCGGCAACCGCAGGATCTGGTACGGCCTGTCGATCCTGATCACCATCACGGCGATCGTCGCCCTCGCGGTCCGCGGACTGAACATGGGCATCGAGTTCCAGGGCGGTGCCGTCTTCACCACCCCGAAGACCACCGTCTCGGTCGAGAAGGCCACCGAGTACGCGGAGGAGGCGTCCGGTCACGACGCCATCGTCCAAAAGCTCGGCAACGGCTCGCTGCGCATCCAGGTCGGCGGCCTCGACACCGGCAAGTCCGACCAGGTGCGCGCGCAGCTCGCCAAGGACCTCCAGGTCGAGGAGCCGAAGATCGCGGCCGAGCTGGTCGGCCCCAGCTGGGGTGAGCAGATCGCCAACAAGGCCTGGACCGGCCTCGGGGTCTTCATGATCCTCGTGGTGATCTACCTCGCCATCGCCTTCGAATGGCGAATGGCCGTGGCCGCGCTCGTCGCGCTCATCCACGACCTCACGATCACCGTCGGCATCTACGCGCTGGTCGGGTTCGAGGTCACGGTCGGTACGGTCATCGGTCTGCTGACGATCCTCGGTTACTCGCTCTACGACACCGTCGTCGTCTTCGACTCCCTCAAGGAGCAGACGAAGGGCATCACCAAGCAGACCCGCTGGACCTACAGCGACGTCGCCAACCGCTCGATCAACGGCACCCTGGTCCGTTCGATCAACACCACGGTGGTGGCCCTGCTCCCGGTCGCCGGTCTGCTCTTCATCGGCGGTGGCGTCCTCGGCGCCGGCATGCTGAACGACATCTCGCTGTCGCTCTTCGTCGGCCTCGCCGCCGGTGCGTACTCCTCGATCTTCATCGCCACCCCGCTCGTCGCCGACCTCAAGGAGCGCGAGCCGGCCATGAAGGCCCTCAAGAAGCGCGTCCTGGCCAAGCGGTCCGCCGCTGCCGCCAAGGGCGACGAACAGGACGCGGGCGACGCGTTCGCCGACGACATGGCGGAGCCCGCCGTCGTCGGCCAGCGTTCCCGTCGCGGCCGGTCCACGGAGCGTCACGGATGAGCATCGACACCCGCAGCGACGTCCTGAGCGACGCGGAGACCACCCGCGACCTGCTGCTCAGCCGGATCCGGGACGTCCCCGACTACCCGAAGCCCGGAGTGATGTTCAAGGACATCACCCCGCTGCTCGCGGACCCGGAGGCGTTCACCGCGCTCACCGACACCCTCGCCCGGCTGTGCGCCGAGGCCGGGGCCACGAAGATCGTCGGTCTGGAGGCCCGCGGCTTCATCCTGGCCGCGCCGGTCGCCGTCCGCGCCGGTCTCGGCTTCATCCCGGTCCGCAAGGCCGGGAAGCTGCCCGGGGCCACCCTGAGCCAGGCGTACGAGCTGGAGTACGGCACCGCCGAGATCGAGGTACACGCCGAGGACCTGGCGGCGGGCGACCGCGTCATGATCATCGACGACGTCCTCGCCACCGGCGGCACCGCCGAGGCGTCCCTTGAGCTGATCCGGCGCGCCGGGGCCGAGGTCGCCGGCGTCGCGGTCCTCATGGAGCTGGGCTTCCTGCCCGGCCGCGCCCGTCTGGAGCCCGCCCTCGGCGACGCTCCGCTCACGGCGCTGATCACCGTCTGACGGTCGTTCCGCACGGCACGGGGGGGGGGGGGGGGGGGGGGGGGGGGGCCCCCCCCCCCGCGGGGGGGCCCCCCCCCCCCCACCACCCACCACCAAGCGGCGGGCCGCGCGCCCCCCCCCCCACCCGGCGCGGGACAACAAAAC
>NZ_JBICVG010000016.1:161178-215105 GCF_043198875.1 Streptomyces sp. NPDC048718
GCTTCCGGCCGGCCCGCGCCGGTGGGGCGCCCGCCGTGGGCGAGGCTCGGCTCCGGGGGGTTACCCCCGTCTGCGGGTGGTGCGGCCGGGCCGGGGGGGGGCCGGGGTATTCCCCCGGACCGCCCCCGTCGTTGTTCCCACAGACCCGGGAACATCCCGGAACGTTCCGGGCGAGGCCCTCGCGCACCGTGAGGAGCGGTCCCCCCACGCACCGCGCGGAGCGGTCGCCGTCCTCCCGCCCCGGGCGCGCGAGCACCGCCGCTTCCGGGTCGATACGATGGCCTTTCCGGGCCTTGACCGGGGACCCGGAACCACCCCCAGACTCCGTCCGGGGGGACTCCCGAGGAGCGCTCTTGCCAGACGAGGCCCAGTCACTCTCCGCCGCGCAGCCCGACAAGCAGGCCCAGCAGGCCGCGCCCGAGGCCGCCGCGCACCGTAACGAGCCCGCGGAGAACCGGCCCCGATCCGCGACACCCGCGCCCGCCTCCGCCGCCCGGCCCGCCCCCGCGAGGACCGAGCAGGGCCGCACCGAGCCCGCGCGGCCCGCGCCCGCCGCGGCGTCGCCGGCCCGCTCGGGCGGCTCCTCCAGCCGCGTCCGGGCCCGCCTCGCGCGTCTGGGCGTCCAGCGCTCCTCCCCGTACAACCCGGTTCTCGAACCGCTGCTGCGGATCGTCCGCTCCAACGACCCGAAGATCGAGACGGCCACCCTGCGCCAGATCGAGCGCGCCTACCAGGTCGCCGAGCGCTGGCACCGGGGCCAGAAGCGCAAGAGCGGCGACCCGTACATCACGCACCCGCTCGCCGTCACCACCATCCTCGCCGAGCTGGGCATGGACCCGGCGACGCTGATGGCCGGGCTGCTGCACGACACCGTCGAGGACACCGAGTACGGCCTCGACGACCTGCGCCGCGACTTCGGCGACCAGGTCGCCCTGCTCGTCGACGGCGTCACCAAGCTCGACAAGGTCAAGTTCGGCGAGGCCGCGCAGGCCGAGACCGTCCGCAAGATGGTCGTCGCCATGGCCAAGGACCCCCGGGTCCTGGTCATCAAGCTCGCCGACCGCCTGCACAACATGCGCACCATGCGCTACCTCAAGCGGGAGAAGCAGGAGAAGAAGGCCCGCGAGACCCTGGAGATCTACGCCCCGCTGGCGCACCGGCTGGGCATGAACACCATCAAGTGGGAGCTGGAGGACCTCGCCTTCGCGATCCTCTACCCCAAGATGTACGACGAGATCGTCCGCCTCGTCGCCGAGCGCGCCCCCAAGCGCGACGAGTACCTGGCCGTCGTGACCGACGAGGTGCAGGCCGACCTGCGGGCCGCCCGGATCAAGGCCACCGTCACCGGCCGACCCAAGCACTACTACAGCGTCTACCAGAAGATGATCGTCCGCGGCCGGGACTTCGCGGAGATCTACGACCTGGTCGGCATCCGTGTCCTCGTGGACACCGTCCGGGACTGCTACGCGGCCCTCGGCACCGTCCACGCGCGCTGGAACCCGGTCCCCGGCCGGTTCAAGGACTACATCGCGATGCCGAAGTTCAACATGTACCAGTCGCTGCACACGACGGTCATCGGGCCCAGCGGCAAGCCGGTCGAACTCCAGATCCGTACGTTCGACATGCACCGCCGCGCCGAGTACGGCATCGCCGCGCACTGGAAGTACAAGCAGGAGGCCGTCGCCGGCGCCTCCAAGGTGCGTACCGACGTGCCGAAGAAGGCCGGCAAGGACGACCATGTCAACGACATGGCCTGGCTGCGCCAGCTGCTCGACTGGCAGAAGGAGACCGAGGACCCCTCGGAGTTCCTGGAGTCGCTGCGCTTCGACCTGTCCCGCAACGAGGTCTTCGTCTTCACCCCGAAGGGCGACGTCATAGCGCTGCCCGCCGGCGCCACCCCGGTCGACTTCGCGTACGCCGTGCACACGGAGGTCGGCCACCGCACGATAGGCGCCCGCGTCAACGGCCGCCTCGTGCCGCTGGAGTCCACCCTCGACAACGGCGACCTGGTCGAGGTCTTCACCTCCAAGGCGGCCGGCGCCGGACCCTCCCGCGACTGGCTCGGCTTCGTCAAGTCACCGCGCGCCCGCAACAAGATCCGCGCATGGTTCTCCAAGGAGCGCCGCGACGAGGCCATCGAGCAGGGCAAGGACGCCATCGCGCGGGCCATGCGCAAGCAGAACCTGCCGATCCAGCGCATCCTCACCGGCGACTCGCTGGTCACCCTCGCCCACGAGCTGCGCTACAGCGACATCTCCTCGCTGTACGCGGCGATCGGCGAAGGCCATGTCACCGCCCAGTCCATCGTCCAGAAGCTGGTCCAGGCCCTCGGCGGCGAGGAGGCCGCGACCGAGGACATCGCCGAGACCGCCCCGCCCACCCGCGGCCGCTCCAAGCGGCGCTCCAGCTCCGACCCGGGTGTCGTGGTCAAGGGCGTCGACGACGTGTGGGTGAAGCTGGCCCGCTGCTGCACCCCGGTGCCCGGCGACCCGATCATCGGCTTCGTGACGCGGGGCAGCGGCGTCTCCGTGCACCGCAACGACTGCGTCAACGTGGACTCACTGTCCCGGGAGCCCGAGCGGATCCTGGAGGTCGAGTGGGCGCCCACCCAGTCCTCGGTCTTCCTCGTCGCCATCCAGGTCGAGGCCCTGGACCGGTCGCGGCTCCTGTCGGACGTCACCCGCGTCCTGTCCGACCAGCACGTCAACATCCTGTCCGCGGCCGTCCAGACCTCCCGCGACCGGGTGGCCACCTCGCGCTTCACCTTCGAGATGGGCGACCCCAAGCACCTGGGACACGTCCTGAAGGCGGTCCGCAGCGTGGAGGGCGTGTACGACGTCTACCGGGTGACCAGCGCCCGCAGGCCGTAGCACCCCGGTATCCGGACAACGAGAAAAGGGCCCCGGCACGTGCCGGGGCCCTTCCCTTGTGTCCGTGAGGTCAGCGGGTCAGCCGCCGAACTCCTGCAGACCCTTCAGCGCCTGGTCGAGCAGCGCCTGACGGCCCTCGAGCTCCTTGGAGAGCTTGTCGGCCCTGGCGTCGTTGCCCGCCGCGCGGGCCGTGTCGATCTGGCCGCGCAGCTTGTCGACCGCGTCCTGGAGCTGACCCGTCAGACCCGCGGCACGCGCCCGCGCCTCCGGGTTGGTGCGACGCCACTCGGCCTCTTCGGCCTCCTGGATCGCGCGCTCCACCGCGTGCATCCGGCCCTCGATACGGGGACGGGCGTCACGCGGGACGTGGCCGATGGCCTCCCAGCGCTCGTTGAGGGCACGGAACGCGGCACGGGCCGCCTTCAGATCCGTCACCGGCACCAGCTTCTCCGCCTCGGTGGCCAGCTCCTCCTTCAGCTTGAGGTTCTCGCCGAACTCGGCGTCGCGCTCGGCGAACACCTCGCCACGCGCCGCGAAGAACACGTCCTGGGCGCCGCGGAAGCGGTTCCACAGGTCGTCCTCGTGCTCGCGCTGGGCCCGGCCCGCCGCCTTCCACTCCGACATCAGCTCGCGGTAGCGGGCGGCCGTGCCACCCCAGTCCGTCGAGTTCGCCAGCGACTCGGCCTCGGCGACCAGCCGCTCCTTGACCTTGCGGGCGTCCTCGCGCTGCGCGTCCAGGGCGGCGAAGTGGGCCTTGCGGCGCTTGCTGAACGCCGAGCGGGCGTGCGAGAAGCGGTGCCACAGCTCGTCGTCGGACTTCCGGTCGAGCCGCGGCAGGCCCTTCCAGATGTCCACGAGCGCCCGCAGCCGCTCGCCCGCCGCGCGCCACTGCTCGCTCTGCGCCAGCTCCTCGGCCTCGGCGACCAGGCCCTCCTTGGCGACCCGCGCCTCGTCGGCCTGCTTCGCCTTCTCGGCCTTGCGTTCCTCGCGGCGCGAATCGACCGTCTTGACCAGCTTGTCGAGCCGGGCCGCCAGCGCCGCCAGGTCGCCCACCGCGTGGTGCTCGTCGACCTGGGTGCGGATGTGCTCGATCGCCGTCGTGGCGTCCTTCGCCGAGAGGTCGGTGGTCCTCACACGCTTCTCGAGGAGGCCGATCTCGACCACCAGGCCCTCGTACTTGCGCTCGAAGTAGGCCAGCGCCTCCTCAGGGCTGCCGGCCTGCCACGATCCGACGACCTTCTCGCCCTCGGCCGTCCGCACGTACACGGTGCCCGTCTCGTCGACGCGGCCCCACGGGTCGCTGCTCACAGCGCCTCCTCACCATGATGCCGTCACGGGGGACCCGCCCCCTGGCATCGTCCACGGATTCCCGGCGGGTCTCGCCCGCCCTCCACAGCCCGGCCGACGGCCGGCGCTGTACAACGCCAATCTAGGCGACCGGCGGCCCGGCTGTCCGCACTCAGCGCGACCGAATTCCACGGCCTCGCACGCGTACGGTTCCCGGGCCGCTTCTCGCCGCGACACGCGGTCTCACTTCTTCGTGACGGTGGCCTTCTCGATCGTGACCGCCTTCTTCGGCGCCCCGTCGTCCGCCCCGCCCTGCACACCGGCCTTCGCCACGTCCTCGACGGCCTTGACGCCCTCGGCGTCGAAGGTGCCGAACGGCGTGTAGTTCGGCGGCAGATGGGTCTCCTTGTAGACCAGGAAGAACTGGCTGCCACCGGTTCCCGGGCCCGCGTTGGCCATCGCCACGGTGCCCTTCGGGAAGGTGACCGAGCCGTCCTTCCCGGGCTTGCCGAGGCCGGTCAGGTTCTCGTCCGGGATCGCGTAGCCGGGGCCGCCGGTGCCGTCGCCCTTCGGGTCTCCGCACTGCAGGACGTAGATGCCCGCCGTCGTCAGCCGGTGGCACTTCGTGCCGTCGAAGTACTTCTTGTCGGCGAGGTGCTTGAAAGAGTTCACGGTGTGCGGGGCCTTCGCCGCGTCCATCGTGACCGTGATGTCACCGGCGCTGGTCTTCAGCGCCATGGTGTACGAGGCCTTCTTGTCGATCGCCATCGCCGGCTCGGGCTGCTTGGGCTCGGCGGACTCGCTCTTCTCCGGGGTCGGCGTGGCCGACCCGGCGGCCGGTGCGGCGTCGGCGGCCGGGGAGTCGTCCCCGGACAGGGCCACCGAGGCCCAGACCGCTCCGCCGGCGGCGAGCACCACCGCGAGCGCGGAGGCGATGACGGTGTTCCGCCGTGCCTTCTGCCGTGCCTCGGCGCGCCGCTGCTGCTGCCGCAGGTACTTCTCCCTGGCGAGCTGCCGCCGCCGCTGATCGCTGCTGACCACCGGTTCCGCTCCTTCGTCGATCGCCAGTCCAGTCCTGGCCGGGTGTGCCCGTACCGTATACGGGTTGGCTGTGGAACAGACACCGCCAGTAAACTCTGATCCGCTGCATGTCACACGGCCGCAGCCATCACCGGACGAGACGAGAAGGACGATCGTGCTGATTGCCGGGTTCCCCGCCGGGGCCTGGGGCACCAACTGTTACGTGGTCGCCCCCGCCGCAGGCGAGGAGTGCGTCGTCATCGACCCGGGCCACCAGGCCGCCCAGGGAGTCGAGGAGACGCTGAGGAAGCATCGGCTCAAGCCCGTCGCGGTGATCCTCACTCATGGACACATCGACCACGTCGCCTCCGTCGTCCCGGTCTGCGGCGCCCATGACGTACCCGCGTGGATCCACCCCGCCGACCGGTACATGATGAGCGACCCGGAGAAGGCCCTCGGCCGCTCCATCGGGATGCCCCTCATGGGCGAACTGACCGTGGGCGAGCCCGACGATGTGCGCGAGCTCACCGACGGCGCCACCGTGAAGCTGGCGGGCCTCGACTTCTCCGTCGCGCACGCGCCCGGGCATACCAAGGGGTCGGTGACCTTCAGGACCCCGGAGACCACGGAGATCCCTTCCGTCTTCTTCTCCGGAGACCTGCTCTTCGCCGGCTCCATCGGACGCACCGACCTGCCCGGCGGTGACATGGACGAGATGCTCGAATCGCTGACCCGCGTGGTCCTGCCGCTCGACGACTCGACCGTGGTGCTGTCGGGACACGGTCCCCAGACGACCATCGGCCAGGAGCGCGCCACCAACCCGTACGTACGGCAGGTGGCCTCCGGCCTCGGGAGCGCCACCCGGGCTCCCCGACGAGGAATGTGACGAGAATCCACGTGAGCACCTTCAAGGCCCCCAAGGGCACGTACGACCTGCTGCCGTCGAACTCCGCGACCTACCTGGCCGTGCGCGAGGCCATCGCCGCGCCGCTGCGTACGTCCGGCTACGGCTACGTCGAGACCCCCGGCTTCGAGGACGTCAACCTGTTCGCCCGCGGTGTCGGAGAGTCCACAGACATCGTCACCAAGGAGATGTACACCCTCACCACGAAGGGCGGCGACCAGCTCGCCCTGCGTCCGGAGGGCACCGCCTCCGTGCTGCGCGCGGCCCTGGAGGCCAACCTGCACAAGCAGGGCAACCTCCCGGTCAAGCTCTGGTACTCGGGCTCGTACTACCGCTACGAGCGCCCGCAGAAGGGCCGCTACCGCCACTTCTCGCAGGTCGGCGCCGAGGCCATCGGCTCCGAGGACCCGGCGCTCGACGCCGAGCTGATCATCCTGGCCGACCAGGCCTACCGCTCGCTCGGGCTGCGGAACTTCCGCATCCTGCTGAACTCGCTCGGCGACAAGGAGTGCCGCCCCGTCTACCGCGAGGCCCTGCAGACCTTCCTGCGCGGTCTCGACCTGGACGAGGACACCCTGCGCCGCGCCGAGATCAACCCGCTGCGCGTCCTCGACGACAAGCGCGAGTCGGTGCAGGGGCAGCTCACCGGCGCTCCGCTGCTGCGCGACTACCTGTGCGACGCGTGCAAGGCGTACCACGAGGAGGTGCGCGCGCTGATCACCGCGGCGGGCGTGGTCTTCGAGGACGACCCGAAGCTGGTGCGCGGCCTGGACTACTACACCCGGACCACTTTCGAGTTCGTCCACGACGGTCTGGGCTCGCAGTCCGCGGTCGGCGGCGGCGGCCGGTACGACGGTCTGTCCGAGATGATCGGCGGCCCCGCGCTGCCGTCCGTCGGCTGGGCGCTCGGCGTGGACCGCACGGTCCTGGCCCTGGAGGCCGAGGGCATCACCCTCGACCTCCCGGCCGCCACCAGCGTCTTCGCCGTCGCGCTCGGCGAGGAGGCCCGCAGGGTGCTGTTCGGCAAGATCACCGAGCTGCGCAAGGCCGGTGTCGCCGCGGACTTCTCCTTCGGCGGCAAGGGCCTGAAGGGCGCCATGAAGGACGCCAACCGTTCCGGCGCCCGCCTCGCGCTGGTCGCCGGCGAGCGCGACCTCGCCGAGGGCCTGGTCCAGCTCAAGGACATGGAGTCCGGCGAGCAGCAGGCCGTCGCCCTGGACGAGCTGGTCGACGCGGTGCGCGCCAAGCTCGGCTGAGCCGAGCCGGCGTACGCACGGAAGACAGGGGCCCGGACCGCCAAGAGCGCGGGCCGGGCCCCTGCCCGCATCTCCGGACGTGGTCCATGTCACCCTGTCCGGGGGGAGAGACGACCGGTCCGGTACCGCCGGGCTCGGTCAGCAGACCGAGGAAGAGCTGGTGGCGACATGACGAACACAGCGGCCGCGCACGACAGCACGGAGCGGGGGGACTCCCGCACGCTCGGGGCCGGCCGGGGCTTCGCCTGGCTTCTGGTGATCACCGGAGCCGCGGGGCTGCTGGCGTCCTGGGTGATCACGATCGACAAGTTCAAGCTGCTGGAGGACCCGGACTTCGTCCCCGGGTGCAGCCTCAACCCGGTGGTGTCCTGCGGCAGCGTGATGCAGAGCGCGCAGGCCTCGGTGTTCGGCTTCCCGAACCCGATGGCGGGCCTCGCGGCGTACTCCGTGGTGATCGCCATCGGCGTCGGCGTCCTCGCGGGCGCCCGCTACCGCCGCTGGTACTGGCTCGGCCTCAACGCCGGCATGCTCCTCGGCGTCGCCTTCTGCACCTGGCTCATGATCCAGGCGCTGTACGAGATCAACGCCCTGTGCCTGTGGTGCGTCCTGGCCTGGATCGCCACGATCATCATGTTCTGGTACACGACCTCGTTCAACGTCCGCAACGGCACGATCCCGGCACCCGGCGCCCTGCGCACCTTCTTCGACGAGTTCACCTGGCTGCTGCCGGCCCTGCACATCGGGGTCATCGGCATGCTGATCCTGACCCGCTGGTGGGACTTCTGGACCAGCTGACCGGGGGTATTCGGTCACATGGACACCGGTAAGGCCGGTCCGAGGCACCTCGGACCGGCCTTACCGCGTTGTCGGTGACCTGCCTTAGGCTTCATGACCGTGGAGCCCGACCTTTTCACCGCAGCAGCCGAAGAACGCCAGGAGAAGGACCCGGCCGGCAGTCCGCTGGCCGTCCGGATGCGTCCGCGCACCCTCGACGAGGTCGTGGGCCAGCGCCATCTCCTCAAGCCGGGCTCGCCGCTGCGCCGGCTGGTCGGCGACGGCGCGGGCGGCCCGGCCGGCGCCTCCTCGGTGATCCTCTGGGGCCCGCCCGGCATCGGCAAGACGACCCTCGCGTACGTGGTCTCCAAGGCCACCAACAAGCGCTTCGTGGAGCTGTCCGCGATCACCGCGGGCGTCAAGGAGGTCCGCGCCGTCATCGACGGGGCCCGCCGGGCCGTCGGCGGCTACGGCAAGGAGACCGTCCTCTTCCTCGACGAGATCCACCGCTTCTCCAAGGCCCAGCAGGACTCGCTGCTGCCCGCCGTGGAGAACCGCTGGGTCACGCTGATCGCCGCCACCACCGAGAACCCGTACTTCTCGGTGATCTCCCCGCTGCTGTCCCGCTCGCTGCTGCTCACCCTGGAGCCGCTCACCGACGACGACCTGCGCGGACTGCTGCGCCGGGCGCTGGAGGAGGAACGCGGGCTCGGCGGCGCGGTGACCCTCGCCGAGGACGCCGAGACGCATCTGCTGCGGATCGCCGGCGGCGACGCCCGGCGCGCCCTGACGGCCCTGGAGGCGGCGGCCGGCGCGGCCCTCGCCAAGAAGGAGCCGGAGATCACCCTGGAGACGGTCGAGGAGACCGTCGACCGGGCCGCCGTGAAGTACGACCGCGACGGCGACCAGCACTACGACGTGGCCAGCGCCCTCATCAAGTCCATCCGCGGCTCGGACGTCGACGCGGCGCTGCACTATCTGGCGCGGATGATCGAGGCGGGGGAGGACCCCCGGTTCATCGCCCGGCGGCTGATGATCTCCGCGAGCGAGGACATCGGCCTCGCCGACCCGAACGCGCTGCCGCTGGCCGTGGCCGCCGCCCAGGCCGTCGCCCTGATCGGCTTCCCGGAGGCGGCGCTCACCCTGAGCCACGCCACCATCGCCCTGGCACTCGCCCCGAAGTCGAACGCGGCGACGAACGCGATCTTCGCGGCCCGCGCGGATGTACGGAACGGTCTCGCCGGCCCGGTTCCGGCCCATCTGCGCGACGGCCACTACAAGGGCGCCGCCAAGCTGGGCCACGCCCAGGGGTACGTCTACCCGCACGATGTGCCGGGCGCCATCGCCGCCCAGCAGTACGCCCCGGACCCGGTGCACGGCCGGCGGTACTACGAGCCGACCCGCTACGGCGCCGAGGCGCGGTACGCGGACGTGGTGGACATGGTGCGCGAGCGGCTGCGGGGCGAGTCCTGACCCCGGACGCTTCCGGGGACGTACGCGCGCGGGCCCCGGAGTCTCGGTGCACGGGGTCTCGGTGCACGGAGCGTCCCGCGGACCCGGTACACTGACCGACAGTGCTGCGTCCCGTGTCCGGCTTCGGCCGGCATCACCAGAACGGGACAGGCAGCCGGAGCACCGGCCCTCGGGCCAGGTCTCCAGGAGCGTCGCGCACCTTCGAAGGTGTCGCGGGCAACCCACCACCACCGGGATTCCCCGGAGCGGCGGTGGGTCGTTCGCGTGCTGCACGTAT
The DNA here is from genome assembly GCF_043198875.1 of Streptomyces sp. NPDC048718. NCBI lineage: Bacteria > Bacillati > Actinomycetota > Actinomycetes > Kitasatosporales > Streptomycetaceae > Streptomyces > Streptomyces sp. NPDC048718. Next base: position 171,040 of record NZ_JBICVG010000016.1, read on the forward strand.
GTGCCCAGACCAGGGAGCGGCTGCCCAACGGGTCCTCAATCGGACCCGACGGGTCTTCCCGGCTGCGGATTGCGACCTCCCTAAACCCTGGTGAAGCCGTATTCGAAAGAGATAGAGAGGTTGGTTCATGCCGAACCAGTCCCGTCCCAAGGTCAAGAAGTCGCGTGCCCTCGGCATCGCGCTGACCCCGAAGGCCGTCAAGTACTTCGAGGCCCGCCCGTACCCGCCGGGTGAGCACGGTCGTGGCCGCAAGCAGAACTCGGACTACAAGGTCCGTCTGCTCGAGAAGCAGCGTCTGCGCGCCCAGTACGACATCAGCGAGCGCCAGATGGCCCGCGCCTACGACCGCGCGAAGAAGGCCGAGGGCAAGACGGGCGAGGCGCTGGTCGTCGAGCTCGAGCGTCGCCTCGACGCCCTGGTCCTGCGTTCGGGCATCGCCCGCACCATCTACCAGGCCCGCCAGATGGTCGTCCACGGCCACATCCAGGTCAACGGTCAGAAGGTCGACAAGCCGTCCTTCCGCGTCCGTCCCGACGACGTCGTGATGGTCCGCGAGAAGTCGCGCAACAAGACCCTCTTCCAGGTCTCCCGTGAGGGTGGCTTCGCCCCCGACGGCGAGACCCCGCGCTACCTCCAGGTGAACCTGAAGGCCCTGGCCTTCCGCCTGGACCGCGACCCGAACCGCAAGGAAATCCCGGTCATCTGCGACGAGCAGCTGGTCGTCGAGTACTACGCCCGCTGATCCAGCCGGCCGCCGTACTCACCTCCGCGGTGCACAGCCCGCCGCTTCCCCGCCCATCGTGGCGGGGGAGCGGCGGGCTTCCGCGTCTGCGGCACCCCCGGGCCCGGCCGGTCCGGCCGGCGCGATCGCTCCGCCGGTCCGCCCGGTCCACCTGGTCTGTCTCGTTCACCCGCTCCCGGCACCGGGTGTCCGTACACCCCGCGACGGGCCGGAATCCGGTACGGGCGGGGACCTCCGGCGCGATAGGGTCGGAACACGCTTATCCACCCGGGCGAGGACGCCAGTCCACACGCCCGACGACAGCAGAGAGCGGTGCACAGTGACCGGTGGTGAGGTTGCCGGGATCCTGGTGGCCGTGTTCTGGGCGATTCTCGTCTCCTTCCTCGCCGTGGTGCTGGTGAGGCTGGCGCAGACGCTCAAGGCGACCACCCGGCTCGTGGCGGACGTGACCGAGCAGGCCGTCCCGCTGCTCGCGGACGCCTCCACGGCCGTGCGCTCGGCGCAGACCCAGCTCGACCGGGTCGACGCCATCGCCACGGACGTCCAGGAAGTCACCTCCAACGCCTCCGCGCTGTCCTCCACCGTCGCCTCCACCTTCGGCGGCCCGCTCGTCAAGGTCGCCGCCTTCGGTTACGGAGTGCGCCGGGCGCTGGGCCGCGACCGGTCCGATCCGGCGCCCGGGCCCGCGCGGCGCACCGTACTCGTCGGCCGCACCGTGCCGACCGCACGGCGCCGGAAGCAGAAGGGCTGAACAGATGTTCCGCCGTACGTTCTGGTTCACCGCCGGCGCGGCCGCCGGCGTCTGGGCCACCACCAAGGTCAACCGCAAGCTCAAGCAGCTGACCCCGGAGAGCCTGGCCGCGCAGGCGGCCGACAAGGCCGTCGAGGCGGGCCACCGGCTGAAGGACTTCGCCCTCGACGTGCGGGCGAACATGCGGCAGCGGGAGGCCGAACTCGGCGAGGCACTCGGCCTGGACGCGCCGGCGCCCCCGGACTCCGCCCGCGAGCTGCCGGCCACGCACTCCCCGGCGGAGCCCGGACCGCGCTCCGCCACCCCCCGTACCACCCCGTATTCGATCTCGTACAACCGGAATGAGGACCACTGATGGAGTCGGCTGAAATCCGCCGCCGCTGGCTGAGCTTCTTCGAGGAGCGCGGGCACACCGTCGTCCCTTCGGCGTCGCTCATCGCGGACGACCCGACTCTGCTGCTCGTCCCGGCCGGCATGGTGCCGTTCAAGCCCTACTTCCTGGGTGAGGTCAAGCCGCCGTTCTCGCGCGCTTCCAGCGTGCAGAAGTGCGTGCGCACGCCCGACATCGAAGAGGTCGGCAAGACCACCCGCCACGGCACGTTCTTCCAGATGTGCGGCAACTTCTCCTTCGGCGACTACTTCAAGGAAGGCGCCATCAAGCTCGCCTGGGAGCTGCTGACCACCCCGGTGGAGCACGGCGGCTACGGGCTGGAGCCGGAGAAGCTCTGGATCACCGTCTACCAGGACGACGACGAGGCCGAGGCCATCTGGCGCGACGTCGTAGGCGTCCCCGCCGAGCGCATCCAGCGCCTCGGCAAGAAGGACAACTTCTGGTCGATGGGCGTCCCCGGCCCCTGCGGCCCCTGCTCCGAGATCAACTACGACCGCGGCCCCGAGTTCGGCGTCGAGGGCGGCCCCGCCGTCAACGACGAGCGGTACGTCGAGATCTGGAACCTCGTCTTCATGCAGTACGAGCGGGGCGAGGGCACCGGCAAGGACGACTTCGAGATCCTGGGCGACCTGCCGTCGAAGAACATCGACACGGGCCTCGGACTGGAGCGCCTGGCGATGATCCTCCAGGGCGTCCAGAACATGTACGAGACGGACACCCTCAAGGTCGTCATCGACAAGGCCACCGAGCTCACCGGCGTCGCCTACGGCAAGACCCACGACAGCGACGTCTCGCTGCGCGTGGTCGCCGACCACATGCGTACCTCCGTCATGCTCATCGGCGACGGCGTCACCCCCGGCAACGAGGGCCGCGGCTACGTGCTGCGCCGCATCATGCGCCGCGCCGTCCGCAACATGCGCCTGCTCGGTGCCACCGGCCCGGTCGTCGGTGAGCTGGTCGACACGGTCATCAAGACCATGGGCGAGCAGTACCCGGAGCTGGAGACCGACCGCAAGCGCATCGAGACGGTCGCCCTCGCCGAGGAGGCCGCGTTCCTCAAGGCCATCAAGGGCGGCACCAACATCCTCGACACCGCCGTCACCGAGACCAAGGCCGCCGGCGGCACGGTCCTCGCCGGCGAGAAGGCGTTCCTGCTCCACGACACCTGGGGCTTCCCGATCGACCTCACCCTGGAGATGGCCGCCGAGCAGGGCCTGTCCGTGGACGAGGCCGGCTTCCGCCGCCTGATGAAGGAGCAGCGGGACCGGGCCAAGGCCGACGCCATGGCCAAGAAGACCGGCCACGCCGACCTCAGCTCGTACCGCGAGATCGCCGACGCCTCCGGCGCCACGCGGTTCACCGGCTACACCAACACCGAGGGCGAGACCACGGTCGTCGGCCTCATCGCCAACGGCGCCCCGTCCCCGGCCGCCTCCGAGGGCGACGAGGTCGAGGTCGTCCTCGACCGCACCCCGTTCTACGCCGAGGGCGGCGGCCAGCTCGCCGACCAGGGCCGGATCAAGCTGCACTCCGGCGCGGTCATCGAGATCCGCGACGTCCAGCAGCCGGTCCCCGGCGTCTATGTGCACAAGGGATCGGTGCAGGTCGGCGAGGTGACCGTGGGCGCCTCCGCCTACGCCGCCATCGACGTGCGCCGCCGCCGGGCCATCGCCCGCGCCCACAGCGCCACCCACCTGACCCACCAGGCGCTGCGCGACGCCCTCGGCCCGACCGCCGCCCAGGCCGGTTCGGAGAACTCCCCGGGCCGCTTCCGCTTCGACTTCGGCTCGCCGAACGCCGTCCCCGGCACCGTCCTCACGGACGTCGAGCAGAAGATCAACGAGGTGCTCTCGCGCGAGCTGGACGTGCACGCCGAGGTCATGCCGATCGACGAGGCCAAGCGTCAGGGCGCCATCGCCGAGTTCGGCGAGAAGTACGGCGAGCAGGTCCGGGTCGTCACCATCGGCGACTTCTCCAAGGAGCTGTGCGGCGGTACGCACGTGCACAACACCGCCCAGCTGGGTCTGGTGAAGCTGCTCGGCGAGTCCTCCATCGGCTCGGGCGTGCGCCGTATCGAGGCCCTCGTCGGCGTCGACGCGTACAACTTCCTGGCCCGTGAGCACACGGTCGTCGCCCAGCTCCAGGAGCTGGTCAAGGGCCGTCCGGAGGAGCTGCCGGAGAAGATCTCCTCGATGCTCGGCAAGCTGAAGGACGCCGAGAAGGAGATCGAGAAGTTCCGCGCGGAGAAGGTCCTCCAGGCCGCCGCCGGTCTGGTCGACTCCGCCCGGGACATCCGGGGCGTCGCCCTGGTCACCGGCCAGGTGCCGGACGGCACGGGTGCCGACGACCTGCGCCGCCTCGTCCTCGACGTCCGCGGCCGCATTCCTTCGGACCGTCCGGCCGTCGTCGCCCTGTTCACCACCGTCGGCGGCAAGCCGCTGACGGTCATCGCCACCAACGAGGCCGCCCGTGAGCGCGGCTTCAAGGCCGGTGAGCTGGTCCGTACCGCCGCCAAGACCCTTGGCGGCGGTGGCGGCGGCAAGCCGGACGTCGCCCAGGGCGGCGGCCAGAACCCGCAGGCGATCGGCGAGGCCATGGCCGCCGTCGAGCACCTGGTGACGGAGACGGCGTGACGATGCGCCGAGGACGTCGGATCGCCGTCGACGTCGGGGACGCCCGGATCGGGGTCGCCTCGTGCGACCCCGACGGGGTCCTGGCCACGCCGGTGGAGACCGTGCCGGGACGTGACGTCCCGGCCGCCCACCGGCGGCTGCGCGGGATCGTCGAGGAATACGAGCCCATCGAGGTCGTCGTGGGTCTGCCCCGCTCGCTCAGCGGGCGGGAGGGTCCGGCCGCGACCAAGGTCCGGGCCTTCGCCCGGGAGCTGGCCAAGGGCATCGCCCCGATTCCGGTGCGGCTCGTCGACGAACGGATGACGACGGTGTCGGCCACCCACGGGCTGCGGGCCTCGGGCGTCAAGGCCAAGAAGGGCCGCTCCGTCATCGATCAGGCCGCCGCTGTGATCATCCTTCAGAACGCTCTTGAGTCCGAACGGGTATCAGGTAATCCTCCCGGCGAGGGCGTCGAGGCGGTGCTCTGATCGCGATACGGTAACGTTCCGCGCGTTGCGGCGGTGTTCGAACACCGCCGCACGACGTAGAGGCTGAACGTCCGGAAGCCTCGCGGCTGTTTGGGGAACGATGACTGAGTATGGCCGGAGCCCCGGCTCCGAACCGTGGCACCCCGAGGATCCCCTGTACGGGGACCAGGGGTGGGAGGGCCAGCAACAGCAGCAGTACCCGCAGCAGGCGACGTACGGCCAGACGGATCCGTACGCGGGCGGCGGGTATCAGCACCCGCAGCATCAGCAGTACCCGCAGCAGGACCAGCAGCATCAGCAGTACGCGCAACAGCAGCAGTATCCGCAGCATCAGCCGGAGCAGCAGTACCCGCAGCAGGCACAGCACGGGCAGCAGGGACAGCAGCCCCAGCACCCGGGGCAGCCTCAGCATCCACAGCAGGGACAGCACCCGCAGCAGGGACAGCACCCGCAGCAGCAGTATCCGCAGGCGCAGACCTACGGCGGGCAGCAGGGCTACGGGGAGCAGAGCGGCTACGACGCGAACGGGTATCCCGCACAGCAGTACGACGGTCACTGGGAGACGGGCCAGGCGGCGATGCCGTACAACGCCGCTCCCGCCGATCCGTACGGCGGCGGGCAGCCCGACCTCTACGGGACGCCCGAGGCGTACCCCCCGCCCGAGCCCCCCGGCCGGCGCCGGGCTCCCCAGGAGCAGGCCGCCGAGTGGGAAGCGGAATCCGACCCCGAGGACGAGAAGCATCCTTTCTTCACCGGCGGGGAGGACGGCGACGGCGAGGACGGCCGGGACGGCCGCGCGCGGCGCGGCGACCGCCGAGGCCGCGGGGACGGCCGGGCCGACCGGGACGACCAGGGCGGATCCGAGGACGAGTACGACGAGGACGAGGACCTCGACGAGGAGCCGGGCCGAGGCCGGGGCTCCCGTTCGGGGCGCGGCGGCAAGGGCGGCAAGAACCGCAAGGCCAAAAACGGAATGGCCTGCATGGTCGTCGCCGTGGTGATTCTCGGCGGCGTCGGAGGCATCGGCTACTTCGGCTACAAGTTCTACCAGGGCCGGTTCGCCGCGGCGCCCGACTACGTGGGCGAGGGCAGCGGCACCGTCCAGGTCGAGATCCCGGGCCAGGCGAGCGGCTCCCAGATCGGCAACATCCTCAAGAAGGCCGGTGTCGTCAAGAGCGTCGACGCCTTCGTCGCCGCCCAGACGAAGAACCCCCGGGGCATCTCGATCCAGGCCGGCGTCTACACGATGAAGAAGGAGATGTCGGCGCAGAGCGCGGTCGCGCTCATGCTCGACCCGGCGAGCCAGAGCAACTTCATCATCCCCGAGGGCAAGCGCAACTCCTGGGTGTACGCCCAGATCGACAAGCGCCTCGACCTCGAACCCGGCACCACCAAGAACATCGCCTTCAAGGACGCGAACAAGCTCGGTCTGCCCGACTGGGCCAAGAACCGTCCCAAGACCAAGGACCCGCTGGAGGGCTTCCTCTTCCCGTCGAGCTATCCGGTGGCCAAGGACGCCAAGCCGGAGGACGTGCTGCGCAGGATGGTCGGGCACGCGAACGGCGAGTACACCAAGCTCGACCTCGACCACAAGGCGACCGCGCTGGGCGTCAAGGGTCCCTGGGAGCTCCTGACGATCGCGAGCATGGTCCAGGCGGAGGGCAAGACGGACGACGACTTCCGCAAGATGGCGGAGGTCCTCTACAACCGTCTCTCCGACCCCAAGGAGACGTACTACTTCCTCCAGTTCGACTCGACGTACAACTATCTGAAGGGCCAGAGCGAGATCAAGATCTCCGAGCAGGAGGTCAAGAACGAGCAGGACCCGTACAACACGTACAAGCACCCGGGGCTGCCGCCGGGCCCGATCGGCAACCCGGGCGACAAGGCCCTGGCCGCCATGCTCGACCCGACCCACGACGGCTGGAAGTACTTCGTCGCGACGGACGGCAAGAACAAGACCGAGTTCGCCAAGACGCACGACGAGTTCCTGACACTGAAGGACAAGTTCAATGCCGGCAACTGAGCGGCGGCGGGCGGCCGTCCTCGGCTCGCCCATCGCCCACTCGCTCTCCCCGGTCCTGCACCGGGCCGCGTACCGGGAGCTCGGGCTCGACACCTGGTCGTACGACCGCTTCGACGTCGACGAGCTCGCGCTGCCCGGTTTCGTGGGCGGGCTCGACGCGTCGTGGGCGGGGCTCTCGCTCACGATGCCGCTCAAGCGGGCGGTCATCCCGCTGCTCGACGAGATCACGGACACCGCCGCCGCCGTCGAGGCGGTCAACACCCTCGTCCGTACCGAGGACGGCCGTCTGACCGGCGACAACACCGACATCCCCGGCATGGTCGCCGCCCTGCGCGAGCGGGGTGTCGAGAAGGTGGAGGCGGCGGCGGTCCTCGGCGCGGGCGCCACCGCGTCCTCGGCGCTGGCCGCCCTCGCCCGGATCTGCTCGGGCCCCGTCACCGCGTACGTCCGCGGCGAGGCGCGCGCCGCGGAGATGCGCGGCTGGGGCGAGCGCCTCGGCGTCGACGTCCGCACCTCGGCCTGGGACGACGCGGCGGAGGCGTTCGCCGCGCCGCTGGTCGTGGCCACCACGCCGGCCGGGACCACCGACGCGCTCGCGGCGGCGGTCCCCGACGCCCCGGGCACACTCTTCGATGTCCTGTACGACCCCTGGCCCACCCGGGTCGCCGCCGCCTGGTCGGCGCGCGGCGGCAAGGTGGTGGGGGGGCTCGACCTGCTCGTCCACCAGGCCGTCCTCCAGGTCGAGCAGATGACCGGGCGGGCGCCCGGGCCGCTCGCGGCGATGCGGGCGGCGGGGGAGAGCGCGCTCGCCCAGCGCTGACGCGGGGGCCGGGAGCCGAGAGCCGAGGGGCACAGCGGGGAACCGGGGAAGCCGGGGACCGGCGGGAAACCGCGGCAACGGGGGAACGGCAACCGGGGAACAAGGGGGAGACATGGGGGGGAGATGTGCTGCTCGCGTCCCGGTGGGAGCCGGCGGTGGACCTGCTGCGCCTGCTGGTGAGCGGCCTGCGGGTCGCGTTCGGGCATCTGCCGGACTGGGCCCGCTATCCGCTGCTCGTGCTGATCGTCGCCGGGGCCGCCTGGATCGGCGCGACCACCTGTCGGGACAGGCTGCGCGAGCGGCGGGAACGGCGCGACCGGGGCGAGGAACGCAAGCCGCCGGAGACCGTTCGCGAGGGAGCCGAGACCTCACTCGACACCTGAGACGGCCGTCCCGTCCTGTGGACCGGAGATCGACCGGTCGGCCGGGCATGGGAGGATCGTCCCTGGCGGACCGGGACCGCGCACCCAGGTCGCGCCCCAGTGCCAGGCGCGAGCATGAGGAGCATCGTTGAGCAGGTTGCGTTGGCTGACGGCGGGGGAGTCGCACGGCCCCGCGCTGGTCGCGACTCTTGAAGGACTTCCGGCAGCCGTTCCGGTCACCACCGGACTGGTGGCGGACCATCTCGCCCGGCGCCGGCTCGGCTACGGGCGCGGCGCGCGGATGAAGTTCGAGCGGGACGAGGTCACCTTCCTCGGCGGTGTCCGCCACGGTCTCTCGCTCGGCTCTCCGATCGCGGTCATGGTCGGCAACACCGAGTGGCCCAAGTGGGAGAAGGTCATGTCGGCCGACCCGGTCGACCCGGACGAGCTGGCGGGGTCCGCGCGCAACGCGCCGCTGACCCGTCCGCGCCCCGGCCACGCCGACCTGGCGGGCATGCAGAAGTACGGCTTCGACGAGGCCCGGCCGATCCTGGAGCGCGCCAGCGCCCGGGAGACCGCGGCCCGGGTCGCCCTCGGCGCCGTGGCCCGCTCCTTCCTGAAGGAGGCGGCCGGCATCGAGATCGTGTCGCACGTGGTCGAGCTGGCCGCCGCGAAGGCCCCCTACGGGGTCCTCCCGACCCCCGCCGACGTCGAGAAGCTCGACGCCGACCCGGTGCGCTGCCTCGACGCCGAGGCGTCGAAGGCGATGGTCGCCGAGATCGACCAGGCCCACAAGGACGGCGACACCCTCGGCGGTGTCGTCGAGGTCCTCGCGTACGGCGTTCCCGTCGGTCTCGGTTCGCATGTGCACTGGGACCGCCGGCTCGACGCCAGGCTCGCCGCCGCGCTCATGGGCATCCAGGCCATCAAGGGCGTCGAGGTCGGCGACGGCTTCGACCTCGCCCGGGTGCCGGGTTCCCAGGCCCACGACGAGATCGTCCAGGGCCCCGACGGCATCACCCGGTCCACCGGCCGGGCCGGCGGCACCGAGGGCGGTCTTTCCACTGGCGAACTGCTGCGCGTCCGCGCCGCGATGAAGCCGATCGCGACCGTCCCGCGCGCTCTGGCCACCGTCGACGTCGCCACCGGCGAGGCCGCCGCCGCCCACCACCAGCGCTCCGACGTCTGCGCCGTCCCGGCCGCCGGCATCGTGGCCGAGGCCATGGTCGCGCTCGTCCTCGCGGACGCCGTCGTGGAGAAGTTCGGCGGCGACAGCGTCCCCGAGACCCGCCGCAACGTGCGTTCCTACCTCGACAACCTCCGCATCCGGTGACGGCCCCGGACAGCGGCGGCCCGGGCCGGCCGGTCGTCGTCCTGGTCGGGCCCATGGGCTCCGGCAAGTCGACGGTGGGCGCCCTGCTCGCCGAACGGCTCGGCGTCCCCTTCCGGGACACCGACGCGGACATCGTCGCCGCCGAGGGACGCGAGATCGCGGACATCTTCGTCGAGGACGGCGAGGACCACTTCCGCGACCTGGAGCGCGCCGCCGTGCGCGCGGCCGTCGCCGGGCACCGGGGTGTGCTCGCGCTCGGCGGTGGCGCCGTGCTCGACGCGGGCACCCGTGCCCTGCTCGCGTCGCTGCCGGTCGCCTATCTCTCCATGGACGTCGAGGCCGCGGTCCGCCGCTCCGGCCTCGGCGCCGCCCGGCCCCTGCTCGCCGTCAACCCGCGCCGCCAGTGGCGCGAACTGATGGACGCACGCCGCCATCTGTACGAAGAAGTCGCGAGCGCCGTCGTCGCCACCGACGACCGCACGCCCGAAGAGGTCGCCCAAGCGGTCCTCGACGCACTGGAGCTGAAGGACGTATGACGGACCAGGACATCACCCGGATCACCATCGCGGGTTCCGCGGGCACCGACCCGTACGAGGTGCTGGTCGGCCGGCAGCTGCTCGGCGAACTCGGCGGCCTGATCGGTTCCGGCGCCAAGCGGGTGGCCGTGATCCACCCCGAGGCGCTGGCGGAGACCGGCGAGGCGCTGCGCGCCGACCTCGCCGACCAGGGTTGCGAGGCGGTCGCCATCCAGGTGCCGAACGCCGAGGAGGCGAAGACCGTCGAGGTCGCCGCCTACTGCTGGAAGGCGCTCGGCCAGACCGGCTTCACCCGCAGCGACGTGATCGTCGGCGTCGGCGGCGGGGCCACCACCGACCTGGCCGGCTTCGTCGCCGCGACCTGGCTGCGCGGGGTGCGCTGGATCGCCGTGCCGACCACCGTGCTCGGCATGGTCGACGCCGCCGTCGGCGGCAAGACCGGCATCAACACCGCCGAGGGCAAGAACCTCGTCGGCGCCTTCCACCCGCCCGCCGGGGTGCTGTGCGACCTGGCCGCGCTGGACTCGCTGCCGGTGCACGACTACGTCAGCGGTCTCGCCGAGATCATCAAGGCCGGTTTCATCGCCGACCCGGTCATCCTCGACCTGATCGAGGCCGACCCGGCCGCCGCCCGCACCCCGGACGGCCCGCACACCGCCGAACTCCTGGAGCGGTCGATCCGGGTCAAGGCCGATGTCGTCTCCGGCGACCTCAAGGAGGCCGGCCGGCGCGAGATCCTCAACTACGGCCACACCCTCGCGCACGCCATCGAGAAGAACGAGCGGTACAAGTGGCGGCACGGCGCCGCCGTCTCCGTCGGCATGGTCTTCGCCGCCGAACTCGGCCGGCTCGCCGGCCGCCTCGACGACGCCACCGCCGACCGGCACCGCACCGTCCTGGAGTCCGTCGGCCTGCCGCTCACCTACCGCGGCGACCAGTGGCCGAAGCTCCTGGAGACCATGAAGGTCGACAAGAAGTCGCGCGGCGACCTCCTGCGCTTCATCGTCCTCGACGGGCTCGGCAAGCCGACCGTCCTGGAGGGCCCCGACCCGGCCGTCCTCGTCGCGGCGTACGGCGAGGTGTCCGCGTGAGCGGGCCCCGCCGGGTGCTCGTACTGAACGGCCCGAACCTGGGCCGGCTCGGCTCGCGCGAGCCCGACGTCTACGGCGCCACCTCCTACGAGGGCCTCGTCGCCGCCTGCCGGGACCTCGGCGAGCAGTTGGGCTTCGACGTCGAGGTCCGCGAGACCAACGACGAGGGCGAACTGATCCGCTGGCTGCACGAGGCCGCCGACGGCCACCTCCCGGTCGTCCTCAACCCGGGCGCCTTCACCCACTACTCGTACGGGATGCGCGACGCGGCCGCCCAGCGCACCGCGCCGCTGATCGAGGTGCACATCTCCAACCCGTACACCCGCGAGGAGTTCCGGCACACCTCGGTCGTCGCCGGGGTGGCCACCGGGACGGTCGCGGGCTTCGGCATCGGTTCCTACCGGCTCGCGCTGCGCGCGCTCGCCGAGGAACTCGACGGCTGACCGGGACGCGCGGCCGCCCCGTCGGCCGCGCATCCGGGCACGTCGGAGTGCCCCCGGCCGTTTCCCCAGAGGGAGCCGGGGGCGGTAACGTTCCGGCAACAGCGGAAGTTTCGGCGCGACGGGACGGAGTGGGGCACCGGATGCAGTACGCGATGAGGGCTCCGTTGCCTCCGCACGAACCGCCGGGCCGGCCGCAGGCACCCGCGGGACCGGCGGGGGTACCCGGCGCACCCGGCGCACCGGTTCAGGGCGGGGCGCACCCGCCCGTACCGGCGGCGCCCGCCGCGCCCCCGGTGCCGCCCGCGCCCGGCCACCGGCCCTACCCGGGCCCCGGCCCCGCCCCGATGCCTGCCGCGGGCCCCGCCCCGGCCCCGCAGGGCCCGCCGGCCGCGCCGCACCCGCCCGCACCGCCCGTGCCCCCGGCTCCCTCGGCGGCGCCCGCCCCCGCGGTTGCGCCCGGTGCGTGGGCCGCGAGCGGCCAGGCCACCGGACACCTCACCCTGCCGCCCCCGGCGACGGGCGGCACCGGCACCGGAACCGCAACCATCGCCGTTTTGCTCATCGGCCCGGCCGGCGCCGGAAAGACCACCGTGGCCCGCCACTGGGCCACCCGCCGGCGCGTCCCGACCGCCCACATCAGCCTCGACGACGTCCGCGAATGGGTCTGCTCCGGTTTCGCCGACCCCCAGTCGGGCTGGAACGAGCACTCCGAGGCCCAGTACCGGCTCGCCCGCCGCACCTGCGGCTTCGCCGCCCGCAACTTCCTTGCCAACGGGATCTCCTGCATCCTCGACGACGCCGTCTTCCCGGACTGGCCGGTCGTCGGCCTCGGCGGCTGGAAGCGCCATGTCGGCCCCGGTCTGCTGCCCGTGGTCCTGCTGCCCGGCCTCGACGTCGTCCTGGAGCGCAACGCCGAACGCAGCGGCAACCGGCGGCTCTCCGACGAGGAGGTCGCCGCGATCCACGGCCGTATGGCCGGCTGGTACGGCTCCGGGCTGCCGATCATCGACAACTCGACGTACGACGTGGAGACCACCGCCCGCGTCCTCGACGACGTCCTCGCCCGCGCGATTTCCGGGCAGCATCCGACGGCGTGACCCGCGCGGGGCCGCGGGGTCCGGTCGCCCGTACCCCGGGCGCGGCACCCGGCTCCGGCCCGTGAGGGTCCCGCGCGCGGCCCGGTCGGCGGCGCCCAACAGGCCGGGGCGCCGTGCCGCTCGTACGCTCGGACCATGTCAGAGGTGTATGCGGAACGCCGGACCCGGCTGCGCGACCGCTGCGTGGCCGCGGGCAGCCCGGCCGCCCTGGTCTCCCGCCCCGCCAACGTCCGCTATCTCGCGGGCGGGTCGCCCGCCGGCTCCGTCCTGCTGATCGGCCCCGGCGAGGACGTGCTGCTCTGTCCGGCCGCGCCGGGCCCCGATCCGGCCGACGGGCGTCTCGACGAGGCCCTGTACCGCCTGCCACCCACCGACGGCGCCGATCCGGCGGTCGTCGCCGTCGGCCTCGCCCGGACGGCCGGCGCAGACGCCCTCGCCGTCGAGGAACACCATCTGACCGTGGCCCGGCACCGGGCCATGGGCGCCGCCGCGCCCGGACTGCGCCTCGCGGACCTCTCCTCGGCGGTCGAACAGCTCCGGATCGTCAAGGACGAGGAGGAGATCGGCTCCCTGCGGATCGCCGCCGAGATCGCCGACCAGGCCCTCGGTGAACTCCTGGAGTCGATCCTGGTCGGCCGGACCGAACGGCATCTCGCCCTGGAGCTGGAACGCCGGCTGGTCGACCACGGCGCCGACGGCCCCGCGTTCCCCACCTCCGTCGCCACCGGCCCGAATTCCGGTCTGGCCGGTCACAAGCCCACCGACCGCCGTGTCGAGGAAGGCGATTTTCTCTCCGTCTGCCTGGGCGCCAGCTACCACGGTTATCGTTGCGAGATCGGCCGGACCTTCGTCATCGGGACCTCCCCGGCCGACTGGCAAATCGAACTGTACGAGCTCGTCTTCGCCGCTCAGCGGGCCGGCCGGCAGGCCCTCGCCCCCGGCGCCGCGTACCGGGACGTGGACCGGGCGGCCCGGCAGGTGCTCGTCGCGGCGGGCCACCAGGACGTCCCCGCAGCCCCCACCGGGCACGGGGTGGGCCTGGAAATCGACGAGGACCCGCAGCTCGCACCCGCGGCCATGGGTAAACTGGACGCTTGTGTGCCGGTCACCGTCGAACCGGGGGTCCACCTCCCGGGCCGGGGCGGAGTCCGGATCGATGACACGCTCGTCGTACGCCAGGAGGCGGACGGCGGACCCGAGCTACTCACCATCACGACCAAGGAGCTGCTCGCGCTGTAGGCGCGGGCCACGCCTTTTGGTCCACGTCAGTCCAGGAGATTCCGCAACCGTGGCTTCCACGAACGACCTCAAGAACGGCATGGTGCTCAAGCTCGAAGGCGGCCAGCTCTGGTCCGTCGTCGAGTTCCAGCACGTCAAGCCCGGCAAGGGCCCGGCCTTCGTGCGTACCAAGCTCAAGAACGTCATGTCGGGCAAGGTCGTCGACAAGACCTTCAACGCGGGCGTGAAGGTCGACACGGCCACCATCGACCGCCGCGACATGCAGTTCTCCTACATGGACGGCGACTACTTCGTCTTCATGGACGAGGAGACGTACGACCAGCTGCACGTCGACCGCAAGGCCGTCGGCGACGCCGCCAACTTCCTGATCGAGGGCTTCACGGCCACGGTCGCGCGGCACGAGGGCGAGGTGCTCTACGTCGAGCTGCCCGCCGCCGTCGTGCTGGAGATCAAGCACACCGACCCGGGCGTCCAGGGCGACCGCTCCACCGGTGGCACCAAGCCCGCCACGCTGGAGACCGGCCACGAGATCCAGGTCCCGCTCTTCGTCACCACCGGCGAGAAGGTCAAGGTCGACACCCGCACCAGCGACTACCTCGGCCGGGTGAACAGCTAACCGTGGCTGCCCGGAGCAAGGCCCGCAAACGAGCCTTCCAGATCGTGTTCGAGGCCGACCAGCGCGATACCTCGGTCCATGAGGTGCTCGCGGACCAGGTCCGGCTGCACCGGTCGGACGAGCGCCAGCCGGCGGTCAGCGACTTCACCATGCAGCTGGTCGAGGGCTACGCGAACCACGTGGCCCGGATCGACGAGCTGATCGCGACCTACGCGGTGGACTGGGACCTCGACCGGATGCCGGCCACCGACCGGAACATCGTGCGCCTCGCCGCGTACGAGCTGATCTGGGAGGACGGCACGCCGGACGCCGTGGCGATCGACGAGGCGGTGCAGCTCGCCAAGGAGTTCTCCACGGACGACTCCCCGGCCTTCGTCAACGGCCTGCTCGCACGCTTCAAGGACCTGAAGCCGCGGCTGCGCCGGGACGCGGACGCCTAGGCGTCGTACGTCCGTCGGGGCAGCCGAAAGGGGCCCGCAGCACTTCCAGGGTGCTGCGGGCCCCTTTCAGTGTTTCCGGAGACGGACAGAGCGGCCCCGGGAGCTGCCTTGAGAGACCTCATGAGTCCCAGGAGCCCCAAGAGGCCCCTGGCGGCTCAGAAAGCCTTGGGGAGGGCTTCAGGAGCGCCCGGGGGAGCTTCGGGGCGCCCAGGGCCTTCAGAGCCGGATCGGTGCCCAGGGAGGGGCTCGGCGCCGTCCCCGGGCAGGCCTGGCAGGCCCGGGAACCAGGCCCGGGAACGGCGAAAGGCGCCGGAAAAACGAAACGCCGGGCCACCGGAGTCGAGTGACTCCCGCGGCCCGGCGGCACGTTTCTGCGCGAGGTGGCCCCGAAAGGCCGACCGTACGGGTCAGTTCTCCTCGTGGGCGACCGCGCGACGCGCTTCCGCGTCCAGGACGCCCCAGCTGATCAGCTGCTCGGTGAGGACCGAGGGGGACTGGTCGTAGATCACGGCGAGGGTGCGCAGGTCGTCCTGGCGGATCGACAGCACCTTGCCGTTGTAGTCGCCGCGCTGCGACTGGATGGTCGCGGCGTAGCGCTGGAGGGGGCCGGCCTTCTCCGCGGGGACGTGGGCGAGCCGCTCCAGGTCCAGGACCAGCTTCGGCGGCGGCTCGGCGGCCCCGCCGGGCGTGGTGCCCGGCAGCAGCTCCTGCACCGGAACCCCGTAGAAGTCGGCCAGCTCGGCCAGACGCTGCACGGTCACGGCGCGGTCGCCGCGCTCGTAGGAACCGACCACGACCGCCTTCCAGCGGCCCTGGGACTTCTCCTCCACGCCGTGGAGGGAAAGGCCCTGCTGGGTGCGGATCGCACGCAGTTTGGCCCCGAGCTGCTTTGCGTACTCGCTTGACATAACGCTCCCGGACGCTGAGACGACGGGCGGCAGTGCCGCTCGCGGCTGGTAACTCACTGTGAGGTTACGCAGCGTGACGCTCTTCCGTCAAGCCGAATGGTCCATACCGGCCCCTTCCGAGGGACGGCGCCCGGAGCGCCGGACGGGTGGTGCGAAGGGGTGCTGTCCGCCCCTGGTAGAGTGAATGGCGCAAATCCGACGTCCTTTAAGGTCCGTCCCGTGAGGCGGAGAAGGAGGTCCGTTTCCCATGGACACCCAGCAGCAGTACACCGATGCGGCGCGGCCCGTTCTCGAGGCCCCCGACATCGCACGGGTCACGACCCGTATCGCCCACGAGATCGTCGAGCGCGCCAAGGGCGCCGACGACGTGGTCCTCCTCGGCATCCCGACCCGCGGCGTCCATCTCGCCCGCCGGCTCGCCGACAAGCTCGAAACCATCACCGGCACCAAGATCCCGGTCGGCTCCCTCGACATCACCATGTACCGGGACGACCTGCGCCTGAAGCCGGCCCGCGCCATCGGCCGCACCGAGATCCCCGGCGACGGCATCGACGGCCGCCTCGTCGTCCTCGTCGACGACGTCCTCTTCTCCGGCCGCACCATCCGCGCCGCCCTCGACGCACTCGGCGACATCGGCCGCCCCCGCGCCGTGCAGCTCGCCGTCCTCGTCGACCGGGGCCACCGCGAGCTGCCCATCCGCGCCGACTACGTCGGCAAGAACCTCCCCACGTCGCTGCGGGAGACGGTCAAGGTCCTGCTCGCCGAGGAAGACGGTCGCGACACCGTCCTGCTCGGCAGCCGCCCCGCTTCCTGACCCAAGGACCGGCCCTCCCCCCGACGGGTCCGGGGCACAGCCCTGCGCCCGTACGCCCGCACTCTCCCCACCACGGAGTCACACCCCGATGATGCGTCACCTCATCTCGGCCGCCGACCTCACCCGCGACGACGCCGTCCTGATCCTCGACACCGCCGAGGAGATGGCCCGGGTCGCCGACCGGCCCATCAAGAAGCTCCCGACCCTGCGCGGACGCACCGTCTGCAACCTGTTCTTCGAGGACTCCACCCGGACCCGGATCTCCTTCGAGGCCGCCGAGAAGCGGCTGTCCGCGGACGTGATCAACTTCGCCGCGAAGGGCTCCAGCGTCTCCAAGGGCGAATCCCTCAAGGACACCGCCCAGACCCTGGAGGCGATGGGCGTCGACGCCGTCGTCATCCGGCACGGCGCCTCCGGCGCCCCGTACCGCCTGGCCACCTCCGGCTGGATCGACGCCCCCGTCATCAACGCCGGCGACGGCACCCACCAGCACCCCACCCAGGCCCTGCTCGACGCCTTCACCATGCGCCGCCGCCTGGTCGGCCGCGACACCGGACTCGGCCGGGACCTCGAAGGCAAGCGGATCACCCTGGTCGGCGACGTCCTGCACAGCCGGGTCGCCCGCTCCAACGTCGACCTGCTGCACACCCTCGGCGCCGAGGTCACCCTGGTGGCCCCGCCCACCCTGCTCCCCGTCGGCGTCGAGACCTGGCCCTGCGAGATCTCCTACGACCTCGACCGGGTGCTGGCGAAGTCCGACGCGGTGATGATGCTGCGGGTGCAGCGCGAACGGATGAACGCGGCCTTCTTCCCCACCGAGCGGGAGTACTCGCGCCGCTACGGCCTCGACGGCCGGCGGATGGCGATGATGCCCGAGCACGCCATCGTCATGCACCCCGGCCCCATGGTCCGCGGCATGGAGATCACCGCCGAGGTCGCCGACTCCGACCGCTGCACGGTCGTCGAGCAGGTCGCCAACGGTGTCTCCACCCGGATGGCCGTCCTCTACCTGCTGCTCGGCGGCGCCGAGTTCGCGGCCCCGGCCGCCCCCGCCACCCCCGCCTCCCCCCGTACCACCGAAGAGAGCTGAGACCCCCCATGAGCAAGATCCTGATCCGTGGTGCGAAGGTGCTCGGCGGCGAGGTGCGGGACGTCCTGATCGACGGCGAGGTCATCGCCGAGATCGGTACGGACCTTCCGGTCGGCGGTGCCCAGGTGGTGGAGGCCGAGGGCCGGATCCTGCTGCCCGGCCTGGTCGACCTGCACACCCATCTGCGCGAGCCCGGCCGCGAGGACTCCGAGACCGTCCTCACCGGCACCCGCGCCGCCGCCTCCGGCGGCTACACGGCCGTCTTCGCCATGGCGAACACCCACCCGGTGGCCGACAGCGCGGGCGTCGTCGAGCAGGTCTACCGCCTCGGCAAGGAAGCCGGCTACTGCGACGTGCAGCCCATCGGCGCCGTCACGGTCGGCCTGGAGGGCGAGAAGCTCGCCGAGCTGGGCGCCATGCACGACTCCGCCGCCGGCGTCACCGTCTTCTCCGACGACGGCAAGTGCGTCCACGACGCCGTGATCATGCGCCGCGCCCTGGAGTACGTGAAGGCCTTCGGCGGTGTCGTCGCCCAGCACGCCCAGGAGCCCCGCCTCACCGAGGGCGCCCAGATGAACGAGGGCGTCGTCTCCGCCGAGCTGGGTCTCGGCGGCTGGCCGGCCGTCGCCGAGGAGTCGATCATCGCCCGCGACGTGCTGCTCGCCGAGCACGTCGGCTCCCGCGTCCACATCTGCCACCTGTCGACCGCCGGCTCCGTCGAGATCGTCCGCTGGGCCAAGTCCCGCGGCATCGACGTCACCGCCGAGGTCACCCCGCACCACCTCCTCCTCACCGACGAGCTGGTCCGCACCTACGACCCGGTCTACAAGGTCAACCCGCCGCTGCGCACCGAGCGCGACGTCACGGCGCTGCGCGAGGCCCTGGCCGACGGCACGATCGACATCGTCGCCACCGACCACGCCCCGCACCCGCACGAGGACAAGGACTGCGAGTGGGCCGCCGCCGCCATGGGCATGGTGGGCCTGGAGACCGCCCTGTCCGTGGTCCAGCAGACGATGGTCGAGACCGGACTGCTCGACTGGGCCGGCGTCGCCGACCGGATGTCCTTCGCGCCCGCCCGCATCGGCCGGGC
This sequence comes from Streptomyces sp. NPDC048718, assembly GCF_043198875.1. NCBI lineage: Bacteria > Bacillati > Actinomycetota > Actinomycetes > Kitasatosporales > Streptomycetaceae > Streptomyces > Streptomyces sp. NPDC048718. The sequence goes on from NZ_JBICVG010000016.1 coordinate 189,932, forward strand.
CGCCGGCCACGGTCGGCCCATCTCGGTGGGTGAGCCCGCCAACCTGACTCTGATCGATCCGGCATACCGTGGTGAAGTGGACCCCGCCGACTTCGCCTCGCGCAGCCGCAACACCCCCTACGAGGGCCGTGAGCTGCCGGGACGCGTCACCCACACGTTCCTGCGGGGCCGCGCAACGCTCGTCGACGGGAAGCTGGCGTGACACACGTACTCCCGGCAGCCGCCATCATGGCGGCCGCCGAACCGAAATCGGCCGAGGTCACCGACTGGGCCGGACGGCTCGGCTGGGTCGTCGGACTGCTGCTCTTCATCACTTTCGTCTACTGGCTGATGCGCCAGGGATGGAAGTGGCGCGGCAGCCTCCAGTCCGACCTCCCGCCTCTGCCCCAGGTCCCGGACCGGACGGTCGGCGCGGCCGGTGACGGTGACGGCGGTACGACACGGCTCACGCTGCACGGCCGCTACCACGGCTCCACCACCGCCAGGCAGTGGCTCGACCGCATCGTCGCCCACGGCCTGGGCCTGCGCAGCCGCGCCGAGCTGACCCTCGACGACACCGGGATCGCCGTCGTACGCCCCGGGGCGAACGACTTCTTCATCCCGGCCGCCGCCTTGCGCGGAGCCCGCCTCGACAAGGGCATCGCGGGCAAGGTCCTCACCGAGGGCGGCCTGCTGATCGTGACCTGGGAGCACGGCGGCAAGGAGCTCGACTCCGGCTTCCGCTCCGACCGCGCGGCCGAGCACGCCGCCTGGGTCGAGGCGATCACCACCATGAGCACGCAGAATCCGAACCACCACGCAAGCACGACGGAAGGCACCGCACGATGACGACCTCCACCCGGGGAACCGACAGGGTTCCCGCCGTACTCGTCCTGGAGGACGGCCGCATCTTCCGCGGCCGTGCCTACGGGGCCGTGGGGGAGACCTTCGGCGAGGCCGTGTTCTCCACCGGCATGACCGGCTACCAGGAGACCCTCACCGACCCGTCGTACCACCGCCAGGTCGTCGTCATGACCGCCCCGCACGTCGGCAACACCGGCGTGAACGACGAGGACCCCGAGTCCTCCCGCATCTGGGTGGCCGGCTACGTCGTCCGCGACCCCGCCCGCGTCTCCTCCAACTGGCGCGCCAAGCGCTCCCTCGACGAGGAGCTGCGCACCCAGGGCGTCGTCGGCATCCAGGGCATCGACACCCGTGCCCTCACCCGCCACCTGCGCGAGCGCGGCGCCATGCGCGTCGGCATCTTCTCCGGCAGCGCGCTGCCCGACGAGGGCACCCTGCTGGCCGAGGTCCGCCAGCAGCCCGAGATGACGGGCGCCGACCTCTCCGCCGAGGTCGCCACCAAGGAGTCGTACGTCGTCCCCGCGATCGGTGAGAAGAAGTTCACCGTCGCCGCCGTCGACCTCGGCATCAAGGGCATGACCCCGCACCGGATGGCCGAGCGCGGCATCGAGGTCCACGTGCTGCCCGCCACCGCCACCGCCGAGGACGTCTACGCCGTCGCCCCCGACGGCGTCTTCTTCTCCAACGGCCCGGGCGACCCGGCCACCGCCGACGGCCCCGTCGCCGTCATGCGCGAGGTCCTGAGCCGCAAGACCCCGCTCTTCGGCATCTGCTTCGGCAACCAGATCCTCGGCCGCGCCCTCGGCTTCGGCACCTACAAGCTGAAGTACGGCCACCGGGGCATCAACCAGCCCGTCCAGGACCGCACCACCGGCAAGGTCGAGGTCACCGCGCACAACCACGGCTTCGCCGTCGACGCGCCCCTCGACAAGGTCTCCGACACCCCCTTCGGGCGCGCCGAGGTCTCCCACGTGTGCCTGAACGACAACGTCGTGGAAGGCCTCCAGCTGCTCGACCAGCCGGCCTTCTCCGTCCAGTACCACCCCGAGGCGGCCGCGGGCCCGCACGACGCCGCGTACCTCTTCGACCGCTTCGTGACCCTCATGGAGGCCGAGCGTGCCTAAGCGCACCGACATCCAGTCCGTCCTCGTCATCGGCTCCGGCCCGATCGTCATCGGACAGGCCGCCGAGTTCGACTACTCCGGCACCCAGGCCTGCCGCGTCCTCAAGTCCGAGGGTCTGCGCGTCATCCTGGTCAACTCCAACCCGGCCACGATCATGACCGACCCGGAGATCGCCGACGCCACCTACGTCGAGCCGATCACCCCCGAGTTCGTCGAGAAGATCATCGCCAAGGAGCGCCCCGACGCGCTGCTGCCCACCCTCGGCGGCCAGACCGCGCTCAACACCGCGATCTCCATGCACGAGCAGGGCGTCCTCGAGAAGTACGGCGTCGAGCTGATCGGCGCCAACGTCGAGGCCATCCACAAGGGCGAGGACCGCGACCTGTTCAAGGGCGTCGTCGAGGCCGTCAAGGCGAAGATCGGATACGGCGAGTCCGCCCGCTCGGTCATCTGCCACACCATGGACGAGGTCCTCGCGGGCGTCGACACCCTCGGCGGCTACCCCGTCGTCGTCCGCCCCTCCTTCACCATGGGCGGCGCCGGCTCCGGCTTCGCCCACGACGAGGAGGAGCTGCGCCGCATCGCCGGCCAGGGCCTCACGCTCTCCCCGACCACCGAGGTGCTCCTGGAGGAGTCCATCCTCGGCTGGAAGGAGTACGAGCTGGAGCTGATGCGCGACAAGAACGACAACGTCGTGGTCGTCTGCTCCATCGAGAACTTCGACCCGATGGGCGTCCACACCGGCGACTCGATCACCGTCGCCCCGGCGATGACCCTGACCGACCGCGAGTACCAGCGGCTGCGCGACATCGGCATCGCGATCATCCGCGAGGTCGGCGTCGACACCGGCGGCTGCAACATCCAGTTCGCCGTGAACCCGGACGACGGCCGCATCATCGTCATCGAGATGAACCCGCGCGTCTCCCGCTCCTCCGCGCTCGCCTCCAAGGCCACCGGCTTCCCGATCGCCAAGATCGCCGCCCGGCTCGCCGTCGGCTACACGCTGGACGAGATCCCGAACGACATCACCGAGAAGACCCCGGCCTCCTTCGAGCCGACCCTCGACTACGTCGTCGTCAAGGCCCCGCGTTTCGCCTTCGAGAAGTTCCCGTCCGCCGACTCCTCGCTGACCACCACGATGAAGTCGGTCGGCGAGGCCATGGCCATCGGCCGCAACTTCACCGAGGCGCTCCAAAAGGCCCTGCGCTCCCTGGAGAAGAAGGGCAGCCAGTTCGACTTCACCGGCGAGCCCGGCGACCTCGGCGCCAAGGACGAGCTGCTGCGCGAGGCGGTCCGCCCGACCGACGGCCGGATCAACACCGTCATGCGGGCCATCCGCGCGGGCGCCACGCCCGAGGAGGTCTTCGAGGCCACCCGGATCGACCCCTGGTTCGTCGACCAGCTCTTCCTGATCAAGGAGATCGCCGACGAGCTCGCCGCGGCCGAGAAGCTCGACCCCGAGCTGCTCGCCGAGGCCAAGCGGCACGGCTTCTCCGACGCCCAGATCGCCGGCATCCGCGGCCTGCGCGAGGACGTCGTCCGCGAGGTCCGCCACGCGCTCGGCGTCCGCCCGGTCTACAAGACCGTCGACACCTGCGCCGCCGAGTTCGCCGCGAAGACCCCGTACTTCTACTCGTCCTACGACGAGGAGACCGAGGTCGCGCCCCGCGAGAAGCCCGCGGTGATCATCCTGGGCTCCGGCCCGAACCGCATCGGCCAGGGCATCGAGTTCGACTACTCCTGTGTCCACGCCTCCTTCGCGCTCAGCGACGCGGGCTTCGAGACCGTGATGGTCAACTGCAACCCGGAGACCGTCTCCACCGACTACGACACCTCCGACCGGCTCTACTTCGAGCCGCTCACCCTGGAGGACGTCCTGGAGATCGTCCACGCCGAGGCCCAGGCCGGCCCGATCGCCGGTGTCGTCGTCCAGCTCGGCGGCCAGACCCCGCTCGGTCTCGCCCAGGCCCTCAAGGACAACGGCGTGCCGGTCGTCGGCACCCCGCCGGAGGCCATCCACGCCGCCGAGGACCGCGGCGCCTTCGGCCGCGTGCTCGCCGAGGCGGGCCTGCCCGCCCCCAAGCACGGCACCGCCACCACCTTCGCCGAGGCCAAGGCCATCGCCGACGAGATCGGCTACCCGGTCCTCGTCCGCCCGTCGTACGTGCTCGGCGGCCGGGGCATGGAGATCGTCTACGACGAGACCCGCCTCGAGTCGTACATCGCCGAGTCGACCGAGATCTCCCCGACCCGCCCGGTCCTCGTCGACCGCTTCCTCGACGACGCCATCGAGATCGACGTCGACGCGCTCTACGACGGCCACGAGCTCTACCTCGGCGGTGTCATGGAGCACATCGAGGAAGCCGGCATCCACTCCGGCGACTCGGCCTGCGCGCTGCCCCCGATCACCCTCGGCGGCTTCGACATCAAGCGGCTGCGCGCCTCCACCGAGGCCATCGCCAAGGGCGTCGGCGTACGCGGTCTGATCAACATCCAGTTCGCGATGGCCGGGGACATCCTCTACGTCCTCGAAGCCAACCCGCGCGCCTCGCGCACCGTCCCCTTCACCTCGAAGGCGACCGCGGTACCCCTCGCCAAGGCCGCCGCGCGCATCTCGCTCGGCGCCACCATCGCCGAGCTGCGCGCCGAGGGCCTGCTGCCGAAGAACGGCGACGGCGGCACCCTGCCGCTCGACGCGCCGATCTCCGTCAAGGAGGCCGTGCTGCCCTGGAGCCGCTTCCGCGACATCCACGGCCGCGGCGTCGACACCATCCTCGGCCCGGAGATGCGCTCCACCGGCGAGGTCATGGGCATCGACTCGGTCTTCGGCACGGCCTACGCCAAGTCGCAGGCCGGCGCCTACGGCCCGCTGCCCACCAAGGGCCGCGCGTTCATCTCGGTCGCCAACCGCGACAAGCGCTCGATGATCTTCCCGGCCCGCGAGCTGGTCGCCCACGGCTTCGAGCTGCTGGCCACCTCCGGCACCGCCGAGGTGCTCAAGCGCAACGGCATCAACGCCACGGTCGTGCGCAAGCACTCCGAGGGCGAGGGCCCGGACGGCGAGAAGACCATCGTCCAGCTCATCCACGACGGCCAGGTCGACCTGATCGTCAACACCCCGTACGGCACCGGTGGCCGCCTCGACGGCTACGACATCCGTACGGCGGCGGTGGCCCGCTCCGTCCCGTGCCTGACCACGGTCCAGGCCCTCGCGGCGGCCGTCCAGGGCATCGACGCCCTCGGCCGGGGCGACGTGAGCGTCAGCTCGCTCCAGGAGCACGCGGAGAAGCTGACCGCGGCCCGCGACTAGCGGTTCGCGAAACGAGGGGGACACCGGAACGACCCGCGGTGTCCCCCTCGTCATGAGCGCCCACCGTGCCCGGGCGCACTCCGCACGAGCACCCACTCCGCACGAGGGACACCCCGGACGATGTACAAACTCTTCTTCAACCTGGTCTTCAAGCGCATGGACCCGGAGCAGGCCCACCACCTGGCCTTCCGCTGGATCCGGCTCGCCGCCCGCGTCCCGGTCCTGCGCACCTTCGCCGCCGCCGTTCTCGCCCCCCGCCACCGGGCGCTGCGCACCGAGGCCCTGGGCCTGCGGATGCACGGCCCCTTCGGGCTCGCCGCCGGCTTCGACAAGAACGCCGTCGCCATCGACGGCATGAGCATGCTCGGCTTCGACCACGTCGAGATCGGCACGGTGACGGGCGAGGCCCAGCCCGGCAACCCCAAGAAGCGGCTCTTCCGGCTGGTCCCGGACCGCGCCCTGATCAACCGCATGGGCTTCAACAACGACGGCTCCGCCGCCGTCGCCGCCCGGCTGGCCGCCCGCGAGCCCGTCTTCAAGACGGTCGTCGGCGTCAATATCGGCAAGACCAAGGTCGTGCCCGAGGCCGACGCCGCCGCCGACTACGTGAAGTCCACCGAGCGGCTCGCCCGGCACGCGGACTACCTGGTCGTCAACGTCTCCTCGCCGAACACCCCCGGCCTGCGCAACCTCCAGGCCACCGAGTCGCTGCGCCCGCTGCTCACCGCCGTGCGCGAGGCCGCGGACCGCTCGGTCGAGGGCCGCCGCGTGCCGCTCCTGGTGAAGATCGCCCCCGACCTCGCCGACGAGGACGTGGACGCGGTCGCCGACCTCGCCCTGGAGCTGGGCCTGGACGGCATCATCGCCACCAACACGACGATCGCCCGCGACGGCCTCGGCCTGAAGTCCGACCCCGCCCTGGTCCGGGAGACCGGCGGACTGTCCGGCGCGCCCGTCAAGCAGCGCTCCCTGGAGGTGCTGCGCCGCCTCTACGCGCGCGTGGGCGACCGGATCGTCCTCGTCGGCGTCGGCGGCATCGAGAACGCCGAGGACGCCTGGCAGCGGATCCTCGCCGGCGCCACCCTGATCCAGGGCTACAGCGCCTTCATCTACGAGGGGCCGTTCTACGCCCGCGCGATCCACCAGGGGCTCGCTGCCCGGCTCGCCGCCTCCCCGTACGCCACCCTCGCCGAGGCCGTCGGCGCCGACACCCGAGCCCGAGAGGCCGCGAAGTGACGAACGAAGCGAAGAACGCACCGATGGACGCCCCGACGAACGACACGAACGACGTGACGAACGCCATGGCGAAGGACGCCGCGCCGGAGCCCTTCGGCGCCCGGCTGCGCCGCGCCATGGACGAGCGCGGTCCGCTGTGCGTCGGCATCGACCCGCACGCCGCCCTCCTGGAGTCCTGGGGCCTGGCCGACGACATCGCGGGCCTGGAGCGCTTCACGTACACGGTCGTCGAGGCGCTGGCCGGCACGGTCGCCGTCTTCAAACCGCAGGCCGCCTTCTTCGAGCGCTTCGGCTCGCGCGGCGTCGCCGTGCTGGAGCGCGCCACCGCCGATCTGCGGGCAGCCGGCGGTCTGGTCGTCATGGACGCCAAGCGCGGCGACATCGGCTCCACCATGGCCGCCTACGCGGAGGCCTTCCTGCGCCCCGGCGCCCCGCTCTTCTCCGACGCGCTGACCGTCTCCCCGTACCTGGGCTACGGCTCGCTGAAGCCGGCCGTCGACCTGGCCCGCGCCTTTGGCGCCGGACTGTTCGTGCTGGCCCTCACCTCCAACCCGGAGGGCGCCGAGGTACAGCGCGCCGTGCGCGGCGACGGCCCGGAGCGGCGGACCATCGGCGCGACGATGCTGGCGCACCTGGCCGAGGAGAACGCGGGGGAGACCCCGATGGGCTCCTTCGGCGCGGTCGTGGGCGCGACGCTCGGCGATCTGTCCGCCTTCGACCTCGGGATCAACGGCCCGCTGCTCGCCCCCGGCATCGGCGCCCAGGGCGCGACCCCTGCCGATCTGCCGAAGGTCTTCGGCGCGGCGGTGGGCAACGTCGTCCCGAACGTCAGCCGGGGCGTCCTCAAGGCCGGTCCGGACGCGGGAGCGCTGCGCGACGCCGCGGAACGTTACGCGAACGAGATCCGCGCGGCCGTCGGCGGCTGATCCGCCCGGTCGGCCGTTTTTGGTCCTCTTGCGCCAATCCGCAGGTGGGGCGGTGTGTCCTCGGCCGTCCCGGCACTTGACAAAGGTTGCCCCAAAACTGGGGTGATATGCCCGGAAAGTCCTGGTCGGTCGATGCTGACCAGGACTTTTCGTCTGTTCTCGCTGACTGGAGCGGCCTCGGCCGCTAGTCTCCGGGGCAGAGTCGGCGATCGGCACTCCCTGTGTCGTTCGCTGCTCCACTGGTGTGGGGCACCCTGCTTCTCACCGGTCCGTATCCGACAGTTCGACATCCGAGGTGACGTAGGCGTGGCTCTTCCGCCCCTTACCCCTGAACAGCGCGCAGCCGCGCTCGAAAAGGCCGCCGCGGCTCGCCGGGAGCGGGCCGAGGTCAAGAATCGACTCAAGCACTCCGGCGCCTCCCTGCACGAGGTCATCAAGCAGGGCCGGGAGAACGACGTCATCGGCAAGATGAAGGTCTCCGCGCTGCTCGAGTCGCTGCCGGGCGTGGGCAAGGTCCGCGCCAAGCAGATCATGGAGCGTCTCGGCATCTCCGAGAGCCGCCGTGTCCGCGGTCTCGGCTCCAACCAGATCGCCTCCCTGGAGCGCGAGTTCGGCAGCACCGGAGCCTGACCTTTCGGTCATATCCGACATATGGTCTCCACCCCGGCGCAAGTGGGGGTGAAGCCCTGGAATAATCGCTGCATGGCAGCAGAAGTACGTCCGCGGCTGACCGTGCTCTCCGGGCCCTCTGGGGTAGGGAAGAGCACGGTCGTCGCGCATATGCGCAAGGTCCACCCCGAGGTCTGGCTCTCGGTGTCGGCCACGACACGGAAGCCCCGGCCCGGCGAGCAGCACGGTGTCCAGTACTTCTTCGTCACGGACGACGAGTTCGACAAGCTGATCGCCAACGGCGAGCTGCTGGAGTGGGCCGAGTTCGCGGGCAACCGCTACGGCACGCCGCGCCGCGCGGTCCTCGACCGGCTGGAGGCCGGCGAGCCGGTACTCCTGGAGATCGACCTCCAGGGCGCCCGGCAGGTCAAGGAGTCCATGGACGACGCCCAGCTGGTCTTCCTGGCCCCGCCGGACTGGGACGAGCTGGTCCGCCGGCTCACCGGCCGCGGCACCGAGTCGCCCGAGGTGATCGAGCGCCGTCTGGCGGCGGCCAAGATCGAACTGGCCGCGGAGGCGGAGTTCGACACCACGCTCGTCAACACCTCGGTCGAGGACGTCGCGCGTGAGCTGCTAACGTTGATGAACGTTGTCTGATCTTTTGTCCGTCATCGGATTTCCATCCGTCACCGGATATCGATACCCCATCTTCGGAAGGTAGAGCGTGTCCTCTTCCATCACCGCGCCCGAGGGCATCATCAACCCGCCGATCGACGAGCTGCTCGAGGCGACGGACTCCAAGTACAGCCTCGTGATCTACGCCGCCAAGCGCGCGCGTCAGATCAACGCGTACTACTCGCAGCTCGGCGAGGGTCTGCTCGAGTACGTCGGTCCGCTCGTCGACACCCACGTCCACGAGAAGCCGCTCTCGATCGCCCTGCGCGAGATCAACGCGGGTCTGCTGACCTCCGAGGCCATCGAGGGCCCGGCTCAGTAGAGCGACGTAACACGGAAAACCAGAGAAATCTGTCACCACAGGCCCGGCGGAACAACCGCCGGGCCTGTGGTGTCTCATGAAGACGTACGTACGCGTCCGCGTACGTATCCGAGTGCGGGGAGTGGCACATCGTGGCAAAGCCGAAGGTGGTCCTGGGCGTGAGCGGCGGCATCGCCGCCTACAAGGCGTGCGAACTGCTGCGCCGTCTCACCGAGTCCGGACACGACGTCCGGGTCGTACCGACCGATTCCGCTCTGCACTTCGTGGGCGCCGCCACCTGGTCCGCGCTCTCCGGCCACCCCGTCTCCACCGAGGTCTGGGAGTCCGTCCACGAGGTCCCGCACGTCCGCATCGGCCAGGAGGCGGACCTCGTCGTGGTCGCCCCCGCCACCGCCGACCTGCTGGCCAAGGCGGCCCACGGGCTCGCCGGCGACCTGCTCACCAACACCCTGCTCACCGCCCGCTGTCCGGTCGTCTTCGCCCCGGCCATGCACACCGAGATGTGGGAGCACCCGGCCACCCAGGAGAACGTGGCCACCCTGCGCCGCCGCGGCGCCGTCGTCATCGAGCCCGCCGTCGGCCGGCTGACCGGCGTCGACACCGGCAAGGGCCGGCTGCCCGACCCCACCGAGATCTTCGAGGTCTGCCGACGGGTGCTCGCGCGCGGGGTCGCCACTCCCGACCTGGCCGGCCGCCATGTCGTGGTCAGCGCCGGCGGCACCCGCGAGCCCCTGGACCCGGTCCGCTACCTGGGCAACCGCTCCTCCGGCAAGCAGGGCTACGCCCTCGCCAGGGCCGCCGCCGCCCGGGGCGCCCGGGTCACCCTGATCGAGGCCAACACCGGACTGCCCGACCCGGCGGGCGTGGACATCGTCCGCGTCGGCACCGCCGTCCAGCTGCGCGAGGCCGTGGTCAAGGCGGCCGCCGACGCCGACGCGGTGGTGATGGCCGCGGCCGTGGCCGACTTCCGCCCGGCCGCGTACGCCACCGGCAAGATCAAGAAGACCGACGACGGCGGCGCACCCACCGTCGAGCTGGTCCGCAACCCCGACATCCTCGCGGAGATCTCCGCGGAGCGCGCCCTGCCGGGCCAGGTCGTTGTGGGCTTCGCCGCCGAGACGGACGACGTGCTCGCCAACGGGCGCGTCAAGCTCCGGCGCAAGGGCTGCGATCTGCTCGTCGTCAATGAGGTGGGGGAGCGCAAGACCTTCGGCTCGGAGGAGAACGAGGCCGTGGTCCTCGCCGCCGACGGCACCGAGACCCCCGTGCCGTACGGGCCGAAGGAAGCTCTCGCGGAGACGGTCTGGGACCTCGTGGTGCCGCGTCTGCGTGGCGCGTCCGGGTGAATTCTGTCCGAGGGGTGAGACGAAAAGCGCCACCTCACCCCTCAGGGCTCCTCGGAACAAAAATCAACAAACCTGGACAAAAGTTGAGGTTTCCGGACTGAAAACCGGATGGATCACCGGTGAATACCGCATAGATCACGCCGAGGCACGTCCCAGACCTGGCCACTTGGCGGAGGCTGCCCGATAGACTGTTCTCGGAACGTCGCGGGGCGCAGCCCCCTGCCGGTCCGCGAATCGAGTAGCCAGCAGCCGCTGCAACCCCAGGGAGCGTTGTGTCCCGTCGTCTGTTCACCTCGGAGTCCGTGACCGAGGGTCACCCCGACAAGATCGCTGACCAGATCAGCGACACCATTCTCGACGCGCTGCTCAAGGAGGACCCCACCTCCCGTGTCGCCGTCGAGACGCTGATCACCACCGGCCTGGTCCACGTCGCCGGCGAGGTCACCACGAAGGCCTGGGCGGACATCCCCACCCTCGTGCGCGGCAAGATCCTCGAGATCGGGTACGACTCCTCGAAGAAGGGCTTCGACGGCGCTTCCTGCGGCGTCTCGGTCTCCATCGGCTCGCAGTCCGCGGACATCGCGCAGGGCGTCGACACCGCCTACGAGTCCCGCGTCGAGGGTGACGAGGACGAGCTCGACAAGCAGGGCGCCGGCGACCAGGGCCTGATGTTCGGCTACGCGTCGGACGAGACCCCCGAGCTGATGCCGCTCCCGATCCACCTGGCGCACCGTCTGTCGCGCCGCCTGACCGAGGTCCGCAAGAACGGCACCATCCCGTACCTGCGTCCCGACGGCAAGACCCAGGTCACCATCGAGTACGACGGTGACAAGGCCGTCCGTCTCGACACGGTCGTCGTCTCCTCGCAGCACGCCTCCGACATCGACCTCGAGTCGCTGCTCGCGCCCGACATCCGCGAGTTCGTCGTCGAGCACGTGCTGAAGCAGCTCGTCGAGGACGGCATCAAGCTCGACACCGACGGCTACCGCCTGCTGGTCAACCCGACCGGCCGCTTCGAGATCGGCGGCCCGATGGGCGACGCCGGCCTCACCGGCCGCAAGATCATCATCGACACCTACGGCGGCATGGCCCGCCACGGTGGCGGCGCCTTCTCCGGCAAGGACCCGTCGAAGGTCGACCGCTCGGCCGCCTACGCCATGCGCTGGGTCGCCAAGAACGTCGTCGCCGCGGGCCTCGCCTCGCGCTGCGAGGTCCAGGTCGCGTACGCGATCGGCAAGGCCGAGCCGGTGGGTCTGTTCGTCGAGACCTTCGGCACGAACACCATCGACACCGAGAAGATCGAGCACGCCATCGGCGAGGTCTTCGACCTCCGCCCGGCCGCGATCATCCGCGACCTCGACCTGCTCCGCCCGATCTACGCCCAGACCGCCGCCTACGGCCACTTCGGCCGCGAGCTGCCGGACTTCACCTGGGAGCGCACGGACCGCGTGGACGCCCTGAAGCAGGCCGCGGGCCTGTAATCGGCACCAGCACCCCCGCGAGGGCCCCGGACCGCATGACGGTCCGGGGCCCTCGTGCGTGCGTGCCCGTACGCAGGTCAACGCGTATGCCCTGGTGGAGGCGGAAGGGAGGCCCCCGAGAGGGGGGCGAGAGGTCTGTGCGGGTTGATGGTGATCGTCACCATCCAGAGCCCACCATGCGGAGATCCGAGAACACATGAGAAGAGCGCAGGGAAAGTTACGACGGTTCCTGACGGCCGCCACGGCCGTGTTCGGTATCGCACTGTCCGGGCTCGTGGCGGTGCCGGCCACCGCGGCGCCGGCCGCAAAAGCGCCGGCGCAGCCCAGACCGTGCGCGTCCGGTGGCTGTGACGGCGCCGACCCGAAGGCCGTGACCTCCTGGGGGACGGCCCCGGCCGTCCTCGACCAGTTCACCCTGGCCGGCGGCGCGAGCCTGAAGCTCTACCGGGGCAAGCCGGGCTGGGCCGCCTCCGACACCTACGCCTGGGCGGAGGTGGTCCTGCCCGCGAAGCCGGGCGTCAAGGCGTGGCTGTTCGACATGGTCGACAACGGCATGAGCGTGGAACCCGCTCTGATCGAGCACCCGGCGGCGTTCCGCACCGTCTCGGGCATCACGGCCATGTTCGACAAGGGCGATTTCGTCCGGGCCTGTATCGACGACGGCGTCCAGCAGGGCTGCACCGGCGGCTACGGCGTCGCCACCACCAGCAACAGCCGGGTGATCGCCCTGGTTCCCCCGTGCGGGGACCACTGCCGAGAAGTCGACCCGGACATCATCACCGCGTGGTCGACCGGCCCGGTGCGCGACCCGGCCAAGAAGGTCCAGCTGGCCAGTGGTGCCTGGGTCCAGATCGTCACCGGGCAGGGCGCCTACGGCATGTACCCCTACGGCTCGTATCCCTACCGGTACACCTGGGCCGAGACCGGCCTGCCCACCCCCGGCTCCCGTATGTGGCTGGAGCAGTACCGGGGCATGGGCCGCTGGGGCAACGTATGGGGCCCGTTCGGCGGGGACGGCGGCCGCCGCACCGGCTCCGGCCGTACCTCTGCCTTCGCGACCGCCGCCGAGGTGCGGGCCTGCGTCACCGACGGCACCGAGACGCACTGCACCAGCGAGGACGGCACCGCGGGCGTCGTGCCCACCCAGGCGCCCTGCGTCGAGGTGCCGTGCGAGGGCGTCGACCCCTCGACCGTCGGCGCCTGGCTGGAGGGCCACGAACCGGACCAGGTCGCCGTGGTCTCGGCCTACCAGGGCGGCAAGGTCACCGTCTACGCGGGCAGGCCCGCCTGGGACCCCGAGCACGAGTACCGCTGGGCCGAGGCCGAGCTGCCGCCGAACAGCACCAAGGCGCGCGCCTGGCTCGAGTACCAGGACCAGTCGGGAACCGAGGAACGCAACACGTTCACCCCGCTCGGCCACCCCGCGGCCTCCCGCGTCACCACCGGCCACACCGGGATGTTCGTCCAGAACGGGGACAGCAGGCGGCGGATCCGGGCCTGCTTCGACGACGGCAAGCAATGGGGTTGCGAAGGCGGCTTCCGGCCGAGCTACCTCCAGGGCCCCGACGGCCCCTGCGCCGAGCCCTGCACCGGGCTCGACCCGGCCACGATCACCACCTGGTTGCACGACCCCACCGAGGGGCAGCGCGTCACTTTGAGCGGCGGCGCCTCGGTCGCCCTGAAGACCGGTGATCCGCGCTGGTCCCGCACCGGTGTCTACGCCTGGGCCGACGGCACCGTGCCCGCCGCCGCCGGGGCACGGATCTGGATCGAGGACAAGGGCGCCGACGGCGTCTACCGCACCATCGCCGAGCGCACCACCAGCGGCGCCACCGGCATGGCCGGTGTGCCGAGTCCCGCGGTCCGCGCCTGTGTGACCGACGGCACCAAAACGGTCTGCACCGCGCCGGGCGTCTGAGCGGGCCGCCGACGGGAAGGCAGCCGTCCGTCCGGCGGTCGCGGGCCGTTCACCGGCCCGCGACCGCTGTCGGTGCCGTCTGGTAATACTTCCCGTGTGAGCAGCGAGAACGAGCGAGACCCCGGGGAGCCGTCGGCGGGCCCCGAGCAGCTCGCGCTCATCCGCGAGACCGTCCGCAAGACGAAGCCGCCCCGCGCCAAGCCGCGCACCTGGCGCGATGCCGCGCTCGCGAAGGAGCTTCCGGTCGCCCGCGTCGTCGTGAACAAGGGGGTGCTCCACCTCGACCAGTTCTTCGACTACGCCGTGCCCGAGGAACTGGACGAGGCCGCGCAGCCCGGTGTGCGGGTGCGGGTGCGGTTCGGGGCCGGGTCGCGCCAGGTGCGGGGCGGGCGGCGTGAGGGCGGCCGGCTCATCGACGGGTTCCTGATCGAGCGGCGCGCCGAGTCCGACTACTCCGGGCCGCTCGCCGCGCTCGCCGGCGTCGTCTCGCCGGAGCCGGTGCTCGGGCCCGAGCTGCTCGGCCTCGCCCGGGCGGTCGCCGACCGCTACGCGGGCAGCCTCGCCGACGTACTCCAGCTCGCCGTCCCGCCCCGCAACGCGAGCGCCGAGCGCCGGCCCTCGCCCGCGCCGCTGCCACCGCCCCCCGCGCCCGAGCCGGGCAGCTGGGCGCGGTACGAGCAGGGGCCCGCGTTCCTGGAGTCGCTGGCGCACGGCGGCGCGCCCCGGGCCGTGTGGAACGCGCTGCCCGGACCGTACTGGGCCGAGGAGACCGCCCGCGCCGTCGCGGCCACCCTCGCCTCCGGACGCGGCGCCCTCGTCGTCGTCCCCGACGGCCGTGCCGCCACCCGCGTCGACGCGGCCCTGACCACGCTGCTCGGCGAGGGACGGCACGCCCTGCTGACCGCCGAGGCGGGCCCCGAGAAGCGGTACGCGCAGTGGCTCGCCGTGAGCCGGGGCGCCGTTCGGGCCGTCGTCGGCACCCGTGCCGCCATGTTCGCGCCCGTACGGGACCTCGGCCTCGTCGTCGTGTGGGACGACGGCGACTCCAGCCACAGCGAACCGCACGCCCCCCAGCCGCACGCCCGCGAGGTGCTGCTGCTGCGCGCCGCCCACGACCACTGCGCCTTCCTGCTCGGCGCCACCGGCTGCACCGTCGAGGCCGCCCAGCTCGTCGAGTCCGGCTGGGCACGGCCCCTGCTGCCCGGCCGCGACCAGGTCCGCGCCGCCGCGCCCCTCGTCCGTACCGTCGGCGACACCGACCTCGCGCGCGACGAGGCGGCCCGCGCCGCGCGGCTGCCCACCGTGGCCTGGCAGGTGGTCCGGGAAGGACTGAAGACGGGGCCGGTGCTCGTCCAGGTGCCGCGCCGGGGATACGTGCCGAGGCTGGCCTGCGAGCGCTGCCGGACGCCCGCCCGCTGCCGGCACTGCTCCGGTCCGCTGGAGGCGCCGGAGCAGCAGGAGCTGCGCTGCGGGTGGTGCGGCCGGGGCGCCCCGCACTGGCATTGCGAGGCCTGCGGGGCGACCCGGCTGCGCGCCCAGGTCGTGGGCGCCCGGCGGACCGCCGAGGAGCTGGGGCGGGCCTTCCCCGCCGTGCCCGTACGGACCTCCGGCCGCGACCATGTGCTGGACCGGGTGCCGGGCCGTCCCGCGCTGGTGGTGAGCACGCCCGGCGCCGAGCCCGTCGCCGACGGCGGCTACGCGGCGGCCCTGCTCCTCGACGGCTGGGCCATGCTCGGCCGTCCCGACCTGCGGGCCGGCGAGGAGGCGCTGCGCCGCTGGATCGACGCGGCCTCGCTGGTCCGGGGACAGGCGGACGGTGGCACCGTGGTGGTCGTCGCCGAACCGACGCTGCGGCCCGTCCAGGCGCTGGTCCGCTGGGACCCCGTCGGCCACGCCCAGCGCGAACTCGCCGAACGCGCCGAGCTGGGCTTCCCGCCCGTGTCCCGGATGGCGTCCGTGGCCGGGCCGCCCGAGGCGCTCACGGCCTTTCTCGACGGCGCGGAACTGCCGCCCGACGCCGAGATCCTGGGCCCCGTCCCGCTGCCCGTCACCCGGCCCGGCGGCCCGCGCCGGCCCGGCGACACCCCACCGGGCGAACAGTGGGACCGCGCGCTCGTCCGCGTCCCGCCGGGCAGCGGTGCCGCGCTGGCCACCGCGCTGAAACGGGCTCAGGCGTCCCGCCTCGCGCGGGGCGGCGGGGAACCGGTACGGGTGCGGGTCGACCCGCCCGACATCGGGTAGCGGGTCGTCCGTCCGGGAGAAGGCGGAGGTGTGGTCCTGTGGCGGGGCGGCGCCCGGCGTGTGCCCCGGCGCTCGCGCGTCGTACGTGTACCCGGCATCCGCCCGCTTCGGTCGGCGCGGTTCGGTGCCCGCCGTGTCTGCCGCGCGCCCCGTCGGGGTCCGCACGCTCGCGCCCGGTCGCGCCCGGTCGCGCCGTGCCCGCGCGCCCCGGGCCGCCCACCCACCCGGGCGGCCTCCGGCGCTTCGTGAAAGAACGTCAGCCGTTGCGCGGGGACGGGAAGGCCGGCGGGCGCTGCTCCTCGCGCAGGAGGTGGCCGCCCGGCGCCGGCTGCGGCGGCATGGGGCGCGCCGACGGCACCACCGGCAGCGGACGGGCGGGCACCACCCCCGGCTCCGGCGGCCGGGTCTGGTCCAGCGGGGCCCCCGGCTGCGGGGTGCGCCGCGACCCGTAACGGCGGTGCACCGCCTGCTTGGTGACGCCGAGCGCGGAGCCCACCGCGTCCCACGAGAATCCGAGCGAGCGGTCGAAGTCCACCGCCGCGGTCACCAGGGTCTCGACGCTGTCGCGCAGCTCCTGCGCGAGACGTACGGTCGGGGCGGGCGCGCGCCCGTAGACGACGAAGCCCGTCGACGGGGCGGAGCGGCGAGGGCGGTAGACATTGCCCAACTGGGCCGTGAGCGTGCGCAATGCGTCCACCTGCCGCCGGACGCGCTCGATGTCCCGCACGAGCAGGTGCAGACTTGCCCGGGCCTGGGCGTCATGGGTTGCGTGGTCGGCCATGGATGAGCCTCTCGAACCGGCGTGGAAATGGGGACGGGCCGCTGGAGGAGAGGCGACCCGTTGTGGTCAATCTCTCTTGACCAACGCGCCGCCCGGAGTTGGGTCACGCTGCGGGGGCGTGCAGACACATGCGCGGAGCGCTCGTCTGCGCGTACGCCCCCCGATCGCTCCCGGCCAGGCCATGCGGACCGGAAGGGACATAGACTGGTGCGCTGCCCGTTCACGCCCCAAGATGCGAGGTTTTCCCGCGTGAAGCTCGTCTTCGCCGGCACCCCCGAGGTCGCCGTACCCGCCCTGGACGCCCTGCTCGCCTCCGGGCGGCACGAGGTGGCCGCTGTGATCACCCGCCCCGACGCCCCGGCCGGGCGCGGGCGCCGGCTCGTCGCCAGCCCCGTCGCCGAGCGGGCCGAGGAAGCCGGTATCGAGGTCCTGAAGCCGCACCGGCCGCGCGACGAGGACTTCCTCGCGCGGCTGCGCGAGATCGCGCCGGACTGCTGCCCGGTCGTCGCGTACGGCGCGCTGCTGCCGCGCGTCGCCCTCGACATCCCCACCCACGGCTGGGTCAACCTGCACTTCTCGCTGCTGCCCGCGTGGCGCGGTGCCGCGCCCGTGCAGCACGCGCTGATGGCCGGTGACGAGGTGACCGGCGCCTCCACCTTCCAGATCGAGGAGGGGCTGGACTCCGGCCCGGTGTACGGGGTCGTCACCGAGGACGTCCGCCCCACCGACACCAGCGGCGACCTGCTCACCCGGCTCGCGTTCGCGGGTGCCGGACTGCTCGCCGCGACCATGGACGGCATCGAGGACGGCTCCCTCAAGGCCGTGCCGCAGCCCGCCGACGGCATCACGCTCGCCCCGAAGATCCAGGTCGAGGACGCGCAGGTGGACTTCGCGGCCCCGGCCCTGCGGGTCGACCGGGTCGTCCGGGGCTGCACCCCCGCGCCGGGCGCGTGGACCGTCTTCCGCGGCGAGCGGCTGAAGCTCGTCCAGGTCGCCCCGGTCGCCGACCGCACCGACCTCGCCCCGGGCGAGCTGGCCGTCGGCAAGAACAACGTGTACGCGGGCACCGGCTCGCACGCCGTCGAGCTGCTGTGGGTCCAGCCCCAGGGCAAGAAGCCGATGAAGGCGGCGGACTGGGCGCGCGGCGTCCGGATCGCGCCCGGCGAGCGGGTGGGGGCCTGACGGCCGAAGGCCTTTCGGACGGGGCGGCGGCCGGACCGGGGTCCGCAGGGTCCGGACCGGCCCTTGTCCTGCCCGAAGGGTCCTGGTGGGACTGGGAGATACGGCACTACGACGGCAGCCGCCTCACTCTGGTCGCCGGCCACGACCTGACGTACCACCACGGCCTGGAAGTGATCCTCACGGACACCTCCTACGTCCGCTGCCCGACGGCCTTCTCCGATCCCGTCTTCCGGCAGCCGACCGCCACAGAGCGGGCGGAGGCCGTCCGGCTCACCGGCCTGGAGCCGCCCGTGCTCGTCGCCTTCGAGGCGGACGGCGGCGGTACGGAGCCGGTCTCCTGTCTGCTGGCCGCCGGGGCGTGGGCGGTACGGCAGGGGCACGTCCCGCGCTGAGACGCGGCGCGGCCCGCACGGACGGTACCGCGCCCCGCTCGGCCCGGCCCCGCTCGGCCCGGCCCCGCTCGGCCCGGCCCCGCAGGGCCTGACCCCGCAGGGCCCGACCCCCGGCGCCCGACCCACGCCCGGCCTCGCCCCGCTCGCGCCGGCCGGCTGCCGGAGGGACGCCGCAGGGTGGACGGCCCACCCCTGAGCTGCCGGTCACGGGCGCCGTGGAGCTAGGCTGAGAGGGCCGGGCGCCTTGTGTCCGGCCCTCTCACGAACCTCATTTCTCACGCGGAGCACCTTTGAGCGAGCAGGCACGTCGCGCCACGCCCACGACCTCGTCCCCCCGGAGCGGCAAGGCCCCCCGGCCGCACCGCCGGCCCCAGAAGGACCCGGTGCGGATCCTCGCCTTCGAGGCGCTGCGGGCCGTGGACGAGCGCGACGCTTACGCCAACCTCGTCCTGCCGCCCCTGCTGAAGAAGGCCCGGGAGAAGAACGAGGGCTTCGACGGGCGGGACGCCGCGCTCGCGACCGAGCTCGTCTACGGGACGCTGCGCCGCCAGGGGACGTACGACGCGATCATCTCCGCCTGTGTCGACCGCCCGCTGCGCGAGGTCGACCCGCCGGTGCTCGACGTGCTGTCGCTCGGCGCCCACCAGCTCCTCGGGACCCGGATCCCGAGCCACGCCGCCGTCTCCGCGACCGTCGAACTGGCCCGGGTGGTGCTCGGCGACGGGCGGGCCAAGTTCGTGAACGCCGTTCTGCGCAAGATCGCCCGGGACGACCTCGACACCTGGGTGGAGCGGGTCGCGCCGCCCTACGAGGACGACGCCGAGGACCACCTCGCGGTCGTCCACTCACACCCCCGCTGGGTCGTCTCCGCGCTGTGGGACGCGCTCGGCGGCGGCCGGGCCGGCATCGAGGAGCTGCTGGCGGCCGACAACGCGCGGCCCGAGGTCACCCTCGTCGCCCGCCCCGGCCGGGCCACCGTCGCGGAGCTGGCCGAGGCCGCCGAGACCGAGCCGGGCCGCTGGTCGCCTTACGCCGTCCGGCTCGCCGAGGGCGGCGAGCCCGGTGCCCTCGAGGCCGTGCGCGAGGGCCGGGCCGGCGTCCAGGACGAGGGCAGCCAGCTCGTCGCGATCGCGCTGGCCAACGCGCCCCTGGACGGCCCCGACCGCCGCTGGCTCGACGGCTGCGCCGGCCCCGGCGGCAAGGCGGCCCTTCTCGGCGCCCTCGCCGCCGGCCGCGGCGCCGCCCTGCTCGCCTCCGAGAAGCAGCCGCACCGCGCCCGCCTGGTCGAGCGTGCCCTGGCCGGCAACCCCGGCCCGTACCAGGTCATCGCCGCCGACGGCACCCGCCCGCCGTGGGGCGAGGGGGTCTTCGACCGGGTCCTCATGGACGTGCCGTGTTCCGGGCTCGGTGCCCTGCGCCGCCGCCCCGAGGCCCGCTGGCGCCGCCGCCCCTCCGACCTCGACGGCTTCGCCCCGCTCCAGCGCGGGCTGCTCACCGAGGCGCTGCGGGCGGTCCGGGTGGGCGGCGTGGTCGGCTACGCGACCTGCTCGCCGCATCTGGCCGAGACCCGGGTGGTCGTCGACGACGTCCTGAAGAAGGTGGGCGGCGCCGAGCTGATCGACGCCCGCCCGCTGCTGCCCGGTGTCCCGGAGCTCGGCGAGGGCCCGGACGTACAGCTGTGGCCGCATCTGCACGGTACGGATGCCATGTACCTGGCGCTGATTCGCCGTACCGCCTGACATCCGTCTGACATCGGGGGCGGAATTTCGGACTGGTCTGTACCAATAAGTCCCCTCTGGGTCCCCTTCTCACTTGGCCGCACTGGACCGCGCGGCCAAGAAGTCCCCGAGAACATGGCAGGCTTGGCCCATGGCGCAGATCAATCCCAGCATTCTCTCCGCGGACTTCGCCCGGCTCGCCGAAGAGGCGAGGGCGGTCGACGGTGCCGACTGGCTGCATGTCGACGTGATGGACAACCACTTCGTGCCCAACCTCACGCTGGGCGTGCCGGTCGTCGAGTCGCTCAGCCGGGCCACCGACACCCCCCTCGATCTGCACCTCATGATCGAGGACCCGGACCGCTGGGCGCCGCGGTACGTGGAGGCCGGGGCGGGCTCCGTCACCTTCCACGTGGAGGCCGCCGCCGCGCCCGTACGGCTGGCCCGGGAGATCCGCGCCCAGGGCGCCCGCGCCTCCATGGCGCTCAAGCCGGCCACGCCCATCGAGCCGTACGAGGACCTGCTGCCGGAGCTGGACATGCTCCTGATCATGACGGTCGAGCCCGGCTTCGGCGGCCAGGCGTTCCTGGACATCATGCTGCCGAAGATCCGCCGCACCCGTGAGCTGATCTCCAAGCACGGCCTGGAACTCTGGCTCCAGGTCGACGGTGGCGTCTCCGAGTCCACCATCGAGCGCTGCGCCGAGGCGGGCGCGGACGTCTTCGTGGCCGGTTCCGCCGTCTATGGGGCAGCCGACCCGGCCGCCGCGATCCGTTCGCTGCGGGCCAGGGCCGAGGACGCCACCGCCGCGGCGGGCTGGGCGTGTGGCCACTGAGCTCCCCGTACGCCACGGGCACGTGAACGGGGAAGGTCGGACCACCGACACGTCCGTTCCGGGCCTGCCGGATCTGACAGGATGAACACAGGGTCCGCGGTGACCGGTGGCCGGGCCGGCCCCGTCACCACTGGCGCCCCCGTCATCGGGGACGGACGGCGGGCACCCTCCGGCGGCACCCGCGGACGAGCGGACGCCGGCCGGCGGGCCGCACCCGCGGCGGGACCCGGCAGCACCCCGGCGCACGGAAGCACACCAGCACCACAGCAGTAGACACAGACAGACAGCACACACCAGCACCACAGCAGCAACTGAAGCGCGGCAGCGGTACGTGAACGGCAGTGAGGAGATCGCGGTGGCGGGAATGCCGGCGGGACGGTCAGCCCTGCGGATGGGCCCCGCGGAGCTCGTACAGGCGGCGGCCATGGCCCGCCGCTTCTACCTGGAGGGCAAGTCCAAGATCCAGATCGCCGAGGAGTTCGGCGTGAGCCGCTTCAAGGTGGCCCGGGTCCTGGAGACCGCCCTGGAACGCGACCTCGTACGCATCGAGATCCGGGTGCCGGCCGAGCTGGACGCCGAGCGCTCCGACGCGCTCCGCGCCCGCTACGGACTGCGGCACGCGGTCGTCGTCGAGTCCCCGGCGGAGGGCGAGGACGAATCGCCCGACCCGGAGAACCTCGGCGAGGTCGCGGCCGACCTGCTCGGCGAGCTGGTCACCGAGGGCGATGTGCTCGGCCTGGCCTGGGGCCGCTCCACCATCCACATGGCCGCCGCCCTGGACCGGCTGCCGCCCTGCACCGTCGTCCAGCTCACGGGCGTCTACGACGCGGGTACGGCCGAGCGCGGCTCGGTCGAGGCGGTACGGCGTGCCGCCCAGGTCTCCGGCGGCGAGGCGCACCCCATCTACGCGCCGATGCTGCTGCCCGACCCGGCGACCGCCGCGGCGCTGCGCGGCCAGACCGGTATCGCGCGGGCCTTCGAGTACTTCGACAAGGTGACGGTCGCCTGTGTGTCCATCGGCTCCTGGGAGCCGGGCATCTCGACCGTTCACGACATGCTCTCCGACGCGGAGCGCGCCCACTACGCCTCGCTCGGCGTCGCCGCCGAGATGTCGGCGCACCTCTTCGACACGGAGGGGCGCCGGGTCGGCCGCGACCTGGGGGAGCGGTGCATCACCGTCGAGGCGGACCGGCTGCGCCGGATCCCCGAGGTCGTCGCCATCGCGGGCGGCCAGCGCAAGGCCGCGGCGATCGGCGCGGTGCTCCGTTCCGGCCTGGTCACCAGCCTGGTGACGGACCGCTCGGCCGCCGACTATCTGCTCACCGAGTTCAGCCCGGGCCCGCGCCCGGCGCTCGACCGGGCGGACCCGGACGGCAACTGAGACCCGGCGCGCCGGGGACGGACACCCGGCGCGTCCCGGGAGTTTCGGTCATCGCGCGTCGGCGGGCGCGCGGGACCGGGCGGCGGCCCCGGCCACGCCATGGCAGCATCAGGGCATGATCATGAGAAACGCACGGCTCGGGCTCGGCCTTCTGGCCGGGCTCGCGCTGTTTCTGACGGGCTGTGCCGGTGGTTCCGGCACGATCGACGGCAGCCCCGCCCCCGCCCGTACGACCGCGACCGCCGCCCCGCTCCCGTTCGCGCCCTCCGCCCGGGCCACCGCCGCGCCGTCCGCCCGGGCCACCGCCGCGCCGACGGCCCACTCGGGGCTCCCCACCGTCCGCGAGGCGGACCTGCCGCGCGAGGCGCGCGACACGATGGGGCTCATCCGGGCCGGCGGGCCCTATCCGTACACCAAGGACGGCACCGTCTTCGGGAACTTCGAGCGTGTCCTGCCCCAGCACAAGCGCGGCTACTACCACGAGTACACGGTCAAGACCCCCGGCTCGCGCGACCGTGGGGCCCGGCGGATCGTCACCGGCCAGGAACACGAGTTCTTCTACACGGACGACCACTACGCGAGCTTCCGCGAGGTGATCACGAAATGAGTTCCGGCGAGGCCCGTGAGCCGCACGAAGCCGGGGAGCCCCGTGAGGCTCCGGCATCCCACCGGCCCCACGAGCCCGGGGAGCACCCTGCCCAGGAGGCCGGCGCCCCGGGGGACCCCGGCACGGCGGCGCACGGCCTCGCCGCCCTCGGCCGCCCCGTCGTCCTCGGCCTCCACGGGGTCGCCGACAAGGCCGCGTTCATGGACCGCTGTGTTGCCGCCCTGAGGTTGCCCTCGTGGTTCGGCCGCAACTGGGACGCCCTCGCCGACAGCCTGACCGACCTGCCCGGCCGCACCGTCCTCGTCGTCACCGGCTGGCAGGAGTACGCCGAGGCGCGGCCGGCCGAGTGGCGGACCGCCCAGGAGGTCTTCGCCGCCTCCGTCGACGAGCGCCCCGGCCGGCTCTTCGTGCTTCTCTCCCTTGGAGATGTCCCGGTCCTTCTCGGAGGATCCGACGAAGGGAACCCCTCCGACCTCGGATGATTCGTCCCGGGCTGACACCCGTCGGGTCGTGGGACAATGAATTACGTGCTTTTTCCCCTGGCTGAAATGCCTAGGGGCCGATCCGAACGACTGGGACAGCACGTGCGTTTTCTCAACGACCTCAAGCCGCCGTACGACCTCACGTATGACGATGTGTTCATGGTGCCGAGCCGCTCGGCCGTAGGGTCCCGCCAGGCCGTGGACCTCTCCTCGCCGGACGGCACCGGAACGACGATCCCGCTGGTCGTAGCCAACATGACCGCCATCGCCGGCCGCCGGATGGCCGAGACCGTCGCCCGCCGCGGCGGCATGGTCGTCATCCCGCAGGACATCCCGATCGAGGTCGTCACCGAGGTGGTCTCCTGGGTCAAGGCCCGGCACCTGGTCCTCGACACCCCGATCGTCCTGGAGCCCCACCAGACCGTCGCGGACGCGCTGTCCCTGCTGCCCAAGCGGGCGCACGACGCCGGTGTCGTCGTCGACGGGGACCGCCGTCCGATCGGTGTCGTCACTGACGCCGACCTGACCGGGGTGGACCGCTTCACCCAGCTCAGCGAGGTCATGTCCCGGGACCTGCTCCTGCTGGACGCCGACATCGAGCCGCGCGCCGCGTTCCACACGCTCGACGCCGCCAACCGCCGCTACGTCCCGGCCGTCGACCAGGACGGCCGGCTGGTCGGCATCCTGACCCGTAAGGGCGCCCTGCGCGCGACCCTCTACACGCCGGCCGTCGACAAGAACGGCAAGCTGCGCATCGCCGCGGCCGTCGGCATCAACGGCGACGTGGCGGGCAAGGCCAAGCAGCTGCTCGACGCGGGCGTGGACACCCTCGTCGTCGACACCGCGCACGGCCACCAGGAATCGATGATCAACGCGATCCGGATCGTCCGGGGGCTCGACCCGCACGTCCCGATCGTGGCCGGCAACATCGTCGCCGCCGAGGGCGTCAAGGACCTCATCGAGGCGGGCGCGGACATCATCAAGGTCGGTGTCGGCCCCGGCGCCATGTGCACCACCCGCATGATGACCGGCGTGGGCCGGCCGCAGTTCTCCGCCGTCCTGGAGTGCGCCACCGAGGCGCGCAAGTACGGCAAGCACGTGTGGGCCGACGGCGGCATCCGGCACCCGCGCGATGTCGCCATGGCGCTGGCCGCCGGCGCGTCCAACGTCATGGTCGGCTCCTGGTTCGCCGGTACGTACGAGTCGCCGGGCGACCTCCAGCAGGACGCCGACGGCCGGGCCTACAAGGAGTCCTTCGGCATGGCCTCCGCCCGCGCGGTCAAGAACCGCACGAGCGAGGAGTCGGCCTACGACCGGGCCCGCAAGGCGCTGTTCGAGGAGGGCATCTCCACCTCGCGGATGTACCTCGACCCGCAGCGTCCGGGTGTCGAGGACCTGATCGACTCGATCATCGCCGGTGTCCGCTCGTCCTGCACCTACGCCGGTGCGAGCAACCTGGAGGAGTTCGCCGAGCGGGCCGTCGTCGGCGTCCAGTCGGCCGCCGGATACGCGGAGGGCAAGCCGCTGCACGCCAGCTGGAGCTGACCGCGCCGTCGCCGGCACCGTCGCCGTCACAGGCGAAACGTATCGGCAGTCGCACGCCTCGAACCGTGGGCCCCGGGAGCACGTCTCCCGGGGCCCACGGCCGTGGGCGGGGCCCGGGGGGGGGCGGGGCGGGGCCCCGCCCCCCCCCCACCCCCCCCCCCCCCCCCCCCCCCGAAACAATCCAAACCCCCCCCAGGTTAGGCCTCGTGGTGGGGGCCGG
>NZ_JBICVG010000017.1:0-151181 GCF_043198875.1 Streptomyces sp. NPDC048718
GCCCGGTTACATTCCGAACCCGGAAGCTAAGCCTTTCAGCGCCGATGGTACTGCAGGGGGGACCCTGTGGGAGAGTAGGACACCGCCGAACAATCTTTCAGGACCCCTGGTCCCAGCGTTCACGCTGGAACCAGGGGTCCTTTGTTTTTCCCCGAAATTCTGAAACGCGCGCCGGTGCGCCGGCTGCGCGAGAATGACTGCAGTACCCGAAGACAGGAGTCACGTCGATGTCCACCAACTCTCCCGACCACCGTCCGGAGCGCGACCCGCGCAACCGGGACGGCGGCGACCGGGGCGGCTTCCGTGGTCCGCGCCGTGACGACAACCGTGGCGGTGGCTACCGCGGCGGCCGCGACGACCGCCCGCCGTTCCGTCGCGATGACCGTCAGGACGACCGCGGCGGCTTCCGTCGCGACGACCGTCGTGACGACAACCGTGGC
This sequence comes from Streptomyces sp. NPDC048718, assembly GCF_043198875.1. Taxonomy (NCBI): domain Bacteria; kingdom Bacillati; phylum Actinomycetota; class Actinomycetes; order Kitasatosporales; family Streptomycetaceae; genus Streptomyces; species Streptomyces sp. NPDC048718. The sequence goes on from NZ_JBICVG010000017.1 coordinate 441, forward strand.
GGTGGCTTCCGTGGCGGCGACAGCCGTGGTGGCGAGCGCCCCCCGTTCCGTCGTGACGACAGCCGTGGTGACAACCGCGGTGGTGGCTTCCGCCGCGATGACAATCGTGGTGGCGAGCGCCCCCCGTTCCGTCGTGATGACAACCGTGGTGACAACCACGGTGGTAGCTTCCGTGGCGGCGACAGCCGTGGTGGCGACCGTCCGCCGTTCCGTCGTGATGACCGTCAGGACGACCGCGGCGGCTTCCGCCGGGACGACCGTCCGTCGTTCCGCCGCGATGACAATCGTGGTGGCGACCGTCCCCCGTTCCGTCGTGACGACAGCCGTGGTGACAACCGCGGTGGTGGCTTCCGCCGCGATGACAACCGTGGTGGCGACCGTCCGCCGTTCCGTCGTGACGACCGTCAGGACGACCGCGGCGGCTTCCGCCGTGACGACCGTGGTGGCGACAACCGTGGCGGTGGCTTCCGCCGGGACGACCGTCCGTCGTTCCGCCGTGACGACAGCCGTGGTGGCGACCGTCCCCCGTTCCGCCGCGATGACAGCCGTGGTGGCGACAGCCGTGGTGGCGAGCGCCCCCCGTTCCGTCGTGACGACAGCCGTGGTGACAACCGCGGTGGTGGCTTCCGCCGTGACGACAATCGTGGTGGCGAGCGCCCCCCGTTCCGTCGTGATGACCGTCAGGACGACCGCGGCGGCTTCCGCCGGGACGACCGTCCGTCGTTCCGCCGCGATGACAATCGTGGTGGCGACCGTCCCCCGTTCCGTCGTGACGACAGCCGTGGTGACAACCGCGGTGGTGGCTTCCGCCGCGATGACAATCGTGGTGGCGACCGTCCTCCGTTCCGTCGTGATGACCGTCAGGACGACCGTGGTGGCTTCCGTCGCGATGAGCGTCGTGACGACAACCGTGGCGGTGGCTTCCGCCGGGACGACCGTCCGTCGTTCCGTCGTGATGACCGTCAGGACGACCGTGGTGGCTTCCGCCGGGACGACCGTCGTGACGACAACCGCGGTGGCGGCTTCCGTCGCGACGACCGTCGCGATGACAACCGTGGCGGCGGTTACCGCGGCCGTGACGACCGCCGGGACGACAACCGTGGCGGCGGCTACCGAGGCCGTGACGACCGTTCCTCGTACCGCGGTGGTGACCGCCCCGACCGTGGCGGCGACCGTCCGCCGGTCAAGCGGCTGCCGATCCCCCCGGAGGTCACCGGTGAGGAGATCGACCCGGACGTACGCCAGGAGCTGATGAGCCTGCCCAAGACGCTGGCCGAGGACGTCGCCCGCAACCTGGTCATGGTCGCCCAGAACATCGACGAGGACCCGGAGAAGGCGTACGACTACTCCCGTGTCGCGCTGCGGCTCGCCTCCCGTGTCGCCGCCGTCCGCGAGGCCGCCGGCTTCGCCGCGTACGCGACGCAGAAGTACTCCGAGGCGCTGGCCGAGTTCCGGGCCGCGAAGCGGATGACCGGCGGTGTCGAACTGTGGCCCGTCATGGCCGACTGCGAGCGCGGTCTCGGCCGGCCGGAGCGGGCGCTGGCGATGGCCGGTGAGCCCGAGGTGCAGAAGCTGGACAAGGCCGGGCAGGTCGAGATGCGGCTCGTCGCCGCCGGTGCCCGCCGGGACATGGACCAGCTCGACGCGGCCATCGTGACCCTGCAGAGCCCCGAACTCGCCTCCAACGCCCACCACCCGTGGACCGCGCGACTGCGTTACGCCTACGCCGACGCGCTGCTCGCGGCCGGCCGTGAGGTCGAGGCGCGGGAGTGGTTCGCGAAGACGGCGGAGGCCGACAAGGACGGCTCCACGGACGCCTCCGACCGGCTCGCCGAGATGGACGGCGTCGAGTTCGTCGACGCGCTCGACGACTCGGAGGACGACGAGCAGGGCACCGACGCCGACCAGGCGGACGTGGTCGAGGCCGCCGACGAGGACGCTGACGCCGACTTCGACGAGGACGAGGACGACGCCGAGCCGGTCGTGAAGGCAGAGAAGGCCGAGAAGGCCGACGACGCCGACAAGGCCTGATGGCCTGATGTCCCGTAGGGGCATGCGTGCGTGAGCACGTGAGCGCGTGAACGAGTGAAGGGCGGCACCCCCAGGGGTGCCGCCCTTCGCCGTTTCCGGACTGTTCGCCGGCTCAGTCGAGTGCCAGGCTCCGCAGCACCAGGCCCGTCGCCGGCTTCGGGCCGAAGGAGGTCGACTTGCGGGGCATCGTGACGCCCTGGCGGGCCAGGTCCCGGACGACCTCCTCCTTCACCGGGTGCATCAGGACCGCCGTACCGCCGCGCCGTTCGGCCTGGGCGACGGCGGCGGCCGCGTCGTGGATGTAGGAGATGTCCTCCGGGTCGTCCGGGATGTGCCACACGTGCTCCAGGAGGGTGGCGTGCAGGACCGTGGCGTCCAGGGTGCGCCAGGCCTCCGGGCGGTCGGTGCGGATGGTGCGGGCGAGCAGCTCCGGATCGGGCCGGTCCAGGAGGTGGAAGGCGCCGTCGCCGGCGAGGACGAAGGCGTTGCCTTCGGCGGTGGCGGCGGCGAGAGCCTCCTGGGCGGCGGACAGCGGCCCGTCGATCCGGGTGACGCGGAAGCCGTCGCCGAGCACGGCCAGGGCCTGGGCCACCGGCAGCCGTTGGAGCAGCCGGTGGATGGCGCGGACCCGCAGCGGATAGCGCGCGGTGTCGACGAGCAGCACCAGGCCGCGGCTCCAGGGGTTGCCGGCCGCGCCGTGCTCGTCGCGCAGCCGCAGATACGTCGCCCAGCGGTGGTGGCCGTCGGCGATGAGGGCCTGGTGGCGGGAGAGCTCGGTGGCGATGGCGGTGAGGTCGGCCGGGTTGGTGACCGCCCAGAGGCTGTGCCGGAAGCCGTCCTCGGTGGTCGTGGAGAGCAGGGGCTCGCGCTCGGCGACCCGGTCGACGACCGCGCCCGCGCCGTCGCCCTCGCCCCGGTAGGTGAGCAGCAGCGGATCGAGATTGGCGGCGGTGGAGCGCATGAGCGCGGCGCGGTCGGCGACGACGTGCGGCATGACGTCCTCGTGCGGCAGGACGATGCCGTCGGCCGGGTCGGAGAGTTCGAGGGCGCCGATCAGACCGCGCTGGAGCAGACCGTCGCCGCGCTGCTCGTACACGTACAGGGCGGGCTCGGGGTCCGGGGCGAGGATGCCGTCGGCGAGCCAGCGGTCGAGGGTGACGGCCGCCTTGCGGTGCCGGGTGCCGGCGGTGATGGCCTGCGGAAGGATCAGCCGCACGATGTTGTGGGGGTCGGCGGACTCCAGGTGCAGCAGCCCGTCGGGCCGGACGACGACGTCGTACGGCGGGGAGGTCACGGCGGCCAGACTGCCGACGCGCTCGGGGACGTACCTGAGGCCCCGGAAGGGGCTCAGGCGGAGACCGGGGGCGCGGACATCGTCGGCCGCGTGACCTGAGGTGTTCATCTCGACATCGTAGGCGGTGGGCATGCGCGATGATCGGGAGAGCGGGGATTTCGCACGACGACTTTGAGGAGTACATGACGATGGCGGGACAGGGCCGGGGACGGCGGGACAGGAACCGGCCGGGCGGCAGCGCGGTCGCCCTCGACGAGGCGTACGACACGGCGCTGCTCGACCTGGACGGGGTCGTGTACTACGCGGGCGGCAACGCCGTCCCGCACGCGGTGGAGGCCCTGGGCGCGGCCCGGGCCGGCGGGATGCGGCTCGCGTACGTCACCAACAACGCCCTGCGCACCCCGGACGTGGTGGCGGCGCACCTGACGGAACTCGGGGTGCCGTCCGAGCCCGCCGATGTGATCACCTCGGCGCAGGCGGTGGCCCGGCTGATCGCCGACGAGGTGCCGCCCGGCTCGCGGATCCTGCTGATCGGCGGCGAGGGGCTGCGGGTGGCGCTGCGCGAGCGCGGCCTCGTGCCGGTGGAGTCGGCGGATGACGACCCGGTCGCGGTGGTGCAGGGGTACGGCGGGCCCGAGTTGCAGTGGGCGCGGTTCGCGGAGGCGAGTTACGCGGTGGGGCGCGGGCTGCCCTGGTACGCGTCGAACACGGACCGGACGATTCCGGGCGCGCGCGGGATCGCGCCGGGCAACGGCGCGGCGGTGGAGGTCGTCCGGATGGCCACGGGTGCGGAGCCGAGGGTGGCGGGCAAGCCGCTGCCGCCGATGCACCGGGAGACGGTGCTGCGGACCGGCGCCCAGCGGCCGCTGGTGGTGGGGGACCGGCTGGACACGGACATCGAGGGCGCGTTCAACGGGGAGGTGGACTCGCTGCTCGTCCTCACCGGGGTGACGGACGTGGCGCAGCTGCTCGCCGCGGTGCCCGAGCACCGGCCGACGTACGTGGCGGCCGACCTGCGTGGACTGCTCACGGCGCAGCCCGGGGTGACGGAGGTCCAGGGGTCGGAGGCCCAGGGCATGGCCGGGGCGTTCGCGTGCGGGGGCTGGACGGCGTCGGTGGGCGGGGGAGTGCTTCTCCTCGATGGCGCGGGCGAGGACCTGGATCCGCTGGACGGGGTACGGGCACTGTGCGCCGCCGCGTGGACCGAGGCCGGCGCCGGGGCGTGCGGACTGGACGCGGGCAAGGCTCTGGAGCGGCTCGGACTCGCGTGACGCGCGACCTGTGACGCGTGACGCGTGACGCGTGGCGGGTGACGCCTGGCGTACGGGGTGGGGTGCGGGCGGACGGACGTACGGACGTGCATGGGCACGGACGTATGGATCTGGAGGCCGTACCCCCGCGTCGTGAATGCAGGGTAGGCTAACCTAACTTCGTGTTGGTCGAGAGTTCCTCCCGTACGAGCGCGGAGCCGGTTTCCCCTGCCCCGACGCCACCGCGCCGCACCGCCCTGCGCGCCGCCGGACTGGTCGGGGCCGTCGGCGTCCTGCTGCTGGTCTGCGTCCTGAGCGTCATGATCGGCGCCAAGCCGGTGCCGCTCGCCGATGTCTGGCACGGCCTGTTCCACCCCACCGGGACCGGCAACGACATCGTCATCCGGGACGTCCGCCTCCCGCGCACCCTCCTCGGCCTGCTCGTCGGCCTCGCCCTCGGCCTGTCCGGCGCCGTCATGCAGGGCCTGACCCGTAATCCGCTCGCCGAGCCCGGTCTGCTCGGCGTCAACGCCGGCGCCGCCGCGGCCGTCGTGTCCGCGATCTCCTTCCTCGGCGTCACGGACGCCGACGCGTATGTGTGGTTCGCGTTCGCCGGCGCCGCCGTCGTCTCCGTCGTCGTGTATCTCCTCGGCGGCAGCCGCAGCGCCACCCCCGTACGCCTCGCGCTCGCCGGGACCGCGGCCACCGCCGCCCTGTACGGCTACGTCAACGCCGTACAGCTGCTCGATTCGGCAGCCCTGGACCGGCTGCGTTTTTGGACCGTCGGCTCGCTGGCCTCCGCCAACACGGACACCGTCGTCCGGGTCGCCCCCTTCATCCTCGTCGGCGCCGCCCTCGCGCTGCTCATCACGCGGCCCCTGAACGCCATGGAACTGGGCGACGACACCGCCCGCGCGCTGGGCGCGAACCTGAACCGCACCCGGATCGTCGCCATGGCGGCCGTCACCCTGATGTGCGGCGCGGCGACCGCCGCGTGCGGCCCGATCGTCTTCCTCGGCCTGATGGTCCCGTACCTGGTCCGCGCGCTCACCGGCCCCGACATGCGGTGGATCCTGCCGTACGCCGCCGTGCTCTCGCCGGCCCTGCTGCTCGGCGCGGACGTCGTCGGACGGGTCGTCACCCGGCCCGCCGAACTTCAGGTCGGCATCATGACCGCGCTCCTCGGCGGCCCCGTCTTCATCCACCTCGTCCGCCGCAAGAGGATGGCCCGGCTGTGACCACCAAGACCCTGCGCCCGCGCACCGGCGGCCTGTCCGTGCGGTACGCGCCGCGCACGCTCGTCTGCCTGCTCGGCCTGCTCCTCCTCGCCCTGGCCGCCGCGATCGTGCTCATCGGAAGCGGCGACTTCCCGGTCGCGCCCCGTGACGTGGTCGCCACCCTGTTCGGCGGCGGCACCGAGGTACAGCGGTTCGCCGTCATGGAACTGCGGCTGCCGCGCGTCCTCGTCGCCGTCTTCACCGGCGCCGCGCTCGGCATCGGCGGCGCCGTCTTCCAGTCCCTCTCCCGCAACCCGCTCGGCAGCCCCGACGTGATCGGTTTCGGCCAGGGCTCCACCGTCGGCGCGCTCACCGTCATCGTCCTCTTCCAGGGCAGCGCGTGGGCGGCGGCCGGCGGCGCGGTCGTCGGCGGACTCGTCACCGGCGCCGTGATCTACCTGCTCGCCTGGAAGCGCGGGGTGCACGGCTACCGGCTCGTCCTCGTCGGCATCGGCGCCGCCGCGATGCTCACCGCCGTCATCCACTACCTCCTCACCAAGGCGCGGCTCGCCGACGCGACCCGTGCCGTGGTGTGGATGACCGGGTCGCTCGACGGGCGCGACTGGGCCCAGTTCTGGCCGCTGTTCGGCGTCAGCTGTGTGCTGCTGCCGCTGCTCCTCGGACAGGGGCGGGCGCTGCGGATGCTGGAGATGGGTGACGACGCCGCCCACGCGCTCGGGGTACGGGTCGAGCGGACCCGGCTCCTGCTGATGGGCGCGGCGGTACTGCTCGTGGCGGTGGCCACGGCCGCCGCCGGACCGATCGTCTTCGTCTCGCTCAGCGCCCCGCAGCTGGCCCGCCGGCTGACCCGCGCGCCCGGGCCGAACCTGGCCGCCTCCGCCTGCATGGGAACGGCCCTGCTGCTCGTCGCCGACTGGACCGCCGCCCACGCCTTCGGCGAGCGGCAGCTGCCGGTGGGTGTCGTCACGGGTGTCCTTGGCGGCTGCTACCTGCTGTGGCTGCTCGTCAGCGAACGGAAGGCGGGACGCATATGACCAACCGGAACATCGTCGACGGCAAGGACAAGGGCAAGGCAACCATGGGCAGGGACGGGCACGGGCACGGGATCGAGCGGGAACAAGGGCAGGGGCAGGGCCGGGGCCAGGGGGCGGCGCGGCTCCGTGCCGACGGCGTCACGCTCGCGTACGACCAGCGGGTCATCGCCCGCGACCTGAGCGTCGAGATCCCCGACCGTTCCTTCACCGTGATCGTCGGCCCCAACGCCTGCGGCAAGTCCACTCTGCTGCGCGCCCTGTCGCGGATGCTGAAGCCTTCGCGGGGGCGGGTGCTCCTGGACGGGCAGGCCATCCACACGATGCCCGCGAAGAAGGTCGCCCGCACGCTCGGGCTGCTGCCGCAGTCCTCCCTCGCCCCGGACGGCATCACCGTCGCCGACCTCGTCGCCCGCGGCCGCTACCCGCACCAGAGGCTGCTGCGCCAGTGGTCGCCCGAGGACGAGCGGATCGTCGAGGAGTCGATGGCCGCGACCGGGGTCGACGGGCTGGCCGGACGGTTCGTCGACGAGCTGTCCGGCGGCCAGCGCCAGCGGGTCTGGATCGCGATGGCCCTGGCCCAGCAGACCCCGCTGCTGCTGCTCGACGAGCCGACGACCTTCCTCGACATCCAGCACCAGATCGACGTCCTCGACCTGTGTGCCGAGCTCCACGAGACCCAGGGCCGCACGCTCGTCGCGGTGCTCCACGACCTCAACCACGCGGCCCGGTACGCCACCCACCTCATCGCCTGCCGGGACGGCGAGGTCGTCGCCGAGGGCCCGCCCGGCGAGATCGTCACGGCCGCGCTCGTCGAGCACGTCTTCGGGCTGCGCTGCCAGGTCATCGAGGACCCGGAGACGGGTACCCCGCTCGTCGTCCCGGCCGCCCGCCGCGCGCGGGCGGAGCTGAAGGTCTGACCGAATTCGGTACGTCGGGACATCAGTGGATCTGGTGGACCGGCAGATCCGGTAGCCGGAAAGTCCGAGCCTTTACCTGAGCCTGAGCCTGAGACGTGGTCTCTTCGGTGAGGCGGCAGCCGAGGGTGCGGTCGAGGGCGGCGGCCCCGCGCGCCGTACCCCCCGCGAGGGAAGACCGGTCGTGCGGGAAGACTGTCCGAAAGTCTGCTTGGTACCGCGCGGCACCCCGTGATCGTCGCCCTCGCCGCCGACCGTACCCCGGCGCTTTCGCGATAGCGTCGGAGCATGAGCGACGCGACCCCCGAAGCCCCGCGCCCGGCGGAGCCCGCGCACCCGGACGGACGGGGCGAGGGCCCGGACGAGGCCGCCGGCGCCCCCGGCGAGGGCCCCCACGAGGACCCCCGGGAAGACCCGTACGAGGCCGCCGGACCCGCGCCCCTGGGGGTCGGACGGACCCCCACCGGGCGGCCCGCCGTCGACGCGCTCCTCGACCGGCTCGCCGCCGCGGACCACCTCACGGCGGACGGACACCTCGGCGTGTACGAGGATGTACACCGGAGCCTGCGCGCCGAGCTGACCGCGCTCGACGCACCGCGGGCCCCCGCACCACCCCGTCCGTACGACAACAGGAGCTGAACCGAACGTGGCAGGACCGGCACGCCGCCGTCTGGACGCCGAGCTGGTACGGCGCAAGCTCGCGCGCTCGCGCGAGCACGCCAGCCAGCTGATCGCCGCAGGCCGGGTGACCGTCGGCAAGACCGTCGCCACCAAGCCCGCCACCCAGGTCGAGACCGCGGCGGCCATCGTCGTCGCCGGCGACGACAACGACCCCGACTACGTCTCGCGCGGCGGCCACAAGCTGGCCGGCGCCTTCGCGGCGTTCGTGCCGCTGGGCCTCGTCGTCGAAGGCCGGCGCGCGCTTGACGCGGGCGCCTCCACCGGCGGCTTCACCGACGTGCTGCTGCGCGCGGGCGCCGCCCAGGTCGTCGCCGTCGACGTCGGCTACGGGCAGCTGGCCTGGTCGCTGCAGAGCGACGAGCGGGTCGTCGTCAAGGACCGCACCAATGTGCGCGAGATGACCCTCGACGACATCGACGGCGTGCCCGCCGACCTCGTCGTCGGCGATCTCTCCTTCATCCCGCTCGGTCTCGTGCTGCCCGCGCTGGTCGCCTGCACCGCGCCCGACGCCGACCTGGTCCTCATGGTCAAGCCGCAGTTCGAGGTCGGCAAGGAACGGCTCGGCACCGGCGGGGTCGTGCGCAGCGCCGAGCTGCGCGCCGACGCCGTGAAGAACGTCGCCCGGCAGGCCGGCGAACTCGGGCTCGGTGTCCTCGGCGTCACCGCCAGCCCGCTGCCCGGCCCGTCCGGCAACGTCGAGTACTTTCTGTGGCTGCGGGCCGGGGGGCCCGCCCTCGATCCGGCGGACGTCGACCGCGCCGTGGCGGAAGGACCTCGTTGACCACACCCTCGAGCACATCCACCGAATACACCCCTGACACCGCATGCGTCCCTGACACCGATGACGTCCCTGACGACGGCCGGGAGCGCGGCGAGCCGCACGGCCGTACCGTCTTCCTGCTCGCGCACACCGGCCGCCCGGCCGCCGTGCGCAGCGCCGAACTCGTCGTCCTCGGCCTGCTGCGCTGCGGCATCGGGGTCCGCGTGCTGGAGGCGGAGGCCGCCGATCTGCCGCTGCCGCCGTCCGTCGAGAGGGTGCCGGAGGGCTGCCCCGACGCGCTCGACGGCTGCGAACTCCTCGTCGTCCTCGGCGGCGACGGCACCCTGTTGCGCGGCGCCGAACTCTCCCGCGCCTCGGGCGTGCCGATGCTCGGCGTCAACCTGGGCCGGGTCGGTTTCCTCGCCGAGGCCGAGCGCGACGACCTCGACAAGGTCGTCGACCGGGTCGTCACCCGGGCGTACGAGGTCGAGGAGCGGATGACCCTCGACGTGGCCGTCTTCCAGAACGGCGACGTGCTGCACCGCGACTGGGCGCTCAACGAGGCCGCCGTACAGAAGGTGTCCCCGGAGCGGATGCTGGAGGTCGTCCTCGCCATCGACGGCCGGCCGGTGACCGGCTTCGGCTGCGACGGGGTGATCTGCGCGACGCCGACCGGGTCGACCGCGTACGCCTTCTCGGCCGGCGGGCCGGTGATCTGGCCCGAGGTCGAGGCGCTGCTCATGGTGCCGATCGGGGCGCACGCCCTGTTCGCCAAGCCGCTCGTCACCACCCCCGAATCGGTGCTCGCGGTCGAGGTCGAACCGCACACCCCGCACGGTGTGCTGTGGTGCGACGGCCGCCGTACGGTCGAACTCCCGGCCGGAGCCCGGGTCGAGGTCCGGCGCGGTGCCGTCCCGGTCCGGTTGGCCCGGCTGCACCATGCCTCCTTCACCGACCGGCTGGTGGCGAAGTTCGCGCTGCCGGTCTCCGGCTGGCGGGGCGGCGCGCCCCGCTGACCTCGGCCGGTCTCGGCCGGTTTTTCCGGGCGGGGTCTGGGCGGCGGGGCTGTGCGCCCTGCCGACGCGGACCGGGAAGCCGCTGTTCCGTGGCGGCTTCCCGGTCCGGCCCGGTCCGTTACCTGGCCGGAATCCGCCATTCCGCCGCGACCTTCCGGTCCGCCCGGCCCCCGGCTCCGCCGGAACCTTTCGTTCCGGTGGAGCCGGTCAATCCGGCTCCACGTATTCGCGGCCCACCTCCGCCCCGCCCACCTGCGGTTTCACCGCCGGGGCGGGGCTGCGTGGCACCGGGGTGGGAAAACCTCGTATGGTCGGGGACGTGCTGGAGGAGATGCGGATACGGTCACTCGGAGTCATCGACGACGCGGTTGTCGAGCTGTCGCCCGGTTTCACCGCGGTGACGGGAGAGACCGGTGCGGGCAAGACCATGGTGGTGACCAGCCTGGGGCTGTTGCTCGGCGGGCGCGCCGACCCGGCCCTGGTGCGGATCGGCGCCGGGGCCGCCGTCGTCGAGGGCCGCATCGCGCTGCCCCCGGGCGCGCAGGCCGCCGTGCGCGCCGAGGAGGCGGGCGCCGCGCTGGACGAGGGCGCGCTCCTCGTCACCCGTACCGTCTCCGCCGAAGGCCGCTCCCGCGCCCATCTCGGCGGCCGGACCGTGCCCGTCGGGCTGCTGGCCGAACTCGCCGACGAACTCGTCGCCGTCCACGGCCAGACCGATCAGCAGGGCCTGCTCAAGCCCGCCCGGCAGCGTGGCGCGCTCGACCGGTACGCGGGCGAGGCGGTCGCCGGACCGCTGGCCGCGTACGGCGTGGCGTACCGGCGGCTGCGGGCCGTCACCACCGAACTGGACGAGATCACCACCCGGGCCCGGGAGCGGGCTCAGGAGGCCGATCTGCTGCGCTTCGGCCTCGGCGAGATCGAGGCGGTGGAGCCGCGCGCCGGGGAGGACGCCGAGCTGGCCGCCGAGGCGGAGCGGCTCGGCCACGCCGAGGCCCTGGCCTCGGCCGCGGCCCTCGCGCACGCCGCGCTCGCCGGGCAGCCCGAGGACCCCGAGGCCGTGGACGCCACGACGCTCGTCGCGGGCGCCGGCCGGGCCCTGGAAGCCGTACGGTCGCACGACCCGGCGCTCGACGCGCTCGCCGAGCGGATGGGCGAGATCTCCATCCTGCTCGCCGACGTGGCCGGTGAACTCGCCGGATACGCCGACGATCTGGACGCCGACCCGCGCCGGCTCGCCGCCGTCGAGGAACGGCGCGCGGTGCTCACCCAGCTCACCCGCAAGTACGGCGAGGACATCGCCGCCGTCCTCGCCTGGGCGGAGCAGAGCGCGTCCCGGCTCACCGAACTCGACGGCGACGACGAGCGGATCGGCGAGCTGACCGCCGAGCGCGACCGGCTGCGCGACGAGTTGTCCGTACTCGCCCAGCTCCTCACCGACGCGCGGACGGAGGCGGCCGAACGGTTCGCCGAGGCCGTCACCGCCGAACTGGCCTCGCTCGCCATGCCGCACGCGCGGGTCTCCTTCGCCATCGGGCAGACCGAGGACCCCGAGGGCGTCGAGGTGGGCGGCCGCCGGGTCGCCTACGGGCCGTCCGGCGCCGACGAGGTCGAACTGCTCCTCGCCCCGCACCCGGGCGCCCCGCCTCGCCCGATCGCCAAGGGCGCCTCGGGGGGCGAGCTGTCCCGGGTGATGCTGGCGGTCGAGGTCGTCTTCGCCGGGACGGACCCGGTGCCGACGTATCTCTTCGACGAGGTCGACGCGGGCGTCGGCGGCAAGGCGGCGGTCGAGATCGGCCGCCGGCTCGCCAAGCTGGCGAAGACCGCGCAGGTCGTCGTCGTCACCCACCTTCCGCAGGTGGCGGCCTTCGCCGACCGCCAGCTGCTCGTCGAGAAGACCCACGACGGCTCGGTCACCCGCTCCGGTGTCACCGTCCTGGAGGGCGAGGACCGGGTGCGCGAACTGTCCCGGATGCTCGCCGGGCAGGAGGACTCGGAGACCGCGCGGGCGCACGCCGAGGAACTGCTCGCCACGGCCCGGACGGCGGACGCCTGATGCGGCTCACGACGGACCTCACGACACCGCTCTCGACGGGACTCACGACACCAATCGCGACAGGCCTCTCGGCGGGCCTCGCGGCGCGGCTCTCGACACGGCTCTCCGGTGCGGGGCGGGCCGCCCGCTTCGTCACCGCGTTCGCCGCGACCCGCGCCGCGCACCGGGCGATGAGCCCTCGGCCGCCGGGTGCCCCGGCGAGCTGGGAGCACGTCAACCACGCCGGCCGCACCGTCTCCGCGCTGGCCGGCGCCGCCGCGGCCGGCGGCACGGCCCTCGCCGCCCTCCCGGTGGCGCCCGCCGTGCTCGCCACCGCCGCCGGGGCCGTCTGTGGACGGTACGACGATCTGCGCGGTGACGAACGGCGCGGTTTCCGGGCGCATCTGTCGGCGCTGCGGGGCGGCGAGGTGACGAGCGGGGCCGTCAAGCTGCTCGGTGTCGGCGCCGCCGGGCTGGTGGCCGGAGCGCTGCTCAAGGACCGGCCGGTGGACAAGGTCCTCGCCGGGGTCGTCGTCGCGGGCACCGCGCATCTGGTCAATCTGGTCGACGTCCGTCCGGGGCGGGCGGGCCTGCTGGTCCTCGGGCTGGGCGCGCCGGGTCTGCTGCGCGGCTCGCTCGCCGCCGCGCCGATGGGAGCCGCTGCCGCGGTCCTCGCCGACGACCTCGCCGGGCGCGAGATGCTCGGGGACATGGGCGCGCACGCGCTCGGGGCCGCCCTGGGCACCGCGATCGCCTCGGCCAACGGGCGGTTCGGGCTCGCCGCGCACGCGGCCGGTCTGGTTGTGGCGGCGGCGTACGGGGACCGGGTCAGCGAGGTCGCACGCACGCTCGATCTCACTCGTGTGAGTGAATCCGGGGTCTGAGTTACGGCCGTGGACAGGGCCAGACCGCCTCTTCGGTGCCGGAACGCGCGTACGGGCTGGCATCCTTGAGCGCGTGACTCAGCTCCGTACGGTCCAAGTGCTGGGCGGTGGCAGCGCGGGAAGTGGCGCGCACGTCAGATCACTTGCCTCGGGGCTGGTGGCGCGGGGCGTGCGGGTGACCGTGTGCGCGCCGCCCGGACTCGACCATGTCTACGACTTCCTGGGCGCCGGCGCCGACGTCGTCCCGGTGCCGAGCGTGGCGGCCCTGCGCAACGCCTGCATCGGCGCCGACGTCGTGCACGCGCACGGCCTCAACGCCTCGGTGCGGGCCGCGCTCGCGCTGTCCGGCGGCCCCGAGCCCGGCACCCCGCTGGTGACCACCTGGCACACCCGCGGCCAGGCCGAGGGAGCCCGCGCCGGTCTCGTACGGATCCTGGAACGAAGGACCGTACGCGCGGCGGCCGTCGTGCTCGGCACCTCCTCCGAACTCGTCGACCGGGCCCGGCGGCGCGGCGCCCGCGACGCCCGGCTCGCGCCGGTGACCATACCGGCCGCGCACGCCCCGGTCTGTCTGCGCGACGGCCGGGCGCGGGCCGAACTCGGCGCCGTGGAGCGGCCGTTGCTGATCGCGGTCGGTGCGCTGCGGCCCGGGCGCGGCTACCGGACACTGCTCGACGCGGCCCGGCTGTGGCGGGACCTGGACCCGATGCCGCTCCTCGCCATCGCGGGGGAGGGTCCCGAACGGGCCGGGCTGCAGCGGCGGATCGAGACGGAGGACCTCCCCGTCCGGCTCCTCGGGCGCCGTGACGACATCGCCGAACTCCTCGCCGCCGCCGATGTCGCCGTCCTGCCGTCCCGCTGGGAGGCCCGCTCGCTGCTCGCCCAGGAGGCGCTGCGGCTCGGGGTGCCGCTGGTCGCCACGGCCGTCGGCGGTGTCCCCGAGCTGGTGGGCGACGCGGCCGAACTCGTCCCGTACGGGGACTGCGAGGCACTCGCCGACACCGTTCGCGCGCTCCTGGACGACGCCGACCGGCGGCTCGACCTGGCGGCGGCGGGGCGCGTCCAGGCGCGCGGCTGGCCGACGGAGGACGAGACGATCGCGCACGTCCTGAGCGTGTACGACGAGCTGACCGGGCGCTGAGGCCCGCGCCGTACGCGGGTCTGTGCCGTACGCGGGTTCGCGCGCTGTACGAGGGCCGGTGCTCCGTACGAAGGCCCGGGGGCCCGCACCGGCCCGGGCGGCCCGTGGGCCGGGCCCGGCCTCCGGTGCCGCGCGGCGGGACCGGGGCCCGGGGACGACTTCTCCGTCAGTTCGTGTGCCGTCTGGCCCGCAGCGCCAGGCTGAGGGCCAGCACCGTCTGCGGGTCGTCCAGGTCCGTGCCGAGGAGTTCGGAGATCCGGGCCAGGCGGTTGTAGAGGGTCTGACGGTTGAGATGCAGCTCGCGGGCGGTCTCGGCCTTGCGGCCCGCGTGCGCCAGATACGTCTCCAGGGTGGGCAGCAGCGGCGGCCGCGAGGTGCGGTCGTGGTCGCGCAGCGGGCCGATCGCGCGGTCCACGAAGGCGGCGAGGTCCGGGTGGTCCCGCAGCCGCCACAGCAGCAGGTCGGTGTCCAGGCGCCGGGCGTCGTACCACGGCCGGTCCGACAGGCCCTGGGCCGCCGTCGCCGTCTCGGCCGCGTGCCGCAGCCCCGCCGAGGCCGCCGCCCAGCCGCCCGCGACACCCACCACGACGACCGGCGGGGCGACGCCCGCGCGTTCGAGACCGGCCCGCTCGACCCCGGCGCGCAGCGCCGCCGCGACCCGGTCCGCGACCGCCGTACGTTCCGACTCGGCGCGCAGCCCGAGCAGCAGCGGCACCCGGCCCTCCACCGGACGCACCCCGAGCAGCACCGGCACCCCGACGGCCCCGAGCTCCTCCAGGACGGCGCGGGCGAGCAGCGCCCAGTTGCCCGAGGCGGCGAGTTCCGGGGCGAGCCGCATCACGACCGGCAGCAGCGGGCCGTCGCCGGGCCGGAAGCCCAGCACCCGGGCCTGGGCGGGGGCGTTCTCGGCCGTGACCCGGCCCTCGGCGAGGTCGGTCAGGAAGTCGCCCCGGCCGCGCGCCGCCAGCTCCTCCTCCTGCCGGGCCTGCATGAGGACGACGGCGAGCAGCCCGGCGGCCCGCTCGGCCGCCATCCGGTGCAGCGGTGTCAGGGGGGAGGAGACGGCGAGCAGCACCAGCCGGGCGCGTACGGAGGACGCCCCCGGCCCGCCGCCCGGCACGTCCACGAGGACCGCGCCCGTCGGCGGCCCGGACTCGCGCGCCGCCCGCTGGCCGCGCAGCCCCTCCCACACCTGGAGCGGGTCGGCGGGCGCGGATCCGGTGCCCGCCGCGTACAGCAACTGGCCGTCCGGAGTCTCCAGGAACACCGGATTGAGCGAGAAGTCCGCGAGGATCCGCAGCACCTGCGGCACCCCGCCGCCGTCGAGCAGCGCCTTGGTGCAGGTGCGGTGGACCTCCCCGGCCCGGCGCAGCAGGGCGTAGTGGCCATTGACGATCTCGGTGTGGATCTCCTCCGTCACGACGACGAAGGCCACCTCGCGGTGCAGCTGGACCAGGGGCAGTCCGGCCGTCCTGGCCGCCTCCACGACGGTGGCCGGCAGCCGGGTGAACCGCGACCCCAGCTCCACCACGAGCGCGGCGATGCCCCGCTCCGCGAGCCGCCGCACGAACGCCCGCTGCTCGGCCGGCCGGGTGCCGAGCCCGAGCCCGGTGGTGAGCAGCAGTTCGCCGCCCTTGAGCAGCGAGGCGATGTTCGGCGTCTCGCCCGCGTGCACCCAGCGCACCGTACGGTGCAGCCGGTCGGCGCCCGCCACGACCTCCGGAAGCCCACCGCGCAGCCCGGGCAGCTCCAGCGCCCGCTGCACGGTGATCCCGCCCTGACTGTCCATGGAGCCGGACGCTACCTGTGGTTCGCTTCCGCGTCACGTCTCGGAATCGTCTCGACATGCCCAGGTCAGGCGCGGGTCCGCCACGCTTCCGACCCGCGCCCGACGGTGGTAACGGGTGCCGGAAGAGGCACGGCCGGGGGCCGGACGCGTGCCCCCGTGCCAGGCCCCCCACCCCCGGACCCCCACGCCGGTCAGCCCCCGTACGCCCCCGAAGCCGTCAGCCGCAGGGCCGTGTCGATCAGCGGGACGTGGCTGAAGGCCTGGGGGAAGTTGCCCACCTGGCGCTGGAGGCGGGCGTCCCACTCCTCCGCGAGCAGGCCCAGGTCGTTGCGGAGCGCCAGCAGCCGTTCGAAGAGCTTGCGGGCCTCGTCGACCCGGCCGATCATCGCCAGGTCGTCGGCCAGCCAGAACGAGCAGGCGAGGAACGCGCCCTCGTCGCCCTCCAGACCGTCCACGCCCGCCTCCGCGCCGGCGGTCGGGTAGCGCAGGACGAAGCCGTCCTCCGTGGCGAGCTCGCGCTGGATCGCCTCGATCGTGCCGATGACCCGCTTGTCGTCCGGCGGCAGGAAGCCCATCTGCGGGATCAGCAGCAGCGAGGCGTCGAGCTCCCGCGAGCCGTACGACTGGGTGAAGGTGTTGCGCTCCGGGTCGTAGCCCTTCTCGCAGACGTCCCGGTGGATCTCGTCGCGCAGCGCGCGCCAGCGCTCCAGTGGTCCCTCGGCGTCGCCCGACTCGATCAGCTTGATCGTGCGGTCCACCGCCACCCAGGCCATCACCTTGGAGTGCGTGAAGTGGCGGCGCGGGCCGCGGACCTCCCAGATGCCCTCGTCGGGCTCGTTCCAGTGGGTCTCCAGGTACTTGATCAGCCGGACCTGGAGCGTGGAGGCGTAGTCGTTGCGGGACAGCCCGGTCATGTGCGCCAGGTGCAGGGCCTCGGTGACCTCGCCGTACACATCGAGCTGGAGCTGGTCGGCCGCGCCGTTGCCGATCCGGACCGGGCCGGAGTTCTCGTACCCCGGCAGCCAGTCCAGCTCCGCCTCGCCGAGCTCCCGCTCACCGGCGATCCCGTACATGATCTGGAGGTTCTCCGGGTCGCCCGCGACCGCGCGCAGCAGCCAGTCCCGCCAGGCACGGGCCTCCTCGCGGTAGCCGGTGCGCAGCATGGAGGAGAGGGTGATCGCCGCGTCCCGCAGCCAGGTGTAGCGGTAGTCCCAGTTGCGGACGCCGCCGATCTCCTCCGGCAGGGAGGTGGTCGGCGCGGCGACGATGCCGCCGGTCGGCGCGTACGTGAGCGCCTTCAGCGTGATCAGCGAGCGGACCACCGCCTCCCGGTAGGGGCCGTGGTACGTGCACTGCGCGACCCACTCGTCCCAGAACTCGGCGGTCGCCTCCAGCGAGCCGTCCGGGTCCGGCAGCGACGGCGCCTGAAGGTGCGAGGGCTGCCAGGAGAGGGTGAAGGCGATCTTCTCGCCCGGGGTGAGCGTGAAGTCCGAGTACGTGGTGAGGTCGCGGCCGTGGGTCTCGGCCTCCGTGTCGAACCAGACCGAGTCGGGCCCGGCGACGGCCACCGTACGGTCGCCGACCTTGTGCACCCACGGCACCACCCGCCCGTAGCTGAACCGCATCCGCAGCGAGGAACGCACCGGCACCCGGCCGCTGACCCCCTCGACGACCCGGATCAGCTGCGGGGCGCCCGAGCGCGGCGGCATGAAGTCGGTCACCCGGACGGTGCCGCGCGGGGTGTCCCACTCCGATTCCAGGATGAGCGAGTCGCCCCGGTAGCGGCGCCGGTCGGCGGGGGCGGGGGGCGTCCCCTCGGCGCCCGCCGGGCCGATCCGCCAGAACCCGTGCTCCTCGGTGCCGAGCAGCCCGGCGAAGACGGCGTGCGAATCGAAGCGGGGCAGGCAGAGCCAGTCGACACTGCCATCCCGGCAGACCAGGGCGGCGGTCTGCATGTCTCCGATGAGTGCGTAATCCTCGATGCGCCCGGCCACGTGCTTTCACTCCAGACAGAACGGCCACCTCCGCCGCCCCGCGGCACGGGGCGACGACGACAGGTCAGACGGCGGGTCGGCGGTCAAGGGACCGTTGACGGGTCTTGATTACCAGATTGGAGGCACCGCCCAGGCGGCGTTCCGGGGAAGGAGCCGGGGCGGCGCGCGGCCCGCCGGGCCCGGTGGTGGGTTTCCGAGCAGGATATGGCGGTGCCGGCGACCGGGGAGGCCGGGGGAACGGGATACCGGGACGATCACGAAGACTGCTCCGATCGGGTGAACGGTCTTGACTGAGGGAACCGGACGGGGATGGGCGGGAACCGGCGAGGAGCGGCGAGCGGGGACGTGTGACGGAGGTCCCCCGGCGCCCGTCCGCCGCGCCGGCCGGGCGGTGGCCCCGCCCCCGCCGCTTCCGTCCGCGTGCCCGCACCGCGGTGGTTTCATTCCGTTTTCATGCGGTTCCGGAGCCCGTAAAGCAGCAGTACCGCGCCCCGGCGGCGCCCGCACCCCGGCCCGCGGCGGCCCTCGCGCGCCCCGCTCCCGCGTGTGGCCGGAAGCGGTCTCCCGATGTCGCTGATACCCTGGTACCCCGTGGACCGGTGGTTGACGGCGAGAGCCGAGGACACCGAAACCGCAGCGACGGCGACCCCGGAATCCTTCCGGAGCGAACGCCGGTACGCACCCTCCAGAACGCGACCACGGGAGCCCCCTCTTGGCGATGCCGCCCAAAACCACGACGACCAAGCACATCTTCGTCACCGGGGGTGTCGCCTCCTCCCTCGGCAAGGGCCTGACCGCATCGAGCCTGGGCGCGCTCCTCAAGGCCCGCGGTCTGCGGGTCACGATGCAGAAGCTCGACCCCTACCTCAACGTCGACCCGGGCACGATGAACCCCTTCCAGCACGGTGAGGTGTTCGTCACGAACGACGGCGCCGAGACCGACCTGGACATCGGCCACTACGAGCGCTTCCTCGACGTCGACCTCGACGGCTCGGCCAACGTCACCACCGGCCAGGTCTACTCGCAGGTCATCGCCAAGGAGCGGCGCGGCGAGTACCTCGGTGACACCGTGCAGGTCATCCCGCACATCACCAACGAGATCAAGTCCCGGATCCGCCGCATGGCGACCGACGACGTCGACGTCGTCATCACCGAGGTCGGCGGCACGGTCGGCGACATCGAGTCGCTGCCGTTCCTGGAGACCGTCCGCCAGGTCCGTCACGAGGTCGGCCGCGACAACGTCTTCGTCGTGCACATCTCGCTGCTGCCCTACATCGGCCCCTCCGGCGAGCTGAAGACCAAGCCGACCCAGCACTCGGTCGCCGCCCTGCGCAACATCGGCATCCAGCCGGACGCCATCGTGCTGCGCGCCGACCGCGAGGTCCCGACCGCCATCAAGCGCAAGATCTCGCTGATGTGCGACGTCGACGAGGCCGCGGTCGTCGCCGCGATCGACGCCAAGTCGATCTACGACATCCCGAAGGTGCTGCACGCCGAGGGCCTGGACGCCTATGTCGTCCGCAAGCTCGACCTGCCGTTCCGTGACGTGGACTGGTCCGTCTGGGAGGACCTCCTGGACCGCGTCCACAACCCGGAGCACGAGGTCACCGTCGCGCTCGTCGGCAAGTACATCGACCTGCCCGACGCCTACCTGTCGGTCACCGAGGCCATGCGCGCCGGCGGCTTCGCCAACCGCGCCCGGGTCAAGGTCAAGTGGGTCACCTCCGACGACTGCAAGACCCCGACCGACGCCGAGAAGCACCTCGGCGACGCCGACGGCATCCTGATCCCCGGCGGCTTCGGCGACCGCGGTGTGGCCGGCAAGGTCGGCGCGATCCGCTACGCCCGTGAGAACAAGGTCCCGCTGCTCGGCATCTGCCTCGGCCTCCAGTGCATCGTCATCGAGGCCGCGCGCAACCTGGCCGACATCCCGGACGCCAACTCCACCGAGTTCGACCCGGCCACCGCGCACCCCGTCGTCTCGACGATGGAGGAGCAGCTGGCGTACGTCGAGGGCGCGGGCGACCTGGGCGGCACCATGCGTCTCGGCCTGTACCCGGCGAAGCTCGCCGAGGGTTCGGTCGTGCGCGAGGCCTACGCCGACGAGCCGTACGTCGAGGAGCGCCACCGTCACCGCTACGAGGTGAACAACGCGTACCGCGCGGAGCTGGAGAAGAAGGCCGGTCTGGTCTTCTCCGGCACCTCCCCGGACAACAAGCTCGTGGAGTTCGTCGAGTACCCGCGCGACATCCACCCCTACCTGGTCGCCACCCAGGCGCACCCGGAGCTCAAGTCCCGCCCGACCCGCCCGCACCCGCTCTTCGCGGGGCTGGTGAAGGCGGCCGTCGAGCGCAAGACGGGCAAGCCGGCGCAGTAGCGGTCCGGTATTAACGTTGCCGGGGTGCGGGTCCTTCACGGGATCCGCGCCCCGGCTTTCGTATACGCGGGCGGCAGGCCACGCCCACCGCGGACATCTGGAAGGACGACCGATGCAGGTGCAGGACACCCCGGAGGAGTGGCGGATCACCGCCACCACCACCCCGTTCACCGGCAACAAGACGAGTGTCCGCACGGACGACGTGATCATGCCGGACGGCACGGTCGCCCGCCGCGACTACCAGGTGCACCCCGGTTCCGTCGCGGTCCTCGCCCTCGACGAGCAGGACCGGGTCCTGCTGCTCAAGCAGTACCGGCACCCGGTGCGGCAGAAGCTGTGGGAGATCCCGGCGGGTCTGCTCGACGTGCCCGGCGAGAACCCGCTGCACGCCGCGCAGCGCGAGCTGTACGAGGAGGCCCACGTCAAGGCCGAGGACTGGCGGGTCCTCACCGACGTCTACACCACCCCCGGCGGCTGCGACGAGGCCGTACGGATCTTCCTGGCCCGCGGGCTGTCGGAGGCGGAGGGCGAGCGCTTCGAGGTCTCCGAGGAGGAGGCCGATCTGGAGTACGCGCGCGTGCCCCTCGCGGACCTGGTCCGCGGCGTCCTCGCCGGCGAGCTGCACAACAACTGTCTGGTCGTCGGTGTCCTCTCCTTGTCGGCCGCCCGCGCGGCCGGGGCGCTCGACTCGCTGCGCCCGGCGGACGCGCCCTGGCCGGCCCGGCCCTTCGAGGCGTAGGACGGCCCGGGGAGCACAGACTCCCCGGCGGGGCGGCGGAGGTCAGGCGGCCGGGCCCGCGGTGCGACCGCGGCCCGTGCCCGTGCGGTGGATGTCCCGGGCGGCGAGGGCGATCATGACGGCGGGGACGAGGATGTCGGCCGCCAGGATGCCGCCGGTGTTCCCGGGGGCGTGGTCGCCGTGGGCGAACCATTGGTGGACGTGACCGATCGCGGCTCCCCACAGGAACGCGGCAGCCGCGAGGCCGCTGGTGAGACGCTCGCGGGGCGAGGCCGACGCGCCGCGGAAACCCAGTACGGCGAGGCCGAGGTTGGCGAAGGCGATCTCGAACTGGAACGGCGAGTGGGCGAAGCCGATGGCGTCGGCCATGCCCTCGGGGTCCGCCAGGAACGAGACGGTGATCCACAGGCTTCCGAACCCAAGGGCGCCCACGGCCCACCAGCGCTGCCAGATCTCGGCCGCCGGCCGGCCCGGGCCGCGGCGGCGGCAGCTCAGCATCGCTCCGAGAGCGGGCACGACCATGAAGAGCAGCGGGAAGGTCGTCTGCACGGCATAGGGGAAGTGGCCCATGACCCGAGTGTGCGCCGTATCCCCGCTCGCCGAGAGTCCAGAGAGTCCAGGCCCGGAGAGCCGGCGGGTCCAGGAGACCAAGCCGCGCGACCCGGCCCCCGCCTCAGTCCCAGCCCCAGCCCGCTCCCGCGCCGTTCCCGGTCCCGGGTGACGCCGGTGCCCTCCGTCCGGCCCTGTCCATACGGCCGTACGGACGCGGTCCTTCACTCCACACCAGTCTGACAATCTGCTGATCCGATTGAGGGATCCACCCGCCGCGCTCCGCCCGGTCCACCACCTGGGCTGAACTACGCTCGGGATCGCCCGTGCGGAGCCCCCGCGGGCAGTGGTGCCCAGGTGGACGGGAGCGTGGCCCGTGACGGATCAGGCGGTGGCGGCGGTCGGCCCGCGGTTCTACGGCCGTCAGCGGGAACTCAAGGCGCTGACGGCCGATATCGGACGCACCGGGCTCGACACCCTCACCGGTCGCAAGGTTCCGCGTGCCCGCGTGCTGCTCATCGCCGGGCAGCCGGGCTCCGGCCGGACCTCGCTCGCCGAGGAGCTGGCCGGCTCGCTCGCCGACGGCTACCCGGACGGCGTGTTCCGGGTCCGGCTCACCGAGCCCGGCGGGGACCCGGTGCCCACCGCCCGGGCCGCCCGCGAACTGCTCGACGCGCTCGGCGTCGCCGAGCCCCCCGGCGCCGCCGAGGACGAACTCACCGCGCTCGTCCGCGAGGCCTTCGCCGGGCGCCGCGCGCTGCTCCTGCTCGACGACGCCGTCGACGCCGAGCAGGTCGACCCGCTGCTGCCCGACAACCCCGACGTCCTCGTCATCGGTGTGGCCCGGGGCCCGCTCACCGGCATCCCGGACGTCCGGCCCTGCACCCTGGGCGGCCTCGACTCCAAGTCGGCCATCGAACTGCTCACCTCCTATACCGGCACCGTCCGGGTCACCGTCGACCCGCAGGCCGCCGAGAGCCTGGCCGAGGAGTGCGGCGGGCTGCCCGGCGCGCTCGTCCTGGCGGGCGGCTGGCTCGCCACCCGCCCGCGGGCCTCCGTCGCCGACTTCGCCAAGCGGCTGCGCGGCCAGAGCGGCGACGGCCCGGTCGCCCGTACCTTCGCCCTGCTCCACGACGCGCTGCCGCAGACCGCCGCTCGGATACTGCGTCACCTGAGCCTCGCCCCGCTCGGCCGGGCCGACGCCCACACGGCCTCCGCGCTCGCCGGCTGCTCCGTCTCCACCGCCCGGACCACCCTCGCCGACTTCGCCGCGCTCGGTCTCGTCCGTCAGACCCCCGCCGGGGACGGACAGTACGACGTGCCCGGACATCTGGTGCCGTTGCTCAGGGCCGGCCTCGCGGAGCACGACCGGCCGGCCGAGGTGCAGCTCGCCCGGGCCCGGATGCTGGAGCGGACCGTACGGCTGCTCCAGTCCAGCCGCGCGGTCACCGAGCCCGAGGACTCCCCGGCCCGCCGCAAGCTGGAGGGGCTGCCCCGCGCCCTGCGCTTCACGGACGAGGAGGAGGCCGCCGAGTGGCTCGCCGGCCGCCGCCCGGTGCTGCTCGCCTCGGCCCGACTGGCCGTCGCCGACGGGGAGTTCGACACACTGGCCCGGCGGCTGATCGCGGCTTTGGTACGGGCGCTGGCCGCGCACCGGGGTGCCGAGGCCGCCGCCCCCGATCTGTACGGGCTGCACCGTCTCGTCCTGGACGTGGCCGAGCGGCACGAGCTGCACCGCGAGCGGGCCGCGGCCCTGCTGAACCTGGCCGACCTGGACGCCCGGACCGGACGTACCCAGGAGGCTCTGCTGCGATATCGGTCGGCATTGGACGCCGGTAGGGTGGCAAATGATCCGTACGCGACCGGTCGGGCGATGGAATCCGTAGCCGGCGCGTATCAGGAGCTGGGAGACTGGCAGCGGGCCGGCGACTGGTACGGGCGGGCCCTGGCCCAGCGGCTGGCTCGTGACGAGCGGGCCGACCAGGCCCGGCTCTACGGCCGGATCGGCGCCGTCCACACCTACGCGGGCCGCTACGGGGAGGCCCTGCGCAACTGGCGGGCGGCCGCCGCGGGCTATCGGCGGTTGGCCGATCTCCCGGGCTACGCAAGGGCGTTGAGCGAGGCGGCGCGGGTTCAGGAGTACGCGGGCCGCCCGCAGGAAAGCCTGCGGACCTGCGAGGAAGCGGTCGACTGGGCCCGCCGGGCGGGGGACGAGCGGCTCCAGGCGGCGCTGCGGCTCCGGCTGGCGGACACGCTGGACCGGCTCGGTGACCCGACGGCGGCGGGTCTGCACAGGTCGGCGGCCGACAGGCTCCTTGGAATCGAAGGCTCCGCCTACGAAATCCGCAGTGCTTGTGAAGAAGATTAGTACTTTGAAAGGCTAGACAGAAGGAACTCCTTCATTAGACTGGGTGCGTCGCGTTGAAGCGCGGTCTGTCCCGGTGTGCTGCGTTGCCTCCGGGTATGTATGGCTGTGTCCCACAGTCCGTCCGGGCCGTGGGCGCGCCACCCCCAGGCAGTACCCCGCAGTACCCCCCTCTGCAGTCCCCCGCAGATTTCCTGTTTATCCCCTGATTCAAGGACCGTGATCGACGATGAAGGTCGGCATCCCCCGCGAGGTCAAGAACAACGAGTTCCGTGTGGCCATCACCCCGGCCGGCGTCCACGAGCTCGTCCGTAACGGCCACCAGGTCTTCGTCGAGCAGAACGCCGGTGTCGGCTCCTCCATCACGGACGAGGAGTACGTGGCCGCCGGTGCCGAGATCCTCGGTACCGCCGACGAGGTCTGGGCCACCGCCGACCTGCTGCTCAAGGTCAAGGAGCCGATCGCGGAGGAGTACCACCGCCTCCGCAAGGACCAGACGCTCTTCACCTACCTGCACCTGGCCGCCTCCAAGGAGTGCACGGACGCGCTGCTCGCCTCCGGCACCACCTCCATCGCCTACGAGACGGTCGAGACCGCCACCCGCGCGCTCCCGCTGCTCGCCCCGATGTCCGAGGTCGCGGGCCGCCTGGCCCCGCAGGTCGGCGCCTACCACCTGATGCGCCCGACCGGCGGCCGCGGTGTGCTGCCCGGCGGCGTCTCCGGCACCCACGCCGGCAAGGCCGTCGTCATCGGTGGCGGTGTCTCCGGCTGGAACGCCACCCAGATCGCCGTCGGCATGGGCTTCCACGTGACCCTGCTCGACAAGGACATCAACAAGCTCCGCGAGGCCGACAAGGTCTTCGGTTCCAAGGTGCAGACGCTCGTCTCCAACGCTTTCGAGCTGGAGAAGGCCGTCGTCGAGGCCGACCTCGTCATCGGCGCCGTCCTCATCCCGGGTGCCAAGGCCCCGAAGCTGGTCACCAACGAGCTCGTCGCCAAGATGAAGCCCGGAAGTGTCCTTGTCGACATCGCGATCGACCAGGGCGGCTGCTTCGAGGACTCGCACCCGACCACCCACACCGAGCCGACCTTCCCGGTCCACAACTCGGTCTTCTACTGCGTCGCCAACATGCCGGGCGCGGTTCCGCACACCTCCACCTACGCCCTCACCAACGCCACGCTGCCCTACATCGTGTCGCTGGCGAACAACGGCTGGGTCGAGGCGCTGCGTCGCGACGCCGCGCTGGCCAAGGGCCTCAACACCCATGACGGCCAGGTCGTTTACCAGGGTGTCGCCGAGGCGCACGGCTACGAGCACACCGAGCTGAGCAGCCTCCTGGGCTGACGTCCCGCCGGCGCCGGGGGTCAACCCCGCCGTCAACCTCACGCATCGGGCCGGACCTTGTCGAGCAAGGTCCGGCCCGATGTGCGTCCGGCCCCGCCCGGCGGTGGGACGACTCGCCGCGAAGGTGACTCTTCAACCGTTTCGCGCACCCCCGAAAATCGTGGTTCACCGCCCGCGCACCCTTGACAGAAAGGTGTTCGGTTGCCGACACATCGGGCCGGGTCCGGCGGATTGTGTTGCTGCGGACCGGTGACACGCCATAGAGTCGCCAACCGTCGGCATGGTGCCACGCTGACCTATCGATAAATGTTCCTGGTCACATCCAAGGAGGTAAGACGACTTGTGAATGAGTCGACATTTACTCCCGGGGGTGGCGCGCCAGGGGCCCCGATCGGCTCCGTCGCGGTGCGGACCTTCGCGACGCACCAGCCCATGACGACAGCCCATACGATGAAGATGACGGACGGCCTACACGTGAACGCCACGGCCGGCAACGAGATGGGCCGAGAGTCCACCCACTTCGCCGCCTACGACGAGGTGCCCGAGGGGCACTTCTACGACCCCGACGCCGAGTACGAGCCTGACCCGGAGTACGCGGCCACCCTCGCACCGGACGCTGCCCGTCAGCGCCGCGAGCGGATCGGCCCGACCGGACGTCCCCTGCCGTACTTCCCGATCCCGGGCCCGCTGACCGACCACGGTCCCGCGAAGATCATCGCGATGTGCAACCAGAAGGGCGGCGTCGGCAAGACCACGTCGACCATCAACCTGGGCGCCGCGCTCGCCGAGTACGGCCGGCGGGTCCTGCTCGTCGACTTCGACCCGCAGGGCGCCCTCTCGGTCGGCCTCGGCGTCAACCCGATGGAGCTCGACCTCACCGTCTACAACCTGCTCATGGAGCGGGGCATGTCGGCGGACGAAGTGCTGCTCAAGACGGCCGTGCCCAACATGGACCTGCTGCCGAGCAACATCGACCTGTCGGCCGCCGAGGTCCAGCTGGTCAGCGAGGTCGCGCGCGAGTCGACGCTCCAGCGGGCGCTGAAGCCGCTGATGAACGACTACGACTACATCGTGATCGACTGTCAGCCCTCGCTCGGCCTGCTGACCGTGAACGCCCTGACGGCCGCTCACAAGGTCATCGTGCCGCTGGAATGCGAGTTCTTCGCGCTGCGCGGCGTGGCCCTGCTCACCGAGACCATCGAGAAGGTCCAGGAACGGCTCAACCCCGAGCTGGAGCTCGATGGCATCCTCGCCACCATGTACGACTCCCGTACGGTGCACTCGCGCGAGGTCCTGGCGCGCGTCGTCGAGGCGTTCGACGACCACGTCTACCACACCGTCATCGGCCGGACCGTGCGCTTCCCGGAGACCACCGTCGCGGGCGAGCCCATCACCACCTACGCCTCGAACTCCGTGGGTGCCGCCGCCTACCGCCAGCTCGCCAGGGAGGTGCTCGCCCGGTGTCACGCCGAGTGAGTCTGCCCGGCGCCGACGAACTGTTCCGTACGACCGGGGGGACGTCGCTGACGTCCTCCACGCCGCGCCGGACCGTTCCGGCACCGGCCGGTGAGAGCGACTCGGCCGCCGCGGCCGCGCCGTCGGCCGCCGAGGGCGGGGCGGAGCACTCCCCGGCCGAGGCCGAGACCGCCGAGCCGCGCGCCCGGGAGACCGGGAACCCGGGCCAGGTCGCGCCTGTCGGTCCCGCCGCCGCGGCGGCGAAGTCCGCGCCGCCGGCCGCCGGCCAGCCCCAGCCCCGCCGCCGGGGCCGTACCGCCGCCAACCGCCGCCCGAGCGGACGCGAGCGCCACGACGAGAAGATCACGGTCTACGTCTCCGCCGAGGAACTGATGGACCTGGAGCACGCCCGGCTGGTGCTGCGCGGCGAGCACGGTCTCGCCGTCGACCGGGGCCGTATCGTCCGCGAGGCCGTCGCCGTGGTCCTGGCCGACCTGGAGTCCCGGGGCGACGCGAGCATCCTCGTCCGCCGTCTGCGCGGCCGCTGACGGTACTCTGCGGCCTGCCGCACCCCCGCTCCACCAGGATCCTCATGCCGCCACCCCCCGATGAAACGTCCCGCCTGTCCCGCCGCCGCGCGCTCGACCGCGGTCCGGGGACGGCGCGGGCCGGGGAACCGGCGTCCCGGGAGCCGGTCCAGCGGGACCCGGCACGCCGGGAACGCGTGCGTACCGCCGGGGAAGCCGGCGCGGGGGCGGGCGCCATGGACATCCCGTACGTCATGGACGTGCCGGGCGGCTCTACGGGCCGCACGGCGGCCTCCGAGGCTCCTGGTGCCCCCGAGACGTCCGAGGCCGCAGGCGCGCCCACCGACGCGCCCACCGACGCCACCGCGGACGGCCCGGCCGAGGGCGGCCGGGGCGGCGACGGGCGGTTCACCGTACGTCTCGCGAACTTCGAGGGCCCCTTCGACCTCCTGCTCCAGCTGATCGCCAAGCACCGGCTGGACGTCACCGAGGTCGCCCTGTCGCAGGTGACCGACGAGTTCATGGCGCACATCCGGGCCATGGGCCCGGACTGGGACCTCGACCAGACCACCGAGTTCCTCGTCGTCGCCGCCACCCTGCTCGATTTGAAGGCCGCCCGGCTGCTGCCGGTCGCCGAGGTCGAGGACGAGGCGGACCTGGCGCTCCTGGAGGCCCGCGACCTGCTGTTCGCGCGGCTGCTTCAGTACCGCGCGTACAAGCGGATCGCCGAGATCTTCGCCGACCGCTGGGAGACGGAGGGCCGCCGCCACCCGCGCACCGTCGGCCTGGAGCCGCACCACGCGGAGCTGCTGCCCGAGGTCGTCCTCTCCATCGGCGCCGAGGGCTTCGCGAAGCTCGCCGCCAAGGCGATGCGCCCCAGGCCCGCGCCCCAGGTGTACGTCGACCACATCCACGCGCCGCTGGTGAGCGTGCGCGAGCAGGCCGGGGTCGTCGCCGCGCTGCTGCGCGAGCGCGGCGTCCTGACCTTCCAAGAGCTGGCCGAGAACGCCGGCGACACCCTGACCGTCGTCGCCCGCTTCCTCGCCCTCCTGGAGCTGTACCGCGAGAAGGCCGTGGCGCTCGACCAGGAGACCGCGCTCGGCGAGCTGACCGTCTCCTGGACCGGCGGCGAGCGGGACCCCTCCCGTGCCGTGACCGACGAATTCGACCAGGAGGCCGCACCATCGGCGCCCACAGCCCTCTGAGCGATCCGCGCGAGCGGACCGAGACGAGCGAGACGAGCGAGACGAGCGAGACGAGTGTTCCGGGCGGTCCGGCCGCTTCCGGCGGTCCCGTCGCGCTCAAGCCCGCCCTCGAAGCCGTCCTCCTGGTCGTCGACGAGCCCGTCACCGAGGACCGGCTGGCCAAGGTCCTCGGCCGCACCCCGCGCGAGATCGGCGACACTCTGCGCGAGCTGGCCGACGAGTACACCGCCTCCGGGCGCGGCTTCGAGCTGCGCCTGGTCGCCGGCGGCTGGCGCTTCTACACCCGCCCCGCGTACGCCGCCGCCGTCGAGGCCTTCGTCCTGGACGGCCAGCAGGCCCGGCTCACCCAGGCTGCCCTGGAGACCCTGGCGGTCGTCGCGTACCGCCAGCCGGTCAGCCGTTCCCGGGTCTCCGCCGTCCGCGGAGTGAACTGCGACGGGGTCATGCGCACCCTGCTCCAGCGCGGTCTGGTGGCCGAGGCGGGCACGGAACCCGAAACAGGTGCGATCCTGTACAGGACGACGAACTACTTCCTGGAGCGGATGGGCCTGCGCGGCCTGGACGAGCTGCCGGAACTCGCGCCCTTCCTCCCCGAGGCGGAGGCGGTCGAGCCGGACTCCCTGGAGGGCGTACCGTCGTTCGATCCCGACGCGGACGACAGCGTCGGTCAGCCGGACGAGAAGACGACGGAAGTTTGATGCGAAGCAGCAGCGGCAGGAACAGCGGAAACAACGGCGGGAGCCGTGGTGCCAAGAGCGGCGGCCGCGGCAACTACCGGGGAGCCGGTAACCAGCGCGACGAGCGGGGCCAGGGCCAGAGCCCGGGCGCCGGGCGTCCGCGCCGGGCCCGCCCGGAGGAGCGGAGCTATGACGTCTCCATGCCCTCCGACGAGCGGCGCGGCGGCGGCACCGGCGGCACCGGCGGCGGCGACCGCCGGGGCCGTGGCGACGCGGCCCGCGGTGGCGCCAAGGGCGGTCCCCGCCAGTCGCCGAAGCGGGGCGGCGGCCGTACGGCCCCGGCGCGCTCGCGCGAGTACGAGACCCGGGCCGAGGAGCGCAACCGCGAGCGCTACGCGGACAAGCCCCAGATCAAGACGCCCAAGACCTTCCCGGGCGCCGAGCAGGAGGGCGAGCGCCTGCAGAAGGTGCTGGCCCGCGCCGGTTACGGCTCGCGCCGTGCCTGCGAGGAGCTGATCGAGCAGGCCCGTGTCGAGGTCAACGGCGAGATCGTGCTGGAGCAGGGTCTGCGCGTGGCGGAGAAGGACGAGATCCGGGTCGACGGTCTGACCGTCGCCACCCAGTCGTATCAGTTCTTCGCCCTCAACAAGCCGGCCGGTGTCGTCTCCACCATGGAGGACCCCGACGGCCGCCAGTGCCTCGGCGACTACGTCACCAACCGCGAGACCCGGCTCTTCCACGTCGGCCGGCTCGACACGGAGACCGAGGGCATCATCCTGCTCACCAACCACGGCGAGCTGGCCCACCGTCTGACCCACCCCAAGTACGGCGTGAAGAAGACCTACCTGGCCGCCATCACCGGCCCGCTGCCCCGCGAGGTCGGCAAGATGCTCAAGGACGGCATCCAGCTGGAGGACGGCTACGCGCGCGCCGACCACTTCCGGGTCGTCGAGCAGACCGGCAAGAACTACCTGGTCGAGGTCGTGCTCCACGAGGGCCGCAAGCACATCGTGCGCCGGATGCTCGCCGAGGCGGGCTTCCCGGTCGAGAAGCTGGTCCGTACCGCGTTCGGTCCGATCGCTCTGGGTCCCCAGAAGTCGGGCTGGCTGCGCCGGCTCAGCAACACCGAGGTCGGCATGCTGATGAAGGAAGTCGGCCTGTAGACATCGCCGCCTGAGGCCCGCCTTCGGCGTGCCTTTCGTACGACGGCCCGTGGCCGTCCCCTCTTCGTGAGGGGACGGCCACGGGCCGTTCGGCGTTCCTTGGGTCGGCGGAGCCGTCCGTCACTTCGGGTCGCGGTCGTACAGGGCCTTCGACCAGCGGTAGCCGAGGACGGTGAGACCGAGGCACCAGGCGACGGCGATCCAGCCGTTGTTCCCGATTTCGGTGCCGAGCAGCAGACCGCGCAGGGTCTCGATGGCCGGGGTGAAGGGCTGGTACGCGGCGATCGGCTGGAACCAGCCCGGCATCGCGTCGATCGGCACGAACGCGCTGGAGATCAGCGGCAGGAAGATCAGCGGGAGGGCGTTGTTGCTCGCGGCCTCGGCGTTCGGGCTGATCATGCCCATCCCGACGGCGATCCAGGTGAGGGCCACGGCGAACAGCACGAGCAGTCCGAAGGCCGCCAGCCACTCCAGGAGGGTGGCGTCCGTGGAGCGGAAGCCGATGGCGACCCCGACGGCGCCGACGAGCACGACGCTGAGGACGGCCTGGACGACGCTGCCGATCACATGCCCGGTGATCACGGAGCCGCGGTGGATGGCCATGGTGCGGAAGCGGGCGATGATGCCCTCGGTCATGTCGTTGGAGACGGAGACCGCGGTGCCGACCGTGGTGCTGCCGATGGTCATCAGGAGCAGACCCGGGACGAGGTACGCGATGTACACGGAGCGGTCCGGGGTGCCGTCGGCGATGCCCGCGCTCATCACGTCGCCGAAGACGTAGACGAAGAGCAGCAGCAGGACGACCGGCGTCAGCAGCAGGTTGAGGGTCAGGGAGGGATAGCGCCGGGCGTGCAGGAGGTTGCGGCGCAGCATGGTGGAGGTGTCGCGTACGGCGAGGGAGAGGGAACTCATCGGGCGTCCTCCTGGGCGTGCGGCCGGTCCTGGGACGGGGCCTGGATCCGGGCGGTGGGGTCGTTCGGGCGCGGGCCGGCGCCGTCGTCGGTGAGGGCGAAGAACACGTCGTCCAGGTCGGGGGTGTGGACGGTCAGCTCGTCCGCCTCGACGCCGGCGGCGTCCAGCCGGTCGAGGACGGCGCGCAGTTCGCGCGGGCTGCCGTCGCTCGGGATCCGCAGCACCAGCGCCTCGTCGTCCCGGGCGGCTCCGCGGAGCCCTTCGGCGGCCCGCCGGTAGGCGGCCGGGTCGGAGAACCGGAGCCGGACGTGTCCGCCGGGGACGATCCGCTTGAGTTCCTCGGCGGTGCCCTGGGCGACGATCCGGCCGCCGTTCAGGACGGCGATGCGGTCGGCGAGCTCGTCGGCCTCCTCCAGGTACTGGGTGGTGAGGAAGATGGTGACGCCGCCGGAGACCAGCTCGCGGATGATGCCCCACATGGCGTGGCGGGAGCGCGGGTCGAGTCCGGTGGTCGGCTCGTCGAGGAAGATGATCCTCGGGCCGCCGACGAGGGTCATGGCGATGTCGAGACGCCGCTTCATGCCGCCGGAGTAGGTGGACGCGGGCTTCTTCGCGGCCTCGGCGAGGTCGAAGCGGGCCAGCAGCTCGGCGGCGGTCCGCCGGCCGTCGCGCTTGGACAGATGATGCAGGTCGGCCATGAGGAGCAGGTTCTCCTCGCCGGTGATCAGCCCGTCCACGGCGGAGAACTGCCCGGTGACGCCGATCGCGGCGCGTACGGCCTGCGGTTCGGCGGCGAGGTCGTGGCCCGCGACCCGGGCCTGCCCGCCGTCGGGGGTGACGAGCGTGGAGAGGATCTTGACGGCGGTGGTCTTGCCCGCGCCGTTGGGGCCGAGCAGGGCGAAGACGGATCCGGCCGGGATGTGCAGGTCGACGCCGTCGAGGACGGTCTTGTCACCGTACGACTTGCGCAGGCCGGTGGCGGTGATGGCGGCGGACGCGGCGGTGGCCGGCGGTCGGCCGTCACTCTTTCTAGGCGTGGGCATGACAGGCGAAGCCATGGGGTCCTCCGGTCGGGGGATCGGGTAACAGACGGGGTGGAGCGGGGCGGGGGTGTCCCGGGGGCGGGCCCGGGACACCCGGGTGGCGCGCGGTCACGAGGTCAGGCCCTGGCGCGGCGGATGTCGATGGTGCCGTAGCGGGTGCGGGCCCGGACCTTGACGGTGTCCTCGGTCTTTGTCGGGGCGCCGGCGGAGGAGAGCGCGTTGCGCACCGCGCCGTGGCCCGAGTCGACGTCGAGCCAGGCGGCGGTGCCCTCGCGGATGCCGATGTCGATGGCCCCGTGCGCGGTCTCCAGGTGGACCGAGCCCCGAGCCACCTCGCCCACCCGCAGAGTGCCGTGGGCGGTGGTGGCGGTGACGGAGCCCTCGGCGCGGCGGATGTCGATGTCCCCGTTGGCGCCGCTGACGCGCAGTTCTCCGTGGGCGGCCTCGACGGCGGTGGCGCCGTGCGAGTTCTTCAGGACGGCGGCGCCGCCGAGGGTCCCGACGCGCACGCTGCCGGAGCTGGTGGAGATGTCGGCCGGGCCGTCGACGCGGCCGACCGTGATCGAACCGTGGGAGGCGGCCAGGGTCAGCGGGCCGGTCTCGTCGAGGCGGACGTCGCCGGACGAGACCTTCACGCGGACGTCGCCGAGCCGCCCCTCGCCCAGCACCTGGGTCCAGGAGCCGTTCATGTCGACGTGCGAACCGGCGGGCAGGTCGACGGTCACCTCGACGACGCCGGTGCGGCCGAGCAGGCTGGGCTTGGGCGTACGGACGGTCAGGACGCCGTTGGCGAACCCGATCTCGGTCTGCTCGGCGGACCGCACGTCCAGCTCCCTCTTCGGGGAGCGGGGACGCACCTCGACGACGGTGTCGGTGCGGTCGCCCGCCGTGAACTGGATGGAGCCGGCGTCGACGCGGGCGGTGACCGAGATCGCCGCGGGGGTGTCGAAAGTAGGCATGGCTGTCCCGTCCTCATGGGTCTTCAGGGCGTCCCCGCTGGTGGGACGTGGTGGGTGAAGGAGTGGTGCGGGTGGCGCGCGAGCTGAGGGGCCGATGGATCGAGGGGGCGGGCCGGGTGGGCGGTCAGCGCACCCAGCCGGTGAAGCTGTTTCCGACGTTCCGGCTCTTCTCCGCCGGGCGGGGCCCGCCGCCGTCGACCGCGCCCGACACGGCCCGGACCAGCCAGGCGTTGACCGACAGGCCCTCGCGGCTCGCGGCCTCCTCGGCGCGGGCCTTGAGACTCGCCGGCAGGCGCAGGTTGACGCGGGCGGTGGCGTCCTCGTCGCCCTCGGCGGGCGGCTGCGTCCGGGGCGGTTCGGCGGGGGCGGCGACGGCCTCGGTGGGGCCGGGTCCGGTGCCGGCGGGCGGCAGCGTCACCACGAAGTCGGGGTCGAGTCCGCGCAGCCGTACGTCGACCGAGCCGGGGGCGAGGTCACGGGTGATCTCGTTCATCGCGGCGGAGAGCACGTGGAGCATGGTCAGACGGGTCGCCGACTCCAATGGGGCGGTGAGCCGCTCGGCCAGCTCGCGGGCTTCGTCGCCGCCGGCCTCGGCGGCCACCGCGAGTTCGCGGCGGAGATTCTCGACGTACGGGGTGAGGTCCATGGCGCCATCATGGCACCACTTTGGCGTCACGCGCAAGGGTGGATGGCGCCCTGTGTCGCGTCAGGGGGACGGTAGTCATCTGACCTGGGGAAATGAGATGAAGAAGGTGGAGGTCGTGGGGGTGCCGCGAGGGATTCGGTCGGCTGGGGCGGGTTGGGGTGGCGCCAGGTGGCACCTCGTGGCGCCAAGTGATGCCGGATGGTGTCACGGATGGTGTCAGGTGGCGCCATGGGTGGTGCTGTGAGGTGCCACGCCCGCCCCGGCCCGCCCGGTCGCCCCTTGAGGCGCCCGAGCCGGGGCATTCGCCCTTGAGGTCGCGGCGCGCATCCATTTATAGTCAGGCTGACTCTTAAGGAGGCGGGCATGAGCCTCGCGCACATCCTGGACCCGCTCCAGCAGCCGCTCTTCACCCTGCTCGGCACCCCGGTCAGCTGGACCGAGGTGCTGGGCTTCGGAAGCGGCGCCCTCTGCGTATGGCTCGTCGCCCGTCAGCACCTCGCCAACTGGCCGATCGGCATCGCGAACAACCTGTTCTTCGTTCTGCTCTTCTCCCAGAGCGGGCTGTACGCCGACGCCGGCCTCCAGTTCGTCTTCATCGCCCTCGCCGCGTACGGCTGGTGGACCTGGACCCACGGGGGTGGACCAGGCTCCGACGCGCTCCCGGTACGGCGCACCAGCCGTACCGAGTGGATCCTGCTGCTCGCGGCGGGGGCGGTGGCGACCCTCGCGCTCGCCCTGTTTCTCGACCGGGTCACCGACTCGACCGTCCCCTTCTGGGACGCCCTGACCACGGCCCTGTCCCTGACCGCCACCTACGGCCAGTGCGAGAAGCTCCTGGAGTCCTGGTGGCTGTGGATCGCCGCCGATGTGGTGTACGTGCCCCTCTACGCGTACAAGGGGCTCTACCTCACCTCGTTGCTGTACGTCGGCTTCATGGCGCTCTGCGTCCTCGGCCTGCGCGGCTGGCGGCGCGACCTGGCCGCCGCCGAGGCCGCCACCGGTGCCGAAGACGGCGCGCCCCTCACGGCAAAGGCCCGCTCATGACCACGCCCACGCCCCGCTACGGCCACGGCCTCGTGCTCGGAAAGTTCTATCCGCCGCATGCCGGCCACCACCACCTCGTCCGCACCGCCCGCGCCCGGTGCGACCGGCTCACCGTGCTGGTCTGCGCCTCCGCCGTCGAGTCCGTCCCGCTCGCCGACCGGGTCACCTGGATGCGCGAGGCGCACCCCGACGCGCTCGTCGTCGGCACGGTCGACGACACACCCGTCGATGTCCACGACCCCGAGGTGTGGGACGCGCACATGCGGATCTTCCGCGCCGCCGTCCCCGAACCCGTCGACGCCGTCTTCACCTCCGAGGCGTACGGCGAGGAACTGGGCCGCCGCTTCGGCGCCGTGTCCGTCAGCGTCGACCCCGGCCGGACCCGCCACCCCGTCTCCGGCACCGCCGTCCGCGCCGACCCGGTCGCCTGCTGGGACCAGCTGGAGGCCCCCGTACGGGCCGCGCTCACCCGGCGCGTCGTCGTCCTCGGCGCCGAGTCCACCGGCACCACCACCATGGCCCGCGCCCTCGCCGACCACTACCGGCGGCGCGGCGGCGTGTGGGCGGACACCCGCTGGGTCCCCGAGTACGGCCGCGAGTACAGCGAGCTCAAACTCGCCCGGCTGCGCGCCGAACGCCCCGGCGCCGACTGGTCCGACGTCACCTTCCACACCACCGACTTCCCCGTCATCGCGCTGCGCCAGGCCGAACTGGAGGAGGAAGCGGCCCGCGCCGGCTCGCCCGTGCTCTTCTGCGACACCGACGCCTTCGCCACCACCATCTGGCACGAGCGCTATATGGGCACCGCCAGCGCCGCCACCGGCGAGGTCGCCGCCCGCGGCACCCAGCACCTGTGGCTGCTCACCGACCATCACGGGGTCGCCTTCGAGGACGACGGTCTGCGCGACGGGGAGCATTTGCGGCCCTGGATGACCGCTCGCTTCCGCGCCCAGCTCGCCCACACCGGCCGCCGTACCGTCGTGCTCACCGGCCCCCACGAGGAACGCCTGGCGACCGCCGTCGCCGCCGTGGACGCGCTGCTCGCCGAGGGCTGGCACTTCACCGACCCGCTTCCGGAGCGCCGATGACATCACCTCAGCCGCCTCGGCCGGCCCAGGACTCTTCACCGCTGCCCACCCCACAGCCCCCGCGCCCTTCCCCGGCCGCACCCGAGGGCTACGACAAGCACGCCTTCGAACCGTTCGCCGTCACCGCGGACCTCGCCGTCCTCACCGTCCGCGCGGGCACCCTGCACGTCCTGCTCGTCGAACGCGGCCAGGAACCGTACGCCGGTTCCTGGGCCCTGCCCGGCGGCTTCGTCCTGCCCCACGAGTCCGCCGAACAGGCCGCCCGCCGCGAACTCGCCGAGGAGACCGGCCTGTCCGGCGCCACCGCCGCCCGCCTCCACCTGGAACAGCTGCGCACCTACAGCGAGCCGGACCGCGACCCCCGGATGCGGGTGGTGTCCGTCGCGTTCGCCGCGCTCGTCCCCGACCTGCCCGAACCGCGCGGCGGCGGCGACGCGGCCCAGGCCCGCTGGCTGCCGTACGACCGGGCCCGCCCGCTCGCCTTCGACCACGACCGCATCCTCGCCGACGCCCGCGAGCGCGTCGGGGCCAAGCTCGAATACAGCTGCCTCGCCACTGCCTTCTGCCCGCCCGAGTTCACCCTCGGCGAGCTGCGGCAGGTGTACGAGACGGTCTGGGGCGTCCCGCTCGACCGCCCCAACTTCCGGCGCAAGGTCCTCGCCACCCCCGGCTTCGTCCGGCCCGTCGAGGGGCCCCCGCGCCGCACCGGCGGACGGGGGAAACCGGCCGCTCTCTACCGGGCGGGCGAAGCCACGGCGCTGCACCCGCCCCTGCTGCGTCCGGAAGGACGAACGGAAGGACGAACGGAAGGACGAACGGAATGACGACCGGAGCGACGAACGGAGCGGTGACGGGGATGACGGCCGAAGCGACGAACGGAGCGGTGCCGGGGGTGACGGCCGAAGCGACGAACGAAGCGGTGCCGGGGGTGATGGGGATGACGGGCGGACAGGCGGCCGGAGGGGCGCACACGGCGAGTCCGGCCGTGGCGAAGAAGCGGGCCGCCGAAGGCACCCTCGTCGGTCTCGCCCTCGGCGACGCGCTGGGCTTCCCCACCGAGTTCCTCGCCGTGGAGCGGATCATCGCCTCCTACGGGCCCTGGCGGGAACTGAAGCCGCGGGTGACCCGGGGCGTCTCCCGTATCACCGACGACACCCAGATGACCCTCGCCTTCGCGCGCGGCATCCGCACCGCCATGAGCGACGGCGAGCTGACGCCCGCGCGGCTCGCAGAGGCCGTACGGGAGGAGTACGTCGACTGGTACCGCTCGCCCGAAAACAACCGCGCCCCGGGGAACACCTGCCTGACCGCCTGCGGCCTGCTCATGACCCACCGGCCCTGGCAGGACGCCAGCCAGATCGGCTCCAAGGGCTGCGGCGCCAATATGCGCGTGGCGCCCATCGGGCTCGTCCCCGGGCTGAGCGACGACCAGCGCTCCGGCGCCGCGCAGCTCCAGGCCGCCCTCACCCACGGCCACCCCACCGGCCTCGCCGCCTCCGATCTGACGGCCCGGGCCGTGTACCTCCTCGCGCAGGGCGCCGACCCGGCCGGGCTCGTCGGGCAACTGCGCGCGTACGCCTCAAAGAACCGTTCCCGCTACCGCGAGGACTGGCTCGGCGACCTGTGGACCCGTTCCCAGGACCCCGACCCCGTCCACTTCATCCGGCGCGGCTGGGACGAGTGCCTGGCCGTCCTGGACCGTCTGGACACCGCGCGGCGCACCGCCGACCCCGAGGCAGACCCCTGTCTGTGCACCGGTGACGGCTGGATCGCGGAGGAGGCCCTCGCCACCGGCCTGCTCGTCTTCCTCCTCTTCCCCGACGAGCCGCTGACCGCGCTGCGCCGCGCTGCCTGCACCCGCGGCGACTCCGACTCGATCGCCGCCCTCACCGGCGCGTTCGCGGGCGCCCACCTGGGCGCCGGAGCCTGGCCGGGGGAGTGGGCGGATGCCATCGAACACGGCGAGGAGCTGCGGGCCCTCGGCGCGTACTGGGACGCGTGACGCCTACGAAAGACGCATGAGGCGGGACGCGCCGGCACTCACGCGGTACGGGCGAGGGGCAGCGGGTCCCGCAGCGCCGAGGCGCGGCGGGTCCGGAGCAGGAAGTCCTCCACCAGGGCCCGGTCCGGCTCGGCGGGCAGCGGGCTGGTCTCCAGCGCCCGGTCGGCCTCGTCCTGGAGCCGGTTCATCCAGGTCTCGGCCTCGGCCCAGGAGACCTCGCCGCGCTTGACCGCGAGCAGCCGCTCCCGGTCGTCGCCGACGTCGATGCGCAGCTCCCCGGTGCGCAGCAGATCGCGGCAGCTCGCGAGGAGCCGCAGCAGATGCATCGCGTGCTTCCAGCGCGGCGCCCCGTACTGCCGTACGTCGGCGTCGAGCTTGCGGCGCTGTCCCGCCGCGTACCGGACGAAGGTGCCGTGCGCATGGCGGGACAGGAAGGCGTCGCGCAGCGCGAGGAGCTCGCGACCGGTGGCATCGGCGTGCTCGACGAGGGGGGAGTGCAGACACTCCAGGACGTTGGGATTGTTGCGCAGCGCCAGCTCGCAGAACCGTTCCAGCTCCCAGCTGAACTGCTCGGCGGCCGGACCGTCCACATGCGTCGGCGGCTTCTCGAAGCGCCAGAACAGCGGCGTCGGGGCGAGGAACACACCCCGGCGGTCGATATCGCTGTCCCCGGTGGCCAGCCCGAAGGCGCGCGAACCCATCACACAGGCGTAGACCGTGTGCTCGTGCACCAGTTCCTCGGGAGTCATGCGCGCCACACTAAGTCGGTTCCGCCCGGCGGGCCCGGAATTTCCGGGCCCGCCGCCCCGCCGCCCCGCCGCCCCGCCGGGCGGACCGGGCCGGCCGTACCCGGGCGTGCTCAGGCGCGGACGATATTGCCCCCCGAGACCTTGATCGCCTCGGCCGGCAGCGGGCGGGGCGCCGGGCCCGCCGTCACCACCCCGTCCGTGATCCGGAACCGCGAACCGTGGCACGGGCACTCGATCAGGCCGTTCGCGATCCGGTTGACCGTGCAGCCCTGATGCGTACAGATCGCCGAGAACGCCTTGAAGTCGCCGGCCACCGGCTGGGTCACCACGATCTTCCGGTCCTTGATGATCTTCCCGCCGCCGACCGGGATCTCGGAGGTGCGGGCCAGCAGCGCGCCCGAGTCCCCGTCACCGGAGCCGCCGTCGCCGGCACACCCGGTCACGAACACCGCGCCGACCGCGCCGGCGGCGGCCAGCGCGGTCCGGCGGCTCGGGCAGCACGGCGGGGCCGCGTCCGGCGCGGTTCCGGACGCCATCGCGGCCGGCGTCGAGGGCACGGTCTCGGATGTCTGCGGGCTCTTCGGGCTCACTGGGCTCTCCATGCCGCCCAGCTTGGCCCGCACCCGCCGCGCCCCGGCCGCAACACGCTACGACCGGGGGACCAGCTCCCTCGCACGGCCGTCCGCGTCCCGCCGTACCTCCAGGACCTCCGTCACCGCCTCCCGCTCGACCGGCCCGTACAGATGCGGGAACAGCACGCCCCGCGACTCCTCCCAGCGGACCTCCGCGCCCAGCCGCGCCTCGTCGAGCACCAGGACCAGGAGCGGCCCCGGCACGTCCCGGTAGTACGCGTCGGCGATCGCCAGCGCCGTCGCCTCGTCCGGCGAGCAGTGCGTGAAGCCCTCCTCGGCGAGCGACGGCGGCGCGTAGGGGCGGTCGGGACCGGCGGACCAGTCGTCCAGGGGTACGAGGTGCAGCAGCATGCATACGTTTCTACCGCCCCCACCCGATCCACCGCCCTCCGCCCTCGCCCCGGTGGCGGCGCACCGGGCCGTCTCGGAGGGCGGGCACCGGCGCGCCCACCCCGGACGGCTGACTAGGCTGGCCGGAGCGCCACGCGGAGCCACCGGCACCGGGCCCCCGGATCGGCCACCCGGCCACCCGGACCCCCGGCACGGCTCCTCGCGCGCGCCGCCCCCGGACCTGCCCCACGCGCAAGGACATCGCCCAGTGAGAACCGCGCTCGTCATCGGAACCGGTCTGATCGGCACCTCGGCGGCGCTCGCGCTCGCCGCGCGTGGCGTCACCGTGCACCTCCGCGACCACGACCCCGCCCGCGCCCGCACGGCCGCCGCTCTCGGCGCCGGCACGGACGCGGCCCCCGAGGGACCGGTGGACCTGGTCCTCGTCGCCGTACCGCCCGCGCTCACCGCCCGCACACTCGCCGAGGCGATGCGCGGCGGTATCGGCCGTGGCTACCTGGACGTCGCCAGCGTCAAGGGCGGCCCCCGGCGCGAGCTGGAGCGGCTCGGCCTCGACCTCACCCCGTACATCGGCACCCACCCCATGTCCGGCAAGGAGCGCTCCGGGCCGCTGGCGGCCGGGGCCGACCTCTTCGAGGGCCGGCCGTGGGTGCTCACCCCGACCCGGGACACCGACACCGAGGTCCTCAACCTCGCCCTGGAACTGGTCGCGCTCTGCCGCGCCGTCCCCGTCGTCATGGACGCCGACGCCCACGACCGCGCCGTCGCACTCGTCTCGCACACCCCGCAGCTCGTCTCCTCGATGGTCGCGGCTCGGCTGGAGAGCGCGGACGAGACGGCGGTACGGCTGTGCGGCCAGGGCATCCGCGACGTCACCCGGATCGCCGCCTCCGACCCCCGGATGTGGGTGGAGATCCTGTCCGCCAACCCCGGTCCCGTCGCCGACGTCCTCGCGGGCGTGGCGGCCGACCTGGACGAGACGGTACGGGCGCTGCGCGCGCTGGAGTCCGGCGACGAGGAGGGCCGCCGCGCGGGCGCCTCGGGTGTGGCGGACGTCCTGCGCCGGGGCAACGCGGGCCGTGCCCGGGTCCCCGGCAAGCACGGCGCGGCCCCCGCCGCGTACGAGACGGTCGCCGTCCTCATCAGCGACCAGCCGGGCGAGCTGGCCCGGATCTTCGCCGACGCGGGCCGCGCGGGTGTGAACGTCGAGGACGTCCGTATCGAGCACGCCACCGGCCAGCAGGCCGGTCTGGTGCAGCTGATGGTGGACCCGTCGGCGGCCCCGGTGCTCGGCGAGGCCCTGCGCGAGCGGGGCTGGGCGCTGCGGACGAGCTGACCTGCGCGACCGGCAAGGTCGGCACCGCACAGCCGGCACGACCGTCGCCGGGGATCTCATGGGGACCTCACCAGGACCTCACGGGTACCTTGCCCAGCCCCCGGCGACGGCTCTCGGCGGGCCCCGG
Organism: Streptomyces sp. NPDC048718; assembly: GCF_043198875.1. Classification (NCBI taxonomy): domain Bacteria; kingdom Bacillati; phylum Actinomycetota; class Actinomycetes; order Kitasatosporales; family Streptomycetaceae; genus Streptomyces; species Streptomyces sp. NPDC048718. The sequence continues at coordinate 41,790 of NZ_JBICVG010000017.1, forward strand.
CACGAAAGGAAGGGGCCCGCTGGACCGAACGGGTGCGGGGGACTCGGTAACCTTGGGGGAGTCCCCGCACGTCCGCCGGGGTCTGCCGCTCACCCAGGAAGGTGTTCCCCACCGTGGAAACCGTGATCGTCGCCATCGACGGCCCCTCCGGCACGGGCAAGTCGAGCACATCGAAGGCGGTCGCCGCCAAGCTGGGCCTGAGCTACCTCGACACCGGTGCCCAGTACCGGGCCATCACCTGGTGGATGATCAGCAACGGCGTGGACGTCCAGGACGCCGAGGCCGTGGCCAACGCGGCCTCGAAGCCCGTCATCGTGTCGGGCACCGACCCGTCCCGGCCCACCATCACCGTCGACGGCCTCGACGCCTCCGGGCCGATCCGGACCGAGGAGGTCACCTCCAAGGTCAGCGCCGTCAGCGCGGTCGCCGAGGTGCGGACCCTGATCACCGAGCTGCAGCGGTCCATCGCGCGCGGCGCCGAGCGCGGCATCGTCGTCGAGGGTCGTGACATCGGCACCACCGTGCTGCCCGACGCCGACCTGAAGATCTTCCTCACCGCGTCGCCCGAGGCCCGCGCCGCCCGCCGCTCCGGCGAGCTGAAGGGCACCGACGTCGCGGCCACCCGGGAGGCCCTGGTCAAGCGCGACGCCGCCGACTCCTCCCGCAAGACCTCCCCGCTCGCCAAGGCCGGCGACGCGGTCGAGGTGGACACCACCGAACTGACCCTCGACCAGGTCATCGAGTGCGTCGTGACCCTGGTGGAGGAGCGGCGCAGCGAGGCGGCCGCCCGGTGACCGAGCCCTCCGCGAAGGGCGCCGCCGTCGGCCGCCGCATCGGCATAGGCCTGATGTACGGCCTGTGGAAGCCGCGCGTCCTCGGCGCCTGGCGGGTCCCGGCCAAGGGCCCCGTCATCCTCGCCGTCAACCACGCGCACAACATCGACGGCCCCATGCTCATGGGGACCGCCCCGCGGCCCGTCCACTTCCTCATCAAGAAGGAAGCGTTCGTCGGCCCGCTCGGCGGCTTCCTGGAGGGCATCGGGCAGCTCAAGGTCGACCGCTCCGGCGCCGACCGCACGGCCATAGGCAACGCCCTCGGGGTCCTGGAGCACGGCGGCGTGCTCGGGATCTTCCCCGAGGGCACCCGGGGTGACGGCGACTTCGCGTCGCTGCGCGCCGGACTCGCGTACTTCGCGGTACGCAGCGGGGCGCCGATCGTCCCGGTCGCGGTGCTGGGCAGCACCGAGCGTCCCGGGCGGCTCGTCAAGGCCCTGCCTCGGCTGCGCAGCCGCGTCGACGTCGTCTTCGGCGATCCCTTCGAGGCCGGGGACGGCAGCGGCCGGCGCACCCGCAAGGCGCTGGACGAGGCCACCCACCGCATCCAGGAACGGCTCACCGGCCATCTGGAAAACGCCAGGCGCCTCACCGGGCGCTGAGCGACACTCTCAGTAGTGCTCAGTAGTGGGCCCCGGCGACGGGGACCCACCGACCACCAAGATCAAGGAACGGACTTCATGAACGACCAGCACGACCACGGGGCACTTGGCGACGCCGAGTACGCGGAGTTCATGGAGCTCGCCGCGGAAGAGGGCTTCGACCCGGAGGAGATCGAGGGCGCGATCGAGCAGGCCGGCCACGGCCCGCTTCCCGTCCTCGCCGTCGTCGGCCGCCCCAACGTGGGCAAGTCGACCCTGGTGAACCGGATCATCGGCCGCCGCGAGGCCGTCGTCGAGGACCGCCCGGGCGTCACCCGCGACCGGGTCACCTACGAGGCCGAGTGGGCCGGCCGCCGCTTCAAGGTCGTCGACACCGGCGGCTGGGAGCAAGACGTCCTCGGCATCGACGCCTCCGTCGCCGCCCAGGCCGAGTTCGCCATCGAGGCCGCCGACGCCTGTCTGTTCGTCGTGGACGCCACCGTCGGCGCCACCGACACCGACGAGGCCGTCGTCAAGCTGCTCCGCCGCGCCGGCAAGCCGGTCGTCCTGGCCGCCAACAAGGTCGACGGCCAGTCCGGCGAGGCCGACGCCGCCACGCTGTGGTCGCTCGGCCTCGGCGAGCCGTTCCCGGTCTCCTCGCTGCACGGCCGCGGCACCGGCGACCTCCTCGACGCGGTCCTGAAGGCGCTGCCCGAGGCCCCCGAGCAGTCCTTCGGCAAGGCCCTCGGCGGCCCCCGCCGCATCGCGCTCATCGGCCGTCCGAACGTCGGCAAGTCCTCCCTGCTCAACAAGGTCGCCGGCGAGGAGCGGGTGGTCGTCAACGAGCTGGCCGGCACCACCCGCGACCCGGTCGACGAGCTGATCGACCTGGGCGGCGTGACCTGGAAGTTCGTCGACACCGCCGGTATCCGCAAGAAGGTCCACCTCCAGGCCGGCGCCGACTACTACGCCTCGCTGCGCACCGCCGCCGCCATCGAGAAGGCGGAGGTCGCGGTCATCCTGCTCGACACGACCGACTCCATCTCGGTGCAGGACCAGCGGATCATCACGATGGCCGTCGAGGCCGGCCGCGCCATCGTCATCGCGTACAACAAGTGGGACGAGCTCGACGAGGAGCGGCGCTACTACCTGGAGCGCGAGATCGAGACCGAGATGCAGCAGGTCTCCTGGGCGCCCCGGGTCAACGTCTCCGCGAAGACCGGCCGCCACATGGAGAAGCTGGTCCCGGCGATCGAGACCGCGCTCGCCGGCTGGGAGACCCGCGTCCCCACCGGCCGTCTGAACGCCTTCCTCGGCGAGCTGGTCGCCGCCCACCCGCACCCGATCCGCGGCGGCAAGCAGCCCCGCATCCTGTTCGGTACGCAGGCGGGCACCAAGCCGCCCCGGTTCGTCCTCTTCGCCTCCGGCTTCCTGGAGGCGGGCTACCGCCGCTTCATCGAGCGCCGGCTGCGCGAGGAGTTCGGCTTCGAGGGCACCCCGCTGCACCTGTCGGTGCGGGTGCGGGAGAAGCGCGGCAAGAAGAAGTAGTCATCCGGGGGACCGCGTGAGGCGGTCCCCCGGGTACGGCCGAGGGCCGGGGCGTCGTCACGACACCCCGGCCCTCGGCCGTACTCCGCCGCTGTCCGTGTCGTACCGGCACGGCGCGGACAGCGGCGGGGTACGGAGCGGCGGTACGGCTCAGCCCCCGGCCCCGGTGCCCGGCGGCAGCGCGTACGCCGACCAGCCGCGCCCGGCGCCGGTGCCCGCCCGGGGCATCGCCCCCGGCCCCGTGCCCATGGCCGTCGCGCCCGGGACGCCGTGGGCGCCGCCCGGCCTCGTACCGGCGGGCGGCATGGCGCCAGGGCCCTGGCCCCGGCCCGTGCCGAAGGAGCGGAAGAGCAGCTCCTCCTCGCCGCTGCGGTCGCCCGGCAGGGTGCGGAAGGCGCGGCGGAACTCGGCGATCAGGGCGTCGAAGATCGGGGTCGCCGAGAACGCCGGGAACCCTGGTGCGCCCTCGCGGGCGGGACGCATGCCAGGGATGGGGGCGAGGCCGGGATTCGGGTACGGCTGCGGAAACGGGTCGTATGTGTGCACATATCTGCCAACGACCCCGGCGTCCAGGGGATGCGGGCGGCGCCCGGAATGAGGGTGCCCGGAAGGATCGGGCGGAGCGGCCCGCCAAGGCCCCGCGCCGTCCCCGCGCCGGCCGTCCCCGTTCCCGTACCCGCCGTTCCCGTGCCCGCCGTCCCCGAATCCGGCGTACCCGTACCCGTGTCCGTCCGCGCGCGGTGCGGGCCCCTCGCTCCAAGGCCCGCCGGCGGCCGGCACGGGTGGCTCGCTCATGTGCCGGCCAGCGGCATCGCCGCGGCCACCAGGCAGCCGTTGGCGGCGGCCTTCTCCAGGGCGTCGCGCAGCAGGTCCTCGCGCGGCTGCTGGCCGATGGCGCCCACCGGCGCCGCGAACACCAGCACGGTGTGCGACTTGTTGGCCGCCGTCCGCCAGCCCTCGGTGACCTGGAGCGGCTGGTGCGCCTGCCACCAGGCGACCTGGCCCGTGCCGGTCATGCCGGGCTGCAGGACCGAGTGCAGCCGCCCCATGGCGACCAGGACCGACCAGCCGGGCAGCGGCGCGGGCTTGATGTTGACGTCGATGACGGGCTGGAAGCCCTGTTCGACGAGCAGCGTCAGGAACTCGTCCGTCGTGCCGTTCGTGCCGGGGCGGGCGACCGGGGCGGTGGGCTCGACGACGAGCGCCGGGTGCAGCTCGCCCCCGATCAGCACCAGCCCGCTGGTGACCCCGAGGACGGCCTGCCGGGGGTGCTCGACGGCGAGCGACTCCGCGGCGTCGGCCGCCGTGATCGAGGCGACCGCGCCCTGGAGCTGTTCCTCGGCGACCCGGACCACCTGGGACTGGATACAGCCGGCGTGCGCGAAGGCGAGCACGGCCGTCTCCTCGCCGACGAACAGCACGGTGCTGGTCCGCTCGCGCTCGGAGTCGCCGGGCGTACGGCAGGAGGTGCAGTCGTAGCTGCCCGGGGCGTTCTCGCCGGCGAGCAGCCGGTCGGCTTCTTCGTCGCCGATCTCGGCGCGTACGTCCTCGCTGACGTCGAGCATGCGCGGCACGGGGGGCTCCCTGGACTCTTCGCGTGGCGACGCCAGGGCGACTCCCGGGCGTCTCATGACGAGTTCAACGGGGAAGGCTCGGCCGGGGTCACGGCGGGAAGCCGCCAAGTTGTTCGGGGCGTGATCCGTGCGGTCCGGGACGGCTCCGGGCGGCCGCGGCCCGCCTTCGCCGGTACCGCCGCGCCGCCAACTCTCCTGTGACGGGCGGGGAATGACGGCGGGGCCCGGCTACAGTCGCCAGGACCACACACGTTCACCCAGGGGGACCGGCTCGTCCATGCGTGTTTCTTTCCTGCTCCATAACGGCTACCACATCGGTGGCACGATCCGGGCGACCTTCACGCTCGCCGCCGAGCTGGCGGCCCGCCACGAGGTCGAGATCGTCTCGGTGTTCCGCCATCGCGACAAGCCGCTTCTCGGGGTTCCCGACGGGGTGACCCTGCGTCATCTCGTCGACATCCGGAAGGACAGTCCCGATTACGACGGGGAGCACCCCGACTTCCACCGTCCCGCCCGGGTCTTCCCGCGCGGCGACGGCCGCTGGAAGCAGTACAGCGCCCTCACCGATGCCCGGATCGGCGCCCATCTCGCCTCCGTCGAGGCCGACGTGGTCGTCGCCACCCGTCCCGGGCTCAATGTGCAGCTCGCCCGGCAGGCCCCGCGCGGCCCGGTGCTGGTCGGGCAGGAGCATCTGATCCTCGACGGGCACAGCTACCGGCTGCGGCGCGACATCCGCCACGAGTACGCGCTGCTCGACGCCGTGACCACCGTCACCGAGGCCGACGCCCGCTCCTACCGGGCGCTCGGGCTGCCCGGCGTACGGATCGAGGCGGTGCCCAACAGCGTGCCCGCGCCGCGCGTGCCGCCCGCCGACCCCGCCGCGAAGATCGTCGTCGCGGCCGGCCGGCTCACCCCGGTCAAGCGATACGACCTGCTGATCGACGCCTTCGCCGCGGTGGCCGCCGCTCGCCCCGACTGGCGCCTGCGGATCTACGGCACCGGCGACGCCTCCGACAATCTGAAGAAGACCCTGGCCCGGCAGATCGAACGGCTCGGCCTGGGCGAGCACGTCCACCTCATGGGGACCGCGCACCCGATGGAGCCGGAGTGGGCCAAGGGCTCGCTGGCCGCCGTCACCTCGCGGCGCGAGTCCTTCGGCATGACCATCGTCGAGGCGATGCGCTGCGGGCTGCCGGTGGTCTCCACGGACTGCCCGTACGGCCCGGCGGAGATCATCGAGGACGGCGTCGACGGCCGGCTCGTCCCGGTCGACGACACGGCCGCGGTGTCGGCCGCGCTGCTCGCCCTGATCAACGACGACGAGGCCCGCGCGCGGGCCTCGAAGGCGGCCCTGGTCGCCTCCGAGCGTTTCGACCCGGCGCGTACGGCGGTCCGGCACGAGGAGATCTGGGCCGGGCTCGCCGCCGCGAGCGGTTCCCGCCCGCGCGCCCACGCTCCGGCCCGGGCCACGCTGCACCGTGCCGGGGGCGCCGTTCTCGATCTGGTCTACACGGCGAAGTCCAAGGTGGGGGCGCTGGTCCGGCGCTTGCGTTGAGCGCGCCATGGGGGAACTGTGGTGATCTTGTGAATACGGCACCGCGGGGGACGTGGAATTCGCCGCCGGGAGCGTGCGGAAGGAATTCGGGGGCAGGTTTTTCCCGGCACCTGAATTTCCGGGTAAACGGCCGGAATCCGACCTCGCGGACGTACTTGGTGAAGAGCGCGGCCATGTCAAACATATGTCGGGAAGCTGTGACACAAGCGTGACCGGCAAGGGACTAACGTGAGCTGTATGACACTCGAACACGCACCCGAAACGTATGTGGGACTGCCCGTCGAGGAGGCCGAGCGGCTCGCCAGGATCCGCGGCTGGAGCATCGTCCGGATCCTGCCGCCGGGCGCGGTCGTCACGATGGAGTACATGGAAGGCCGGATCGACTTCGAGGCGAAGGACGGCGTCGTCACCCGCGCCTGGCGCGGCTGAGCGGCCGAGGAATCCGGGGGCCGGCCGGTGGATCCCGGTCCGGCCTGCCCCGGTCCGCCGGACGTGTCCCGGCCCGGATCCGGCCCGGGCGGGAATGAGGGGAGGGCCCCGGCCGGTCGGCCGGGGCCCTCCCCTTGTTACGTCCGTCCGCGCGGGCTCAGCCGCCCGTCGCCGGCCGCGAGTGCGGCGGACGGCGGCTGCCGGCCGGGCCGGACGGGCCGCGCTCCGAACGCACCGCGTGATGGGCGGAGTGGGTCGGGTGCGCGGCGGGGTGATGGGCGCGCTGGGCGGCCAGCTGTGAGCCGGGCAGGCCCGCGCCGCGGGCGGCGGCCGTGCCGCGCCCGCCGCCGGCGGCGGCAGTGGCGGGCGCGCGTACCGGCTCCCCGTCCGCCGCCGGGCGCGGCGGGAACAGGCCGGGCACCGGCCTCCCGGTCGCCACGGGCAGCGAGGGCACCAGGCCGCGACGGGACCGCAGCTGCTCGCGCAGCCGGTCGCGCAGGGCCAGGATCCGCGCCTCGACGACCGCGATCACCGGCTCGCACCAGGGCAGTGCGAGCAGGATGACCAGTCCGGCGGCCCAGCCGAGCAGGACGTCGCTCAGCCAGTGCGTACCGAGGTAGACGGTGGTCAGACCGACCCCGAGCGCGACCACGGCCGACAGGGCGGAGAGATACCGCCGGGCTCTCGGGGTGGTCGCCAGATAGGCCAGGATGCCCCAGGTCACGACCGCGTTCGCGGTGTGCCCGGACGGGAATATGTCGCCGCCCGCGAACAGCTCGGCGGAGCCGACCTGCGTCGCGTAGTGGGGACCGGCCCGGCCGAGTCCGAGTTTGACCGCTCCGACCGTGACGTTGAGCAGGAGCAGGGCGGCGCCGAGGGAGAGCAGCGGGCGCAGGGTGTGCTGGCGCCAGGAGCGCCAGCCCAGCCAGGCCGCCACCATGACGGCCGTCGGGCCGCGCTGGCCGAGGACGACGTAGTAGTCGAGGAAGGCGTGCAGCTCCGGCCACTGCTGGTAGGGCCGGAAGAGCATGATCTTCCAGTCGAGGGTCACCAGCCAGGTCGACAGCATGACGGCGACGACGATGACCAGATAGAACGCCGACGTCCCGCCGAAGAGGGCGAGACGCGTCCAGGTCATCCGCGGGACCTCTATCTTCGGCGGTTCCGGCTCCCGGTCCAGCCGGGCAAAGATGTCGGTACGCACCCAATCGACGTTACAGGGAGTGAGTGGCGACCTTGGTCGTTCCGGTGTCTTCGTGATGACGATGTGATGTGGAGTCCCTCTCGCGTGGGGGTCACTTCCCGCCTGCCGTCCGAAAATCCGATGACCTTGCACCCATTTGCGGGATGCATGATTTCCGTAAGTCTGTTTGACGGGTCGATGAATTCACGGATCGGGAGATCGCGCGGAATTCGGTGAAGGGGTGCCGGGCGGCCCGAGTGGCGTACGCCACACCCGAGCCCGGCCGGGGTGAGACCCTGGCCACGCGCTCGGAGGTTGAACTCGCGTACGCTGACGGCTCACTCGCCCGTCGATGCCGGGCCGCCCCGGGGGTCCCACGGTTCCCGGACGGTGCCCGCCGAGCGCGAGGGCTTCACTGGGAGGTACATGCATGGCGCGGACGATCACGGCCGGAAAGCGTCGGACGAGTCCCCTCGGCCGCGGCACCGGCGGTGGCACCGGGCAAGAGAGCGGGCCGGGGACCGGGCGTACCGCCGGACCGGGAGCCGGCGGGCCCGGTGAAGCGGACGGACCGAAGGGACCCGGCGAACCGGCTGGATCCGACAGGTCCGGTGGGTCCAGTGGACCCGGACGCGGTGCCTCCGGCGGGTGCGTCGCCGGCCCCGGCACCAATCGCTGGGTGGTCCTCCTCGTCCTCTGTGTGAGCCTGCTGCTCGTCGCGCTCGACTCGACCGTGCTGCACGTCGCCGTGCCCTCCCTCACCGAGGACCTGCGGCCCAGCTCCACCGCCCTGCTGTGGATCGTCGACGCCTACCCGCTGATCTGTGCCTCGCTGCTGATCCTCTTCGGCACCCTCGGCGACCGCATCGGCCGCAGACGGGTGCTGCTCCTCGGCTACGCGCTGTTCGGCATCGCCTCGGCGGTCGCCGCGCTCGCCACCGTCCCCGCGGTGCTCATCGCCGCACGCGCGCTCCTCGGCGTCGGCGGCGCCATGATCATGCCCGCCACGCTCTCGCTGCTCCGCGCGGTCTTCCCCGACCGGCGCGAGCGCGCCACGGCCATCGGCGTCTGGACGGCGGTCGCCGCCGTCGGCGCCGCCACCGGACCGGTCCTCGGCGGCTTCCTCGTCGAGCACTATTGGTGGGGCTCGGTCTTCCTGATCAACATCCCGCTGATGGCGCTGATCCTGCCCGTCGGCCGGCTGCTGCTGCCCGAGTCGCGGGGCGGCTCCGACGGACCCTGGGACGTCCTCGGCGCGCTGATGGCGGCGGCCGGTGTGCTCGGCGCGGTCCTCGGCGTCAAACGGCTCGGCGCGGGCGACACCCTGTTCGAGCTGCCGACCGCCGGCCCGCTGCTGGCCGGCGCCGCGCTCCTGGTGCTCTTCGTCCGGCGGCAGAAGCGGCGCGCCCACCCGCTGATCGATATGCGGCTCTTCGGCCGGGCGGCCTTCACCACCTCGGTCGGCTGCATCGTGCTCGCCATGCTGGCGCTGGTCGGCCTGGAGCTGATCGCCGTCCAGTACCTCCAGCTCGTCCTCGGCCTCAGCCCGCTGGCGACGGGCCTGCGGCTGCTCCCGCTGACCTTCGCCGCGATGGCGGCCGGCGCGACCGGCTCGTACACCCTGCGCCAGCTCGGCCCGCGCCGGATGGTCGGCTGGGGCTTCGTCCTGACCGCCGGCGCGGTGCTGCTGCTCGTGCTGATGGGCCAGGACGACCGGCCGGTGCTGCTCACCGCCGGCTTCGTCCTGCTGGGGTTCGGACTGCAGACCACGCTCTTCTCGGCGTACGAGTCGATGCTGAGCGAGGCCCCGGCACAGAGCGCGGGCGGCGCGGCGGCGATCGGCGAGACGTCGTACCAGCTCGGCGCGGGCATGGGCATCGCGCTGCTCGGCAGCGTCATGAACGCGGCGTACGCGCCCGGTGTCACCGGACTGACCGGGGTCCCGGACTCCGCCGCGCGGGCCGCCGCGAACTCGCTCGGGGAGGCCTACCAGGTCGCCGCCCGGCTCGGCGGTACGGCGGGGGAGACCCTGCACCGGGCGGCCCGGCACGCTTTCGTGCACGGTCTGCACGTGACGCTGGTGGTGAGCGCGGGGCTGTTGCTGCTCGGCGCGCTGATGGCGCTCCGCCTGCCGCGGGTGATGGAGTGCCCGCCGGTCGAGGCCGGGGAGCCGGACACGGTCCCGGGGCCGGGGCCGGGGTCGGGTTCGGATCAGCGGACCGGCCTGGAAGCGCCGGCCGCGGGCCCGCTGCCCATCCCGGCCGGCCGTACCCCCGTCGAACCGGCTGCCGGGGTGCGCCCGGGGTGCTGACACGGCCTCCGCGACGAGGCCGGGAAGTCGGAAAGCCGGAAAGCCAGGGAGTCGGGGCGGTCCGCACCGATCGCGGGGACCCCATGAGGTCCATGGGGTCCCCCGGCGGAGCCAGGGGGAGAAAAGCCGCGCGGTGAAGGCTAGCTCTGGTTGAAGAAGCCGCCCTGGCCGCGGCCGATGGCCTCGCCGCTGACGATCTGGGTGTCGGCGGGGGTCAGCAGGAAGACCCGGGTCGCGACGCGCTCGATCGATCCCCGCAGGCCGAAGGTGAGGCCGGCGGTGAAGTCGACGACCCGCTTGGCGTCGTCGGGCTCCATGGCGGTCAGATTGACGATGACCGGTACGCCGGCCCGGAAGAGCTCGCCGATGCCCCGGGCGTCCCGGAATCCGTCGGGCGAGATGGTCGCGATCCGACGGCCCCGGTCCTGCGCCGTGTCGGACGCGACCTGGACGCGCGGGTCCGTGACCCAGGCGTCGTTGCTCTCGGCACCGTCGGCGTACTCGTCGTCGTAGTAACGCTCGTCGTGGTCCTCGACGAGCCCCAGCCAGGCACTGGCCTTGCGCACCGATCCCATGGACGCCTCCTTTCAGCGCGGTCACTCGTGGTTCCGCGATCCCTATCGTCGTCCATGATGCGGATCGTGCGCCAAGTGGATAGTCGGCGCGCAGGGGATTCGTGACGGTACTGGTGCACAACGACAAGCCCTGCTTCTGGCGTTTCGTCAGTTATTTTGCGGTATGCGGGGCCTGACAGGGGGTTGACCGAGACCGTGCAACTCAAATGATGAAAGTCGGGCCGTAAGGGTGACGACACGGGCGTTCGGGTGACCGAAACTCCCCGATACGATGCCGGACGCCGCCGCGCGGATCTCGCGCGCACGCTCACGGGGGAGTCACTTGTTCGGAATAGTCAGGCCCTGCACGCACCGTCTCACCGAGGGACTGAAGACGGAGTGGATGGCCCATCTCTGCGGACTCTGTCTGGCGCTCCGCGCCGATCACGGGCAGTTCGCCCGGGTCGTCACCAATTACGACGGCCTGATCGTCTCGGTGCTTACGGAGGCCCAGACCGGCCGGACCGGCGCCGGGAGGCGGACGGCCGGCCCCTGTCCGCTGCGCCAGATGAAGACCGCGCCGGTGGCCCGGGGCGAGGGCGCGCGGCTTGCCGCCGCCGTGTCCCTGGTGCTGGCGTCGGCGAAGATACGGGACCACGTCGCCGACCGGGACGGGCTGCTGGCCCGCCGCCCGGTGGCCGCGGCCGCCAGCCGGGTGGCCCGCTCCTGGGACCGGGCCGGCGCCCGCACCGGGCGGGAGGTCGGCTTCGACACCGCCGTACTGGTCGACGCGGTCGACCGGCAGTCCGGGATCGAGGCGCTGGCGGGCCCGGGCACCTCGCTCCTGGTCGTCACCGAGCCGACGGAGACCGCCACCGCCGCCGCCTTCGCGCACACCGCCGTCCTCGCCGGCCGCCCCGGCAACGCCGAGCCCCTCGCCGAGGCCGGCCGGCTCTTCGGGCGCCTGGCCCACCTCCTGGACGCCGTCGAGGACCAGGACGCCGACGCCGCCGCCGGCTCCTGGAACCCGCTCACCGCGACCGGGACCTCCCGCGAGGAGGCCCGCAGACTCGCCGACGACGCGCTGCACGGCATCCGGCTGGCCCTGAAGGACGCGGAGTTCGCCGAGGGCCGCCTGGCTCATGTGCTGCTCGCCCACGAGCTGCGCAACTCCGTCGACCGCGCCTTCCGGACGACGACCTGCTCGCACGGCGCGCCGGGGCCCGGGGCCACCGGGTCCGGGCCGCTGCCGGGCAACCCGTACGCGCCCCAGGGGCCGGGGCCCGTGCCCGGCAATCCGTACGCCGTCCCCGGTCCCGGCGGCCCCGCCGGTCCGGGCGGACCGTACGACCCGGGTCCGGGCGGCCCCGGGGGCCCCGGCGGGCCGCTGCCGCCCGAGCCGCCGAACCGCGGTCGTGGTCTGCTGGCCGGCTGCGCCGTCTGGCTCGGCCTGGCCTGCACCTGCCAGATGTGCTGCGGTACGTACGAGGACCCGTGGAGCCGGCAGCGCCGCGAGGGGCTGTGCGCGAATGCCGACTGCGGTGCCTGCTGCGATTGCTGTGACTGTTGCGGCAACTGCTCGGACTGCGGCTGCTGTGGCGACGGCTGTTGCTGCGACGGCTGTGACGGGTGCGGCTGCGACTGCTGACGCGGGGACGGACCGTCAGGCCCCCGGCACCGGCGCCGCGGGGGCCGGTGCCGCGGGGGCCGGTGCCGCGGGGGCCGGGCGCCGCAGGGCGTACACCGTGACCGGGTTGCCGAACAGCTCGTCCTCGCGCAGCGGGGCGAAGCCGAGCCGCTCGGCCACCCGCGTCGAGGGCGTGTTCCCGGGGCGGATCATGGCGGTGAGATACGGCGCGTACGCGGCGTCCAGCGTCCGGAACCCCCACTCCACGCAGGCCCGGGCCGCCTCCGTCGCGTAACCGTGCCCCCAGGCCTCGGCCCGCAGCGTCCAGCCGATCTCCACCTCGTCGAACCGCTCCCAGAAGTTCAGCCCGCAGCGGCCCAGGAACTCGCCGGTGGAGCGCAGTTCGACGGCGCACAGGCCGTGGCCGCGTTCGGCCCACTGGCGCTCGATCGCGGCCAGCCGCTCACGCGCCCGCGCGTGGGTGTAGGCGCCGACGAAGCGGTTCACCCGTTCATCGGCGTGGAGGGCGACGAACGCGTCGGCGTCGTCGGCCCGCAGGGGACGCAGGGTCAGTCGTTCCGTCTCGATCATCGCGCCACCGTACAAGCGCCCCGCTCGCCCGCCCCGGGGCTTTTGGCGGAGTGGCCGGGGCCGATCCGCCGGGCCTCCTCCGGGGCGGGAACAGGTGTGTGGAAAGGTGACTCACCATGAGCACGGACGCGTCCCAGGGACGGCAGGACTGGCAGCACTGGCACGAGCAGCGCACGGCGGCGGTCGCCTCGTCGTACGGGCCGCTCTCGCTGACCGGCACGTACTGGCTCTCGGACTTCCCGGACGGACGGATCCCGTCCGTGCCGGGCGACTGGCGGGCGGACGGCGACGAGGTGGTGCTCACCCCGGACGTCGGGGCCGTGGAAACCGGGGAGGGTGCCGGGGCCGAGGGCGCGCTCACGGTCGACGGCGCGCCCCTGACCGGCCCGGTGCGGCTGACCGCCGATCACGCCCCGGTCCACGAGTCCCGGGTGGCGTCGGGCGGCCGGCGGCTCGTGGTGATGCGCCGTGAGGGGGAGTGGGCGGTGCGGGACTTCGACCCGGACTCGGCGGCGCGGCGCGCGTTCCGGGGCATCGAGGCGACGCCGTACGACGAGAGCTGGGTGCGATCCGGGGTGTACCGGCCGTACCCCGAGGACCGTCATGTCCGGGTGGAGAACGCCGACGGCAAGGAGCGCGGCCTCGGGCTCGCCGGGGAGCTGGTCTTCGATCTGCACGGTGCCGAGCACAGTCTTCAGGTGGCCGTCGAGGGCGACGGCACGCTGTGGGCGGTCTTCGCGGACGCCACCAGTGGACGGGACAGCTACCGGTTCCGGTTCCTGCGGCCGGCCGCGCCGGCGGCGGACGGTTCGGTGATCGTGGACTTCAACCGGGCGCTGCTGCCGCCGTGCGCGTTCGCATCCCACTTCATCTGCCCTTTCCCGCCGCCGGGCAACACCCTGGACACGGCGGTGGCGGCGGGCGAGCGGCGGGTGCGGGAGAGCTGAGCGCCCCCTGTCCCGGGTGGCTCGCGCAGCTCCTCCGGAACGCGGTCCGGAGCCCGGGTTCGCAGGTGTGTCGAACCCGGGGGAAGGGATGCGGGCCGCCCGGTCGCGTCTTTCCCCGTGGGCGGACGGGCCGTGCGGGCGGTCTTGTGCGCTCCGGTTTTCCGGGCCACTATCCCGGGGTGTGACCTGTCAGGAACACGTCATCCCCACGGTGTCGTGTCCCGACTCCCGTACCGCGTACGACGGTCGACGGCCGTGCGGCCCGAGGCGTCCTTGGGGGCGCCCTTCTCGTACGGCCCGAGACCTCCCCCACAGCGCCGGCCCTCCGGGCCGCGCCTCACGGGTCCGACACCCCACTGCGGACCCCCGATTCCCCTCTGGAGGAACGAGAAGTGAGGATCACGCGCACCACCCCCACACGGACCGTCCGTCTGCTCGCCGTCGCGGCCGGTCTCGCCGCCGCCGCGGCCATCGCGGTCCCCGCCGCGAGCGCCACCCCCACCAAAACCTTCAGCGCCGCGCAGCTCGACGCCGTCGACGACGCGGTGCTCGGCGCCGACGTGGCCGGTACCGCCTGGCGGGTCGACCCGGCGACGAAGACGGTGGTCGTGACCGCCGACTCCACGGTCTCGCAGGCGGACCTCGCCAAGATCAAGGACCGGGCCGGCGCCAACGCGGGCGCGCTGCGCATCGAGCGCACCGAGGGCGTGTTCAACAAGCTGATCTCCGGCGGCGACGCCATCTACGCCAGCAGCTGGCGCTGCTCGCTGGGCTTCAACGTCAAGGACAGCGCGGGCAACTACTACTTCCTCACCGCCGGTCACTGCACCGACGGCGCGGGCACCTGGTGGGCCGACTCCGCGCACGCCACCACGCTCGGCACCACCGCCGGATCGAGCTTCCCCACCAACGACTACGGCATCGTGCGCTACACCAACAGCTCGGTGACCAAGTCCGGCACGGTCGGCAGCGTCGACATCACCGGCGCCGGCAACGCCAGTGTCGGCATGTCCGTCACCCGCCGCGGCTCCACCACCGGCATCCACGGCGGCACGGTCACCGGCCTCAACGCGACCGTGAACTACGGCGGCGGCGACATCGTCTACGGCCTGATCCAGACCAATGTCTGCGCCGAGCCCGGCGACTCCGGCGGCCCGCTCTACTCGGGCAGCCTCGCCATCGGTCTTACCTCGGGCGGCAGCGGCAACTGCACCTCGGGCGGCACGACGTTCTTCCAGCCGGTGACGAAGGCGCTGAGCGCGTACGGCGTGAACGTGTTCTGATCCACCCTGTTCCCTCCGATCCACCCTCGCCCGGCCGCTTGAAAAGGCCCCGGCGGACCTCCCGTGAGGGAGGCCCGCCGGGGCCTTTCGCGTGTGGACCGGTCGCCGGTCGATCGGCTACGGGTTACCGGCTCCGGGTCACGTGGTTACGTGGTTACGTGGTCACGGGCGGGCGCTGTCGGCCGGGGCCGCCGCGGCCGGCACCGACTGTTTGAGCGCGGACATCATCACGGTGATCGCGGCGCCGACGACGGCCCAGGCGGAGAGCACCAGCATCGAGCCGATCATGTCGTTGCCCTTGAAGTACGCGATCGAGCGGGCCGCCCAGGTGCCCGCCCCCGGTGGCAGGGCCGGGCCGATGAGCTGCCAGAACGGTGGCAGCATCGGCAGCGGGAAGGCGCCGCCCGCGCTCGGGTTGCCCGCGACCACGATGAGGAGGATCGCCAGGCCGATGCCGACGATCCCGAACAGCGATTGCAGGGCGAGGGTGGTCGCGCCGACCGCGAAGACCACCAGCGCGCCCAGCCCCCACAGGGCGGCGACGCTGCCCGGCAGGGCGCCCAGGATCGGGCCGACGATGAGTGCGCCGCCGAGCCCGCCGAGGATCGCGTAGAGCGCGAGCGCGCCGAGCCGGATGACCGCCCGCTCCGCGCTGGCGGGGCGCGCGCCGGCGCTGATCGCCAGGATCGCGGCGCAGATGTAGCCGCCGACGCACCAGCCGATGACCAGGTAGAAGGCGGAGAGTCCGTTGAAGTCCTGGGGGGAGGCCGGGGCCACGTCGACGGTCCGCAGTTCGCGGTGCTCGGCCGCCGCCACCCCGCGGAAGGTCGCCTCCAGGGTGACGGAGAGCGCCTTGCCGCCACCGGAGGCGACGAGCAGGGTGTCGGTACGGCCGGCCGGGTCGGCGATCAGGGCCCCGTAGATGTCCCGGTTCAGGATCTGTTTCCGGGCCTCGGCCTCGTCGGCGACGGCGCGCGGGTCGAGCGGCCCGCCGGGCAATCGCTCCAGCCGGGTCACCAAGGGGGCCGAGGCCTGTGCGGGCGCCACCACGCCGAAGGGGACGTCCTTCGGCTTCGGGTGGTGCAGGGCCCCCACGTAGGAAGCGATGAACAGCATCTGGAGGGCGAAGACCCCGACGACCAGCAGGGCTGCTCTCGGTGTGACGGCGCTCTTCAGTTCGTCGACGAAACTCATCCCCCCAGGATCGGGGAGAGTGATCGTTTCCGCAGGTCGGGCTAGGCCGAACGGGTGAGGCGCGGGCATGGAGGGGCGCCCACCTCGGTAATCGTACGGACGTTCGAAGATGGGTTAAGGTGAGAAAAAGGGGGTGGGAACGTGTGTACGAATTTTGAGCGGGGCGTGAAAGGTGGTGCGGCATATGCCGGGATTCACGCATCTGCACACCGCGTCGGGCTACTCCGTGCGATACGGCGCCTCGCACCCCGCCCGGCTGGCCGAGCGCGCCGCCGAACGCGGCATGGACGCCCTCGCCCTCACCGACCGCGACACCGTCGCGGGTGCGGTCCGCTTCGCGAAGGCGTGCGCGACGGCGGGCGTCCGCCCGCTGTTCGGTGCCGACCTCTCGTACGAGCCCGCCGCACCGCACCCGGACGGCGCGCCCTCCCGTAACCCCGGCTCACCCTCCCGTACCCCCGGCGCGCCCCCTGCCCCCGGAGCCTCCGGCGCGTCCAGCGCGTCCGCCCGCGCCCGGCGGGAGACCTCCGCCCGCCGCGCGCCGGTGCGCGGCGGAGCGTTCGTGGACGAGTCCGCGCCCCGGGCCGTCTTCCTCGCCCGCTCCCGGGCCGGCTGGGCCGGGCTCTGCGCCCGGGTCACCGCTGCCCACGCCCGGGCCGGCGACGGTCCGCCCGTACTGCCCTGGTCCGCCCACACCGGCGACGGCCTCTTCGTCCTGCTGGGTCCCGGCTCCGACATCGGCCGCGCCCTCGCCGCCGGCCGCCCCGACCGGGCCGCGCGGCTGCTCGCCCCCTGGCGCGAACGGTACGGGGACGCCCTGTGCCTGGAGGCCGTCCACCACGGCCTCGCCGGCACCGGCCCCGGCTCGCTGCGGCTGGCCGCCCGTACGGTCGGCTTCGCCGCCGAGCAGGGCGTACGGCCCGTGCTCGGCAACGGGGTGCGCTACGCCGACCCCGGCCAGGGCCCCGTCGCCGACGTCCTCGACGCCGCCCGCCGGCTCGTCCCCGTCGACCTGCGTGCCGGGCTCGACAGCGGCGAGGCCTGGCTCAAGGAACCCGGCGCCATGCGGGAGGCCGCCGAGCGGATCGCCGAGGCCGCCGGATTCCGGCGGGACGCCGCGTACCGGCTGCTGGAGCGGACCGAGGAGGTCGCCGCGGCCTGCCGGGTCGACCCCGAGGACGACCTCGGCATGGGCTCCGCGCACTTCCCCGAGCCGTACCTGGTCGGCGCCGCGCACCGGACCGCCCAGCGGGTGCTCGCCTCCCGGGCCGCCGCCGGTCTGCTCCTGAAGGGGTACGACCGGGGTCCCGACCGGCGCGTCTACTGGGACCGGATGCACCACGAGCTGGACATCATCGCCCACCATGGATTCGCCAGCTACTTCCTGACGGTCGCCCGGGTCGTGGACGACGTCCGGGGGATGGGTATCCGGGTGGCCGCCCGGGGCTCCGGCGCCGGCTCCCTCGTCAACCACCTCCTCGGCATCGCGCACGCCGACCCGGTCGCGCACGGCCTGCTGATGGAACGTTTCCTGTCCAAGCGCCGCACCGTCCTGCCCGACATCGACATCGACGTGGAGTCCGCCCGCCGGCTTGAGGTCTACCGCGCGATCCTCGGCCGCTTCGGCGCCGAACGGGTCGCCGCCGTCGCCATGCCCGAGACCTACCGGGTCCGGCACGCCGTACGGGACGTGGGCGCCGCCCTGTCCATGGATCCGGCCGAGACCGACCGGATCGCCAAGGCGTTCCCGCACATCCGCGCCCGGGACGCCCGTGCCGCCCTCGCCGAGCTGCCCGAACTGCGCGGGCTGCGGGCCGAACTCGCCGGCCGGGGCCGGCCGGGGGAGCGGTTCTGGGAACTGGTCGAGGCCCTCGACGCGCTGCCCCGGGGCACCGCCATGCATCCGTGCGGCGTGCTGCTCTCGGACGCCTCGCTGCTCACCCGTACCCCCGTCGTCCCCACCAGCGGCGAGGGGCTGCCCATGTCCCTGTTCGACAAGGAGGACGTGGAGGACCTCGGACTGCTCAAGCTCGACGTGCTCGGGGTGCGGATGCAGTCGGCGATGGCGCACGCCGTCGCCGAGGTCGGCCGGGTCACCGGCACCCGGCCGGACATCGACGCGATCCCGCCCGGCGACGGCGCCACGTACGAACTGATCCGCTCCGCCGAGACCCTGGGCTGCTTCCAGATCGAGTCGCCGGGCCAGCGCGACCTGGTGGGCCGGCTCCAGCCGGCCGACTTCCACGACCTGGTCGTGGACATCTCGCTCTTCCGGCCGGGCCCGGTCGCCGCCGACATGGTCCGCCCGTTCATCGAGGCCCGCCACGGCCGCGCGCCGGTCCGCTGTCCGCACCCCGACCTGGAGGACGCGCTGAAGGAGACGTACGGGGTCGTCGTCTTCCACGAGCAGATCATCGAGATCGTGAGCGTCATGACCGGCTGTGGCCGCGACGAGGCCGACCAGGTGCGCCGTGGGCTCTCGGACCCCGGGGCGCGGGGCCGGATCAAGGCGTGGTTCGCCGAGCGCGCCGGGCGCCGCGGCTACGCGCCCGAGGTCGTCGCCCGCACCTGGGGGATCGTCGAGGCGTTCGGCTCGTACGGCTTCTGCAAGGCGCACGCGGTGGCCTTCGCCGTACCGACGTACCAGTCGGCCTGGCTCAAGGCGCACCACCCGGCCGCCTTCTACGCGGGGCTGCTCACCCACGACCCCGGCATGTACCCGAAGCGGCTGCTGCTCGCGGACGCCCGGCGGCGCGGGGTGCCCGTGCTGCCGGTGGATGTGAACCGGTCGGCGGTCGCCCATCGAATCAAACTGGTGTCCGGGAAGGCGGGTGTGCCGGACGCGGTGTGGGGGCTGCGGCTCGGCCTCGCCGACGTCCACGGCATCGGCGAGGCCGAGAGCGCCCGGATCGAGACCGGCGCGCCCTACGACTCGCTGCTCGACTTCTGGGAACGGGCCCGCCCGCGCCGCCCGGTCGCCGAACGCCTCGCTCGGGTCGGCGCGCTCGACTCCTTCGGCACCAACCGCCGCGACCTGCTGCTCCACCTCGCCGAACTCCACCGCGCCCGGCGCAAGGACGCCGCCCACGGCGGTCAGCTGCCGCTCGCCGAGGGGCTGCGGACCGCCCCCGTCGGCCTGCCCGACCTCGACGGTGCCGAACGGCTCAGCGCCGAACTCGGCATCCTCGGCATGGACGCCTCCCGCCATCTCATGGGCGACCACGCAGAGTTCCTGCGCGAACTCGGCGTGGTCCCCGCCCGGCGGCTGCGCTCGGCCGAGCACGGCCGAACCGTCCTGGTCGCGGGCGCCAAGGTGGCCACCCAGACCCCGCCGATCCTGCGCCGCGCCGCGTCTGGGCCGTACGGCGAGACGGCCGCGCGGGAGCCGCAGCGGATCGTCTTCGTCACCCTCGACGACGCCACGGGCCTGGTCGACCTGGCCTTCTTCGCCGACAGCCAGGCCGGCAGCGCGCACACGGTCTTCCACAGCGGACTGCTCCTCGTCCGGGGGAAGGTCCAGCGCCGAGGGCCGCGTTCGCTCAGCGTGGCGGGCTCGGCCGCGTGGGACCTGGCGGAGCTGGCGGAGCTGCGGCGCACGGGCGGGCTCGACGCGGTGGCGGCCCGGCTGGCCGGACGGCCCGGTACGGGCGGTGCGGGTGCCAGTGCCGGTGCGGCCGGTGCGGGTGCGGGCGCGGGTGCGGGCGCGGGCGGCGCGGAGCCGGACGGCGGGGTGACGAGCGGGCGCGGCCGGACCCTCCGGGTCGCCGACGGTGTCGAGATGAACCCCTGGTCGGACCTCCGGCCCGCCGGCGGAGACTGTCTGGGCGGACGCAAACTGTGGCACTCCAGCCCCGGAAGCGCCGGGTGAGCGCGATGAACGTCGTATACGTCCAGGTGACCGCCCCCGTTTCCGCCCTCGCCCCCGTTTCCGGTCCTGACGCCACCCCCGCCCCGGGTCCGGACGCCGGTCCCGGCGCGCCGGGGGAGAGCGGCCGGCTGCTCCTGCGGGTGCTGGAGGACATCACCCCGGTCGTCCAGGCGCTGCCCCCCGACGCCGCCCTCGCGGACATCACCGGCAGCGTCCGCTACTTCGGCCGCGACGCCACGGAGATCGCCCGCTGGATCCGGGTGCGCGCGCTGGCCTGGTACGGCCTCGACTGCACCGTCGGCGTGGCCGCGGGGCCCCTGCTCGCCCGGATGGCCGGACAGTGGGGGCCGCCCGGCGGTGTCCACGTGGTCCCGGACACCCCCGAGGCCGTCGCCGCGTTCCTGGACCGCAAACCGGTGGTGGCCCTGTACGGGGTGGGGCCGAAGACGGCGCACACCCTGTGCGCGTACGGCCTGGACAGCGTCGGAAAGGTGGCGGCCACCTCCGAGGCCACCCTCCAGCGGATCCTGGGCGCCCGGCTGGGACGCCAGGTGGGCGAACGCGCCCACGGTATCGACCGGACACGGGTGACCCCGCACACCCCGCCCCGGTCGGCCGGCGCCGAACGGCGGTTCACCCGGCACGAGACCGACCCGGCGGTCCGGCGCGGGGCGCTGCTGGAGCTGGCCGTCGGCATCGGCCGCCGGCTGCGGGCGGACGAGCAGGTGGCCCGCGCGCTGACGCTCACCGTCCGGTACGCGGACCGGTCCACGACCACCCGGACGCGCGCGCTCCCGGAACCCACCGCGCACACCCCCGCGCTGGCGGGCACCGCGCAGGCCCTGCACGACGCCCTGGGGCTCCAGCGGGCCCGGGTCACGGGGCTCTCGCTGCGGGCCGAGGAACTGACGGACGCGCGGCTCGCGGGCCGGCAGCTCACCTTCGACCGGCGGACCGAGAGCGCCGACCGGCTGGAGCCGGTCCTCGACCGGATCGCGGCGCGCTGGCCCGGCGCGGTGGGCCCGGCCACCCTGGCCCGGCCGGCGGCAGGGCCGATGGCGGTCTGACGCGCGGGAGGAGAGGGCCGGCGGCGTGCGAGGCCGGGGCACAAGGCCGGGGCGTGGCGACGGCGCCCCGGTGTGACGGCGCGGCACTTTTTGCCGACGCGTCACTTCCCCCGGGAGCTACCCGTACGTAGCGTGACGAGAACGCGTCCCCCTGTGTGGTCCGGACCGCAAGGCGCCGTGCATCCCCCGCTTTTCGAGCCGCGAGGAGATCACCCCATGCTGCCCCGGAACCCCGCAGGACGTCTCGCCCGCGCGCTGTCCGTGCTCGCGCTGACCGCCGCCGCCACCCTCGTTCCCACCGCCGCCCAGGCCGCCGCTTCCGCTTCCGGTCCGGCCTCGGCCTCGGCTCCGTTTTCCTCCGCCGCCTCCACCGGCCGGGGGTGGAACGACTTCTCCTGCGAGCCGTCCGCCGCCCACCCCCGCCCCGTCGTGCTGGTCCACGGCACGCTCGGCAACTCCGTCGACAACTGGCTCGGCCTCGCGCCGTATCTGGTCGAGCGCGGGTACTGCGTCTTCTCGCTCGACTACGGGCAGCTGCCCGGCGTTCCGCTCTTCCACGGTCTCGGGCCGATCGACGCGTCCGCCGGCCGGCTCTCCGCGTACGTGGACCGGGTCCTCGCCGCCACCGGCGCCGCGAAGGCGGATCTGGTCGGACACTCGCAGGGCGGCATGATGCCCCGTCACTATCTGCGGTTCCTGGGCGGCGCGGCCAAGGTGAACGCGCTCGTCGCGCTCGCCCCCGACAACCACGGCACCACCCTGCTGGGGCTGACCAGACTGCTGCCGTACTTCCCCGGCGCCGAGGACCTGATCACCGCCGCCACCCCGGGGCTCACCGACCAGATCGCCGCCTCGCCGTTCCTGACCCGCCTGAACGAGGGCGGCGACACCGTGCCCGGGGTGCGGTACACGGTGATCATGACGCGGTACGACGAGGTCGTCACCCCGTACGGGTCCGGCCGGCTCTCCGGACCGGACGTCACCAACGTGGTGATCCAGGACCGTTGTGCGCTCGACCTGTCGGAGCATCTGGCGATCGCCCTCACCGACCGGATCGCCTTCCACGAGGTGGCGAACGCCCTCGACCCGGCCCGCGCGACCCCGACCACCTGTGCGTCGGCCCTCGACTAGAAGCGCGGCCGGAAGCTCTCCATGCCACGGAAGGGAAGGGAACGTTCATTCGAGAATGCGCATAAACGTGCGTACTCCGGCAAAGATCCCAACTCGCCGCCGGAGGGTGAGTTTCGGACATTTTTCACGTAGATCGGATATCCCTTGCGGGCGTCATATTCCCCTCCCGAAGGGATCTTTCGTCCATGCGCGTACGACTCGCCCTCGCCGCCGGTGTCCTGGCGACCGCCACCACCGCCACCGCGCTGACCGGCGCGACCGCGACGGCCGCCCCCGAGTCCGCTCCCAGGGGCGCCCGGGCCGCCGCGGCCGCCCCCGCCCGGGCCGCCGCCACCTTGACCATCGACCGTCGCGGGGTGGCCCGGAAGAGCGGCGAGGTCGCCGTCTCCGGCACCTACCGCTGCGCCCGCGGCGGCTCGGGGCCGGTCTTCCTCGCCACCACGCTGGTGCGGCAGGACCGTTCCATCGGACTGGGCGGCACCAGCGCCGTCTGCGACGGCCGGACCCACCGCTGGACCCACCACTCCTTCATGGCGCGGCAGGGCGCCACGGCGGCCAAGGCGAGCAAGGCCGAGAAAGGCAAGGCGGCCAAGGTGAGCAAGACGGCCAAGGCGAAGGCGAGCAAGGCCAAGGCGGCCAAGGGCAAGGCGAGCAAGATCAAGGCGACCGAGGCGCGTGTCGAGGCCGTCCTCGTCCGGCTCGCTCCCGGCGGCCCGATGGGTCTGCCGATGCCCGTCTTCCTGGCCCGGCGCGACCAGGCGGTCAGCCTGGGCTAGCAGTCCCTAAGGGATGTCAGGGCGATCAGCCCGTCCCGTCCCAGGGCCTCCAGCTCGTCGAGGGCGAGCACGGCGCGGCGGGCCGCCTCCGGATCGGTGGCGGCGAGCCCGCTCGCCGCGAACTCGTCCTCGTCGAGCCGCAGCACCTCCGAGCCGTCCGCCGACACCCACAGGTCCAGGTCCAGGTCCTCGACCCGGACCTCGGCGCCGTCGGCCAGCGCGGGCCGGGTCACGTCGCAGTACCAGCCCTTGAGGGTGCCGTCGCCGGTCCGGACCTCCTTCACCGCGTACCACCGGTCACGCCAGTAGTGCTCGGTGAAGACGTCGCCGGGCTCGAAGCGCACGAAGCCGAAGTCCCGTACGCCCTCGCCGGCCCAGGGCGCGCGGACCGTCAGCCGGACGCCGTCGTCGGCCACGATGCCGGCCGGGTAGCGGATCTTCGTCCGCCCCGCCTTCATCAGGATCACTTCGACCGTGGCCTCAGCCAAGGGTGCGGACATGACGGACCTCCCGTGCGCCGATCTCGTAACCGAACCACCGGTTGACGGCCAGCATCGGCGCGTTCCCGGCGTCGTTCCCCGTGAACGCCTCCGTGCGGCCGGCCGCGCGGGCCCGGTGCAGCGAGGCGTTCTTCACCAGCTTGGCCAGGCCCCGGCCCCGGAACCCGGGCGCCGTGCCCGTCATACCGGAGCCGTAGCGGCCGAGGCCGTCGTCAAGCGCGGCGCTGAAGGCCACCGGTCGCCCGCCGGAGAGTGCGACCATGGTCAGCTCGTGGTTTTGCAACGGATGGCGCCAGGTGGTGGCCAGCCAGTGCTCGTAGTCCGTCAGACCGGCCGCCACGTCCCCCGGTTCGTCGGCCGTGGTCAACGCGTCCAGTTCGAACAGCGGTCGCGGGTCGGCCGCGAAGTCGGACGCCGGGCGCAGCTCGACGCCGTCCGGCGGGCTCTGGAGCGGCGGCAGCGCGGCCGTCGTCAGGTCGAGCCGCAGGAAGTAGGCGGTGCGGCGGCCCTCGTAGCCGTGCCGGCCGGCGAAGGCGCGGGACGCCGGGTCGTCGAAGACCCAGCTGTAGACCCGGCGCGCGCCGGCGTGCGCGAGGTGCTCCTCGGCGGCGCGCAGCAGCAGCGTCCCGGCCCCCCGGCCGAGGTGCTCCGGGTGGACGTGGACGTTCGCCACTCCGTCGCCCGGCTCCGGGGACTCGTGGGCCAGCTCGACCTCCGCGCAGCCGACGATCTCGCCGTCGGCCTCGGCGAGCAGGGGCCGCGCGTGCGCGTCGGGATGCGCGTGCGCCCACTCGTGGATCAGATGGGGGCCGGTGGACAGCATGAACGGCAGGGCGGCGCGGCGTACCCGCGCGAAACCCTCGGCGTCCTCGGCGGACCCGGGCCCTACATCGCGGACGATCACAGTCATGGGGTCGCACGGTAGGTGGCGGGTGGGGCCGGGCGCCTCCCATTTTCCCCGTGGACGGGTGCAGAATCGGGTGGGTGACGCTTCGAATCAGCGTGGATGCCGGTTCCACCACTCACCCCTACGAACAACTGCGTGCCCAGATCTCGGAGCGGGCCCGCTCCGGCGATCTGCCCGTCGGCTACAAGCTGCCGACGGTACGGGGCCTCGCGGAGGACCTCGGGCTCGCGGCGAACACGGTCGCGAAGGCGTACAAGGCCCTGGAGGCCGACGGAGTGATCGAGACCCGGGGCCGCAATGGCACCTTCGTCGCCGCCGCCTCCGACGCGGCCTCCCGGCTCGCCGCCACCTCGGCCGCGGCCTATGTGACGGAGGTCCACCGGCTGGGCCTGAGCCGGGAGGAGGCGGAGGCGGCGGTGCGGGACGCGCTGCGGGCCGCCTACGACGACTGACCCACCCCGGCCCACGGCCCTGACTCACGGGCCCCGGTGCTGACTGGCGTGTCCCGGCCCAAGAGTCCCGACCCGTGGGCCCCGGCCCGCCATCCGTCCGTCCGGCAGCCCCGGACGCGACCTCCGGCGGACCTCCCGACACACCTCCCGACACACCATCCGACGCAACCCCTGACGGCCCCCGGCCGATCGCGTGCGCCACGCGATCGGCCGGGGGCCGTCGTCCGTCCGGGGACCGCTCCACACGTGGTCCACCAGTGGCCGGTTAGCGATCTGTCGGCGGTTTGCCAGTGGCTTGTTAGTGATCCGTCGGCGATCCGTCAAGGGATCCGCCCGGCGCGCCCTCGGGAGAGTGGTCAAAGGGGCGTGAGCTACCTGGACGCGTACGGTCGGCGCACCGGTTCCCGGGGGGAGGCACGCACCCTGTCGAATGTCTTGATACCGACGTTTTTTGACCGTGGCTCGCAGAAATTTCGTCACGAGTTTTGACATGAACACTTCTCGCGCGGCCGATCCACTGCTACTACCTGGTAGCGCAGAAATCCTGCCCCTGGAGGTCTTCATGAAGCTGTCTCGTTTGGCTGCGGTTTCGTCTTCACTTCTTCTCGGCGCCGTCCTCGCCTTCACCGGATCCGGTGCGGCTCAGGCGGCGGCGACCGCCTCGGTCAACTACGTGGCCCTCGGCGACTCGTACTCCTCCGGCGTCGGCGCCGGCAGCTACGACAGCGCGAGCGGCGACTGCAAGCGCTCGGCCAACGCGTATCCGATGCTGTGGAAGGCCTCCCACGCCACGACGTCCTTCGCCTTCAACGCCTGTTCCGGCGCGGTGACGACGGACGTGACGAACAACCAGCTCGGCTCGCTCAACTCCAGCACCACCCTCGTCTCCATCACGATCGGCGGCAACGACGCCGGCTTCTCCGATGTCATGACGACCTGCATCCTGCAGTCCGACGCGACCTGCGTCTCCCGGGTGAACCAGGCGAAGAGCTACGTGGACACCACGCTGCCCGCGCGCCTCGACGCCGTGTACACCGCGATCCGCAACAAGGCGCCCAACGCCAAGGTCGTCGTCCTCGGCTACCCGCGCTTCTACATGCTCAACGGCACCTGCATCGCCGGCCTGAGCGAGACCGAGCGCAGCGCCATCAACGGTGCCTCGGACTACCTGAACGCGGCCATCTCCAAGCGCGCCGCCAACAAGGGCTTCACCTTCTCCAGCGTGACCTCGACCTTCAGCGGTCACGAGATCTGCTCCGGCTCCGCCTGGCTGCACAGCGTCAACTGGCTGAACATCGGCGAGTCCTACCACCCGACCGCCGCGGGTCAGTCGGGCGGCTACCTGCCCCGCCTCAACGCGGTGGCGTAACGGCCCTCAGGCCGTCACCCGGCCGCCGGGGAGGAGGTCCCGCCCGAAGGAGTCCCCGCCGTGGCCGTGGCCGTGGCCGTCGGTGCCGGGGACGAGGGTGTGGCCGTCTCCCCCTCGCAACGCACAGAGAACGACACCCAGTCGGACGTCAGCGCGACCGGTTCCCGGATCTCGATCCGGATCCGGTCGCGCACCGTCGTGTCCGGCTCGTACGCGGACCAGGTCCGCGTCACCCGCTGCCCGGCGGGCCCGCCCGCCGGGAAGTCCAGCGTCCGCCACCCGGTGTCCTCGTCCTCGCCGCTCCCGGTCGTCCAGCGGTACGACACGGTGGCCGGCGTGTGGTCCACCGTGACCGTCGCCGCGAACTCCGGTCCCTTGTTCTCGGGCGGCGGGCAGATGCCCGCGTAGTCGCCGCGCACCTGCCGCACCGAGACGGCGACCGACACCGGGGGAGTGGTCGTGGGGCTCGGCGAGGCGCTCGTGCTCGCCGTGCTCGGCCGGTCCGTGGGCGAGGGTGTGGCGGTCGTCGTGCTCGTGGCCGGGGGCGCGGGCGCGGGCTCGGTCTTCCCCGGGTCCCGCAGCAGCGCGTACGCCACCCCGCCCGCCACCAGCGCCAGCGCGGCGATGCCGGCGATCAGCGCCGCCCGGCCACCGCTCCGGCGTGGCTCCGGTCCGGGCGCCCGCACCGGCGCCGTCGCACCAGGATCGGCGGGCCCGCCCGTATGCGCCGCTCCCGGGCCGCCCGCGCCCGGGTCCTGGCCGGCCGGCGGGGGCGTGGGGAGCGGACGGGTACGGAAGGAGTCCGCCCCCTGAGGTTCGGTGCGGGGCGTGCCGCCCGCGGCGATCAGCCGCAGCCGGTCCTCGGCCTCCGCCGCGGACATCCGCCGCTCCGGGGCCTTGCGCAACAGCCCCTCGATGACCGGCCCCAGCGGCCCCGCGTGCGCGGGCGGCACGGGCTCCTCGTCGACCGCCGTGCGCAGCGTGGCGAGCGCGGTGTCCCGCCGGAACGGCGACACGCCCTCGACCGCCGTGTACAGCAGGGCGCCCAGCGACCACAGATCCGACTCGGGTCCGGGCACCCGCCCCAGCGCGCGCTCCGGCGCGAGATATTCGGGGGAGCCGACCAGTTCCCCCGTCATGGTGAGCGGCGAGGTGTCCGCCATCGCCGCGATGCCGAAGTCGGTGAGGACCACCCGGCCGTCGTTGGCGAGCTGGACGTTGGCCGGCTTGACGTCCCGGTGCAGCACCCCCGCCGCGTGGGCGGCCCGCAGGGCGGACAGCACCGCGACGCCCACCCGCGCGGCCTGCCGGGGCGGCATCGGCCCCTCGGCCTGAAGGGTCTCGGCCAGCGTGAGACCGGGGACCAGCTCCATCACGATCCACGGGCGGCCGTCGCCCTGCGCCACGTCGTAGACCGTGACCACATGGGGGTGGGTGATCCGGGCCGCCGAGCGGGCCTCCCGCTCCAGCCGGGCGTACAGCCGGGCGCGCTCGTCGTCCGGCAGACCGTCCGGCGCCCGTACCTCCTTGACGGCGACGTCCCGCCCGAGGACCTCGTCCCGGGCGCGCCAGACCGTCCCCATCCCGCCTTCGCCGAGCACGTCCAGCAGTCGATAACGACCCGCGATGAGCGTCATCACTCCAAGGTAGCCGAGGAACGCGGGCCATGGTGGCGAGGATCACACCCGGGCGCGGAGGCGGGAGCGGAGCGGCCGGACCCGGTGCGTGCGGGATGGTTCGTGACGATTCGACAGGTGTCCGCTCTCCGGACGGCCCGCCCGGGAGCCGAAGGGAATCGGACGGTGGTCGTCAACCCCCGTCACCTGATGGTGAATCCCGCGGCCGGAATACACGGGTGTCGTAGCGGGGCGATAGGGTTAACCTGCCCGGGCCGGGTGCCCTTGTACGGGTGGGGAGTGACATGGAACAGACAGCAATGCGCAGCAGGCCGCGAGTGCCTGCCATCACCTGCGGGAGCGTCGCGACCAGTTCGCGCCTCGACCGCCATCTCTCGGTGCTCGGCGGCCCCGCCATACCGCAGCGCGAGGCGGCCGAGGCGACGCTGCTCATGCGGGAGCTGACGACCCGCCCGCGCGAGGCGGCGGTGCACGGTCACCGCGGCGCCAGCGCGCGGGTCTCGCTCTTCGCCCCGCTGCGCCGGCTGCGCCGCTCCCTCTTCGGCAGCCACCGCTGACGGACGGGCCGGGCCGGGCCCTCGTGTGGCCCGGCGTACCGCTCCCGCCCACCGGGGCCCGGCCCTCGGCGCGCCGCTGACACAAGAACGCCGGACGTGTCCCCGCCCGTCCGGCGTTCTCGCATGCCCGGCCGGCCGTCACCCGGCCGGCTTCCTGGCCCCGTGCACCTTGTGTCGTTCGCCTTCCGGGCGCGCGCCGGGAGTTCATCTCCGCGCGTTCACGTCCGTGCGTTCACCTTCGCGCGTTCACGCCCGCGCGTTCACGCCGGGGCGCTCAGGTCCGCGCGTACCGCCGGACCGCCGCCGGCGCGCACAGCGCGATCAGCGCCAGTGACCACAGCAGCGCCCCCGCCACCGGATGCGCCACCGGCCAGGCCGCGTCCACCGGCGCCGGCGCGTTCCCGAACAGGTCGCGGACGGCCGTCGACACCGCCGAGATCGGATTCCACTCCGCGACCGTGCGCAGCCAGCCCGGCATCCCGTCGGTCGGGATGTACGCGTTGGACAGCAGTGGGAGCATGAAGGTGGCGCTGCCCAGCTGACTCGCCGCCTCCTCGCTTCGCGACGCGAGCCCGAAGAAGATGCCCACCCAGGTCACCGCGAAGCGGAACAGCAGCAACAGGCCGACCGCGCCCAGGGCTTCGAGTACGGTGCCGTCGATCCGCCAGCCCATCGCGAGCCCGACCAGCAGCAGCGGCACCGTGCCCGCCGCGCTCGTCACCAGATCGGCCAGCGCCTGCCCGAGCGGCACCGCGGCCCGGCTGACCGGCATCGCGCGCAGCCGGTCCGTGACGCCCCGGTGGGTGTCCTGGGCGGCCTGGAACATCGCGGTCATCAGACCGTTCGCCGCCGTCGCCGTCAGCATGCCCGGCACCAGGAAGGCCCGGTAGTCGGTGCCCGGCATGGCGAGCGCGCTGCCGAAGACGTACCCGAAGAACAGCAGGAAGACGATCGGCATCGTCTGGGTCATGACCGTCATCGCCGGGGCGCGCCGGATCCGCTGGAGATGCCGGCCGAGGATCGCGGTGCCGTCGTGGGCGAGGGAGCTCATGCGGCGGCCTCCTGGCGGGTCCCGGGGGCGAGTGTCCGCCCGGCGGTGGGCGGGCGGCCGGTGAGCCGCAGGAACACCTCGTCGAGGGAGGGCGGGCGCAGGGACGCGTCGATCAGCGGGACCCCGGCCGCGTCGGCCTCGCGCACGATCCGGGGCAGGGTGAGGGTGGTGTCGGTGGTGACCGCGCCGACCGTGTGGCGCTCGGCGTCCAGGACCGGCGCGGATCCGGTGAGCCGGTCGAGCACCGCGGCCGCGGCGGGCAGGGCGCCGGCGTCGGCCACCTTCACCTCGGCGTAGCTGCCGATCAGGGCCTTCAGTTCGGCCGGGGTGCCGCGCTGGGCGGCCTGCCCCTCGTCGACCAGGACGATCTCGTCGGCGAGCTGGTCGGCCTCCTCCAGATACTGCGTGGTGAGCAGCACGGTCGTGCCCTGGGACGCCAACCCCCGTACGGCGTCCCAGATTTCGTTGCGGCTGCGCGGGTCGAGACCGGTGGTGGGCTCGTCCAGGAAGAGGACCTTCGGCGTCGCGATCAGGCTCGCGGCGAGGTCGAGCCGGCGGCGCATGCCGCCGGAGTACGTGCGTGCGGGCCGGTCCGCGGCGCCTTCGAGCCCGAAGCGCTCCAGGAGCTCGGCGGCGCGCGAGCGTGGGGCGCGCAGCAGCCGGGCGAAGAGCCGCAGATTCTCGGCGCCCGTCAGATCGCCGTCGACGGAGGCGTACTGGCCGGTGACGGCGATCCGGGCGCGCACCCCGGCCGGGTCGCGCACCACATCGCACCCGGCGACCCGGGCGCTGCCGGAGTCGGGTGAGACGAGGGTGGTGAGCACCCGTACGGCGGTGGTCTTGCCGGCTCCATTGGGGCCGAGGACTCCGCAGACGGTGCCTTCGGGGACGGCGAGGTCGAGCCCGCGCAGGGCGTGCACCTCTCCGTACCGTTTCCGCAGACCTTCACTAAGTACAGCGTACGTAGTCGTCATGCGGCGACGATAGCGCACTACGTACGGTGTACGTAACGGGGTGGGGTGAAAGCGTCATTACGATGGGGGCGGCGAGGTGATGAACGATGGCGGGCCGAGCGGCCGAACCCGAAGTGATCTGGGCGCGCCCCGAGCGCGCCGGCCGGGGGCCGAAGCCGGCCTACAGCCGGGGCGACATCGTGGCCGCGGCCGTCCGCATCGCCG
This sequence comes from Streptomyces sp. NPDC048718, assembly GCF_043198875.1. NCBI lineage: Bacteria > Bacillati > Actinomycetota > Actinomycetes > Kitasatosporales > Streptomycetaceae > Streptomyces > Streptomyces sp. NPDC048718. The sequence goes on from NZ_JBICVG010000017.1 coordinate 72,493, forward strand.
ACGAGGAGGGCATCGACGCCCTCTCCATGCGCCGCGTCGCCGCCGAACTGGGCTGCGGCACCATGTCGCTCTACAACTACGTGCCGCGCAAGGAAGACCTGTACGAGCTGATGGTCGACGCCGTCAGCGCGGAGTACGAGCTCGGCGAACCCGGCGGCGACTGGCGCGCCGACATGACCTCGATCGCCCGCCAGACCCGCGCGATCATGTACCGGCACCCCTGGGTGACCCGGGTCATGACCACCGCCTACGGCTTCAGTCCGAACGCCCTGCGCTTCCTGGAGTGGTGTCTGGCCTGCCTGGAGCCGCTCGCCATCGAGCCCGGACTGAAGATGCAGCTCATCGCCATGGTCAACGGCACCGTGATGGCGACCGTCCGCAACGAACAGGCCATGGCCGAGCGGGCCCGGGGGCTGCCCTGGAGCGAGGAAGAGGAACAGGCGGTGCGCGGCGCCTATCTGGCCGGACAGGTCGCGACGGGCGCCTACCCGCACCTCGCGGCCCTGCTCGCCGCGTCCGCCGCCCCGGTCGACCCCGACGAGATCTTCGAGATGGGGATCGCCCGGCTCCTGGACTCGTTCGCGCCGAGGTAATCCTTGAATGACATCCTTGGACCTCAATCCTGCCATCAACTCAGGTGCTGCTCACTTGAGTTGATGGCAATCAATGAGAAGCCTCGCCTCATCCCGACCGGCAAGTGCCGGTGCGGCTGCGCGAAGGATGTCGATCACCCCGACCGGTAGGCCCTTGCTTCAGGCGATGTGCGCCCTCGGCGGCACCTGGGATCCACAGCGCGCCATCAAGACTCCGGGCGACCACGGTCACACGTGGGAAGACCAACGGGGCCCGTTCGCCGGCCAAGGCGGCGACCATCGCATTCCGGGTCGCGGCGTACCTGGTCGCCTCTACAGTTGCGTCATGGAGTTCAACCGGGGTGACTGGATCTGGGAACTGATGCTGACGAGGCGTCCCTCCGAGACGCATTTCTCGGAGTCGAGCACTCCGGGTGGAGAAAGCCCGCTGGCGAGGGATGACGAAAACAAGCTCGTCACACACGCCGTGCTGTTCGACGGGACCAAGGCGGCCCTGGGGATCCTCGGCACGGGCGTCGTGCTGGGAGCCGTCGCGATGAAGGCCGCGCCGCACGTCAAGAGCGGGCTGGTCAGCCTCAAGTCGAAGCTACGGCGTCGGGGGGAGGACGCCACCGAGGTCGAGACCCCCGTTCCCCTCACGGTTGTCGCGGAGGCCGATCCGGAGCAGCCGGATCCTCCTCGACTGCGTGTTGTATGACCGTCAGGCCAGGCGTCGACGTGTGCCCGGGTGGATCTGGATCACTGACTGTCCAGCATCCAGCACCCTTGCGGTACCCCCATCACTGCGACTGGCGCGGTGCGGGCGTGCGGGGGGCCGGGGCCCGGGGCCGTACGGGCGGGGAGTGAGACGCTCAGTGGGCCTCGACCGTCACCGTGAACGAGAACCGGTCGCCCCGGTAGTGGATCCGGGCCACGTCGACGACCCGGCCCCCGTCGTCGTACGTCACGCCCGTGTAGTGGAGGATCGGCGACAGCAGCGGCACCTGGAGCAGCCGCGCGGTCTCGGGGTCGGCGAGGCGCGCCTCGACGGTGTCGGTGATCCGGCTGATCTTCACCCCGACGACGTCCCGCAGCACCTTCGTCATCGGCCAGCGCTCCAGATCCGCCGGGTCGATGCCGGCCGCGATCTCCGGAAGTACCGCGTTCTCCACCCAGTTGGTGGGCTCGCCGCTCTCCCCGTCCGCGCGCAGCCGGCGAAAGACGGCGACCTCGCGGGTGGCGGGGAAGTGTTCGACGAGCTCGCCCGGCACCGGCTCGGTGCCGTGGCCGAGCACGGTGGTCCGCTCGCCGGACTGCTGGGCCACGATCGCGTCGATCGAACCCAGCAGCCGGCGCGGCGCCGAGCGCCGGGCGCCCGGCTCGATGAAGGTGCCGCGCCGCCGGTGCCTGCTGATCAGGCCCTCCTCCTCCAGCTCCTTGAGGGCCTGGCGCATGGTCAGCACGCTGACGCCGTAGTGCGCGGCGAGCTGCTCCTCGGTGGGCAGCCGCAGCGAGGCGTCCGGGGTGCGGCCCAGTATGGAGGCGCGCAACGACTGCGAGACCTGGTACCAGAGAGGAAGCTTCCGGTTCAGGACCAGTGAGTCGGGGGCGAAGGCGGTCACGGCTCTCTCCGTACGACGGCTACGGACTACGGGGCACCACCCGGTGGCCGGTCACCGGTCACCGGGTGGGGTGACGGTCACGGCCGGAAGTGGCGCTCAAGACCCTGCCATACGTCGTCGTAGCCCTGCTGCAGGTGGTCGGCCCCGGCGGCCTGGGCCGTCGGGTGCACCGGCCAGCGGGTCTCGAACATGAAGGCAAGACCGTCGTCGATCTTCTGCGGGACGAGCTCGGCGGCGCTGGCCTTGTCGAAGGTCTCCTGGTCGGGACCGTGCGCCGACATCATGTTGTGCAGCGAGCCGCCGCCCGGCACGAAACCTCCCTCGCCGGCGGACTTGGCGTCGTAGGCCCCGTCGATCAGGCCCATGTACTCGCTCATCACATTGCGGTGGAAGTACGGGGGACGGAAGGTGTCCTCGCCGACCAGCCAGCGCGGGGCGAAGACCACGAAGTCGACGCCGGCGACACCGGGGGTGTCGGACGGGGCGGTCAGCACCGTGAAGATCGACGGGTCCGGGTGGTCATAGGAGATCGATCCGATGACATTGAAGCGGTGCAGGTCGTAGACGTACGGCGTGTGGGTGCCGTGCCAGGCGACGACGTCGAGCGGGGAGTGGCCGTAGGTCGCGGACCACAGGTTGCCGCAGTACTTGTTGATCACCTCGACCGGGCCCTCGTAGTCCTCGTAGGCCGCCACGGGGGCCCGGAAGTCACGGGCGTTCGCCAGGCCGTTGGCGCCGATCGGGCCGAGGTCGGGGAGCTGGAACGGGGCGCCGTAGTTCTCGCAGACATAGCCTCGGGCGGTCGCGTCGAGGAGTTCGACCCGGAAGCGGACCCCGCGCGGGATCAGCGCGACCTCGCCGGGGCGGGCGGCGAGCAGGCCGAGTTCGGTGCGCAGCAGCAGACCGCCGCGCTCGGGGACGATCAGCAGCTCGCCGTCGGCGTCGCTGAACACCCGCTCCATGGGCGCGTTCGCGTGGTAGAGATGCACGGCCATGCCGCTGCGCTGGGTCGCGTCGCCGTTGCCGCCGAGCGTCCACAGGCCGGCCAGCCAGTCCGTACCGGGGGCCGGCTCCGGCAGCGGGTTCCAGCGCAGCCGGTTGGGGTCGGGCACGGTCTCGGTGAACGGCGCGCTGCGCACGGTGCCGTTGTCGATCCGGACGAACGGCGGATGCGCGGCCGAGGGGCGGATCCGGTAGAGCCACGAGCGCCGGTTGTAGGCCCTTGGCTCGGTGAAGGCGCTGCCGCTCAGCTGCTCGGCGTGCAGCCCGAGCGGAGCCCGCTGCGGCGCGTTGCGGCCTTCGGGGAGGGCACCGGGAACGGCTTCGGTGGTGTGCTCGTTGCCGAATCCCGTGCTGTAGGTCAGCGCGTCGGCGATCTTTCCCGCCGCTTCCGCGTTCAGCGCGTGCATCGTGTGCTCCTGTCCTGACGCTCACAACAATCCTATGTATGACCGTAGGATTCGGCTCCCCCTCGCGTCAACGGAAATCGCGTATCTCCACCGGGTTCGTTGGGACGTGGCGGCTGCACGGGGGGTTCCAAAAGATGAGCGGTGCTCTACTCTCGCGCCATGTCATGGACCCGACGGTTCGTTCTCGCGCTCTCGGCCGTGCTCACGGTGCTCGCCACCGCCCTGTCCACCGCCCCCGCCGCCCAGGCGCACGAGGAGCGGCCCGTCACCCTGCCCGACGGCTCCGGCAGCGTCCCCGCGGCGCACACCGGCGAGCCCGATCTGCTCGTGTGCAAGACCGGCCGGGCCGCCTTCGAACGTCGGGTGGCCGGCTTCCCGGCCGCCCTGAAGGCCCGTAACCTCGCGCTGTTCGACCGCTGCGTCCGGCAGGGCTACCGCCATCTCCAGCAGGCCGTCGACGCCGTCGACCGCCCCGGCATGACCATCGCGATGCTGCCCGGACTGTACGAGGAGGAGCCGTCCCTGCCCGCGCCCACCGGCGCGTGCGCCGCGCTCAAGGCGCCCCGCTCGGCGCTCGGCTACCAGATCCTCAGCTACGCGCAGCAGCGGCAGTGCCCGCACAACCAGAACCTGGTCGCCATCCTCGGCAAGAAGGACCTCCAGATCGAGGGCACCGGCGCCTCCCGGCTCGACGTCGTCGTCGACGCCCGGTACGCCAAGCTCAACGCCCTGCGCGCCGACTCCTCCGACGGCGTCTACTTCCGCAACTTCACCGCCCAGCGCACCACCTTCAACTCGCTCTACGTCCTCGCGAGCGACGGATTCGTCATCGACGACGTCCTCACCCGCTGGAACGACGAGTACGGCTTCCTCACCTTCGCCTCCGACCACGGCCTCTACAAGAACTGCGAGTCCTACGGCAACGGCGACTCCGGCATCTACCCCGGCTCGGCCTCCGACATCAACGACGGCCGCGGCTACGACGTCCCCCGCCACTCCATCGAGATCACCGGCTGCCACAGCCACCACAACATGGTCGGCTACAGCGGCACCGCCGGAGACTCCGTCTACGTCCACGACAACGAGTTCGACCACAACATGGGCGGCGCCTCCATGGACTCCGCCTTCCCCGGCCACCCCGGCCTCCCGCAGAACCACGCCCGCTTCGAACGGAACCTGATCCACGACAACAACGAGGACTACTACCCGTACGTCGCCGACGGCACCTGTGCCCGGCCCCCGGTCGACCGGGGCTACGAACAAGGGGTCGTCTGCCCCCAGATCTCCATGCCGCCCGGCACCGGCATCATCACCGCGGGCGGCAACTGGAACCTCTACGAGAACAACTGGATCTACGGTCACCGGCGCGCCGGCGTCTTCCTCAGCGCCGTCCCCGCCTTCATCCGCGGCGAATCCGCCTGGGGCAAGCAGGCCGACACCTCGCACCACAACCGGTACGCCGGCAACCACCTGGGCGTCGACCGGGCCGGCCACGCACGGCCGAACCGCACCGACGTGTGGTGGGACGGCCAGGGGAGCGGCAACTGCTGGCAGTCCGACACCGGCACCACCACCCCGTACACACTGCCCGTCTGCGGCCCGCGGCGCGGCGACGTCACCGGTGGCACCGGCCGCCTCGTCGGCGAACCCGTCAAACTCGCCCAGCTCCTCGTCTGCGCCGACTACGACGTCCGGGCCCGCCGGCTGCCCGCCGGATGCGACTGGTACGGCGCCCACGGCATCCGGCGCGTCGAGACCCAGCTCGCCCTCGGCGTCGCGGCGGTCCTCACCCTGGTCGGCACCGTGCTGTGGCGGCGCCGGCTGCGCGGCAGCCGGCTCGCGGGCACGGCGGCCCTGCTGGGCCTGCTCGGACTGGCCCTCGACGTGGCCGCCTCCACCCGCTCGCTCACCCCCACCCCGCTGCCCGCCCTGGCCCTGCTCCTGACGGGCCTCGCGTGGACCGGCCTCGGCCTCGCCCTGCGCACCCGCCTCCCACGCCGCCCCGCCTTCGCCTGGACCACGATCGCCCTCGGCGCCCTGACCCTTCTCGACGCGTTCGACAAGGCGGTCCTGATGATCCCCTGGATACCCGTCGGCCCGGCGTGGGTGCGCGGACTGCTCGGTGTGGTGTGGGTGCTCTGGGCCGTCGTGGTGACCGGCGCCCGCCGCCGTCCCGCCCCGTCCCCCGATCCGGCGGGGAGCGCCGCGTGAACGCCGGGCGGGTGGGCGCCGGCCGTCGGCGCCGGGCGGGGGCCGCGCTGTTCGCGCTCATGCTCGGCGCGGTCCTCGTCACCGGCTGCGGCGGGCGCCCCACCACCCACCACAAGCCCGGCACCAGCCACCAGGAGGCGACCGGCGGCGCGGGCGCCCTGCTCGACGCCCGGGACGGCACCGGGCACCGCCTGCGAGAGGTGCCCGCGTCCGGCGCGCCCGCCGTCCGGGTCGAGACCCGGCCCGACAGCGACGGCGGCTGGAACGTCCACCTCCTGGTGGAGAGGTTCCAGTTCACCCCCGAGACCACCGGCGACGCCGCCCTGCCGGGCCGTGGCTACGCCCGCCTCCTCCTCGGCGGCCGCGAGATCGCCCGCGCCTACGGACCCTGGGCCCATGTCCCGGCCGGTGCCCGCGCCCTCACCGCGCGGCTCTTCGCCGACGACCACACCGTCTGGGCCGTCGCCGGCCGTCCCGTCGAGACCACCGCCCGCCTGGGCGCCGGAGCGCCGGACGCGAGCCCGGGCACGCCCACGCTCACGCTCACGCACGTACCCACGTCCGCCACCCCGAGCGGCCGTACCGTCGACATCACCATCACCGACGGCTCCGTACAACCACCCCCTTCCCGCATCGAACTGAAGAAGGGTGAACTCCTCACCCTCCGGGTGACCAGCGACCGCGCCGACACCCTGCACGTGCACGGCTACGACCGTGAACTGTCCCTGTCGCCCGGCCGGACCGCCACCCTCACCCTGACCGCCGACCGCACCGGCCTGTTCGAGGTCGAGACCCACACCTCCGCACTCGTCCTCACGCAACTGGTCGTCAGATGACACCGCCCGCCGTTCTCCTGGCCGCGCCCCTGCCCCTGCCCCTGCCCCTGCCCCTGCCCCTGCCCCTGCCCCCGGCGGCGCCGCTGTCCATGCCGCTCGCCCATGGCGTGGGCGCCCGGCACGATCTGCCGCTCCCGCCCTTCTACGCGTACGCCGGCGCCTTCGCCGCGCTCTTCGTCTCCTTCCTCTCGCTCGGCCTGCTCTGGTCCGCTTCCCGCTTCCGCGGCGACCTGGCGGGCCGTCCGCTTCCCGGCGCCGTGCAGCGCCTCGCCGACGCCCCCGCCACCCGCACCGCCCTCCGATCGCTCGGCGCCGCCGCCGGCCTCGCCCTCGTCCTGTACCTCCTCCTCGGCCCCGACGATCCGGACCGCAACCCCGCACCCGGCGCCGTCTACGTCCTGTTCTGGGTCGGCCTCGTCCCCGCCTCCGTTCTCCTCGGCCCCGTCTGGCGCCTCCTCAACCCCCTGCGCACCCTGTCCGCCCTGCTGCCCGCCCGGAGCGCGCCCCGCCCACTGCCGTCCCGGCTCGGCATCCGGCCCGCGGCCGCCGGACTCCTTCTCTTCACCTGGCTCGAACTCGTCGCCCCCGACAACGTCACCGCCCCCGTCCTCCTCGCCGCCCTCGCCGTCCACACGGCCGTCGGACTTCTCGGCGCCGCCCGGTACGGGCCCGCCTGGTTCGACCACGCCGACCCCTTCGAGGCCTACTCCTCCCTGCTCGCCCGGCTTTCCCCGCTCGGCCGCCGCGCCGACGGCCGGCTCGTCGTGCGCTCCCCCTTCGACAGCCTCGACGCCACCCCGCCCACGCCCGGCCTCGTCGCCACCGTCAGCGTCCTCCTCGGTTCCACCGCCTACGACGGTTTCTCCGACAGCCCCCGCTGGATCACCACCCTGCAGACCTCATCCCTCGGCCGCACCGCCACCGCCACGCTCGGCCTGCTCGCCGCCGTCCTTCTGGTCGCCGCGCTCTACACCCTGTGCACCGGCGTCCTCCGGCTCTTCGACCGCGCACTCGACGCCCCGCTCACCTCCTTCGCCCACTCCCTGCTGCCCATCGCCCTCGGCTACCTCGTCGCCCACTACTTCTCGCTCTTCGTCATCGAATCGCCACGCACCGTCATGATGGCACTCGGCACTGACAACGCCCCCGCGCCCGCTCTGCCCCTGGGTCCCGGGGGCCTCGCCACCCTCCAGGTCGTCGCGATCGTCACCGGGCACGTCCTCGGTGTGGTGGCCGCGCACGATCGCTCCGTCCGGCTGTTCCCGCCCGAACGGTCCGTGGCGTGCGGCCTTCCGCTGTTCGCGCTGATGATCGCGTACACCCTCGGCGGCATCGGCCTGCTCATCGCCTGAGCCCGGCCGGAACGGCATGATGGTCCCGTGCCCCAGTCCAGCCCGCGCCCGCTCGCCCCGCAGCCGCCCGTTCCGCAGTCGCCCGCCCCGCGCCCGGCGACGGGGCCCGCGCTCCGGCGCGCCCCGGTCCAGCGGCGCAGCGCCGAACGCCTCACCCGCATCCTCGACGCGTGCGCCGAACTCCTCGACGAGACCGGGTACGAGCAGTTGAGCACCCGCGCCGTCGCGGCCCGCGCGGGTGTCCCGATCGGATCGGTCTACCGCTTCTTCGGCAACAAACGGGCCATGGTCGCCGCCCTCGCCCACCGCAACCTCGACCACTACGCGGCCCGCGTCGCCGCAGGCCTCGCCGCGCTCCCGGCCGCGCCGGCCGACGCCCCGGTCGGCGGCCAGGCTGACGGGGCCTCGGGTGAAGGTGCTTCAGGCGGGAGCGGGAGCGGTTCGAATGAGGGGGTCCCGAATGACGGCGCCGACGCCGCCCAGGTCATCGACGCCGTCCTTGACGCGTACCTCGCGATGAAGCGCACCGTGCCCGGCTTCGGCCTCGTCGACTTCGGCGTCCCGGGCCCCTGTGCCCCTGCGGACGCCACGGACGCCGGGGGTGTCGGAGGTGCCGAGGGCGTTCCGGATGTCGCGGACGCCCCCTGTGGGCAGGTGGAGCCGGAACTCCCCGGCGAGAGCCCCAACCCCCTGGTCGCCGCCCGTATCTGCGGGCTGATCGCCGGCCCCCTCGGCCGGCCCGTCGACGACACCCTGCGCCGCAAGGTGCTGGTCTGCGTCGAGGCCACCGACGCCCTGCTCCGGCTCGCCTTCCGTGCCGACCCCTCCGGTGACCCGGAGCTCGTCGCCGAGACCCGCGCCCTCCTGCATGCCTATCTGGCTCCCGCGCTGGGCCGCCCCGGCGGCGCCCGCTGACCTCGCGCGCCCCTCAGCGCGTAGCCCCGAACCCGTACCCCGAGCGCCCGCCCCCGAGGGGGTCGCGGGGAGGGCTCGGAGGGTGGACTCAGGGCCGGATGGGTGGAAGTCGGAGGGCGACACGGCTTGTTGCCACCCTGCGTAGTCAAGGGATGACCAATAGTCAGATTATCGGCCAATAGGTTCGGTATCGGTACGACTGGAGGAATCCCGCATGATTGCCCCGGCTCTCCGCCCCCTGCTGTCCACCGCCGTGACCGCGCTCGCCGTCGGTTCACTGGCCCTGACGAGTGCGCCCGCGGCCTTCGCCGCCCCCGGCGACAACGGTGACGTCAAGATCCATCTGTCGGGTACCGCCGTCGGTTCCCTGAGTGACGAGACCAAGGTCTGCCGGTTCTACCTCGACGCCTTCAACTTCGACACCCTCGCGCTGGTGGACTGGGAGATCTCGCCGCAGCCGGCGAAGTCGGCCACGCCGAGCCTCAGCGGCTCGATCAACCTCTCGGTCGGCATCGGGCACACCAACGACCTCATGCTCCCGAACGGTACCTACCAGCTCACCTGGAAGTTCCTGGGCGAGACCGGCGTCGCCAAGCACAAGGTCTTCACGGTCGACTGCACCGGCAACCACCCGGGCGGCGGCAGGCCGCCCCACGGCCCGGTCGGCGCGGGCGGCGGCGGATCGGCCGAGATGGTCGCGGCCTCCGCGGACGGCACCGCCTTCGGGGTCGGATCGGCCGTCGTCGCGGCGCTCGCGGGTACCGCGGGCCTGATTCTCGTCCGCCGCTCGCGCCGCCGCAGCGATGGCGTCGCGTAGGTCCGTTCCCCCGCGCGGGATGGCGTCCGCCGGCCGGGCCGTGGTCTCCGGGACGGCGTCCACCGGCCGGGTCGCGGTCGCGTCCCCGTCTGAGCGGTCCTCGTACGAGCGGCGCCCGTACGCGCGGTACCCGTACGAGGGACACCCGCGTCACGAGCGGCATCCGCGTCACGAGGGGCGTCCGCGCGGGACGGGCCCGCGACAGGGCCACCCGCGCGGGGTCGCCCCGCGCGGTGGTGCCGCCGTCCGCCGGAAGCGTCGGCTCCGTCGCACCCGGCGGCTCGCCCGCACTCTCCTCGTGACGGTGTCCCTGGTCGTCGGCGGGGTGTGGTGGGCGGCGGACGACCAACCGCCGCCCACCCCCGTGCTCGCCGCGGCGCCGGTCGGCCACGGCGTGGCGGCGCCGGTCGCGGCCCGCCCCGTCGTGGCGCCGCAGGTCAAGCCCCGGCCGCCACTCGCACCGCTGAAGCCCTCCCGGCCCACCGCCCTCGCCGTCCCCGCGATCACCATCCAGGCGCCGGTCGTCGGACTGGACCTCGACGCCTCCGGGCGGCTCGCGGTCCCGCCCGTCGACAACCCCCGGGTCGTCGGCTGGTACGCGAAGGGCGTCACCCCCGGCGAACGCGGCACCGCCGTCATGGTCGGCCACCGCGACACCCGGACCGGGCCGGCGATCTTCCTCAACCTCAACGTGCTCAACCCCGGCAACACGGTCCGGATCGCCCGCGACGACGGCCGCGTCGCCGTCTTCACGGTCGACAAGGTTCGTACGTACGACAAGGCGACCTTCCCCGACAGTGAGGTGTACGGCCCCTCCGACCGGGCCGAACTGCGCCTGCTCACCTGCGGCGGACCGTTCGACCGCAAGCACGGCTACGCCTCCAACCTCGTGGTCTTCGCCCATCTCACCGGCGTGGACCGCCAGATCTGACCCCGCCTCACGCCCCGACCCAACCCGACCAGCCCTCGCCCCCTTCCTTTCTGTCCCTCCCCTTTCCCTCTGGCCTCCTGGTCCTGCCGGTCCGCCCGTACGGCGTGCCCGGTGTGGCGAGAACTTGCCAGGTGCTTCCGCTTCCACGGGCCCGGCACGCAGGATGGCCAAGGAGCCGGAAGGAGCCCGCGCCCCCTGCGGGTGCCCGTCCGGTCCGCTGTACGGGCCGCTCCGCCCTGCCATGTGACGTGCGGTCCGTCCTCGCCCGGTACGGGGTGTTCCCGCCTCCTCCTCGGGATCGCTCCCGCATCCGGGTGTGCTCGCCCCAGGACGGCGGCGGAGGGGTTCGGCGCGGACATCCGCTCCCGCACCGGACCCCTCCGTGGCCGGCCGGTCCGCCGGCCTGCCGTCCGGGGGCCGGGCCGATCCGCCTCGCGCGGCCGCGCGCCGGGGCGCGGCGCACCCTGCCGCCACGCCCCGACGTCCGACGTTTCCGGACCCCGGTCCTGACCTGCCAGGGCTCGGCCCCCCAGACCGGGCCGTCGCAATCCGGCGTCTCCGGACCCGACATCCTCAGCCCCCGGACCCGCCGCTTCGGACCCCGCGCCCCGGCGCCCCCTCCCGCGCCCCGGGCCCGTGCGTCCCGGCGCCGCGCGCGAAGGGCCCTGGCGCACGAAAACTAACGGCGCTAGTTTGGGCCGGCGGGTTCGCGGACCCGCGGACCCGAGACAAGCGGTGAAGGCAAGGAGCGAGCGGATGAAGGTCCACGACGCGATGTACATCGGCGGAGAGTGGCGCGCGCCCGCCTCCCCGGAGACGATCGCCGTGATCGATCCGTGGACCGAACAGGTCGTCGCCCATGTCCCGGCCGGGACCGCCGAGGACGTGAACGCCGCCGTACGGGCCGCCCGCGCCGCGCTGCCCGGCTGGGCGGCCACCCCGCCCGCCGAGCGGGCCGCCCGGCTCACCGCGCTCCGCGACGCGCTCGCCGCCCGCGCCGAGGAGATCGCCGCCACGGTCACCACCGAACTGGGCGCCCCGCCCCGGCTCGCCGCCGGGGTGCACGCCGCCCTGCCGGTCACGGTCGCCGGCTCGTACGCCGAACTCGCCGCCACCCACCCCTTCGAGGAGAAGGTCGGCAACTCCACGGTCTACTCCGAGCCGGTCGGTGTCGTCGCCGCCATCACCCCCTGGAACTACCCGCTCCACCAGATCGTCGCCAAGGTCGCCCCGGCCCTCGCCGCCGGCTGCACCCTCGTCCTCAAGCCCGCCGAGGACACGCCGCTGACCGCCCAGCTCTTCGCCGAGGCCGTCCACGACGCGGGTGTGCCGGCCGGGGTGTTCAACCTCGTCACCGGACTCGGCCCGGTCGCGGGGCAGGCCCTCGCCGAGCACCCCGATGTGGGCCTGGTCTCCTTCACCGGCTCCACCGCCGTCGGCCGCGCCATCGGCGCGCTCGCCGGGGGCGCCGTCAAACGTGTCGCCCTCGAACTCGGCGGCAAGTCCGCCAATGTCATCCTGCCCGGCGCCGACCTCGGCAGGGCCGTCGCCGTGGGCGTCGCCAACGTCATGGCCAACTCCGGCCAGACGTGCAGCGCCTGGACCCGGATGCTCGTGCACACCGACCAGTACGACGAGGCGGTGGAGCTCGCCGTCACGGCCGCCGCCAAGTACGTCCCGGGCGAACGCATCGGCCCGCTCGTCAGCGCCCGGCAGCGCGACCGGGTCCGCGGCTACATCGAGCAGGGCGTCGCCGAGGGCGCCCGACTCGTCGCCGGCGGCCCCGAAGCCCCGTGCGAGACCGGCTACTTCGTCGCCCCCACCGTCTTCGCCGACGTCACCCCGGACATGACCATCGCCCAGGAGGAGATCTTCGGCCCGGTCGTGTCGATCCTCCGGTACGAGGACGAGGACCACGCCCTCGCACTCGCCAACGGCACCGTGTACGGGCTCGCCGGCGCGGTCTGGGGTGAACAGGAGGAGGCCGTCGCCTTCGCCCGCCGGATGGAGACCGGCCAGGTCGACATCAACGGCGGCCGGTTCAACCCGCTGGCCCCGTTCGGCGGCTGGAAGCAGTCCGGCGTCGGCCGCGAGTTCGGCGTCCATGGTCTGGCCGAGTACCTCCAGACCAAGTCCCTCCAGTTCTGACCCCGGATCCCCGAGCCCCCGGGCCCGCCCGTTGGCGGTGGGGGCCGGGGCCCGGATCCGGGCCGCACGACCGGGATCCCGCCGCGAACCCCGCTGCGGGATCCCCGTTCCGGGCGCCGGTCCCGGGACCGGCGGGGCCCGTCCCCGGCCGGCCCGGCGCTCTCCGTACGCGCGTTTCGACACCCGAGGAGACACCCGCGTGATCCGTGCCGCCGTTCTGCCCGCCGTCGGTTCTCCGCTGGAGGTCACCGGCATCGAACTGCCCGCCCCCGGACCCGGTCGGGTACGGGTCCGGCTCGCCGCCGCCGGGGTCTGCCACTCCGACCTGTCGCTGTCCGACGGCACCCTGCGGGTCCCCGTCCCCGCCGTCCTCGGACACGAGGGCGCCGGCACGGTCGTCGCCGTCGGCGAGGGTGTCACCCATGTGGCCCCCGGCGACGGCGTCGTCCTCAACTGGGCGCCGTCCTGCGGCCGCTGCCACCCCTGCTCGCTCGGCGAGGTATGGCTCTGCCTCGACGCGCTGTCCGGCGCCGCCGCCGTCCACGCCCGCACCGAGGACGGCACCGAACTCCACCCGGGCCTCAACGTCGCCGCCTTCGCCGAGGAGACCGTCGTCGCGGCCGGCTGCGTCCTGCCCGCGCCCGAGGGCGTACCGCTCACCGAGGCCGCCCTGCTCGGCTGCGCCGTCCTCACCGGCTGGGGCGCCGTCCACCACTCCGCCCGGGTCCGGGCGGGCGAGACCGTCGCGGTGTTCGGCGTCGGCGGGGTCGGTCTCGCGACCCTCCAGGCCGCCCGCGCCGCCGGGGCCTCGGCCATCGTCGCCGTCGACGTCTCGCCCGAGAAGGAGGCCCTGGCCCGGGCCGCCGGAGCCACCGCGTACGTCGTCGCCTCCGACACCACCGCCAAGGACATCCGGAAACTGACCGGCGGCCACGGCGTCGACGTGGCCCTCGAATGCGTCGGCCGCGCCGCCACCATCCGGGCCGCCTGGGAGTCCACCCGGCGCGGCGGGCGCACCACGGTCGTCGGCATCGGCGGCAAGGACCAGCAGGTCTCCTTCAACGCCCTGGAGATCTTCCACTGGGGCCGCACCCTGTCCGGCTGCGTCTACGGAAACTCCGATCCGGCCCGCGACCTTCCGGTTCTCGCCGAGAACATCCGCGCGGGCCGCCTCGACCCGGGCTCCCTGGTCACCGACCGGATCACCCTGGACGACATCCCGGCCGCCTTCGACGCCATGAGGGCGGGCAAGGGCGGCCGTGCGCTCGTCGTCTTCTAGACGGTCTCGCGCCGCTGTACGGTCTCGCGCCCCGCGGACCCGGCCGGGGCGGCGGCCGTCACGGCGGCCCTCGGCCGGGAGCGGGACACCGCCACGCCCGCCAGGCACAGCGCGCCGCCGGCCAGCGTGAGCGGCCCCGGCAGCTCGCCGAGGAACAGCCAGGCCAGCAGCACCACCAGGGCGGGTACGGCGTACGTCGTCGCGCCCATCCGGCCCGCCGTCGTCCGGGCCAGGGCGTAGGCCCAGGTGGTGAAGGCCAGCGCGGTCGGGAAGACGCCGAGGTAGACCATGTTCAGGGTCGCGGACAGCGGTGCCCGGCCCGCCTCCTCGACGAGCTGTCCGGCGAACGGCAGACACGCCACCGTGCCGACCAGACAGCCGAACGTCGTCACCTGGAGCGCGCTGCCGTGCGCGAGCGCCGGCTTCTGGGAGACCACCCCGCCCGCGTACGCCATCGCCGCCAGCAGACACAGCACCACGCCCAGGACGGAGGCGTGCCCGCCGCCCGATCCGCCCGACATCGAGAGCCCGACGGCGATCGCGCCCGCGAAGGACACCGCCATGCCCGCGAGCAGCCGGGGCGGCAGCGTCTCGCCGAGCACCTTGGCGCCGAGCAGGGCGATCAGAATCGGGCCGATGTTCACGACCATCGCGGCCGTGCCCGCGTCGACCTCCTGCTCACCCCAGTTGAGCACCACCATGTACGCCCCGAACCACAAGAGCCCGGATATGCCGATGCCGCGCCAGGCGGCCCGGGGCGGCAGCCCCTCGCGCCGGATCAGCAGGACGGTCCCGAGGACGAGCGATCCGGCGAGCAGCCGGCCGAGCGCGAGGGCGCCGGGGGAGTAGGTGGCTCCCGCGCTGCGGATGGAGACGAAGGCGGAGGCCCACAGGACGACGGTGACCGCGGCAGCGGCGAGCGCGCGTCGGGAGGTTCGGTTCGGCGTGGTCGGCATGGCACGACGGTACGGCCGGAATCGTTCGGTGTTCACCGTACGGTCCCGGCCGCCCGGCGGAAGGAGTCGTTCCGGCGGGCTGCCCGAGCCTCCCGGGTCACCCGACGGACTTCCCGGGCCCGTCCGGCCCTCCCGGACCACGACCCGGTTCAGCGCAGTGCCGCCGGTTCGATGCCTAGCAGCGACTCCAGGGCCCGCTCCCCGTCGGCGGTCACCTTCACCGCCCGCCCGGACCCGATCCGTACGCACCACCCGGCCTCCAGCGCGTGCCGGCACAGCGCCGCGCCCGCGAGGCCGGCCAGGTGCGGTCGGCGCTCGGTCCAGTCCAGACAGCCGCGGGCGACCGGCCGCCGTCCCTTCCCGTCCTTGCCTTCCTTGCCGGTGGGGGACGCGAGCGGGACGCCGAGGTCGGCGAACCAGGCGAGGCCGCCGTCGGTGAGGGCGAACCCGGTGTCCTGGCGGAGCAGTCCGCGCGTGGTCAGGGCGTCGGTGAGCGTGATGCCGAGCCGCCCGGCGAGATGGTCGTAACAGGTGCGCCCGCGCGCCATCGCCTCACCGGCGCGTACCGCCCGCAGACCGCGCGGCGGTTCGGGAACGGCCGGTTCGGAGCGGGCGGCCAGATCCTCGACGAGGTGCGCGACGCCGGGGTCGGCGAGGCGTACGTACCGGTGCCGTCCCTGCCGCTCCTCCGCTAGGACCCCGCCCGCGACCAGCTTGCCGAGGTGCTCACTCGCGGTGGAGGCGGCGACGCCCGCGTGCCGGGCCAGCTCGCCGGCGGTCCAGGCCCGTCCGTCGAGCAGCGCGAGCAGGAAGGCGGCGCGGGTCTCGTCGGCGAAGAGGGCGGCGAGGGCGGCGAGGTGTCGGGGGGCCATGCCATCAAGGATGCCGCGGTCACTGTTCGGCGGCGGCCGAAGTGTTCCCGTACTCCTGCTCGCGCCGCCAGTGCCAGTCCCACAGCCGGGACCAGCGGTGGTCGTGTTCGAGCGCGGGCCCCGGCGGCCCGATCCGGGCGTAGCCGTCGACCGTGCGCGGATCGTCGCGGCGCATCAGGCCATACGCGGCGATCACCCGTACCAGCTGTCTCTCCTCGCCGAGCAGTCCGGCGAGTGCGTCGGCGATCTCGGGCGCGTGGTCGTCGGATTCGGACAAGCGCTCCGCCGCACACCAGCGGACCTCGTCGTCGGGGTCCCGGGCCAGGCCGACCAGGCACGCCCGGACGGCGGCGGAGCCGTCGTGCCGGCGGCCGAGCACCGCACACGCGCTACGGCGCACGGAGTCGTCCTCGTCCCGGGCCAGGGTCAGGAGCGCGGCCCGGGCGGCCGGGGCGAGCGGGCTCGCGTCCAGACAGTCCGGTACGGCCGCGCGGACGAGCGGGCTCGGGTGGCCGGTGTGGCCGAGGCCGGTGGCCACCATGTCCGGGTGCTCGTGCTCGGTCCCCCATGCGAACAGCACGTCCGCGAGGACCCGGGGGTCGCTCTCCTCCGCCGCCCAGGCCGCGAACAGTTCGCTCGTCTCCCGCTCGAAGGAGGGGGTGGTGTCCTCCTCCTCGAAGAGCGTCAGACATCGCAGGACGTCCGCGGCGAACCGCCGGTGGGCGGGGCCCGGGTGGTGTCGCAGCGCGGCGACGGCCGACCAGGTCCGCACGCTGCGCCGCTTGCAGAGAACACGGAGAGGGCTTCCCCAGTCCACATGATCGGGGTCGGGATGTGCCACCCCCCGGTCGGCCAACTCCTCGACGGGGGTGAGGAGGCGCAGTGTCCATTCGAGGTCGGTGAGGATCGCCCCGTGCCCGGCCCGTACCGAGCGCCCGTCCAGGGTCAGTTCGTCGAGGTGCCCGAACCAGTCGCCGTCCTGGACTCTGGTCCGCTCCCCGGGGGCCACGAGGCGCCGCTCGTACCAGTTCCGCGCCAGGGCGAGGGCCCGATCGGCGGCGGGTCCGCGCAGCCGGAGGCCGGGGTCCTTGCCGAGGACCTCCGAGTAGACCCCGTAGGAACCTCTCTCGATCGCCCGCAGCAGCGGAGTCGTACCGTCCGGCAGCGCCCGGTCCGGGTCGGCGCCCGCGTGCGTCAGGGCACCGGCGACCCGCTCGGCGCAGGCGTCGATCGCCAGGCACAGCACCGGCAGCCCGTCCTCGGCGAGCGTGTCGGGATCGGCGCCCGCGTCGAGCAGCCGCTCCACCGCCTCCGCGTCCCCCGCCCGGACCGCCGCTACGAGCTCCGTCCCGAGCCCGAGTCCCGCCCCCATGCCCGGCGCGCGTCCTGCGGCGCCGTCGCCGATGTCCCCCACCCGTCCCCCGTCCCCGTGTCGTACTGCGTCTGCAAGCCGTCGAGCAGCGCCCGCAGCCCCGTCGCGAACGCCCCCTCGTCCACCTTCTCGCGGTGCTCCGCGAGCAGGTGGGCCTGGCCGAGATGAGGGTAGTCGGCCGGGTCGTACGCGGTCTCGTCGTCGACGAAGCCGCGGGCGAAGGAGCCGAGGGCGGAGCCGGTGACGAAGTAGCGCATCAAGGCGCCGATGTACGTGGCCTGGGCAGCCGGCCAGCCCGCGCGGACCATCGCCCCGAAGACCGTGTCCGCGACCTTCAGACCGGCCGGGCGGCGACCGGGGCCCTGGGCGAGCAGGGGCACGAGGTGGGGGTGCCGGGCGAGCGCGGCGCGGTAGGAGAGGGCCCAGTCGTGCAGGGCCGTGCGCCAGTCCCGGGGGTCGTCCGGCGCGAACATCGACAGATCGACCTTGGCGCTGACGGTGTCCGCGACCGCGTCCAGGATCTCGTCCTTGGTGCGGAAGTGGTTGTAGAGGGAGGGCCCGCTCACGCCCAGTTCGGCCGCGAGACGGCGGGTCGACAGGGCGGCGAGCCCCTCGGTGTCCACGAGCGCGCCCGCCGCCTCGACGATGAGGTCGCGACTGAGGAGGGGCTTGCGCGGTCGGGCCATGGCGCACATAGTAGGCGGGACCCATAAAACTAGCAGTGTTAATTAAACGGGGCGGGTGGCGTGGTGGACCTGGGGCTCAGCGAGGAGCAGACGGCGATACGGCGGCTCGCCGAGGACTTCGTCGCCCGCGAGATCACCCCGCACGCCACCGCCTGGGACCGCGCCGAGCAGGTCGACCGGGCCCTCGTCAAGAAGCTCGGAGCGGTCGGCTTCCTGGGGCTGACCCTCCCCGAGGAGTACGGCGGCTCGGGCGGCGACCATCTCTCGTACTGCCTCGTCACCGAGGAGCTGGGCCGGGGCGACTCCGCCGTCCGGGGCATCGTCTCCGTCTCCCTCGGCCTGGTCGCCAAGACCATCGCGGCCTGGGGCGACGAGGAGCAGAATCGGACCTGGCTGCCCCGGCTCGCCTCCGGTGACGCCCTCGGCTGCTTCGGCCTCACCGAGCCGGGCACCGGCTCCGACGCCGGGAACCTCGCCACCCGCGCCGTCCACGACCCCGCCACCGGGACGTACGCGATCAGCGGCACCAAGATGTTCATCACCAACGGCACCTGGGCCGACGTCGTCCTGCTCTTCGCCCGCACCGGCGACACCCCCGGCCACCGGGGCGTCTCGGCCTTCCTCGTCCCCGCCGACACCCCCGGCCTGACCCGCCGGGCCATCCACGGCAAGCTCGGCCTGCGCGGCCAGGCCACGGCCGAACTGCTCCTCGACGACGTCCGCGTACCCGAGAGCGCGCTCCTCGGCCCCGAGGGCAAGGGCTTCGCCGTCGCCATGTCCGCGCTCGCCAAGGGCCGGATGTCGGTCGCCGCCGGCTGCGTCGGGATCGCCCAGGCCGCGCTCGACGCGGCCGTGCGCTACGCCGGCGAGCGCGAACAGTTCGGCCGGCCCATCGCCTCGTACCAGCTGGTCCAGGAGCTGATCAGCGACATCGCCGTGGACGTCGACGCCGCCCGGCTGCTCACCTGGCGGGTCGCCGATCTGATCGACCGGGGCGAGGAGTTCGCCACCGCCGCCTCCAAGGCCAAGCTGTACGCCTCCGAGGCCGCCGTCCGGGCCGCGAACAACGCCCTCCAGGTCTTCGGCGGCTACGGCTACATCGACGAGTACCCGGTCGGGAAGCTGCTGCGCGACGCCCGTGTGATGACCCTCTATGAAGGCACGAGCCAGATCCAGAAGCTCATCATCGGGCGGGCGCTGACGGGCGTCTCCGCGTTCTGAGTCCGAGTAGGGCCATGGGTGCGTCCATGGACACGGGCGGGGGGCGGTCCCGCCTCCCGGTCCGCCTCCCGGCCCGGGTCTCGTTTCCCCCGTGGACGGGCGTGACCTGCCCCGTCAGCCTCTAAGCGCTTGCTCACCTTCGTTGTATGGTGTTCGTCCCTGTGACGGCCCGAAGAGGAGAGTGCGATGAGCGCGGCGGAGGAGACGGAGGAGACGCCCGGCGGCGAGGACACTCCGTGGGTCGAGGTCACACCCGAGGCCGCCCGGCGTCTGCTGATCGCGGCCGTCGAGGCGTTCGCCGAGCGCGGCTACCACGCCACCACGACCCGCGACATCGCGGGCCGCGCCGGGATGAGCCCGGCCGCGCTCTACATCCACTACAAGACCAAGGAAGAGCTGCTCCACCGGATCAGCCGGATCGGGCACGACAAGGCCCTGGAGATCCTGCGCGACGCCGCCGCCGACGACGGGACGGCCGCCGAGCGCCTCGCCGCCGCCGTCCGGTCCTTCGTCCGCTGGCACGCCGAGCGGCACACTACCGCCCGGGTCGTGCAGTACGAGCTGGACGCGCTCGTCCCCGAGCACCGCACCGAGATCGTGGCGCTGCGCCGCGAGTCGGACGCGACGGTGCGGCGGATCATCGAGGAGGGCGTGGCGAGCGGCGAGTTCGACGTCCCGGACGTGGCCGGGACGACCGTCGCCGTGCTCTCCCTCTGCATCGACGTCTCGCGCTGGTTCACCACCCAGGGCCGGCGCACCGCCGACGAGGTCGGCGCGCTCTACGCCGACCTCGTGCTGCGGATGGTGGGCGCCCGTACGGACGCCGGGGCGGACGCGAGTGCGGGCGCGGGGGCGGACGGGGCCGGGGCTCAGAAGTAGTAGCGGGACACCGACTCGGCGACGCACACCGGCTTGTCGCCGCCCTCGCGCTCCACGGTCACCTTCGCCGTGACCTGCACGCCGCCGCCGGCCTCCCGCACCTCGGTGAGCACGGCGGTGGCGCGCAGCCGGGAGCCGACCGGCACCGGGGCGGGGAAACGGACCTTCTCGGTGCCGTAGTTGAGGCCCATCTTCATGCCCTCGACCCGCATGACCTGCGGGACCAGCGCCGGCAGCAACGACAGCGTCAGATAGCCGTGCGCGATCGTCCGCCCGAAGGGGCCGGCGGCGGCGCGCTCCGGGTCGACATGGATCCACTGGTGGTCGCCGGTGGCGTCGGCGAACCGGTCGATGCGGTCCTGCTCGATCTCCAGCCAGTCGCTGTACCCCAACTGCTCGCCGACCGCGGCGCGCAGCTCCTCGGCGGAGGTGAAGATCCTCGGCTCGGCCATGTTCCGCTCCCTTTCGTGCTCCTGCTCGAACGCGGGCGCACACGGGACGCATACGCCTAAGCGACTGCTCAGCATGTTGTGGGGCGGGTGGCGTCCTGTCAATGTGCCGGTCCGGGGCGGGTGGTGGTCCGGCCCCGGACCGGCCGCGATCCGGGCGGGGGCTGCTCGCCACCCGTGCGCGGACCAGCGGCGGGCCGGCGGCGGACCAGTGGCGGGCTGGCGGCGGACCGATGGTGGTCCGGACCACGACCCCTGCGTCCAACGGGGGTTGACGTAGGGTCGGGTGGGTGCCGCAGATTCCCGAGAAGATCCAAGAGCTCACCGTCGGCCAGCTGTCCGCGCGTAGCGGAGCGGCCGTCTCGGCCCTGCACTTCTACGAGTCAAAAGGGCTGATCGCCAGTCGCCGCACCAGCGGCAACCAGCGCCGCTACTGCCGGGACACCTTGCGCCGGGTCGCCTTCATCAGGGCCGCCCAGCGCGTCGGCATCCCCCTCGCCACCGTGCGCGAGGCGCTCGCCCAGCTGCCCGAGGAGCGCACCCCCACCCACGAGGACTGGGCCCGGCTCTCCAAGGCCTGGCGGGCGGAACTCGACGAACGGATAAGCCGGCTCGGGCGGTTGCGCGACCACCTGACGGACTGCATCGGCTGCGGCTGTCTGTCGCTGGAGACCTGCGTGCTGTCCAACCCCGACGACGTCTTCGGCGAGCAGATCACGGGCTCGCGCCTGCTGGGCGAGCGCAGAAAGAGCTGAGCGCGGAAGGAGCCGAGGGCGGAAAAGGGGCGGGCACGACGGTCGACCGGCGGTCGGCCTCGCCCTCTTCGCCGGCGCCCTCGGCGGAGCACCGGCAGGACCGATGCCCTGCCGGACCGCACGACGGGCCGTGCGACAGACCGCGAGCCTGACAGTACGCCCGACCGCACGGCGAACCGCGCCACGGACCGTACGACGAGCCGTGCGGCCGAGCGGACGAGGAACCGCGAGGTCGCCGGGGGAGCGGCGTACGCGGGGCCGGGCTCACGCCGCCCGTACCAGCCGGGAGACGGCCTCCTCGCGCGCACCCTCCTCGCGCGTGCGCGTCCGGGACCGGGGTGCCAGGACGGGGCGGGGTATGCGTATGCCGCAGTCCGCGCACACCGGCCCGAACCACGGTTCGTCCCCCGTGCCTCCCGTGCGCCACTCGACGCGGGCCCCCGCGCACACCGGGCATCCATCGCCCGGGCCCCGCCGCAGCGCGGTCACCAGCCGGTCCATCACCTCCGGCAGCGACTCCGCCGGATGACGGTCCGGGTCGTCACACCGGGCCACCCCGTTGCCGCCCCAGATCCGGCGGTGCCAGGCGTCGAGCGCGGCCGGTCTGCGCAGCCCGTCGCGCTTCTCGAGCCGCCGCCGCTCGGCGTACTCCGTCTCGTACGCGAGCCAGATCGCCCGGGCCCGCTCCAGCTCCTCCAGCGCGGCCACCAACCGCGCCGGATCGGCGTCCCGGTCCTCCGGGCCGAAGCCGTGCCTGCGGCACAGATGATCCCAGGTCGCCCGGTGACCGTACGGCGCGAACCGCTCCAGGCACTTGCGCAGCGCGTAACGGCGCAAGGCCGTGTCGCACCGCGGATCGCGAACCTGTCCCGCGAGACTTCGGAACCCGGCCATGTCCTGCCACCCTCCGTCGCTGACACTTCGGCGTCATCAGAGGGACGAACGAACGGCCTTTCCTGTTCCATTTATTGATTCGATCACTCGTATGGGGGACACCGAAGCCCGGCCGACGCACCGGTGTCCCGCCCCACCGCACCCTGTCCCACCTCAGGCGAAGCGCCCGGCCCGGGCCACCACCCGGGCCAGCTCCTCGTGGCAGATGTCACTGTGCTCGGACACCACGGCGGCGGCGTCCACGTTCACACAGCCCGAGGCGGGCAGCCCGTCGCGCAGCGCCGCCGCCAGCGGGACGGCGGCCGTGCCCGGGACGGCCTGGACGCCGTCGTGGCCCACGGCCCACCAGCGGCGGTCGTCGCCGAGCAGCGAGTCGTCGTCCCGGGCCACCCGGGACGCCAGCGGGTAGAAGATCCCGAGCGCGGTGTCGTGCGCGGAATGGCAGGCGACCAGTGGCCCGTCGATCCGCGCCTGGAGCCCCGGCAGCGAGCCGGGCCGGGCCTTGCCGTACGGCACCCGGTCGGTGAACGCGTAATGGGAGAAGGCGCCCTGAAGCAGCGTCACCGACTTCACGGTCCGCATGCCCTCGGGCAGTCCGCGCAGCGCGTACGCGACCAGCCGGCCGCCGAAGCTGTGCCCGGTCAGATGGACCCGCAACCCCGGCGCCAACCGGGCGAGTTCGCCGAGCAGCGGACCGAGCCCGTGCTCGCCGACCACCCCCGCGCGGCGCTTCATCGTGTAGTACGTCGCCTGCCGCAGGGCCTCCTTGGCGCCCCGCCACAGCCGCTTCACCGGATCGCCGCCGAACAACTCGGCCGCCCCCGGGTCCGACGCCGCCCCCGCCCCCGTGCCCGCTGCGGCGTCGTGCGCGTCGGCGAACATCGCGTACACCGTCCGAGGATCGCCGACCAGGAACCCCGGCGCCTCCACTCCGCTGCCTATGCCGCCGGTGCCGGGACCGGACGCGGGGTCCGGCCTGTCCGCCACCCCCGCCAACTCCCGCAGCAGCCCCGCGAACTCCGTGAACGCGGCCTCGTCCGCCGGTTCCGCCCCGGCCAGCTCCGCGAGCCGGGCGACCACCGCCGCCCGCTCCGGCACGACCCGGGCCACCGCCGCGTAGTCGGGCACCGGCTCGTCGGAGAACATCATCGAGGGCCACACCACGCCCGCGTACCCGAGCCGCGCCGCCTTGCCCGCCACCCGGGGGAAGGGGGCGAGGAAGCGGTCGAAGAGCCCGGTGGCCGACGACGGCGTGTTGTTCCAGCCGTGCGTGAACACCACCAGGTCCGTGCATCCCTGCCGGGCGAGCGCGGCGAGCGCCCGCGCCTGCCCGGCCGGGCCGTCGCCGTCCTTGTCGAAAACGATCTGCTGGTACGGCCCGACACTCGTCACCGTCTTGGCCATGGCCCCGTCCCTCCGCGTCGAGGTGCGCCTCGCCCGCGAGCCGGGACGGCACGGCGCGGGGCCCCGGCCGTTCAGGGGACTCTCGCCGCGGCCCGGCCACGGGCGTCCGCCGGGATTCTTCCCGCGCGCGGCGCCGGCCAGTCGTCGGCCGGACGTCAGTGGCGCAGCCTCGCCGCCGAGATCCGCGGGAAGTACGCGACCGCGTCGAAGGAACGGGAGAGCGACACGTTGGACACGTCGCCCGCCCACGGGTACGTGGTGCCGATCGACCGGGTCGGTCGCGCGGTGGCCAGCCAGGTCCGCGCCGCGGGGGTGGCCCGGCGCGGGTCGAGCAGGAAGGGGTGGTCCGAGACCCGGTCCAGGACGGCCGCGTTGCTGTCCGCGCCCAGCGGCCCGACGGTGAACGTCCGTACCGGCTCGCCCTCCTCCCGCGAGTCGTGCGCGTTGAACGAGCCCTGCCCGAAGGCCGATCCGAGCGCCACGTAGTCGCGGCCGAGCGCGTCGCGCAGGAACGAGCCCTGGGTGCGCGGGTACGTGTCGGGGAGCGTCGAGCGGTAGCCGACGTGGTCGTTGTGCGCGGACAGCACCATCCGGTCGCCGGTGTGCCGCTGCCACCACGCGGTGTTCTCGGCCATGACCCGGTCGCGGTAGAGCATGGCCCCGGCGACACCCTCGTCGGTCATGAAGTCGTAGGAATACTCCGTGCCGACCTGGGCGATGGCCCGGGCGTGCTGCACCGCCCAGGTGTACGCCTCGCGCGCCGCGCGGTCCGGGCCCGCCGGGCCCTGTCGCTGGAGGAGGTCGAGCGCCTGCCGGACGTTCTCGCCCATCGCGCGCCGTTCGGCACCCGGCTTGAACATGTACGCGTTCATCCAGGCGTCGACGTCGTCACCGGTCGGCCGCGAGGTGCGGTACAGCTCGCGGAAGCGGGGGAGCAGGGCCGGACGGGTGCGGGCCACGTAGTCGGTGACCTTGTCGAAGAGGTTCGGGCCCGCGTAGCCGAGGTCGTTGCCCATGAAGCGGACCGGGTGCTCCGGGTGGCGCAGATTGTGCCGGCGCATCCAGGTGAACAGATCCAGGTATTCGGCGGTGTCCCAGAAGGCGTAGGAGTTCTGGAACTCGTCCCGCATGATCGTGGCGATGTCGCCCCGGCCGTGGCGGACGTAGTCGTCGACGAGCAGGCCGGTGCTCCAGTTGGCCTCCAGCGCGAAGGTGGTGAACCCGCGCCGTTCGACCAGTTCCTCGAAGATCCGGTGTTTGGCGGCGAAGAACTCGGTGGAGCTGTGGGTGGCCTCGCCGATCCCCACCACCTTGGCCGAGCCGACGATCCGCTCCAGGGTCGGGACGTCGGTCAACGGCCCTGCGGCGGAGCGGAGTTCGCGCGCCGGGTCGGGGGCGGACGTCGGTCGTCCGGTGGCGGCGGTGGCGGTGGCGGCGGGGGTCGGAAGGCCGACGGCGACGGCGGCCAGCAGGGCGGCGAGCGGGCGGAGGAAGCGGCGGCGGGTGCGTAACGTGTTCATGGCCCCAGCCTCGCCGCCGGCCGCGGGCGGGACCATCCCGGCCCCACCCGTCACTCCAGGGGGACAGCCCTACCCGGCGAGCCCCCGCCCCGCAGGCCCCCGCCCGGCCGTCTCGGCGGGCCGTCAGTGATACATCAGATACGCCTTCCGCATCGCCCGGAACGCCTTCAGATCCGCCTCCCACGCCCCGACGACCTCGTCCACCGGCGCCCCCGCGTCGATCATCGTGCGCACCCGCGCCGAACCGGTCAGCTTGTCGATCCAGTTGTCCGGCCGCCAGGCGAACCCGCGCCACGACCGCCGCGCCGTCACGAGCAGCGCGATCCCGGTCCGTACCGGATCGAAGGCGGCGCGATCGTGCACCATCAGCTGCACCCCGCCCACCGTCTTCCCCTGGAACTTCGAGAACGTCGGCGCGAAATACGCCTCCCGGAAGCGCACCCCCGGCAGCCCGAGCGCGTTGGCGGCCTCCGCCCACGCCCCGTCGATCCCCTCCGCGCCGAGCAGTTCGAACGGCCGGGTGGTGCCGCGCCCCTCGGAGAGGTTGGTGCCCTCGAACAGGCAGGTGCCGGAGTAGACCAGCGCGGTGTCGGGCGTCGGCATGTTGGGGCTCGGCGGCACCCACGGCAGCCCGGTCGTATCGAAGAAGTCCGCCCGGTGCCAGCCGGTCGCGGCCACCGTCTCCAGGGCCGCCGGCTTCGCCAGGAACTCCGCGTTGAACAGCCGGGCCAGCTCCGCGACCGTCATCCCGTGCGCCTGCGCGATCGGTTCGCGGCCCACGAAGGTCGCGTACGCCCGGTCGAGCACGGGGCCGAGGGCCGCCCGCCCGGTCACCGGGTTCGGCCGGTCCAGGACGACGAAACGTTTCCCGGCGAGCGCGGCCGCCTCCATGCAGTCGTACAGCGTCCAGATGTACGTGTAGAAGCGGGCGCCGACGTCCTGGATGTCGAAGACGACCGTGTCGACCCCGGAGGCCGTGAACACGTCCGCCAGCGGCTGCCCGCTCTTGGTGTACGTGTCGTAGACCGGCAGCCCCGTGGCCGGATCGTCGTACCGGCCCTCCGATCCGCCCGCCTGCGCCGTCCCCCGGAAACCGTGCTCGGGGCCGAAGACGGCGACCAGGTCGACCCGTTCGTCGGCGTGCATCACGTCCACCAGGTGCCGGGCTTCGGCGGTGATGCCGGTCGGGTTGGTGACCACGCCGACGCGCTGCCCGGCGAGCCGCGCGTAACCGCCGGCGGCGAGCCGGTCGAAGCCGGTGCGCACCGAACGGCCCTTGCCGAGCGGTGCGTCCGCCGCCGCTGGTGCCGCGCCCGCCCCCACTCCCGCCGCCGCCACGATGCCGCCCCCCGCGGCCAGCAGACCACGCCGGGACGGACCCCGCCTGGACAGGCTCATGAAGAAACCTCCTTGATCGCCTTCCCTGACATGGGCACGCACGCTAGCGTCCGCCGGGCCTTCGCGGGAGGAGGCGTGCGCGAGGAATCCCCCGGCGGGAGCGCCGGGTGCGGCTCTTCCCCGGCTCCGTACCGACCGGTTAGTCTGCGCGGGCGCCAGTCTGCGGCCGCGTGTCGACGGTGGTCACGGGATCGCACGGAACTGTACGAGTCGTACGGCCCCGCGACCCCGAGGACCGGCACCGCGGACCGGCCCCGACCCGCGATCCGAGGAGAGGTGGACCCGATGAGCGCGCTCCAGGGCAAGGGAGTGGTCGTGACCGGTGCGGCCGGCGGCATCGGCGTCGCGCTCGCCCGCCGGTTCGCCGCCGAGGGGGCGCGGGTCGTCGTCAACGACCTCGAACCCGGCCGCACCCGGGCCGTCGCCGACGAGATCGGCGCCCTCGCCGTGCCCGGCGACGCCTCCACCGTCGTCGACGAGGCCCGCGCCGCGCTCGCGGCGACCGGCGCCGGCATCGACATCTGGTGCGCCAACGCCGGACTCGGCTCGCCCGGCGACGCGTTCGCCGACGAGGAGGTGTGGGCCGCCGCCTGGGACGTCAACGTCATGGCCCATGTACGCGCCGCCCGCGCCCTGCTCCCCGAGTGGCTGGAACGCGGCAGCGGCCGCTTCGTCTCCACCGTGTCGGCCGCCGGACTGCTCACGATGATCGGCGCCGCTCCGTACAGCGTCTCCAAGCACGGCGCGTACGCCTTCGCCGAATGGCTCTCCCTCACCTACCGCCACCGCGGTCTGAAGGTGCACGCGATCTGCCCGCAGGGTGTCCGTACGGACATGCTCGACGCCGCCGGATCGGCCGGCGAACTCGTCCTCGCCCCCAGCGCCATCGAGCCCGAGGCCGTCGCCGACGCACTGCTCGACGCCATCGCCACCGACCGTTTCCTCGTCCTGCCGCACCCCGAGGTCGCCGGGTACTACCAGGCCAGGGCCGCCGACCCCGAGCGGTGGATCGGGGGCATGAACCGCGTCCAGCGGACCTGGGAGGCTGCGGACGGATGACGGACCGCTGACCGGCCCGGTCTCCGTCCCGCCTCCGCCCGGCCACCGGCGGACGGAGGGCGGGTGACCGGCGGCCGCCCGGGCGAGCCTGGTCCTGCCGCAGTCCGCCCCGGCGGGAAGTGGGAAGATTCCCGTACGGGCCGCCGCGCGCGGCCTTGTGGAGGACCCCCGTACGGGACCGCGCACCGCGGGCCCGGCAGCGGGGCGACGGGTCCCGGGCGACAGGTACCGGAAGACAGCGGTCGCCGCGACGGCGGCGGCAGGCGAGAGAGGCGGAGCGGCATGGCCAGGACGACGGACGGGAGCGGAACGCCCGTCCCCCAGAGGCTGCTGGCCGCCGCCACCCGGCTCTTCGCCGAGCAGGGCTACGACCGGACCTCCGTCCAGGAGATCGTGGAGGCGGCCGGCGTCACCAAGGGCGCCCTCTACCACTACTTCGGCTCCAAGGAAGACCTGCTCCAAGAGGTCTACGCGCGTGTACTGCGTCTCCAGCAGGAGCGGCTCGACGCCTTCGCGGGCGCCGACGCCCCGGTCGAGCGCCGGCTGCGTGACGCGGCCGCCGACGTCGTCGTCACCACCATCGAGAACCTCGACGACGCGGCGATCTTCTTCCGCTCCATGCACCACCTCAGCCCGGAGAAGAACCTGCAGGTGCGGGCCGAACGGCGGCGCTACCACGAGCGGTTTCGCGCCCTGATCGAAGAGGGCCAGCGGGCCGGGGTGTTCTCCGGCGCGACCCCGGCCGACCTGGTGGTGGACTACCACTTCGGCTCGGTCCACCATCTGTCCACCTGGTACCGCCCGGACGGACCGCTCACCCCGCAGCAGGTGGCCGACCACCTCGCCGACCTCCTGCTGCGCGCCCTGCGCCCGTAGGGGCTGTCCGCCGGTCCCTGCGCGGCGAGGCTGTGGCACCCGGCTCGGCCCGGTGCCCGGCCGCTTCTCGCCGTGACGGTCAGCTGTTCGGACCTCCCGCGGACGGGGCCGTCTGCTGTGACTCCACCGGCCTTCCCGGCATCAGGACGGCAAGGGTGCTGCGCGCTTCACGGCGCAGCGTGCGACGCCGGGCGAAGGTCGCGGTCAGAGCGAGGAGCGAGACCGTGCCCGTGTAGAGCGCGGCGGCAATCGTGGAGAGGAGCCCGATCGTCATCGGGCACGCACCTTTCTTCCCCCGTTCGGCCACCCGGCTCACAGCGCGGGCGGGCGTCGATGCGATTCCCCTCCACCATACGCGCGCCGTCAACTCCCTCCGTGCCCAGGCTCGTTACGGCCTGGGAGTCGACGGCCGCAGCCCTGGCCCGTCGGACCGGCCTAGGCGTAACGCTTCAGCTCCCGGCGGGCCAGCGACCGCTGGTGCACCTCGTCCGGCCCGTCGGCCAGCCGCAGCGTCCGCGCCGCCGCCCACAGTTCGGCGAGCGGGGTGTCCTGCGAGACGCCGCCCGCGCCGTACAGCTGCACCGCCTGGTCGATGATGCCGACGACCGCCCGCGGGGTGGCGATCTTGATCGCCTGGATCTCGGTGTGGGCGCCCCGGTTGCCGGCGGTGTCCATCAGCCAGGCCGTCTTGAGGACGAGCAGCCGCAGCTGTTCGATCGTCACCCGGGCGTCCGCGATCCAGTTCTGTACGACGCCCTGCTGGGCGAGCGGCTTGCCGAAGGCCGTACGGGAGACCGCGCGCCGGCACATCAGCTCGACCGCCCGCTCGGCCATCCCGATCAGCCGCATGCAGTGGTGGATCCGGCCCGGCCCGAGGCGGGCCTGGGCGATGGCGAAGCCGCCGCCCTCCTCGCCGAGCAGGTTCGCGGCGGGGACCCGGACCTGGTCGAAGACGACCTCGGCGTGACCGCCGTGGTAGTGGTCCTCGTACCCGTACACCCGCATCGCGCGCCGTACCTCGACACCGGCGGTGTCACGCGGCACCAGGATCATCGACTGCTGGCGGCGCACGTCGGCGCCGTCCGGGTCGGTCTTGCCCATGACGATGAAGATCCGGCAATCGGGGTGCAGCGCCCCGGAGATGTACCACTTGCGGCCGTCGACGACGTAGGAGTCCCCGTCCCGCCGGATCCGGGTCTCGATGTTGGTCGCGTCGGACGAGGCGACCTCGGGCTCGGTCATCGCGAACGCCGACCGGATCTCGCCCGCGAGCAGCGGCTCCAGCCACTGTTTCTTCTGCGCCTCGTCGCCGAACTGGGCGAGCAGTTCCATGTTCCCGGTGTCCGGGGCGGCGCAGTTGGTGGCGGTGGGCGCGAGCTGCGGGCTGCGGCCGGTGATCTCGGCGAGCGGCGCGTACTGGAGATTGGTGAGCCCGGCCCCGTACTCCGTGTCCGGCAGGAAGAGGTTCCACAGGCCCCGGCGGCGCGCCTCGGCCTTCAGCTCCTCGACGACCGGCGGTACGTCCCAGGGCGAGGCGAGCGCGGCCCGCTGCTCCTCGGCGACGGCCTCGGCGGGGTACACGTGCTCGTCCATGAAGGCGAGGAGCCTTGCCCGCAGTTCCTCGGTGCGGGCGTCGAACGCGAAGTCCATGGCGGATCAGCCTTCCTGGCCGCGGAGCGTGGTGAGGCCGTGCTCGATGAAGAGGGGGACGAGTTCGCCGATGCGGTCGAAGCCCGCGCCGACGGTCTGGCCCAGGGTGTAGCGGTAGTGGATGCCTTCGAGGATGACGGCGAGCTTGAACCAGGCGAAGGCGGTGTACCAGGCGAGGGAGCCGGTGTCGCGGCCGGAGCGGGCGGCGTAGCGCTCGACCAGCTCGGCGGCGGCGGGGTGGCCGGCGGCCGCGGCGGTGGTCGAGATGGGGGAGTCCGGCAGGTCGAGCGGGGTGCTGTACATGACCAGCAGACCGAGGTCGGTGAGCGGGTCGCCGAGCGTGGACATCTCCCAGTCCAGGACGGCCCTGATCTCCTCGTCGGGGCCGACGAGGACGTTGTCGAGCCGGTAGTCGCCGTGGATCACGGTGGGCGCGGGGGAGTCGGGCAGGCTCCGGCCGAGGGCGGTGTGCAGCTCGTCGATGCCGGGCAGTTCGCGGCCCCGGGACGCGGCGAGCTGCTTGCCCCAGCGGCGCAGCTGCCGGTCGAGGAAGCCGTCGGGGCGCCCGAAGTCGCCGAGCCCGGCGGCGGCCGGGTCGACGGCGTGCAGATCGACGAGGGTGTCGACGAGACCGAGGACGGCGGCGCGGGTGCGGTCGGCGCCGAGCGGGGCGAGTTCGGCGGCCGAGCGGTACGGGACGCCGTCGACGAACTCCATGACGTAGAACGGCGCGCCGAGCACCGACTCGTCCTCGCACAGCAGGACCGTCCCCGGCACGGGTACGGCGGTGTCGCGCAGCGCGCTGACGACCCGGTGCTCGCGCCGCATGTCGTGCGCGGTGGCGAGGACATGGCCGAGCGGGGGCCGGCGGACGACCCAGCGGCCGGTGCCGTCGGTCACCGTGTACGTCAGGTTCGACCGGCCGCCCTCGATCAGCCGGGCCTCCAGGGGGCCGGCGACCAGTCCGGGCCGCTCGCGGTCGAGGAAGCGGCGCAGCCGCTCGGGGTCGAGGCCTGGCAGGGCGGAACTCATGCGGGCGTACCTCCGGGGTCGGCGTCGCGCTCATCATGACCGACCAGTCGGTATGTCGTCCAGAGGGGTGTTCCGGGACCCATGGAGGTCGCCGGTGGAACCTGCGGGCGCGGTCCCGGTGATCCCTGAACGCGCCCGGCCACGGGACTCTCTGACACGGGATTCTCCGGCACCCGGCCATGGGACCCCCGGACGCCGGCCCCAGGGGTGCGGGGGCCGGTGCCCGGGGGAGAGCGGGGCGCCGGACGGCGGGTGGGCCGGCCGGCGCCGGGCCGGGCCGTTCAGGCGTGGCAGGCCACCGGCCGGCCGCCGTTCATGACGGTCATGTCCGTGAACACGGCCACCGGGTCCAGCGGGTGACCCTCCGGCAGCCCCTCCAGCTCCGAGTACGCGCGGTGCAGATTGGCCACCAGACGCTCGCTCTCCGGCCAGGTCCCGAACTCGCCCGGGTCGGCCTTGCGCGCCGTCTCCAGCGGGGAGTCCCCCCGGGCCCAGCCCTGCTCCGCGAGCTCCGTCACCCAGCGCAGATAGCGCTCGGTCGGCTCGTACGCCGAGGGGTCGGTGACCCGGCCGTGGCCCGGCACCACGATCTCCGCGTCCAGCGCGCGCAGCAGGTCGAGGGCCCGCAGCGAACCGGCGAGCGAGCCCATAGGCACGAACGGGGTGCCCCCGTTGAAGACCAGATCGCCGGTGAACACGATGCCGTGCCGCGGGAGATGGACGATCGAGTCGCCGATGGTGTGCGCCGGACCCGGGTGGATCACCCGGACCTCGGTGTCCCCGACGTACAGCGTCAGCCGGCCCTCGTAGGTGAGGTGCGGCGGCTCGATCTCGATGTGCCCGAAATCGTTGGCCGGCCACATCTGATGGAGCTGGTGACCGGCCGCGAGCTGCTCGGAGCGGCAGCTCGCGTGTCCGACGATCCGGGCCTCGGGGAGGAACACCCCGTTGCCGTAGGTGTGATCGCCGTGGTGATGCGTGGTCACGATGGTGCGGGGCAGGGCGAGCCCCGCACCGAGGACGGCGTCCCGCAGCAGCCGGGCGCGGCGCTCGGTGGCGGCGGTGTCGACGAGCAGACTCTCGTCGGCGTCGCCGAGGAAACCGGCGTTGTTCAGACACCAGCCGCCGTCGGGCTGGATGAAGGCATGGACCCGCGGCGCGAGCGTGACCACGTAAGGAGCGGTGGCAGACAAGGGATTCCCCCGGTTGAGAGCCCGATTGGACAGGGGAAGAGTGCCAGTCGATTCAGGCCAGGGGGAAGTGGGGGCGCCCAGGGTCCGAGGGGTGGACGGTGCGGCGGCTCAGAGCAGTATGGCGACGGCGAAGCCCGCGAACGCGATCGCGCACCCCGCCGCGAGCAGCGCGCCGCGGTGGGACAGGGGCCGGGGCCGGGCCGTGTCCAGGCATCGGATACGACGGTGGGCGACGGCCACGAGACCGAGCCAGGCCAGCGCCGAAAGGCCCACGGCGGTCATCCCGGCGGCGCTCGCGCCGTCCCGGAGCGCCTGCCGGGCGGCGAGCAGGGCCACCACCGCGGCCGACAGTGTCGTCCGGCGCCAGGCGAGCCGGGTCCGCTCGGGCTGGAGCCCCGGATCGCGGGCGGGTTCCGCTTCGGGTACGGGCCCGGAGGCGGCGGAACCGGGGCCGCTGGGCCCGCCGGGGCCGGGCTCCGGCCCCGTGGGCGGCGGGTTCATCGCCCGGCCCAGCCGGAGAGCACGATCGCCGCCATCGCCAGCGCGACCAGCGCCACCGTCACACTCAGGACGGCCGGGAACCGGGACACCGGCAGATCCTCCCCGCGCCGCATCGCCCGCTCGGTGCGGACCCAGTGGTTCACGGCGCGCAGCGCGCACAGCACTCCGGCCACCAGCAGCGCGAGCGACAGCGCGACCCGCAGGACCCGGTTCAGATCCGGCAGGAACTGGGCCACGGCGAATCCGCCGCCGATCAGGGCGAGCGCCGTCCGCAGCCAGGCGAGGAAGGTGCGTTCGTTGGCCAGCGAGAAGCGGTAGTCCGGGGTCGTGCCCTCCTGCTGGAGGCGCCGGGGGGCGAACCACAGCCGCATGCTCTGTACGAAGTCGCTCACCCGGGCACCCTACCGGCGGCCGTCCGCGCGTTCCGGGCCCGCCACCGGCGCGTGCCGGGCCGCTCCCGCACCGACCGCCGGGCCCCGCGCCTGCCCTTCCCCGCCTGACTTCCGTGCCGGTCGCCTCACCCCGCCTGGTGCTCCCGGTGCGCCCGCAGCCGCTCGTACGCGGCGAGCCCGTCCGGCACCCACGGCCAGTCGCCGAGCCGGGCCGCCACCTCCGCCTCCGGAAGAAAGGCGTGCCAGGCCACCTCCTCGACCTGCGGATGGACGGGCAGATCACAGCGCACCTCGTACACCGCCGACCACCACTTCCCGGCCGCGCCCCCGTCGTACAGGAACCGGAACAGCGGCGCCGGCCGGGCGAGCCCGGTCACCCCCAGCTCCTCCTCGGCTTCGCGCAGGGCGGCGTCGTCGTACGACTCGCCGGCGCCGAGGACACCGCCCACGAACATGTCGTACAGCGACGGGTAGAGCGGCTTCGTCGCCGTCCTTCGGTGTACGAAGATCCGGCCCTGGCCGTCGCGCACCTGGACGAAGGAGACCCGGTGGATCAGCCCCCGGGCGTACACCTCGCCGCGCGGGGCCCGCCCGATCACCCGGTCGTTCTCGTCGACGACGTCGATCACTTCCTCAGCGCTCATGCGCCCATCATGGACCCGGCCGCGCCCTTCCGGAGTCCGGCCCGCGCCCCGCACCGAAGCCCCGCCCGCGCCCCGCACGGAAGCCCCGCCCGCGCCCGTCCCGAAGCCCCGCCCGCGCCCCGGGCCCGAGCGGGACCAAGGGGAGCGGCCGGACCGTTGACGCGCCGCACCCCCGTCCTCAGGATGCGGTGCATGTCCCATGAGCCGTACGACGCCGATGTCATCGTGATCGGGGCGGGCCTCGCCGGTCTCGCCGCCACCGCCGAACTGGCCGACGCCGGCCGCTCCGTCCTCCTCCTCGACCAGGAACCCGGGCAGTCCATCGGCGGCCAGGCCCACTGGTCCTTCGGCGGCCTCTTCCTCGTCGACTCGCCCGAGCAGCGCCGGATGCGGATCCGCGACAGCCATGCCCTGGCGCTCCAGGACTGGTTCGGCACCGCCGGCTTCGACCGGCCCGAGGACGACTGGGCGCGCCGCTGGGCCGAGGCGTACGTCCACTTCGCGGCCGGCGAGAAGCGGGCCTGGCTGCACGGGCTCGGGGTGCGTTTCTTCCCGGTCGTCGGCTGGGCCGAGCGCGGCGGCTACGAGGCGACCGGGCACGGCAACTCCGTACCCCGTTTCCACATCACCTGGGGTACGGGGCCCGGCCTCGTCGCCCCCTTCGAGCGGCGGGTGCGCGAGGGGGCCGCGCGGGGCCTGGTCCGGTTCCGGTTCCGGCACCGCGTCACCGGCCTCGCCCGGACCGCCGGGGCCGTCGACACCGTCACCGGGGATGTCCTGGCCCGCTCCGACGTCCCTCGCGGCACCGTCAGTGGCCGCGAGGCCGTCGGCTCCTTCTCGCTGCGTGCCCAGGCCGTGATCGTCACCAGCGGCGGCATCGGTGGCAACCACGACCTGGTCCGTGCCCAGTGGCCCGAGCGCCTGGGCACCCCGCCCGCCCGGCTGCTGTCCGGTGTCCCCGCCCATGTGGACGGGCTGATGCTGGGTGTCGCCGAGGCGGCCGGCGCCCACCACGTCAACCGCGACCGGATGTGGCACTACACCGAGGGCATCGAGAACTGGAACCCGATCTGGGCCCGGCACGGCATCCGCATCCTGCCCGGCCCCTCCTCGCTGTGGCTGGACGCGACCGGCCGGCGGCTGCCCGTCCCGCTCTTCCCGGGCTTCGACACCCTCGGCACCCTCGAACACATCATGCGCACCGGCCACGACCACACCTGGTTCGTGCTCGACCGGAAGATCATCGGCAAGGAGTTCGCGCTCTCCGGCTCCGAGCAGAACCCCGATCTCACCGGCAAGTCCGTGCGCGGCGTCCTCGACCGGGCCCGCGCCGGCGTCCCCGGCCCGGTGCGGGCGTTCATGGACAAGGGCGCCGACTTCGTCGTCGAGGACGATCTGGGCGCCCTGGTCCGGGGCATGAACCGGATCACCGGCGAGGACCTGATCGACGAGACCGCGCTGCGCCGCGAGATCACCGCCCGCGACCGCGAGATGGCGAACCCCTTCACCAAGGACCTCCAGGTCACGGCGGTTCGCGGGGCCCGCCGCTATCTGGGCGACCGGCTGATCCGTACGGCCGCCCCGCACCGCCTCCTCGATCCCGGGGCCGGCCCGCTGATCGCCGTGCGGCTGAGCATCCTCACCCGCAAGTCCCTCGGCGGCCTGCGGACCGACCTCGCCTCCCGGGTCCTCACACCCGACGGCGAGCCGCTGCCCGGTGTGTACGCGGCGGGCGAGGCGGCCGGGTTCGGCGGCGGGGGCGTCCACGGCTACCGCTCCCTCGAAGGCACCTTCCTCGGCGGCTGCCTCTTCTCGGGGCGTACGGCGGGCAGGGCGGCCGCGAAGGCGGTGGGGTGAGCGGCCGGCCGTACGGAACGGCATGGCCCCGCGACGACGCGAGGCCCGGAACGGCACGAGGCCCCGGAACGCGGGATGAACCGCGTGTCCGGGGCCTCGTGAGGACGTCGGGCCGGGGCCCGTCACGCCATCCGCGCGTGACGCGTCATATGACCAACGACAGCAGCAGCACGAAGACGATGCCGACCACCGAGATGATCGTCTCCATCACCGACCAGGTCTTGACGGTCTGGACGACGTTCATCCCGAAGTACTCCTTCACCAGCCAGAAACCCGCGTCGTTGACGTGGCTGAAGAAGAGCGAACCGGCGCCGATCGCGAGGACGAGCAGCGAGACCTCGCCCGTCGACATGCCCTCGGCCAGCGGGGCCACCAGACCGGCGGCCGAGATGGTGGCGACGGTGGCCGAGCCGGTCGCGAGCCGGATCGCGACGGCGATCAGCCAGGCCAGCAGCAGGGCCGGGATGGCCCAGCTCTTCGAGAAGTCGAGGATCATCTGGCCGACACCGAGGTCGATCAGGGTCTGCTTGAAACCGCCGCCGGCGCCGACGATCAGCAGCACGCCCGCGATCGGGCCGAGCGACTTGTCGACGGTCAGGGCGAGCCGGTCCCGGGTGAAACCGGCCGCGCGGCCCAGCGTGAACAGCGCGACGATGACGGCCGCGAGCAGCGCGATCAGCGGCGAGCCGATGACGTCGGTGACCTTCTGCACGGCGTTGTCCGGGTCGTCGACGACGATGTCGACGAGCGCCTTGACCAGCATCAGGACGACCGGCAGCAGCACGGTCGCGACGGTGACGCCGAAGCCGGGACGCTTGTCCAGGTCCTCCGACGGGCGGGTCGGGATCATCCGCTCGGGGGCCGGGATGTCCACCCAGCGGGCGGCGTAACGGGAGAACAGCGGACCGGCGATGACGACGGTCGGGATGGCGACGAGCAGACCCAGGGCGAGCGTGACACCCAGGTTGGCGCCGACCGCGTCGATGGCGACGAGCGGGCCGGGGTGCGGCGGGATGAGCCCGTGCATCACGGACAGACCGGCCAGCGCCGGGATGCCGATGCGCATCAGCGAGTAGTTGCCGCGCTTGGCGACCAGCAGCACCACCGGGATCAGCAGCACGATGCCGACCTCGAAGAACAGCGGCAGACCGATCACGGAGGCGATCAGGACCATCGCCCATGGCATGGTTTTCCGGCTCGCGCGGGCGAGGATCGTGTCGACGATCTGGTCCGCGCCGCCGGAGTCGGCGAGCAGCTTGCCGAGGATCGCGCCCAGCGCGATCAGCACGCCGACGCCGGCCACGGTGTTGCCGAGACCGGTGCTGAACGACTTGATCGTGTCCGCGAGCGGGGCGGCCGCGAACGCGCCGAGCGCCAGCGAGCCGATGGTCAGCGACAGGAACGCGTGCAGCTTGAACTTGGTGATGAGCAGGACGATGACGGCGATGCCGGCGAGTACGGCGATGCCGAGCTGGGCGTTGCCCGCCGAGGTGATGGGTTCGGCGGCGTCCGCTGCCAGGATCTCGACGCTGAGACTGGACACGGTGTGAGTTCCTCGGGGATCAGGGGATCAGGAGATCAGTGGGGGAGCCGGCGCAGTGCGGCGACGGCGCGGGCCGAGATTTCTTCGGGGGTGCCGGACACGTCGACGGCGACGCCGGCCTCGTCCTCCCGCAGCGGCTGGAGGGTGGCGAACTGGGAGTCGAGGAGCGCGGTCGGCATGAAGTGTCCCTTGCGCGCCCGCATGCGCCCCTCGATGAGGTCCCGGTCACCGGTCAGATGAAGGAAGACCACGCCGGGGGCGGCCGCGCGCAGCCGGTCCCGGTAGATCCGCTTCAGCGCGGAGCTGCTCACCACACCGCCGAGCCCGGCCCGGCCGTGCGCCCACTGCCCGATGGCGTCCAGCCAGGGCCCCCGGTCCTCGTCGTCGAGGGGGGTGCCGGCGGACATCTTGGCGACATTGGCGGCCGGGTGGAAGTCGTCGCCCTCCGCGTAGGGGAGGCCGAGGGCTTCGGCGACCAGCGGACCGATGGTGGTCTTGCCGGTTCCGGCGACGCCCATCACGACGACGACCCGGGGGTCGTCGTCGTGGAGGGCGTCGTCTGGCTGGGGGGTGGTGTGCATGGGGGGATGCCTCGCTGTCTTCTTCGACATCGATCCGTCGCGCTCATGAAACCCATTGAGTACGACTTATTCAAGAGACTGTGACCTAAACATCGTACTTTTTATGGGTGGCGTGATCGTCCACCCGGGGTGCGTAGGCTTGCCGGCATGACGACACCGGCCCAGGGGCTCCATCCGCACGTGCTGACCACCCTGGGCCTGGCGATCACCGCGGGGGAGTATCCGCCCGGCAGCGTGCTGCGCTCCGACGAGCTGGCCGAACGCTTCGAGGTGTCCCGGACCGTGGTGCGCGAGGTCGTCCGCGTCCTGGAGTCCATGCACCTGGTCGCCTCCCGCCGCCGGGTCGGCGTGATCGTGCTGCCCACCGAGCAGTGGAACGTCTACGACCCCCAGGTCATCCGCTGGCGTCTCGCCGGCGCCGACCGCCCCCGCCAGCTCCGTTCGCTCACCGTGCTGCGCTCCGCGATCGAACCCGTCGCCGCCGGCCTCGCCGCCGTCCACGCCGGGCCCGAGCAGTGCCGCGCGCTCACCGAGCACGCCCTCGGCATGGTCGCCACCTCGCGCGGCGGCCGGCTGGACGAGTACCTGGTGCACGACATCGCCTTCCACCGGGTCGTCCTCGACGCCTCCGGCAACGAGATGTTCGCCCGGCTCGGCGATGTCGTCGCCGAGGTCCTCACCGGACGCACCCGTCACCAGGTGATGTTCGAGGACCCGGACCCGGCCGCCGTCACCTTGCACGTCCAGGTCGCCGAGGCCGTACGCGAGAAGGACGCGGTCCGCGCCGAGGAACTGACCCGGCAGATCGCGGTGGGCGCGCTCAAGGAACTCGACGTCCTGGCACCGTGAGGCCGGGCCTCGGCGGCTGAGGCCCGGGGGCCGTACGGCTCGGCGGCCCGGAGCCCGTAGCGAGGATTCCGCCCCGGGATCCCGCCCCGGGAGTCCCGGGGGCTTTCGGCTCGTGGATCCCGTCTCGGACCGCCGGTCAGCCGGCGACGACAGTCCGCTCGGCGCCGGGGAACCCCTTGTCCCACCAGTGCCCGTACCGGCCGTAGACGGCCGGATCGCGGTCGGCGAGCAGTGCCGACAGCCGCTCCGCCTCCCCGGTCAGGCCCTGCCACGCGGCCTTGCCGAGCCGCCGGAAGGCCGTCATCTCCACACCGCCCCCGGCCGCCGCGCGCCACACTCCGGCGACCTGCCCGTCGACGAGCAGACAGGGCAGTACGTCGCCGTTGCGCCGGACGACCAGGGGCCGGTACTCCGGCGGCATGAGCCGCCCCGGGACGGCGTGGGCCAACAGCGTGCTGTCCCACATCGGCAGCAGCCTCGCCGGCGCCGGGGTGTCCTCGTCCGGCACGGTGGCGCCGGCCAGATCGAACAGGGCGGTACGGCCGGGGCCCGGCACCCGC
This sequence comes from Streptomyces sp. NPDC048718, assembly GCF_043198875.1. NCBI lineage: Bacteria > Bacillati > Actinomycetota > Actinomycetes > Kitasatosporales > Streptomycetaceae > Streptomyces > Streptomyces sp. NPDC048718. The sequence goes on from NZ_JBICVG010000017.1 coordinate 111,728, forward strand.
ACCACCCGGTCGTCGAGCTCCCGTACCGCCTTGGTGAACGCCGCGCCGGTCAGCAGCGGTCATTGCTGCCTGCACGTTTTTTCGGCCAGCCGTGAGCAGGGTGGGTGCGGTTGAGGACGGTGAGGCGAGAGCGCAGGTCGGAGGCGGAAGGGCGTCCAGAGGGCGGAGGACGGCGAGGAAGGGGACGAGGCGGTGACGACAGGGTGTTCGCCGGGTGAAGCGTGATGTCGGGCGGGGTGCGAGGGGCGTAGCAGCGGGTTCGGCGGCACGCGACCGGATTGGCCACTGTGATCTTCCGCCGTGCCTTCCATAGTGGATGCCGTCTCCGGAAGTCCCGGCGACATGGAGGGGGAACATCATGCGACTGACTCGAAGGATGGGCATCGCCCTGACCACGGCCGTGATGGCGGGGGGCCTCGTCACGGCGACATCCGGCGCGGCGTCCGCCTCGCCGGTGGCGCCGTCGAAGGGTGCCGCGGCCGACTGCGTTCTCAAGTCCATCACTCTGTACAACGACTCGGGCGTGGCCGGCTACGCCCTGTGGAACGCGGACCCCAGCGCCTGCGCGAACGGGGACAACCTCGGCGCGCAGGACATCGCGAGCGACGGTTACAGCGTCGTTGCCCATTTGAGCAAGCCCGACGGCAGTGTCCCCGACCGGGTGGTCTCCACCTCCGGTCACAACGCTCCCTACACCGCGTGGAAGGGCGGCGACCTGCCCGAGGGCGCTCCTTACTACATGTGGGGCTGCCTGTCGAAGAACGGGGTCGAGTCCCACTGCTCGGGCGTGGCGGTCGTCTACGCCTGACGGTCCACGTCCTTCCCGAGGGGCTGAGCCCCGGCCGGCGCGGTGTACTCCCCGCCGGCCGGATCCGCCCCCGACTCAGTGACCGTGCCCCGGACCGCCCGCGTGGTCGTGCCCCAGCGGCAGCACCTCCGGCGGCATCACCACGAACGGCCGCATCATGCCCATGTCCTCGTGCTCCAGCAGATGGCAGTGGTACATGAACCGGCCGTACGCCCCGTCGAACCGCCCCATCACCCGCACCAGCTGGCCCCCGGGCACCCGGAACACGTCCTTCCAGCCCTGCTCGTTCGGCGGCACCGCCACCGGCCGCTCCGGATCGAAGCGCACCGGCTCCCGCGTCCCGCCGACCGCCGGGTCGAACCCGGCCGGCACGTACGCCTCCCGCGCCATCACCTGGAAGTCCGCCAGATGGATGTGCATCGGGTGCAGCACCGTCTGCGGCGCCAGGTTGAGGAACGACCACTGCTCGTACGCGCCCTCGCCGATGGTGAAGCCGAGCCCGTCGTTGAACGTCCGGGCGGTGCGCCGGTACGTACGGACCTTGCCGTCCGACGACTGGACCCGTATCACCCCGTTCACCGGCCCGCGCGGCCCGGCCTGCTCGTGCTCCGGGACCTCCTCCATCTCCCAGATCTCCGGGTGCCCGCCGCCCCCGACCGTGCCCGGAGGGGTGAGCACGACCAGCCGGTGCCCGTGCTCCACGGCCGCGTGGTCGTACCGCCGGAAGGAACCGGAGAGCACCGGCGGCACCTCGAAGGCGTCCCGGTCGTCCCGGCCGTCCCGGTCGTCCCGGCCGCCCCGGCCGTCCGGCTCCTCGCCCCGCTCCGCCGGCTCGCCCACCCGGAACTCCATGACCTGCGGATACGGCACGTTCAGCGTCGCGTCCGCGACCCCCGGCGCCCGGCCCGGCGCCTTGTTGAGCAGCCGCAGCCGCCGCCCCGCGAGCTGCCGGAAGTCGACCAGCAGATCGAAGCGTTCGGCGGGCGCGATCGTCAACGGCACCACCCCCACGCCGTCGGCGTCCCCGGCGCCCTCCGAGTCCTCGGCACCCGCAGCACCCCCGGCACCCGCAGCACCCTCGGCACCCGCAGCACCCCCGGCACCCGCAGCACCCCCGGCACCCCCGGTACCCATCCCAAAGTCGACCGCCACCGGACGCGGCAGCAGCCCGCCGTCACTGCCGATCTGATGCAGCACCCCGGTGACCGGCCGGTCGTCCTCGTCGACCAGGACGAGGTCGTACACCCGCGCGTTCGACGCGTTCACCAGCCGGAAGCGGTACCAGCCCGCCTCGACGTCGGCGTACGGCCAGATCGTGCCGTTGACCGTCGTGTACGGGCCGAGGAACGGCAGCGACACCGGCTTCCCCGTCTCCGGATGGGCCGCCACCAGCCGGGTCGTCTTGTGCAGCAGCCGCCCGTTCAGCCGCCCGTCCTCGTCCTGGTCCAGATTCCGGTCCGCGAGGATCAGCGGCAGCTCCCGCGCCCCCGACGGCAGCCCGAGCGCGTCCTCCTCGTCGTCACGCACCAGATAGGTGCCCACCAGGCCCGCGTACACGTTCCAGCGGGTGATGTTCATGGCGTGGTCGTGGTACCAGTACTGCGTCGCCTGGTGGTCGTTCGGGTACTCGGACAGCTGGGCGTCCCCGAAGCCCACCGCGTTGTCCGCCCACCCGTCGTTGCCGCCGCCGGTCTGCGCGCCGTGCAGATGCGTCACCGACCAGGCGGGCAGCGCCGCCACCTCCTTGATCGGCTCCGCGCCCTCCCGGCCCGGCCGGTTGTGCGGAGCGGCCTGACCGGCGCTCTGCTCCACCTCGACGGCGGTCACCGGGTACGCGCTGCCCTTCGGGATCCGGTTGGTCCACGCGACCTTGATCCGCTGCCCGCGCCGCACCTCGATGGTCGGCCCGGGGAAGCTTCCCCCGTACCCCCACATCAGCGTCGGCGGCAGCTGCCGGTGCAGCCGCGTCCAGGTCGGCCGGAGCTCGACCACGACATCCCCCGACTCGTCCGGACGGAGCACCAAAGGTGTCGTCAGGGCATCGGCAAACGGCTCGATTTCACTGCTCATCTTTCCCCCTGAGGCTGTGTCATGCCTGTACAGGGGCAGACGGCGACCACCTGGGCGAAGGTTGCGAGGTCCGCGTAACCTGGCCGTTATCGTCACATCCGAAACGTGGATTGCCGTTTTATTCGAGAGGACACCACATGCCGCAGCAGGTCCAGGGAGTCATCGCCCCGGGGAAGAACGAACCCGTACGGGTCGAGACGATCGTCATTCCCGACCCGGGCCCCGGTGAGGCCGTGGTGAAGATCCAGGCGTGCGGGGTCTGCCACACCGATCTCCACTACAAGCAGGGCGCCATCAACGACGAGTTCCCCTTCCTCCTCGGTCACGAGGCGGCCGGAATCGTCGAGTCCGTCGGCGAGGGCGTCACCGACGTCGCCCCCGGCGACTTCGTCGTCCTCAACTGGCGCGCGGTGTGCGGCCAGTGCCGGGCCTGTCTGCGCGGCCGCCCGTGGTACTGCTTCGCCACCCACAACGCCAAGCAGAAGATGACCCTGCTCGACGGCACCGAGCTGTCGCCCGCGCTCGGCATCGGCGCCTTCGCCGAGAAGACCCTGGTCGCCTCCGGCCAGTGCACCAAGGTCGACCCCGCCGTCGCCCCCGAGGTCGCGGGCCTCCTCGGCTGCGGCGTCATGGCAGGCATCGGCGCCGCCATCAACACCGGCAACGTGGGCCGGGGCGACAGCGTCGCCGTCATCGGCTGCGGCGGCGTCGGCGACGCGGCCATCGCCGGCTCCCGCCTCGCCGGAGCCGCCCGGATCATCGCCGTCGACATCGACGACCGGAAGCTCGAGAAGGCGAAGGAGATGGGCGCCACCCACACCGTCAACTCCCGCACCGCCGACCCCGTCGAGGCCATCCGCGAGCTCACCGGCGGCTTCGGCGCCGACGTCGTCATCGAGGCCGTCGGCCGTCCCGAGACGTACACGCAGGCCTTCTACGCCCGCGACCTCGCCGGAACCGTCGTCCTCGTCGGCGTCCCCACCCCCGAGATGAAGCTGGAGCTCCCGCTCCTCGACGTCTTCGGCCGGGGCGGCGCGCTCAAGTCCTCCTGGTACGGCGACTGCCTGCCCTCCCGCGACTTCCCGATGCTCATCGACCTGCACCAGCAGGGCCGTATCGACCTCGGCGCCTTCGTCACCGAGACCATCGGCCTCGGCGACATCGAGAAGGCCTTCGCCCGCATGCACGAGGGCGACGTGCTGCGCTCGGTGGTGATCCTCTGATGTCCACCCGCATCGACCACCTGGTCACCTCCGGCACCTTCAGCCTCGACGGCGGCACCTGGGACGTCGACAACAACGTCTGGATCGTCGGCGACGACACCGAGGCGATTGTCGTCGACGCCGCCCACGACGCCGACGCGATCCTCGCCGCCCTCGACGGCCGCGCCCTGCGCGCCATCGTCTGCACCCACGCCCACGACGACCACATCGACGCGGCCCCCGCGCTCGCCGCCGCCACCGGCGCCCGGATCCTGCTGCACCCCGCCGACCTGCCGCTGTGGAAGAACACCCACCCCGACCACACCCCGGACGGCGACCTCGCCGACGGCCAGGTCCTCACCATCGCCGGCGTCGACCTGCACGTCCTGCACACCCCCGGGCACGCCCCCGGCGCGGTCTGCCTGTACGCCCCCGACCTCGGCACCGTCTTCAGCGGGGACACCCTCTTCCAGGGCGGCCCCGGCGCCACCGGCCGGTCCTTCTCGGACTTCCCCACGATCATCGACTCGATCCGGGACAAGCTCCTGACCCTGCCGGCCGAGACCGTCGTCCGCACCGGCCACGGCGAAACCACCACCATCGGGACCGAGGCCCCGCACCTTCAGGAGTGGATCAGCAGGGGGCACTGAGCGAGAGCCCGCTCCTGAACCACCTCGGGGACCCGTCCAGCGGGTCGGTGAACTCCAGCGTCCGCGCCAGCAACTGCAGCGGCCGCCCGAAGTCCTCCGGCCCGTCCTCCCGCACCACCGGATACACCGGATCGTGCAGGATCGGCAGTCCCAGCGCGTTCATGTGCACCCGCAGCTGATGGGTCCGCCCGGTCTTCGGCACCAGCCGGTACCGGGCGAGCCCGCCGCCGCACCGCTCCAGCAACTCGATCCGGCTCTCGCTGTTCGGCTCGCCCGCCACCTCGCGGGCCGCCATCACCCCGCGCTCCTTCTCGATCCGGCTGCGCACCGTCACCGGCAGCGCCGGCTCGGGGGAGTACGGGGCGACCGCCTCGTACTCCTTGCGCACCCGCCGGTCCCGGAACAGCGTCTGATACGCCCCCCGGTCCTCGGCCCGCACCACGAACAGCACCAGGCCCGCCGTCAGCCGGTCCAGCCGGTGCGCCGGCTGGAGCCCGGGCAGCCCCAGGTCCCGCCGCAGCCGCGCCATCGCGGTCTCGGTCACATGCCGTCCGCGCGGCATCGTCGCCAGGAAGTGCGGCTTGTCGGCCACCACGATCCGCTCGTCGCGGTACACCACGCCGACCTCGAACGGCACCCGCTCCTCGGCCGGGAAGTCCCGGTGGAACCACAGATACCGGCCCGCCGTGTACGGCTCGTCGCCCCCGGCGGCCCGGCCGTCGGCCCCGACGAACCGTCCTTCCCCGAGCATCCCGTCGACCCGCTCGGCGCCGACGGCCCCCGCGTACCGGTCCATCAGATGCTCCCGCACGGTCCGCCACGCCCCGGCCGGGTCCTCGGGCAGCCGCACCCGCACGGCGTCGATGCCCTCCCGCTGGGGCAGGGGCGAAGCGGGGGCCTTGGTTCTGCGTCTCACGTCCCCACGGTAACGAGCCGCGACCGCCGCACCGCCCGGCTCCCGGGGCGGCCGGGGGAGACACCTGACACATCCCCGGCGTATCTCCGGTACGTATCCCGGGCATCCGACAGGTCTTGGGGACGTGTCCGCCGGTACGTATCCCCGACGCCCGATCCGTCTCCGACACATCCCCGGTAACGCGAAAAGGCCCCACGTGATGTGGGGCCTTTTCCTTGGTGTCCGAGGGGGGACTTGAACCCCCACGCCCGATAAAGGGCACTAGCACCTCAAGCTAGCGCGTCTGCCATTCCGCCACCCGGACAGGTGATCTTGTCTTCCGGGCCGCTCGGCCCTTCCGACGAGGAAAACCATAGCAAACATTCGAGGGGGTCGATCACCACCCCCGGTGCCGCCCACCGGCGGTCTTGGGCGGGCGGGGGCGGCGCGGGAGGATGGGGGGGATCAACCGTCATCGCGTGGGCAGGCAGTGGGAGGAAGCAGCGTGAGCGAGTCGAACACCGGCAGGAGCGTCGCGGGCGAGGACGAGGTCGTCGACCTGTGCCGTGACCTCATCCGTATCGACACCAGCAACTACGGCGACCACTCCGGGCCCGGCGAGCGGGCGGCGGCCGAGTACATCGCCGAGAAGCTCGCGGAGGTCGGACTCGAACCGACGATCATCGAGTCGCACCGGGGCCGGGCCTCCACCGTCGCCCGGATCGAGGGGGAGGACCCGTCGCGGCCCGCCCTGCTGATCCACGGCCACACCGACGTCGTCCCGGCCAACGCCGCGGACTGGACGCACGACCCGTTCTCCGGGGAGATCGCCGACGGCTGCGTGTGGGGCCGCGGGGCGGTCGACATGAAGGACATGGACGCGATGACCCTCGCGGTCGTCCGCGACCGGCTGCGCAGCGGCCGCAAGCCGCCGCGCGACATCGTCCTCGCCTTCCTCGCCGACGAGGAGGCCGGCGGCGTCTACGGCGCCCGCCACCTCGTCGACAACCACCGCCACCTCTTCGACGGGGTGACGGAGGCGATCGGCGAGGTCGGCGGCTTCTCCTTCACCGTCAACGAGAACCTGCGGCTCTACCTGGTCGAGACCGCCCAGAAGGGCATGCACTGGATGCGGCTCACCGTCGACGGCACGGCCGGCCACGGCTCGATGACCAACGACGACAACGCCATCACCGAGCTGTGCGAGGCCGTGGGCCGGCTCGGCCGGCACACCTGGCCGGTCCGGGTGACCAAGACCGTGCGGTCCTTCCTCGACGAGCTGTCCGACGCCCTCGGCACCCCGCTCGACCCCGACGACATGGACGCCACGCTCGTCAAGCTCGGCGGCATCGCCAAGATGATCGGCGCCACCCTGCGCAACTCCGCCGCCCCCACCATGCTGAGCGCCGGGTACAAGGTGAACGTCATCCCGGGGCAGGCCACCGCGCACGTCGACGGCCGCTTCCTGCCCGGGTTCGAGGAGGAGTTCCTCGCCGACCTCGACCGGATCCTCGGCCCGCGCGTCAAGCGCGAGGACGTGCACGGCGACAAGGCGCTGGAGACCACCTTCGACGGCGCCCTGGTCGACGCGATGCAGCTCGCCCTGCGCGCCGAGGACCCGATCGCCCGCGCCGTGCCGTACATGCTCTCCGGCGGCACCGACGCCAAGGCCTTCGACGACCTCGGCATCCGCTGCTTCGGCTTCGCGCCGCTTCAGCTCCCGCCCGAGCTGGACTTCGCCGGGATGTTCCACGGCGTCGACGAGCGGGTACCGGTGGACGGCCTGAAGTTCGGCGTCCGCGTCCTGGACCGGTTCATCGACGCGTCCTGACACCCGTCCGGGCGGCGCGCTCGGCGCACCGTCCGGACGGCATCGGCACACCGCCCGCACACCGCCCGCACACGGCCCGTACACCGCCCGCGCACCGGTTTCCGCCCCGGCGCGCGGGCGGTGCGCGTGTGGGGCGCGTGTGGGGTGGGTGTGCGCGGCGCGCGGCTCCGGGGCTCCGGCGGCCTGGAAGGGCGTCACCCGATCACCTGATCGCCCGACAACTCCGGAATCGACCGCGCGTGCGTGGATACCCGGAAAGAGTGAATGCCCGGGGGCGCTCGTAGCCCCCCTACGACCTCCTCGTTACAGGTGGTGCGGTCCGCGGCTGGGGCCGCTTTGCCAACAAGGAGGAAGAATGATCAAGAAGGTCGTCGCCGCTGCGGCGGTCACCGGCAGTCTCGTTCTCGCGGGCGCGGGCCTGGCCGTCGCCGACTCGGGTGCCGAGGGTGTCGCGGTCGGCTCCCCGGGCGTCGTCTCGGGCGATGTCATCCAGGTTCCGGTCGACCTGGACCTGAACCTGTGCGGTGACACGATCGACATCATCGGGATCATGAACCCCGCCTTCGGGGTCACCTGCATCAACGACTGACGTTGTACCTCGGCCCTTTCCGGGGTCCGAGCCAGGCCGGCCCCGGAGTGCGTGCCATGCACTTCGGGGCCGGTGGTTACCGAGTCGAGCCGAACAGGCATGGAAGCAGAGCAGGTCACACAGCAAATGCGACAGGTCACGCGCATCACGCGCATCTCCCGTAAGAGCCTCGTCACCGTCGCCGCGGCGGGCGGCGTGCTCGCCCTCGGAGGCGGCTACGCCCAGGCCGACGCGGGTGCCCACGGCGTCGCGGCCGGTTCGCCGGGCGTCGCCTCCGGCAACACCGTCCAGGTGCCGGTCAACGTTCCGGTCAACATCTGCGGCGACACCGTCAACGTCGTCGGGCTGATGAACCCCGCGATGGGCACCAAGTGCGTCAACGCGGGCGGCGGTCACGGAGGTCACGGGGGCCACGGCGCCACCGCCACCGGGGTCGCCTCGAACTCGCCGGGCGTCATCTCCGGCAACAACGTCCAGGTGCCCGTCGACATCCCGGTGAACGCCTGCGGGCTCAGCATCGACGTCATCGGCCTCGGCAACGCCGCCGGCGGCGACGCCTGCGCCAACGGCGTCGAGCCGACGACCCCGGTCGTTCCCACCACCCCGGTGACCCCGGCGCACCCGGGCACCCCGACGCACCCGGGCCACCCGGTGACGCCGCCGGCGCACCCGGGTACGCCGTACCACCCGAACACGCCGGGCACCCACTCGGTCACCCCGCCCATGGAGGAGCTGGCCCAGACCGGCGCCGCGCCGCTCGGGCTCGTCCTCCCCGTCGGGGCGGGCATGCTCCTCGCGGGCGCCGTGCTCTACCGCAAGACCCGCCGCGCCTCGTAGTCGAACGGACGGCACCGGCGACGGCGGCCGCGGCCACGGGTGTTCGGCGGAGCCGTGCCCGGAAAGAGGAAGGGGCCCCATGACGGGGCCCCTTTCCTCATGTCACCAGGTGGCGCGGATCTGACGGATGATGCGCCGTTTCAGCCGTACCCTCCGGCTGCCGTCCCGGCGCAGACTCAAGCGGTCCAACTCCCATTGCCCGTACTCGGCATGGTCGGTCAGAAGCCGCGTCGTCTCCTTCCGGGAGACCCCGCGCGGCACGTACACGTCGACAAATTCGTATTCCGGCATCGCATCTATTGTGCGGCCAAGGGTCAGGTACGGATAGCGTCTGTCCTATGTCTGATGCTGCGCAGCCCACCGCTGCCGAGGTCCGCGCCGCCGCCGAGGCGGTCAAAACCGCACTGGACCGTCACCTCGCCGCGGTCGAACGCCGCTCGGGGCAGGACGACCCGGCCGTCTACGAGGCGTTCAACGCGCTCGCGGCGGCGGCGGAGGCCTACGACGAACTCCTCTACGACCGGCACGACGAAGTCACCCCCTTCGAGATCCCCGACGTCGACGATTCCCCGCCTCCCTACGCCGGGCCGGAGGAGCCGCACGCGCTGAGCGTGCTGATCCGGCGGGACTACGCCGTGGTGGAGCCGCAGCGTCTCATCGCCCAGGCCCGGCGGGTCACCGACCTCGACCGGGAGGACGAGCCGGTCACCACCCACGCGGCGCTCGGTGTCCTCTTCGGCGAGTACGAGCCCGACGAAATCGCCTCCCGGCACACCGAGTTCGGCCTGGAGGAGGGCGACTCCACCCTCTGGATCGAGGCCGCCGAGGACCTGGCCGAACCGGGGGAGTGGCTGAACGACCCCTTCGACCACATCGATCAGGAGAGCATCGTCTGCCGCTTCGACGTCAGCGCCGTCTTCGACGACGAGGATGACGATCACGACGACGAAGGCGCCGACGATGACGACGACATCGAGGACGTCGAGGGCGACGGACATGACGAAGATGAAGAAGATCACGACGAGGACGACGAGCACGACGACGACGTGAACGACGGCGAATCGGACGGGCAGGTCCCGGTGCGCCGGGCCTGAACGACCGGCGACACGACGAAGCCCTCCCGAGCGCGCCGCGCTCGGGAGGGCTTCTGCCCTACTGCTTCCCGGCTAGGGCGTGTTTCGAAAGTAGCTCCGTCCGCCCGGAGGGCGGGGCCTGCGGCGTCTGGTGCACTGCGCTCGCTTCGCTCGCTCCGTCTCGGCGCCTTGATTCATCCTTCGGATGCCGAGCAGCATCGCAAGGCGGAGGATCATCCTCGTACTGGACGTACTTGGATGACTCCGACAACGCGGCGAGCGTGCGTGCCAGGCGTCGCAGGCCAGGAGGGACTTTCGAAACACGCCCTAGCTCTCCTCGTCGGCGAGCAGGGCGTCGAGCAGCGGGCGCAGCCGGGTCGTACGCTCCGGGGCCACGCGCTCGGCGACCGCGCGCGGCAGGGCCTGCTCGACCCCGTGGACCACCGACAGATGCCGCTCCGCGCGCCCGAACGCGGTGTACACCCAGGCCCGGCTCAGGCCTCCGGCCGCGTCCCCGGGCAGCACCACGACCGCGGCCGGCCAGCGTGCCCCGGCCGCCTGATGCGCGGTCAGCGCCCAGCCGTGCCGCAGCGCCGACTCCACCCGCTCCTTCGGTACGACGACCCGCGCACCCTCGCAGTCCAGGTGCAGCCCTTCGGCGTCGGCCGAGACCACCGTGCCGGGGACGGTCCGTCCGGGCGCGGGGGAGTGGGCCACCCGGTCGCCCGGGTCGAAGCCGCCGAAGCGGCCGGGGCCCGGGTTGAGCCGCTGCTTCAGGGCCGCGTTCAGGGCGCGGGTGCCGGCGGAGCCGCCGTGCCCGACCGTGATCACCTGGGTCTGGCCGGCCGGCACCCCGATCGCCCTCGGGATCGAGTCCGCGACGAGCTGCACCGTGCGGTGCACCGCGTCGGCGGCGTCGCGGACCGGGACGATCACGACCTCCTTGCCGGGGGCCGCCACCTGGTTCAGCTCACCGATGCCGACCCCCGACACCAGCTCGCCGATGGGGCCGGGGTCGGGCGTGCGGGAGGCGATCACCGGGGCGATCCGGGCGGCGAGCAGATCGGCGAAGACCCGGCCGGGACCGGCCGCGCCCAGGACGTGCGGGTCGCCGCTGAGGACGAGCCGGCAGCCGTCGGGCAGCGCCTCGACGAGCGTGGCGGCGGACTCCAGACCGAGCTGCGGCGCGTCCAGGACGACGAGCAGGTCCAGGGCCAGCGCTCCCTCGGCGTCCCGGCCCGGGCCCGCCGCGCCGGACAGCAGCGCGGCCACCGGTACGGCGCCGTCGCGCGCGGTGTGGGCCGCGAGGACGACCCGCAGGCCCCGCGCGCGGGCCTCGGCGGCCAGCGCGGCGGGTTCGGCGCGGGCAGCCTCGCCGCCGGTGTGCAGCACCAGCCCGTGCGCGCCGGCGGCACGGGCCAGCTCGGGGCCGTCCCACGGGGCCGCCTGGACCGTACGGACCAGCCGTGCGAGACCGTCGGCCAGGCTCTCCTCGGCGAGCGCGAAGCGTTCGAGGCCCAGCAGTACCGGTGCCTCGGGCCGGGGCGGCTGCCCCTGGCCTTCTCCGGGCTCCCCGGTCTCGTCGGCGCCGTCCTCCAGGCCGTCTTCCCCTTCCTGGTCCTGCTCGTCCTCCTCCTGGAAGACCAGGACCGCCGCCTCGGAGACGGCCAGGTCGACCGCCTTCTCGGGCTCGGGCACGGAGAGCCGGGCGAGCCCGTCCCGTACGGCGCCGATCTCCAGGGCCGTGTGCCCCTGCCGGGCCGCTTGCTCCAGGATCCACGCGGTGAGCGCCACCGCGCGGCGCGGGTCGCCGGGCCCGCATTCCGCGCCCAGCAGCGCGCGGGCGAACCCGTCGGCCTGCTCGGGGCGTACCCCGGGCACGGCCAGCAGCTGCCACGGGTCGCCGGCCAGGGCGCGGCCGGCGCCCTCGCCGAGCACGGCCGCCACCTGGGGCGCCAGGGTCTCCGGGGCACCCCCGCGCGCGAGGACCTGGCGGACCGCCGTCTCCGTCTCCTCGGTCACCGCCGGGGCCTGGGGCGCGGGCGGGCGTACCGTCCGCTCCGGCGCGGCGGACGGGGCCGGCGCCGGCACGGGCCGCTCGGCGGCGGGTTCCTCGGCACGCGGGACCGCGACCGGTCGCGCGCCGCTCTCCACGGCCCGGACCGCCGCCAGCAGGTCCGCCGCCGTCCCGCTGAGCTTCGCGCCGGCCTCGACGGGCCCGCGTTCGGCCTTGCGCTGTTCGATTCTGGCCCGCAGCTCCCGCTGCGCGGCCAGCTCCGCCTGCGCCTCGTTCAGCCCGGCCGCGGCTTCCCCCTCGGCAGCGGACTCGCCCTCGGAGCGGTCGCCCGCGGGTTCGCCGCCGGACTCCGGGGCGTCGCCGGGTTCCTCTCCGTCTCCGTCACCGCCGGACTCGCCCCCGTCCTCGCTTCCGGCCGGGGCCTCCGCGTCGTCCGCGCCATCCGTGTCGGCCACGCTGTCCGTACTATCCGTTCTGTCCGCGTCATCCGGGCCTGTCCCGGCCTCCGGCTCCGCCTCCGTCCCGGTCTCCAAGCCCGCCTCGGTCTCCGGCTCCGCCTCGTCCGTTCCGCTCGTACCGGGTCCCGGCTCGCCCTCGGGGACGATGTCCCCGGTGGTGTCCGGTTCCGTGCCGTCGGCGGGGACCTCTGCGGGGTCGGGCGGCGGGGTGGCCGCGGAGGGGTCGGTCACAAGGTGCTCCAGTCGTGATCCGGATAACGGTGCACGGGCGCCGACACATCGTCGAGCGCCTGGCAGATCTCGTCAGGAAGACTAAGGGCCTCCACTGACAGCGCCGCGGCCAGCTGCCGCGCGTTGCGCGCGCCGACGATCGGCGCGGTCACTCCGGGCCGGTCGCGGACCCAGGCCAGCGCGACCTGGAGCGGGGTGGTCGCGAGGCCGTCGGCGGCCGTCGTCACGGCGCCCACGATGCGGCTCGCGGTCTCGTCCAGGTACGGCTCCACGAACGGGGCCAGCGCCTCCGAACCGCCGCGCGACCCGGCCGGGGTGCCGTCGCGGTACTTGCCGGTGAGCACCCCGCGTCCCAGCGGCGAGGAGGGCAGCAGCCCGATGCCCAGGTCCAGCGCCGCCGGCAGCACCTCGCGCTCGATGCCGCGCTGGAGCAGCGAGTACTCCATCTGCGTACCGGCGAGCCGGGTCCGCTCACCGGCCAGCTGCCAGGTGCCGGCCTTGGCGAGCTGCCAGCCGCAGAATCCGGACACGCCGACATAGCGGGCCCGCCCGCTGTGCACGGCGATGTCGAGGGCCTGCAGCGACTCCTCCAGGGGCGTGTACGGGTCGAAGGAGTGCAGCTGCCACAGGTCCACGTGATCGGTGCCGAGCCGGGCCAGCGAGTCGTCCAGCGAGGCGAGTAGATGCCCGCGCGAGCCGTTCGTCCGCCGGTCCGGGTCGGGGATGCTGCCCGCCTTGGTCGAGATCACCAGCTCGTGCCGGGGCACCAGGGTGTTCAGGAACTTCCCGAGCAGGTACTCTGCCTCGCCGCCCCCGTACACGTCGGCGGTGTCCACGAGGGTGCCGCCCGCGTCCCAGAACGCCTTCATCTGCTCGGCCGCGTCGTGCTCGTCGGTGTCCCGGCCCCAGGTGAGGGTGCCGAGCCCGAGCCGGGACACACGCAGGCCGGTACGTCCGAGATGCCTCTGCTCCATGGCGGCGAGATTACTGGCCACGGCGCGACACCGAGAGAGCCTGTGGACAACTTGTCCACAGGTACCGGTCCGCCCGGGCTCCTGTCGGAGGCCGGCACCGCGCGCTAGAGTCCCGCCCACAACGACGTTACCGACGGGTAAGGGGTACGTGGCATGCGGCTCGGCATCAACCTCGGTTATTGGGGCGCGGGCATGGACGGCGACAATCTCGCCGTCGCCCAGGAGGCGGACCGCCTCGGCTACGACGTCTGCTGGGCCGCGGAGGCGTACGGCTCCGACGCCCCCACCGTGCTCTCCTTCGTCGCCGCCCGCACCGAGCGGATCGACATCGGCTCGGCCATCATGCAGATCCCGGCCCGCCAGCCCGCGATGACGGCGATGACCGCCGCGACGCTCGACTCCCTGTCCGGCGGCCGGTTCCGGCTCGGGCTCGGTGTCTCCGGGCCGCAGGTCTCCGAGGGCTGGTACGGCGTCAGGTTCGACAAGCCGCTCGCCCGCACCCGCGAGTACGTCGAGATCGTCCGCAAGGCCATGACCCGCGAACGCCTGACCCACCAGGGCGAGCACTGGACCCTGCCGCTGCCGGACGGTCCGGGCAAGCCGCTCAAGCTCACGGTCCACCCGACCCGCCCGCGCATCCCGCTCTACATCGCCGCCATCGGGCCGAAGAACCTGGAGCAGACGGGCGAGATCGCCGACGGCGCCCTGCTGATCTTCCCCGCCGCCGAACACCTGGAGGAGACCGCGCTGCGCCCGCTGCGCGCGGGCCGCGAGAAGGCCGGGCTCACGATGGAGGGCTTCGACGTCCATCCCACCCTTCCGCTCGCGCTCGGCGACGACGTCGAGGCGCTCGCCGACATCTTCCGCCCGTACACCGCCCTCTACGTCGGCGGCATGGGCAGCCGGAAGCAGAACTTCTACAACCGGCTCGCCCAGCGCATGGGCTACGAGAAGGCGGCCGCCGAGATCCAGGACAAGTACCTGTCCGGCGACAAGGACGGCGCCGCCGCGGCCGTACCGCACCAGCTGATCGACCGGACCACCCTCCTCGGCTCCGTCGACCGGATCGCCGACCGTATGCGGGAGTACGCGGCCGCCGGAGTGACGACCCTGACCCTGGCCCCCGCGGGCTTCACGCTCGACGAACGGATCGCCGCCCTGCGGGCCGGTGTGGAGGCGCTGGAGCGGTCCGGAGCGGCCTGACCGACCGGATCCGGACAGGACCCGGACGGGTCTCACGGCCGTGGTGAGGGCTCGGGGTGCCCCGCCACGGCCGTTACGGAGCACAACGCGCGAGCGCTCCCGCGGGTTACGCCCCGCGCCGTCCCCTGGCCGTCCCTCAGCCGCCCCTTGCCCTCTTCGGCCGGTCGCGGTGACCGTCCCACCGGCCCTCCCTGGCCCGTCCCCGGTCCGTCTCGGCCCGTCCCGGCGCGTCCCGGCGCGTCCTTCGTTCGGCTCAGTCGCCGTGCCCTCCTGTTGCCCGCCCCGGCGTGGCGCACTTGACTCGTACCGCACGGGAGGTGGCAGCCATGCTCACGGCCAAGAGCCTGTTCCAGGAAATCATCGACGACGACGAGACGTTCCAGCTCTTCTGCTCCATCGCCGCCAGCGGCGAGGCGCAGGGCGGCTGGGAGAACGGCCGTATCGCGGCCCTCGTCGCCCCCGGTATGCGGGACCTGGCCCCCAAGATCGCGCGGCACGGCGCCGACGAGGACAAGCACGGCAGGATCTTCAACGCCCTGCTGAGAAAGCGGGGTCTCGACCCCGTCCCGGTGCCCCCCGACACCGACTACACGATGCTCCTGGAACGGCGCGGCATCGGGCTCGCCCACACGACCCTGCGCCGCGACGAGCCGCTGACCGAGCGGGACATCGTCGTCTATCTCGCGCACAGCCGGATCACCGAGGAGCGCGCCGCCTCCCAGATGGACATGCTCGTCACGCACTTCGGGGACCACCCCGAACTCGGCAAGGCGATCAGGATGATCTGCCACGACGAGGAGAATCACCTCGCCTACTGCCACGAGGAACTGCTCCGGCTCAACCACCAGGGCCACGGCCGGCTCATCCAGCGCACCCTGCGCGCGTGCGCGCTGGCCGAGATCGCGATCTACCGGGACGTCAGCCTCTCGGTGATGGGCCACATGGGCCGCATCCTGCGGTGGCCGCGCGCGAAGGCCGGCGCGCTCGCCGCCGGCATCCACGCCATGTACGCGTACGAACGGGCCGCCGGCTGGCACCGGATGGTCGACCTCAGGATGCCCGAACGCCGTGACGCTCTCGGTGGCCCGCCGGTCCCGGCCGGCGCCTTCTGAGCCTGCCGGGGGCCGGCCGCAGGACCGGCCGTCCCGTCACATCCAGCCGCGCCGCTTGAACTGCACGTAGAGGGCGGTGACGACGCCCGCCATCAGGACGATCACGGCCGGGTACGACCAGACCCAGTCCAGCTCCGGCATATGCCGGAAGTTCATTCCGTAGATCCCCGCGACCATCGTGGGAACGGCGGCCATCGCCGCCCACGCCGAGATCTTGCGCATGTCGTCGTTCTGCCGTACGCCCATCTGCGCCAGATGCGCCGAGAGCATGTCCGACAGCAGCCGGTCCAACCCCTCCACCTGCTCGTTCGCCCGCAGCAGATGGTCCTGTACGTCCCGGAAGAACGGCATCGAGTGATCGTGTACGAAGGGCAGCGAGCCCGTCGCGAGCCTGCCCACCGGCCCCGCCAGCGGACCGCTCGCCCGCCGGAACTCCAGGACCTGCCGCTTGGCCGTGTAGATCCGCTCCGCCGTGCGCCCCGAACCCCCGCCCGACGGCGCGAAGACGTCCGCCTCCAGCTCCTCCAGGTCGATCTGGAGCTCCCCGGCCACGTCGATGTAGTGGTCCACCACCGCGTCGCCGATCGCGTAGAGCACCGAGGCCGGGCCGTGCCGCAGGACCTCGGGCTCGTCCTCCAGCCGCTGCCGTACCGCCGCCAGCGGCGCTCCCTCCCCGTGCCGCACGGTCACCACGAACGAGTCGCCGATGAAGACCATCACCTCGCCCGATGACACCCGGTCGCTGGCCGCGTCGTACACCACCGGCTTGAGCACCATGAACAGCGAGTCGTCGTAGACCTCCAGCTTGGGCCGCTGATGGGCCTTCAGAGCGTCCTCCACCGCCAGCGGGTGCAGCGCGAACTCCTCCGAGACATGGGCGAACTCGGCTTCCGACGGCTCGTGCAGGCCGACCCACAAGAATGCGTGGCCGGTCGCCCGCGCCTCGGCGAGCGCGTCCGAGAGGTCGTCGGGGCCGGACGTCCTGCGTCCGTCCCGGTAGATGGCTGAGTCCACGATCACGGGCCGTATTCTCCCTCGTCCGGCCCCTTCCCGCACCTCTTCCGCGTCTGTTCCGGCCCGGTTCCGGCCCGGCTCCCGCCTCCTTTGGCCCCTCCCCCCGGACCTTCCCGGTTCATCTCCCGGGCTCGCCCGCCCGCGTCCGCCGAACCCCCGGGCCCCGCCGCCCCGCGCGCGTAGGCTGGCCGCCATGGCCACGCTGATCCTCGTCCGGCACGGACGCTCCACCGCCAACACCTCCGGAGTGCTCGCGGGTCGCACGCCCGGTGTCGCGCTCGACGAACGCGGCACCGCCCAGGCCGCCGCGCTGCCCGGACGGCTCGCCGGCATCCCCCTGGCCGCCGTCGTCTCCAGCCCGCTCCAGCGCTGCCGCGAGACCGTACGGCCGCTGCTCGACGCCCGCCCCGGGCTGCCGCTCCACATCGAGGAGCGGATCAACGAGTGCGACTACGGCGACTGGTCCGGCCGCAAGCTCGCCGAGCTGATGGACGAACCGCTGATGAACGTCGTCCAGGCGCACCCCGCCGCCGCCGCCTTCCCCGGCGGCGAGTCCATGCGCGCCATGCAGGCCCGCGCCGTGGACGCCGTCCACGACTGGAACGCCCGGATCGAGGCCGGGCACGGCGAGGACGCCGTCTACGCGATGTGCACCCACGGCGACATCGTGAAGGCGCTCGTCGCCGACGCCCTCGGCCTGCACCTCGACCTCTTCCAGCGGATCCAGGCCGACCCCTGCTCGGTCACCGCGATCCGCTACACCCGGCTGCGCCCCTTCCTGATCCGGCTCGGCGACACCGGCGATCTCGCCTCCCTCGCCCCTCGCGAGACCCCGGCAGGCGACGGGGCGGCCGAGGTGGGAGGCGGTGCGGGCGCACCGTGATCCCTACGCGCAGTAGGGTGGACGCGCCGCTGTAGCACAGCTGTGCCCGACCCCACCGGGACAGCTGCCCACCGAGACCCAAGGGAGTCGGGACGTGTCCCGTCAGGTGTTCCTCTACGACCCACCGGAGCGTTTCGTGGCCGGTACGGTCGGGCTGCCTGGCCGCCGTACGTTCTTCCTGCAGGCGTCCGCGCCCGGCCGGGTCACCAGCGTCGCCCTGGAGAAGAGCCAGGTCGCGGCGCTCGCCGAACGGATCGACGAACTGCTGGACGAGGTCGTCCGCCGCACCGGCGGCAACGCCCCCGTCCCCGCTGTCGCGCTCGCCGAGAACGCCGACGCCGCACCCCTCGACACCCCCGTCGAGGAGGAGTTCCGGGTCGGCACCATGGCCCTCGCCTGGGACGGCGGGGAAGAACGCATGATCGTCGAGGCGCAGGCGCTCGTCGAACTCGACGCCGACTCCGAGGAGGAGCTCGCCGAGGCCGAGGAACGGCTGCTCCAGGACGAGGAGAACGGCCCGCCGATGCTGCGCGTCCGGCTCACCGGCGCCCAGGCCCGGGCCTTCGCCAAGCGCGCCCTCGACGTGGTCAACGCGGGCCGCCCGCCGTGCCCGCTGTGCGGCCTGCCGCTCGATCCCGAGGGCCATGTCTGCCCGCGTCAGAACGGATACCGCCGAGGCGCATGAGCGGCGACCAGGACCGTCTCGCGGCCGACCCGGCCCGCCGGCCCCGGCCCGGCGGGCCGGGCGGCGTCATCGACCTGCTCTCCCGGGGCGAACTGACCGTCCGGGGCCGGATCCGTGAGGCGTCCAACGCGGTGCTGTACTGCTCCGTCGCCCACGCGGGCGAGGAAGCCGACTGCGTCTACAAGCCGGTCGCGGGCGAGCGCCCGCTGTGGGACTTCCCCGACGGCACGCTCGCCCAGCGCGAGGTCGCCGCCTACGAACTGTCCGAGGCGATGGGCTGGGGCCTGGTCCCGCCGACCGTGCTGCGCGAGGGCCCGTACGGCGAGGGCATGGTGCAGCTGTGGGTCGAACCCGACCCGTCGGCGACGCTCCTCGCCCTCGTCGACGACGAGGAGGCGGGGGAGGGCTGGAAGGCCGTCGGCCCCGCCCAGGTCGACGAGGACCGCACGGCGCTCCTCGTGCACGCCGACGCCCCGCAGCTGCGCCGGCTCGCCGTCCTGGATGCTGTGATCAACAACTCCGACCGCAAGGGCGGGCATCTGCTGCCCACCGCCGACGGCCGGCTCTACGGGATCGACCACGGGGTCTCCTTCCATGTCGACGACAAGCTGCGCACCCTGCTGTGGGGCTGGGCGGGGGAGGAGCTGACCGACGAGGCCACCGCCGCCCTGCGGGCACTCGGCGAGCGGCTGGCCCCCGGCACTGTGCTGGCCGATCGGCTGGCCGCACTGCTGACCGGGGCGGAGGTGACCGCGCTGCGCCGGCGGGTCGCCGTCCTGCTGGAGGCCGGCCGGCACCCCGTACCGACCGGGCAGTGGCCGGCCATCCCCTGGCCGCCGGTCTAGCGGACCCTTCCCGGGCCGCCGGTCCAGCCGATCCCTGCCGAGCCGTCGGCCCGGCAGGCGCCTGCCGAACTTGCCATAGTCCCCCGAAGCTTTTCGGCCAATCGCCCCCGCGCGACAAGGCCCCTGGACAGGCCCCTTCGGGCTATGCATGTACACGCCGAGTCCGCAAGACCGCCTAATCGGCCGAGATCCAGGGTGCGGTTCGTATCCGGAACTGCCGTCCGGTTACGCTCAGGACATGCATGCCTGGCCCGCTTCTGAAGTCCCCGCCCTGCCCGGCAAGGGCCGCGACCTCCGGATTCACGACACCGCGACCGGTGGACGAGTGACCCTCGCCCCCGGTCCCGTCGCCCGCCTGTACGTCTGCGGCATCACGCCGTACGACGCGACCCACATGGGTCACGCGGCGACCTACAACGCGTTCGACCTCGTGCAGCGCGTGTGGCTCGACACCAAGCGGCAGGTCCACTACGTCCAGAACGTCACCGACGTGGACGACCCGCTCCTGGAGCGCGCGATCCGCGACGGGATCGACTGGGTCGGCCTCGCCGAGCGCGAGACCGCTCTGTTCCGCGAGGACATGACCGCCCTGCGCATGCTGCCGCCGAAGAACTACATCGGCGCGGTCGAGGCCATTCCGGCCATCATCCCGCTGGTCGAGCGGCTGCGGGACTCCGGCGCCGCCTACGAGCTCGACGGCGACATCTACTTCTCCATCGAGGCCGACCCGCACTTCGGCGAGGTCTCGCACTACGACACCGCGCTCATGCGCCACCTCTCCGCCGAGCGCGGCGGCGACCCGGACCGTCCGGGCAAGAAGAACCCGCTCGACCCGATGCTGTGGATGGCCGCCCGCGAGGGCGAGCCCAGCTGGGACGGCGGCAGCCTCGGCGCGGGCCGCCCCGGCTGGCACATCGAGTGCGTCGCCATCGCCCTCGACCACCTCGGCATGGGCTTCGACATCCAGGGCGGCGGGTCCGACCTGATCTTCCCGCACCACGAGATGGGCGCCTCGCACGCCCAGGCGCTCACCGGCGAGTTCCCCATGGCCAAGGCGTACGTACACGCCGGCATGGTCGCCCTGGACGGCGAGAAGATGTCGAAGTCCAAGGGCAACCTGGTCTTCGTCTCCCGACTGCGCCAGGACGGCGTCGACCCGGCCGCGATCCGGCTCGCCCTGCTCTCCCACCACTACCGGGCCAACTGGGAGTGGACCGACCAGGTCCTCCAGGACGCCGTGGAGCGGCTGGGCCGCTGGCGCGCCGCCGTCTCGCGCCCCGACGGCCCGTCCGCCGACGCGCTCGTCGAGGAGATGCGCGACGCGCTCGCCGACGACCTGGACGCCCCGGCCGCGCTCGCCGCGGTCGACCGCTGGGCCGCGCTCCAGACCGCCGACGGCGGCACCGACGAGTCCGCCCCCGGTGTCGTCTCGCGCGCCGTCGACGCGCTGCTCGGCGTCGCCCTGTAAGCGGGCGCCCGTACCCCGTACAACGGCGGGCCGCACCCCTGGGGCATGTGCCCGGGTGCGGCCCGCCGCTGTGTTGTGTTCCGACGACATTCCCGCCACCGCGCTGCCTGGCATAGGCCGGACGTGCCCGGTGCCGGGAAAACGAGACGGGAGGGGTGGCCGTGCCACCCCTCCCGTACGCCTACTTCTCGGTGTCCTGGGAGCCCTCGGGCCCCTCGGGCCGGTCGCCCGCACCCGGCACCGGCGGCTCCGAGCCCGCGTCCGCGTCCGGAATAGAGCCCGTGCCCGCGTTCGTACCGGAGCCGGAGTCCTTGCCGGAGTCCGAGGCTTCTGTGTCCTCGTCGTTCTTGCTGTTCTTGCTGCTCTTGCCGCTCTTGGCGGCCTTGCCGTCCTCGCCGTCCCGCGCGTCCGTCTCCGCGCCCGCGCCCGCGTCCGGCTTCTCCGCCGCGGGTCCGGTCTCGCCGGACTCCGACGTGTCCGCCTCCGTGCCCGGCACCGCCTCCGGCCCCGGCTGTGCCGGCTTCGGCGGACGGGTCCGGTCGCTGGGAGCGTCCCGCAGGTACGAGGGGTCGGTGCCCTCCGTCGCCACTCCCGGGCCGGCGCCCGGCCCCGGCTCACGGCGCCGCAGATAGCGCTCGAACTCCCGGGCGATGGCCTCGCCTGACGCCTCCGGCAGCTCGGCCGTGTCCCGTGCCTCCTCCAGCGTCTGCACGTACTCGGCGACCTCGCTGTCCTCGGCGGCCAGCTGGTCCACGCCCAGCTGCCACGCCCGCGCGTCCTCGGGCAGCTCGCCCAGCGGGATGTGCAGACCGACGAGGTCCTCCAGCCGGTTGAGCAGCGCCAGGGTCGCCTTCGGGTTCGGCGGCTGCGACACGTAGTGCGGCACCGCCGCCCACAGGCTCACCGCCGGGACCCCGGCATGGGTGCACGCCTCCTGGAGGATGCCCACGATGCCGGTCGGACCCTCGTAACGGGTCTCCTCCAGGTCCATCGTGCGGGCCAGGTCGGGGTCGGAGGTGACGCCGCTGACCGGTACCGGACGGGTGTGCGGGGTGTCGCCGAGCAGCGCGCCCAGGATCACCACCATCTCCACGCCCAGTTCGTGCGCGAAGCCGAGCAGCTCGTTGCAGAACGAACGCCAGCGCATCGACGGCTCGATCCCGCGCACCAGCACCAGGTCGCGGGGCTTCTCGCCGCCGACCCGGACCACGGACAGCCGGGTCGTCGGCCAGGTGATCTTCCGTACCCCGTTGTCCAGCCACACCGTGGGCCGGTTGACCTGGAAGTCGTAGTAGTCCTCGGCGTCGAGCGCCGCGAACACCTCGCCCTTCCACTCCCGGTCGAGATGGGCGACCGCGGCGGAGGCGGCGTCACCGGCGTCGTTCCACCCCTCGAACGCGGCCACCATGACCGGGTCGATCAGCTCGGGAACCCCCTCGAGCTCGATCACCCAGCGCCTCCTTCGTCGATAGTTGTCTCGTACGGACCAACCTTATGCCCATCCGGCGGCCCGCCCGCAGCCCTCGGACGACGCCCGGGGCACTCTCGGCTGTGATCGACTACCCAGGAACTCCGGTCGGCACACGGCACGATCGTGGCCGGCCGTTTCCGGGCGGTTTCCGGGCATGGGTAAGGGGCGGTCTCCAGAGAGACCGCCCCTTACCCATGGCCCTCGTGGGCCCCCTGAACGATCAGCCGCGCAGCATGTCCTCCACCTTGCCCCGTATCTCGTCCGTGGCCAGGCCGCGGATGGTCAGGGTGGTGCGGCGGCGCAGCACGTCGTCCGCGGTCTCGGCCCACTCGTGGTCGCGCGCGTAGGCGACCTGGGCCCAGATCTCCGGCGCGTCCGGGTGGATACGCTCGGCGAGGGCGGGGTCCTCGTTCGCCATGCGGGCGATGTCGAAGGAGAGCGAGCCGTAGTGGGTGGCCAGGTGCTTGGCGGTGTCGGCGGCCATCCGCGGGCCGGGCGCCGGGCCGTCGACGAGGAGCCGGTGGGCGACCGCGTTCGGGTTGGCGATACCGGGCAGCGGCAGCCGCTTCGGCAGCGCGGACACCGGCTCGAAGGAGTCGCCGAGCGGGTGCCCCGGCAGCGCCTCCAGCTTCTTCATGATGGTGCGGCCGATGTGCCGGAAGGTGGTCCACTTGCCGCCGGCCACCGACAGCATGCCGCCGCGGCCCTCGGTGACGACCGTCTCCCGCTTCGCCTTCGAGGTGTCGCCGGGGCCGCCCGGCAGCACCCGCAGGCCCGCGAAGGAGTAGGTGATCAGGGAGCGGTCGAGCTGCTGGTCGCGGATGGAGAAGGCGGCCTCGTCCAGGATCTGGGCGATGTCCTTGTCGTTGACGGCGACCTCGCCCGGCTCGCCCTCGTACTCCTCGTCGGTGGTGCCGAGCAGCAGCATGTCCTCCCAGGGGAGGGCGAAGGTGATCCGGTACTTGTCGATCGGGGTGGCGAGGGCCGCCTTCCAGGGGGAGGTGCGCTTGAGGACCAGGTGGGCGCCCTTGGACAGCCGGATGGAGGGGGCCGCGTGGGGGTCCTCCATCCGGCGGACGTGGTCGACCCAGGGGCCGGTGGCGTTGAGCACCAGCCGGGCGTCGACGCCGAACTCCTCGCCCGTCAGCCGGTCCCTGAGCTCGGCGCCGGTGACCCGGCCCCGGGTGAAGCGCAGCCCGCCGACCTCGGCGTGGTTGAGGACGACCGCGCCGGCGTCGACCGCGGCGCGGACCGTCATCAGCGCCATGCGGGCGTCGTTCATCTGGTCGTCGCCGTAGACGGCGACGGCCTTGAGACCGTCGGTGCGCAGCTCCGGCACGTCCTGGGCGGCCTTGGCGGGGCTCAGCAGATGGCCGACGCCGTCGCCGAAGGCTGACAGGGCGCTGTAGGCGAAGACGCCGGCGCCGAGCTTGGCGGCGCCGTGCGGGCCGCCCTTGTAGACCGGCAGGTAGAAGGTGAGCGGGTTGGACAGGTGGGGGGCCACCTGGCGGGAGACCGCGCGCCGTTCGAAGTGGTTCTCGGCGACCAGCTTGACCGCGCCGGTCTGGAGGTAGCGCAGGCCGCCGTGGAGCAACTTGGAGGAGGCCGAGGAGGTGGCGCCGGCGAAGTCGCCGGCGTCCACGAGGGCCACCCGCAGCCCGGACTGCGCGGCGTGCCAGGCGGTGGAGATGCCCAGGATGCCGCCGCCGATCACCAGGAGGTCGTAGGTCGCCCTGGACAGCTGATCACGGGTCTCGGCGCGGGTCGGGAGCGAACCGGCGGCCGGGTGCGTCCCCAGGGAGGGGAGGCTCTGCGGGGTGGTCATCGCGAATTACTCCTCGTCACTTCTCTTCTTCTTCGAGCCAGCCCATGGAACGCTCTACGGCCTTGAGCCAGCTCTTGTACTCGCGCTCGCGCTTGTCGGCGTCCATGCGAGGGGTCCACTCGGCGGCCCGGCGCCAGTTGGCGCGCAAGGCGTCGGTGTCCGGCCAGAAGCCGACGGCGAGACCGGCGGCGTAGGCGGCGCCGAGGCAGGTGGTCTCGGCGACCATCGGGCGCACCACGGGGGCGTCCAGGAAGTCGGAGAGGGTCTGCATCAGCAGGTTGTTGGAGGTCATGCCGCCGTCGACCTTGAGGGCGGCCAGCTCGACGCCGGAGTCCTTGGTCATGGCGTCGGTGATCTCGCGGGTCTGCCAGGCGGTGGCCTCCAGGACGGCGCGGGCGATGTGCGCCTTGGTGACGTACCGGGTGAGACCGGCGATCACACCGCGGGCGTCGGAGCGCCAGTACGGGGCGAACAGCCCGGAGAAGGCCGGCACGAAGTAGGCGCCGCCGTTGTCCTCGACGGAGGAGGCCAGGGTCTCGATCTCGGCGGCGGACTTGATGAGGCCCATCTGGTCGCGCATCCACTGGACGAGCGAGCCGGTGACGGCGATCGAGCCCTCCAGGGCGTAGACCGGCTTCTGGTCGCCGATCCGGTAGCCGACGGTGGTCAGCAGGCCGCTGTAGGAGTTGATGATCTTGTCGCCGGTGTTCATCAGCATGAACGTGCCGGTGCCGTACGTGGACTTGGCCTCGCCCTCGGCGAAGCAGGTCTGGCCGAACAGGGCGGCCTGCTGGTCGCCGAGCGCCGACGCCACCGGGACGCCGTCGAGGACGCCGCCCTTGACCGCGCCGTACACCTCGGCGGAGGAGCGGATCTCGGGCAGCACGGTGGCCGGGATGTCCATCGACGCGAGGATGCGCTCGTCCCACGCCATCTCGTGCAGGTTCATCAGCATGGTGCGGGAGGCGTTGGTGACGTCGGTGACGTGGACGCCGCCCTCGGTGCCGCCGGTCAGGTTCCAGATGACCCAGGAGTCCATGGTGCCGAAGAGGATGTCGCCGCGCTCGGCACGCGCCCGCAGGCCCTCGACGTTGTCGAGCAGCCAGCGGACCTTGGGGCCGGAGAAGTAGGAGGCGAGCGGCAGCCCGGTCTCACGGCGGAAACGGTCCTGCCCGACGTTGCGGCCGAGTTCCTTGCACAGGGCGTCGGTACGGGTGTCCTGCCACACCAGCGCGTTGTGGACCGGCTCGCCGGTCGTCCGGTCCCACATCAGCGTGGTCTCGCGCTGGTTGGTGATGCCGATGGCCTTGACGTCGGCCGCGGTGATGCCGGCCTTCGCGATGGCGGCGGCGACGACCTCCTGGACGTTGGTCCAGATCTCGACGGCGTCGTGCTCGACCCAGCCCGGCTTCGGGAAGATCTGCTCGTGCTCCTTCTGATCGACGGAGACGATCCGGCCGTCCTTGTCGAAGACGATGCAGCGCGAGGAAGTGGTGCCCTGGTCGATCGCGGCGATGAACGGACCCGCGCCATGGGTGGCGGTGGCGGAGGTGGGGGCGTCGGTCACGGTGTACTCCAAGGGAAGTCTGGAAGAAGGACGGCTCAGGCGAACACGATGTTGTAGATGCCTCCGCCGATCACGGCGCCGACGAGCGGACCGACGACCGGGACCCAGGCGTAGCCCCAGTCGGAGCCCCCCTTGTTGGGCAGCGGGAGGAGCGCGTGCACGATGCGCGGGCCCAGGTCGCGGGCCGGGTTGATGGCGTAACCGGTGGGGCCGCCGAGCGAGAGGCCGATGGAGACCACGACGAACGCGGTGATGAGCGCGCCGAGCGGGCCGAGGCCCTTGCCGTCGTCGTTGAGACCCTGGGTGAGCACGGCGAGGATCAGGACGATCGTGCCGATGATCTCGGTGGCGAGGTTCTGCCAGACGACGCGGATCTCCGGGCCGGTCGAGAAGATGCCGAGCACCGGACCGGCGTCCGGGGCGGCCTGCTGGTCGACCATGCCCTCCTCGCGCGGGACCGAGACGATCTCCTCGTCGGTGAGGTGGGCCTGGAACTGGCCGTAGTACGCCACCCATACGAGCGCCGCGCCGATCATGGCGCCGAGCAGCTGACCGGCGAGATAGACCGGCACCTTGCCCCATTCGCCGTCCTTGACGGCTATCGCGACGGTGACGGCGGGGTTCAGATGGGCACCGGAAAGGGAAGCGGTCATGTAGACGGCCGTCATGACGGCGAAGCCCCACCCGAAAGCGATCGCGAGCCAGCCCGCGTCCCGGGCCTTGGACTTCTTGAGCGTGACGGCGGCGCACACGCCACCGCCGAGCAGGATGAGCACGGCGGTACCGAGGGTCTCGCCGATGAAGATGTCGGAGCTGGACACCCGCGACTCCTTTGTCCTTCGTCCAGGGGAAGGCGAACCACGGGTCCTCCGGTGGTCCGTGCCCTCGTATGAGGGCGGTGCCGGCCCTTGGCACTGTCACACCCTAACGCGTATTGCCGTTACCTGTTCGACAATGCCGACCGATGCACGGAAGTTTTGCGCCACGGTCAACAGCCCGTCAAGGGGCGTGAACACCAAAAACCCGCCGATGACGGGATCGTTACCGGCGGGTTCAGTCGTGTTCGAAGGGGGAGGGGCGGGTGGCCGGAAGCGATGCGTCCGGAAGGTCCGGTACGCGGACCCGGCGCCGGCCCGCGGACGGCGGAAGTAGTCGGCCCTCAATCGTCGGAAGCGACGGGCGAGGGGTCCCATTCGCCGGAAGCGGCCTGCCCCGGTCGTCAGAAGCGGCCGGCCCCCAGATCCCGCGAGACCGCCCGGGCGCAGTCCCGCACCGCCGCCACGAGCTCCGAACGCAGCTCGCCCCCGGCCTCGCCCCCGGCGCAGACCCGCTCCACCGCGCCCGTGATGGCCACCGCCCCCACCGGCATCCGCCGCCGGTCGTGGATCGGCGCCGCCACCGCGGCCACGCCCTCCCAGGTCTCCTCCACGTCCGCGGCCCAGCCGCGCGCCCGGGTCGTGTCGAGCAGCGTCTCGAACTCCGCGAGACCCGTGACCGTACGGGGCGTGAAGGAGTCCCGTACGCCCTCCACCGCCTCGCTGTGCGCCATCGGGTCGTAGGCCGACAGGACCTTGCCGAGCGCGGTGGAGTGCAGCGGCTGCATGGCCCCCACCTCCAGGACCTGCCGGCTGTCGTCGGGCCGGAAGACGTGGTGCACGATCAGCACGCCCCCCTGGTGCAGGACCCCGAGATGCACGCTCTCGCCACTGGAGCGGGCCAGGTCGTCCGTCCACACCAGGGCCCGCGCGCGCAGTTCGTGCACGTCCAGATAGCTGTTGCCGAGCCGCAGCAGCTCCGCGCCCAGCTGGTAGCGGCCCGAGGCGGGGTCCTGCTCCACGAAACCCTCGGCCTGCAGGGTGCGCAGGATCCCGTGGGCAGTGCCCTTGGCCAGCCCCAGGGAGGAGGAGATGTCGGACAGGCCGAGCCGGCGCTCGCCGCCGGCGAGCAGTCGCAGCATGGCCGCCGCGCGTTCAAGCGACTGGATGTTCTTCGCCATCGCTCGGCCCTTCTTCTCATTCTTGTTCGGTAATGCTGAACAGTATCGGTCGATGTCGACCTCGCGTCACATTCGACAGTGTCGGGCACAAGCGGGCCGGAACGGGAGTCCCCGCACACAGAATGCAGTCCACCGACTGGAACACCGTGTCCACCCCGGCCTCCGCACGGTTACGCTGGCCCCGTGCGCGCTCCGCCGAGCACGCAAAGCCGACAGCCGTCGCATCCCAGGGAGCTCATTCCATGGCCTCGTTGCCGACCCCTTCCGCCGCCTCCGCGACCGCCGCCCAGCGGGCCGACGCCCTCCGTGAGGCCCTCGCCTCCCGGGTCGTCGTCTCCGACGGCGCCATGGGCACCATGCTCCAGGCCCAGGACCCCTCCCTCGAGGACTTCCAGCAGCTCGAGGGCTGCAACGAGATCCTCAACGTCTCCCGCCCGGACATCGTCCGCTCGGTCCACGACGCCTATCTCGCCGTCGGCACCGACTGCGTCGGCACCAATACCTTCAACTGCAACTTCTCCGCGCTCGGCGAGTACGACATCGCCCACCGCGTCCAGGAACTGTCCGAGGCCGGCGCCCGCATCGCCCGCGAGGCCGCCGACGCGTACACCGAGAGCACCGGACAGCAGCGCTGGGTCCTCGGCTCCATGGGCCCCGGCACCAAGCTGCCGACCCTCGGCCACGTCGCCTACGGCACCATCCGCGACGCCTATCAGCAAAACGCCGAGGGCCTGCTCGCCGGCGGCGCCGACGCCCTGCTCGTCGAGACCACCCAGGACCTCCTGCAGACCAAGGCCGCCGTCATCGCGGCCCACCGCGCCATGGAGATCGCCGGCTACACCGTCCCGCTGATCACCTCGGTCACCGTCGAGACGACCGGCACCATGCTGCTCGGCTCCGAGATCGGCGCGGCCCTGACGGCGCTGGAGCCGCTCGGCATCGACATGATCGGCATGAACTGCGCCACCGGCCCCGCCGAGATGAGCGAGCACCTGCGCTACCTCGCCCGGCACTCCGGCATCGCGCTCTCCTGCATGCCGAACGCCGGCCTGCCGGTGCTGACCAAGGACGGCGCCCACTACCCGCTCTCCCCGGCCGAACTCGCCGACGCCCACGAGACCTTCGTGACCGAGTACGGCCTCAGCCTGATCGGCGGCTGCTGCGGTACGACCCCGGAGCACCTGCGCCAGGTCGTGGAGCGGGTCCGGGGCATCGTCCCGCCGGTCCGCGTGCCGCACCCCGAGCCGGGAGCCGCGTCCCTCTACCAGACCGTGCCGTTCCGGCAGGACACCTCGTATCTCGCGATCGGCGAGCGGACCAATGCCAACGGGTCGAAGAAGTTCCGCGAGGCCATGCTGGAAGGCCGCTGGGACGACTGTGTGGAGATGGCCCGGGACCAGATCCGCGAGGGCGCGCACATGCTCGATCTGTGCGTGGACTACGTCGGGCGGGACGGCGTCGCCGACATGGAGGAGCTGGCGGGTCGCTTCGCCACCGCCTCCACCCTGCCGATCGTGCTCGACTCCACCGAGGTCGACGTCATTCAGGCCGGCCTGGAGAAGCTGGGCGGGCGCGCCGTCATCAACTCCGTCAACTACGAGGACGGGGACGGCCCGGAGTCTCGCTTCGCCAAGGTGACCCGGCTGGCCCGGCAGCACGGCGCCGCGCTGATCGCGCTGACCATCGACGAGAACGGCCAGGCCCGCACCGTCGAGCACAAGGTCGCCATCGCCGAGCGGCTGATCGACGACCTGACCGGCAACTGGGGGATCCGTGAGTCGGACATCCTCATCGACACCCTGACCTTCACCATCTGCACCGGTCAGGAGGAGTCGCGGAAGGACGGCATCGCCACGATCGAGGCGATCCGGGAACTCAAGCGACGCCACCCCGACGTCCAGACCACCCTCGGCCTGTCCAACATCTCCTTCGGCCTCAACCCGGCCGCCCGCATCCTGCTCAACTCCGTCTTCCTGGACGAGTGCGTCAAGGCGGGCCTGGACTCGGCGATCGTGCACGCGTCGAAGATCCTGCCGATCGCCCGCTTCGACGAGGAGCAGGTGACCTGCGCCCTCGACCTGATCTACGACCGGCGGCGGCCCCAGCAGGGGGACGAGCCGGCCTACGACCCGCTCCAGAAGCTGATGGCCCTGTTCGAGGGTGCGACGGCGAAGTCGCTGAAGGCCGGCAAGGCGGAGGAGCTGCTGGCGCTGCCGCTGGAGGAGCGGCTGAAGCGGCGGATCATCGACGGCGAGAAGAACGGCCTGGAGGCCGATCTCGACGAGGCCCTGACCGCCCGGCCCGCCCTCGACATCGTCAACGAGACGTTGCTCGACGGCATGAAGACCGTCGGCGAGCTCTTCGGCTCCGGACAGATGCAGCTGCCGTTCGTGCTCCAGTCCGCCGAGGTCATGAAGACCGCGGTGGCGCACTTGGAGCCGCACATGGAGAAGTCGGATGCCGAGGGCAAGGGGACGATCGTCCTGGCCACCGTGCGCGGTGACGTCCATGACATCGGCAAGAACCTGGTCGACATCATCCTGTCCAACAACGGCTACAACGTCGTCAACCTGGGCATCAAGCAGCCGGTCTCCGCGATCCTGGACGCCGCCGAGGAGCACCGGGCCGACGTCATCGGCATGTCCGGTCTCCTGGTGAAGTCCACCGTGATCATGAAGGAGAACCTGGAGGAGCTCAACCAGCGCGAGCTGGCCGCGAAGTACCCCGTGATCCTTGGCGGCGCCGCGCTGACCAGGGCGTACGTCGAGCAGGACCTCCACGAGATCTACCAGGGCGAGGTCCGCTACGCCCGGGACGCCTTCGAGGGGCTGCGTCTGATGGACGCACTTGTCGCCGTCAAGCGGGGCGTCCCCGGAGCCGTACTCCCGGAGCTGAAGCAGCGTCGCGTCCCGAGGGCCACCACGGCCGTCCCGGCCGACGAGCCCGAGCCCGGCGGCCGTTCGGACGTCGCCACCGACAACCCGGTGCCCACCCCGCCGTTCTGGGGCACCCGCGTCGTCAAGGGCATCCCGCTCAAGGACTACGCGTCCTGGCTCGACGAGGGCGCCCTGTTCAAGGGTCAGTGGGGCCTCAAGCAGAACCGGGCCGGCGACGGACCGTCGTACGAGGAACTGGTCGAGACCGAGGGCCGGCCCCGGCTGCGCGGCTGGCTGGAGCGGCTGCACACCGAGAACCTGCTCGAAGCGGCCGTCGTCCACGGCTACTTCCCGTGCGTCTCCAAGGGCGACGACCTGATCGTCCTCGACGAGGACGGCAACGAGCGCACCCGCTTCACCTTCCCGCGCCAGCGCCGCGGCCGTCGGCTCTGCCTCGCCGACTTCTTCCGCCCGGAGGAGTCCGGCGAGACCGATGTCGTCGGCTTCCAGGTGGTCACCGTCGGCTCGCGGATCGGGGAGGCCACGGCGAAGCTCTTCGCGTCCGACTCCTACCGCGACTACCTCGAACTGCACGGTCTGTCCGTCCAGCTCGCCGAGGCCCTCGCCGAGTACTGGCACGCGCGCGTGCGCGCCGAGCTGGGCTTCGCCGGCGAGGACCCGGCGGACGTCGAGGGCATGTTCGACCTCAAGTACCGGGGCGCCCGCTTCTCGCTGGGTTACGGCGCCTGCCCGGACCTGGAGGACCGCGCGAAGATCGCCGAGCTGTTGCGGCCCGAGCGGATCGGCGTGCGTCTCTCGGAGGAGTTCCAGCTGCACCCCGAGCAGTCCACCGACGCCCTCGTCATCCATCACCCCGAGGCGAAGTACTTCAACGCGCGGTAACCGATCGTCACCGGTCCGGCGTCAATCCGCTGCGTTCGGTGGCCCGGCGACGTACACTGGTCGGTCCAGTGCAGGCCGGTCGCCCACCCCCGTACCGGGGAGGGAGGCCGGCCTCTTCGTCCCTTCATGGAGGTGTGCCGGATGACCAGCACGGTCCCCGCGTCCCTGATCCGTGCCAACGGCAGCTCCGCCCTGCAGGCGGTATTCCTCGACATGGACGGCACCCTCGTCGACACCGAGGGCTTCTGGTGGGACGCGGAGGTGGAGGTCTTCGCCGGCCTCGGCCACCGGCTCGACGAGGCATGGCGGGACATCGTCGTCGGCGGCCCGATGACCCGCAGCGCGGGCTATCTCATCGAGGCGACCGGCGCGGACATCACCCTCGACGAGCTGACGGTGCTGCTCAACGACCGCTTCGAGCGGCGCATCGACGGGGGCGTCCCGCTGATGCCGGGCGCCGACCGGCTGCTGGACGAGCTGGCCCGGCACGACATCCCCACCGCACTGGTCTCCGCCTCGCACCGCCGGATCATCGACCGGGTGCTCGCCTCCCTTGGCCCCGAGCGGTTCACGCTGACGGTGGCGGGCGACGAGGTGGCCCGTACGAAGCCGCACCCGGAGCCGTATCTGGCCGCCGCGCGCGGGGTGGGCGCCGACCCGCTGCGCTGCGCGGTCGTCGAGGACACCGCGACCGGGGTCGCGGCGGCCGAGGCCGCCGGCTGCCGGGTGGTCGCCGTGCCGTCGGTCGCGCCGATCGCCCCGTCGGCGGGCCGGGTCGTCGTGAAGTCCCTGGAGGAGGTCGACGTCCCCTTCCTGCGGACGCTGGTCGCCGGGGCCCGCAGGAACTGACCGCCGGAACCGATCGCCGGACCCGATCGCAGGACCGACCCCGGATCCAGCCCCGGACGGGCCGTCAGCGCCTGAACTCCCTTTCCGGGCACGGAATTTGAGCTTCTTTTGAGGTTCGTTATCGGAAACCTCATTCCGCTTCCCTCCCAGCCCTGAGGGGCGGGAATACCCAAGGCCGCCCAGCGGTGGATCTCGCGTGACCTTGATCACGCAGAGTGCCCACCGCTGGGCGGCCTTCGTGCACCCCCCGTCCGGAATGCGGGGATTGATTCACCCTCATCTGTCCCGATTCGATCGATGGCGTACGGATCATGCCGCCGCATGAATATCGCGAACCGTGTATCCGCTATCACTGTGCGATTACTCCCGGCGTCCGCCCCGCCGGGTAATGGCAGGCGCCGCCCACTAACCTTTCGCGAGTACTCCGCCGCCATTCCGAGTGCCCCGGCGCCCACCCAAGTCGCCGCGTACACAGGACCGATCGCGCCCCGCACGGGCCGTTCGCCCCCACCGCCCCGACCGGGCGGCCGGGCGTCCGGCGGAGTGACCGAAAGCCGCTGTACCACCGCCGGCCGTCACCCCGCGCCGGATGAGGAGAACGTCCCGATGAACCGCAAGACCCTGGTGCTGCCGCTCACGGCCGCACTGCTCACGCCCCTGCTCGCCGGCTGCGGCGGGAGCGGCGACAGCAGAGCCATCGTGGTCGGCACCACGGACCAGTTCGTCGCCACCGCGGACGCCCCCGCCCCGCTCGACCCCGCCTTCGCCTACGACACCGGCACCTGGAACGTTCTGCGCCAGACCGTCCAGACCCTCATGCGCGCCCCGCGCGGCAGCGGAGCCCCCGTCCCCGAGGCGGCCAAGAGCTGCGCCTTCTCCGACAAGGAGAGCGAGAGCTACCGCTGCGAGCTGCGCGAGGGCCTCACCTTCGCCGACGGCACCCCGCTCACCGCCGAGGACGTCAAGTTCTCCATGGAGCGCGTCCTCGCCATCAAGTCGGACAACGGCACCGCCGCCCTCCTCTCCGACATCGACACCATCGAGACCAAGGGCGAGCGCGAGGTCGTCTTCCACCTCAAGGCGCCCGACGCGACCTTCCCGTACAAGCTCTCCACCCCCGTCGCCGGCATCCTCAGCAAGGACAAGTACGACGGCAAGGCGCTCCGCGAGGGCTTCGAGGTCGACGGCTCCGGCCCGTACACCATGAAGACCGAGGTCTCCGGCGACCGGGTGACGAAGTTCGTCTTCACCAAGAACCCGAACTACAAGGGCGACATCAGCCTCCGCAACGAGAAGGTCGAACTGCGCGCCTTCCCCGACGCCGGCGCCATGGACAAGGCACTGCGCGACGACGACATCGACATGGCCGCCCGCGCGATGTCCCAGGCGCAGATCAAGGAGCACAGCGAGAAGCCGCAGGACGGCATCGACCTCACCGAGGTCCCCGGCCTGGAGATCCGCTACCTCGCCTTCAACACCAAGGCCCCCGCCGTCGAGGACAAGGCCGTCCGGCAGGCCATGGCCGCCGTCGTGGACCGGGGCGCCCTCGTCAGCAAGGTGTACGGCCCCACCGCCGAGCCGCTCTACTCGCTGATCCCCTCCAGCATCACCGGCCACGCCACGTCGTTCATCGACACCTACGGCGAGCCGGACACCGCGCGCGCCGCCAAGATCCTCAGCGACGCCGGTGTGAAGACCCCGGTCAAGACGACCCTCGACTACACCACCGATCACTACGGCGCCGAGACCGCCCAGGAGTTCGAGGCCCTGCGCGACCAGCTCAACGCCACCAAGCTCTTCGACGTACGGATCCAGGGCACCGAATGGGCCAAGTTCCGCCCGGCCCAGAAGCGCGGCGACTACGCCGTCTACGGCCTCGGCTGGTTCCCCGACTACCCGGACCCGGACAACTACGTCGCGCCCTTCCTCGACAGCGACAACTTCCTCAACACCCCCTACGTCAACCAGTCCGTCCGTGACGAGCTGATCCCGCAGTCGCGCCGCCAGGCCGACCGCTCCGCCGCGAGCCCCGTCTTCGACCAGATCCAGAAGATCGTCGCCAAGGACGTACCCGTTCTGCCGCTGTGGCAGGGCAAGCAGTACGTCGCCGCCCGCGACGACCTCACCGGCGTCGAATGGTCGCTGAACACCTCCTCCGACCTGCTCCTGTGGGAGCTGGGCCGCGGCACCGCCTGACCCCTTCGTTGTACCGGCCGCGCACTGCCCGCGCGGCCGGCCTGGCAAGAGATCAAGAGGCAAGTTCTGTGAAGGCACCCCACAAGTGGCTGACCGCCCCGCTCGCCGCGGGCCTGGCGGCCGCCCTGCTCAGTGGCTGCGGCTCCGAGCCGGGCGGTGACTCCCAAGGCTCCGCGGACACCGTGCGCATCGGCATGTCGGACGAGATCCTGTCCATCGACCCCGCCGCCGGTTACGACCCCGGCTCCTGGATCCTGTTCAACAACGTCTTCCAGACCCTTGTCGCCTTCCCGAACGGCGGTACCCAGCCCGCCCCCGAGGCCGCCGAGCGGTGCGGCTTCTCGGCCGGCAGCACCGTCTACACCTGCACCCTCCGCGACGGCCTGAAGTTCTCCAACGGCAACCCGCTCACCTCGAAGGACGTCAAGTTCTCCTTCGAGCGCGCCCTCAAGATCGACGACCCCGCCGGCCCGGCCCCGCTCCTGGCGACCATCGACACCATCGAGACCCCCGACGCCCGCACCGTCGTCTTCCGTCTCAAGGTCCCCGACGCCACCTTCCCCAGCAAGATCGCCTCCGGCGCCGGCTCGATCGTCGACCACCGCGAGTACCCCGCCGACGGACTGCGCACCGACGGCAAGGCCATCGGCTCCGGCCCGTACAAGCTCGACTCCTACGGCGAGACCGCGGCCGTCTTCTCCGCCAACCCCGACTACCACGGCACGTTCAAGCGCAAGAACGAGCACGTCACCCTCAAGCTCTACCGGGGCGACCGCAAGGCCCTCGCCAAGGCACTGACCGGCGGCGACCTCGACGTCGCCTACCGAGGCCTGTCCGACGACGACATCGTCAGCCTCGAGAACGCCACCGGCTCCGACCAGAGCCTCGAAGTCGTCCAGGGCAGCAGCGCCGAGGTCCAGCACCTCGTCTTCAACATGGACGACCCGGTCACCGGCAAGCTCGGCGTCCGCCAGGCCATCGCCCACCTCGTCGACCGCGAGGCGCTCGTCCAGAACGTCTACAAGTCGACCGCCACCCCGCTCTACTCGATCGTCCCGGCGGGCATCGCGGGCCACAACACCGCCTTCTACGACACCTACGGCAGCCCCGACCGCGCCAAGGCCGAGAAGGCCCTGCGCTCCGCCGGCATCACCGACAAGGTCCGGCTCACCCTCTGGTCCACCCCCAGCCGCTACGGCCCGGCCACCGACCAGGAACTGAAGGCGATCGCCCGGCAGCTCAACGCCAGCGGTCTGTTCGACGCCGACGTCGAGTCCGTCGAGTTCGACCAGTACGAGAAGGACATAGCGGCCGGCAAGTACGGCGTCTACGTCAAGGGCTGGGTCCCCGACTACGCCGACGCCGACAACTTCACCACCCCCTTCTTCGGCGAGGACAACGTCACCGGCAGCAGCTACCGGAACAAGACCGTCACCGGCCTGCTCCCGAAGGCCGCCGCCTCCGCCGACCGAGGCGCCGCCTCCGCCGACTTCGGCCGCATCCAGGACATCGTCGCCGACGAGGTCCCCCTCCTGCCGCTGTGGCAGGGCAAGCAGTACGCCGTCGCCCGCGACGTCGTCACCGGCCTCGAATGGACCCTCGACGCCAACGCCGTCTTCCGCTTCTGGGAGATCAAGGCGGGCTGAACCGGTCGAGCACGGCCGGGCCATCCATGACAACGGGCGAGGGCCCGGCGCGTACCCCACGCGCCGGGCCCTCGCCCGTACCTCTTGTGATCACCCGCCGTCGCGGTCATCCGCGGCCATGGTCATCCGAGGTCATGATCAGCTACGGTCACCCGTGACCGGCCGTGCGGCACGCCCGGTCAGGTCCGGCCGCGTCACTGCGCCCCCGGGCGCACCAGACCGCTCTCGTACGCGTACACCGCCGCCTGCACCCGGTCCCGCAGGCTCAGCTTCGTCAGCACATGACCCACATGCGTCTTCACCGTCGTCTCGCTGACGAACAGATCCGCCGCGATCTCCGCGTTCGACAACCCGCGCGCCACCAGCTTCAGCACCTCGACCTCGCGGTCCGTCAGCGTGCTCAGCGCGTCCGGCACCTGCTCCTCGCCCGACGGCAGATGCGCCGAGTACTTGTCGAGCAGCCGCCGCGTGATCGACGGCGCCAGCATCGCCTCGCCCGCCGCCACCACCCGGATCGCCTGCACCAGCTCCGTCGCCGGC
The DNA here is from genome assembly GCF_043198875.1 of Streptomyces sp. NPDC048718. Classification (NCBI taxonomy): domain Bacteria; kingdom Bacillati; phylum Actinomycetota; class Actinomycetes; order Kitasatosporales; family Streptomycetaceae; genus Streptomyces; species Streptomyces sp. NPDC048718. The sequence goes on from NZ_JBICVG010000017.1 coordinate 148,442, forward strand.
GCGTCCTTCAGCAGAAAGCCGCTCGCCCCCGCCTTCAGCGCCTCCACCACGTACTCGTCCAGATCGAACGTGGTCAGCACCAGCACCTTCGCCGGACCGTCCCGTCCCGGCCCGGTGATCTGCCGGGTCGCCTCCACCCCGTCCATCCGAGGCATCCGGATGTCCATCAGCACCACATCGGGCTGCAGCGCCCGCACCTGTTCCAGAGCCTGCAGGCCGTCACCGGCCTCACCGACCACCGCGATGTCCCCCTCCGCCTCCAGAATCATCCGGAAACCGGTACGCAGCAGCGGCTGGTCGTCGACCAGTAGGACGCGGATAGCCACGGGCAACTCCTCGGAACCTCAGGGGGCAGGCGAAATCGCGTCCATTCTGCCCTGACCCGGCTCGCCCGACTCCGGCGGGCGGGCACCCACCACCGGCAGCGGATACACCGGGGGAGTCCCACCGAACTCCGGACACACCGCCTGATGATCACACCAGCCGCACAGCTTCGTCGGCCGAGGCCGCCACTCACCCGTACGCGTCGCCAGCTCGATCGCCTCCCACAGCGCCAGCAGCTTCCGCTCCACCCGCAGCAGATCCGCCTCCACCGGGTCGTACGTCAGCACGTCCCCACTGCCCAGATACACCAGCTGCAGCCGACGCGGCACCACGTTCTTCAGCCGCCACACCACCAGCGCGTAGAACTTCATCTGGAACAGCGCGCCCTCGCTGTACTCCGGCCGAGGCGCCTTGCCCGTCTTGTAGTCGACGATCCGCACCTCACCCGTCGGCGCCACGTCGACCCGGTCGATCACCCCGCGCAGCCGCAGCCCCGACGCCAGCTCCGTCTCCACGAACAGCTCACGCTCCGCCGGCTCCAGCCGCGTCGGATCCTCCAGCGTGAACCACCGCTCGACCAGCGCCTCCGCCTGCGTCAGCCACTCCGCCAGCCGCTCGCCCGCCGGATCCTCCGCGAACAGCTCCGCCAGCTCCGGACGCGACTCCAGCAACCGGTCCCACTGCCCCGGCACCAGCGACTTCGCCCGAGGCGCCGTCCGCTCCACCGCCGGCGCGTCGAAAAGCCGCTCCAGAACCGCGTGCACCAGCGTCCCCCGAGTCGCCGCCGCACTCGGCTTCTCCGGCAGCCGGTCGATCACCCGGAACCGGTACAACAACGGACACTGCATGAAATCGCCCGCCCGCGACGGGGACAACGACATGGGCGGCCGGGGCCCCGGCGCCGCACCGGACACCACGGCCGGCTCCGGCCGCTGCTCGCTCGTACTCATGACACAGACCCTACGACCCGCCACTGACAGCGAGCGGAATACCATCGACTCAGGACCCCGTCAGACCGCATGATCGAAAAGACCGGCAAAGCCCGGGCGAAGGCCCGCGACAACCGACACGCGACCGTGCCACACGACGCGGGCCGAACAGCTCGGCGACGAAGGGAACCCGTGAACCAGGACGAGTCCAAGCCGCAGCGGACCGAGGAGCCGGGCGGCGGCATTCTCATGGGCCGGCCCTTCGGCGTGCCCGTCTACGTCGCACCCAGCTGGTTCCTGGTCGCCGCCCTCATCACCTGGGTCTTCGGCGACCAGATCGAACGCGTCCTGCCCGAGCTCGGCGCCGCCCGCTACCTCGTCTCCCTCTTCTTCGCGATCGCGTTCTACGCCTCCGTACTCGTCCACGAACTCGCCCACACCCTCGTCGCCCTCCGCTACAAACTCCCCGTCCGCCGCATCCAGCTCCAGTTCTTCGGCGGCGTCTCCGAGATCGACAAGGAAACCGAGACCCCCGGCCGCGAATTCGTCCTCGCCTTCGTCGGCCCCCTGCTCTCCCTCGTCCTCGCCGGAATCTTCTACCTGACGCTCTACACCGTCGAACCCGGCACCGTCCCCGGCGTCCTGCTCGGCGGACTCATGATCTCCAACCTCATCGTGGCCGTCTTCAACCTGCTGCCCGGCCTCCCCCTCGACGGCGGCCGCATGCTCCGCGCCATCGTCTGGAAGATCACCGGCAGCGCCATGAGCGGCACCGTCGCCGCCGCCTGGGTCGGCCGCGCCCTCGCCCTCGCCGTCCTCGTCGGACTGCCCCTGCTCACCCGCAGCGGCATCGCCGGCAACAACACCGAGGACATCTCCGGCTTCACCACCGTCACCGACGCACTCCTCGCCGCGATCCTCGCCGCGATCATCTGGACCGGCGCCGGCAACAGCCTCCGCATGGCCCGGCTGCGCGAACACCTCCCCGAGCTCCGCGCCCGCACCCTCACCCGGCGCGCCATCCCCGTCGAATCCGCCACCCCCCTCTCCGAAGCCCTCCGCCGCGCCAACGAAGCCGGCGCCCGCGCCCTCGTCGTCGTCGACGGCCACGGCGCCCCCACCGGCATCGTCCGTGAGACCGCCATCGCCGGCATCCCCCAGCACCGCCGCCCCTGGGTCGCCGTCAGCGCCCTCTCCCAGGACCTCACCGACGGCATGAAGGTCCCCGCCGACCTCACCGGCCAGCCCCTCCTCGACCACCTCCGCGCCAGCCCCGCCACCGAATACCTGGTGGTCGAGGAAGGCGGCGAGATCTACGGCGTCATGTCGACGGCGGACGTGGAGAAGGCCTTCGTGAAGGCGATGGCGCGGCCCACGGGCTGAGCCCCCCCTTTTTTTGTGCCTCGGTTCGCCTCCGGGGTGCTGGAGTCGGACTCACAGCACCGATCGTGCTCGGCCCACTCGTTCCTCGCGGGCCTGTGCGCGTT